>NZ_FNZO01000007.1:0-285084 GCF_900109305.1 Paenibacillus sp. cl141a
CTCCACAGCGACCAAGGCTTCCAGTATACCCACAAGGAGTACCATGCCTTGTTGAAGCGCAAGAAAATGAAAGTGAGTATGTCGCGTAAGGGAAACTGTTGGGATAACGCCTGTATCGAGAGCTTCTTTGGACACCTGAAGTCGGAATGTTTTCGACTCGCCACGTTCTCGACCGAGGAAGAGCTTATTATGGCAATTGAACAATATATCCATTTTTACAACCACGAACGTTTTCAACAAAAACTAAACAACCTTAGTCCAATTGAGTACCGAACTAAGGTTGCTTAAGGCTGCTTTTTAAGGTTGTCTACTTGACAGGGTTAAGTTCAAAATAGCGGCTTTTTTGTTTTATCGGCACAAATTCTTGCCCCGATTCGAGGACAAGAACTTGTACCGATTGCCGAAAAGGACAAGAACATGAGCCGATTACCGATTAGATAAGTATCTAACTATGTTTCCATGCAAGCAGTTTAGTTGAAGATTAGTCACGGAGAACCATACCATACGCGCCGGCAAAAAATAGGGGTGTGGATAGACTTAAATATCCTTTTGGATTACCCCGATTCCTCTTGTGAGCCTTGCAGATTAAGCGTACGCAAGTTCGACATCAGGAAGGGCAGCACATGCTCGATGAATTGTTCCGCCGGCTCTTCCTGCCGTTGACTCCACTTCACAACCACCCCATAAATTGACCAACTGATCATCGTCGCGACCCATTCCATTCTTCGCTGCTCTTCCGCCGGGAGGTCTTTGACATGCGCCATGCAAGAGATGATGACATTGTACAGTTGTTGCTTGGCATTGTCCTCCATCGCCCGCGAAAGGGTTCGCCGTGCATTTAGCAGCTTCGTCGTTTCAATCTGCCACTCACAGACTGCCAGCATTAGATTGCGCAACAGCTCTGTACCCTGCATTTGCGTACCGGGAGGAATCCGTGTTGATAGAATCTCCGTAAATGCGCTGGTCATGGTTAACTCAAGCAATTCATATTTATCTTGATAATGGTTATAAAAGGTGGCTCGGTTCAGTTCAGCACGATCCATAATATCCTGAATCGAGAGGTCTTCGAAGTCCATTTCTACAAGCAAATCCGTAAATGCTTTCTGAATATATTTCCTCGTTCGCTTTGCGCGAGGATCATTCGGGTTCGCTAAACCCATCCCACACCATCTCCTTGTCTCGTGATCCGTAGCCGGGAAGGATACAATTTGGATCTATTGTTGTCTACACAACAGATCTGCTCTTTTGCTGATTGATTCGCATTGGAGATTACTATTAATATGGTAATTGACAACTGTTGTCTAGTCAACATTTATAGCTTAATTCATATGTGGGAGAGTGGGAAGGTGAAGGACTTATTCGTAGCAGGAGGTACTTCCGGGATGGGCAAAGGGATCGCCATTTATTATTTACGCCAGGGCAGCAGAGTGACGGTGACAGGCAGCAACCGTCTCCGGGGTAAGGAATTTCTAGACGAGGCTGCAAGACTTGGCGCCGCAGACCGGGCATCCTTTATTCAAGCTGATCTATTATCATTGTCTGAGAACCGCCGCGTCATTCAAGAAGTTCAACAACACCATATGTCGCTTGACGGACTGGTGCTTACAGCGATGCAACAATTTCCTAAACGGAAATTGACTCCAGATGGTTTTGAAAGCACTTTTGCGCTCTATTATGTCAGCCGATTTATTCTGAGTTATGGTTTAACGGAATTGTTGGAGAGGGGGACCAATCCGGTCATTGTAAGCATCGGAGGCACTGGAATGACGAAGGGAGTCGTTCACTACGATGACCTTACACTTCAACAGGGGTATGGTCTGTTGAAGGCGACTCTGCAGGGAGGACGGGCGAATGATTTGCTGGGGGTTGCGTATGCTGAGAACCACAAGACCGGGAAAACACGTTTCATACTAAACCATCCCGGATATACCCATAGCGGTACGAATCATTTGGCCCAGCCTTTCAAGGGAATATTGCGCGTAATGGGCAAGCTCTTCGCACAGCCGGTGGAGAGGAGTATTCAACCGATCATTAAGCTGATGGATAATCCTCCATCCCAGCCCCTCATTGCCTGGGACCGAACCAAGCCCGTTGATCTCGATCTCCCGACGCTTAGCAAGAAGGACGCACTAAAATTATATCAGTTGACCAAGCATATTCTTTAACATTTGGCCGAAATTGATGTTGGATAGGCCGCGATAGATATCTATTTGAAATACAAAGAATGAATGATGAATTGACAGGTGAATAATTGCAACAGTCAGACCTTGCATATTAGATCTGACTGTTTTTTGTCTGTGTAAAGTGAATAGCCGAAAAAGGTAATAATCCGAATGTCGAAGGACAAGAACATAGTCCGATTACCGATTAGATAAATATCTTATCGTTTTGCAATTATAGGATGGAATGATGATTGGCTTGTAAACCCGTGCACCCTAATTTATGGGTATCTTCTATCCTAATGTTAACTACGGTTTCCTTCATGAAACTAAGTCACTTCATTGAAATTGACATACCCAAAAGTGCGTACTTTTCAAGTATGTCAATTGAATTTATACTGAGTCAGAAATAACGAAAGGGGGAGAGATTAATTGGAATATCGGATCAAAATAGAGGATAGCAGTCTGCGACTTGGGTCGCGAATTGATATCGAGACTACGATGTTTCGTTCTGTAGACTCTAAAGAGAAATCGCATTGGGAACTCCCTGCTGGAGTGTACCGCGCAAAAGATATCGTCCGCGAAACAAGTGCATTACTCGAGGCGGTTTGCTTACAGCTTGGGGACTATGCTGCCGCTGAGTCGCTCTTAAGGAATCTCCAATCCAGCTTAGGAGTTTCCGGAAGAGAAGCCGTGCTGCCGTTGGCCTTAGTCGCCTCGGGAGATGAAACGAAACGCCCGTTCCTCGATCAGGCTCAAAAAATCGGAAACACGTTGTCTAGCTGGGCTCGAGAATATTATTTAGAGAAGTGGGCTTGGCTGATATACGGAGAGAAAGGCTTGCTCCAGCTTGTTCATCGAAGCCAGTGTGACAATCATCGATGGACGCCACAGGTGGTGAGCATTTTAATGGGGCCGAAGGGCAGCCCCGAAATCATGCAGTTGTTTAATGAGTATCTGCACCAACTTATCCTCCTGAGAGATGCGTTGATGCCTTTTGAGAACTGGGAGGAAGTTCCTATTATGATCGTGGAGGGGGATCAATCGAAGGGACTTCGTTTTATCGAGCCGGCGCGGAATCGTTTCCTCACAGAACTGATGGTCAAACAAATGCCTCACAGAGAGGTTGTACGCTTCGCGCAAAGTTTCCTAAGCCCTGAACTCTCCATGGTTGGATACGGATTTCAATATCGTCTCGGAATGGTGCTGCCTGCGGCAATTGGAAAACCGATTACGGCCGCAAAAAACTTACTCTGCTGGCATCCCGCTCATCTATTGCCGTATCAGAAGGACGGGCCGACAGACTCCGTTGTCTTCGATTATGCTGAGGGCGATTACTACGCAGCCACCCGCAGTTGGATCGGTTCCCGTACATCAGAGCAACAGAATAACAATGAAGCAAGTTTCCAAAACGAAATAGATATCGTACCCGAAGCAAAAGAACAAGGACGGGTTATATTAAATCTGAAATTGTCAGATGGAAATTACGAGTATCGTGTGGATGTTGGGCAAGCTATGCGAGGACACCGATATATGTATCGTCCTGAGCATATCCACGTATCCGCAGATCGTACAACCTGGCCGGAACGTTCTGAATGGATTGAACACACTGCTTCGGATATATTGGGGGTGACAGGACTCGCGGCGTTTGATGAAGATGGCGTTCACTACATTTCGGTTGGAGGCAATCCGCTCGTGGTGTGGGCACTGCTTGGCAAACTGTTTCCGCTAAACGTGGTTGTGATTATTGACGAACAAGCCGATGAGGTGGGGGCGCCGCATCTGGCAGGTAGTAAATTAAGAGGGTTAATTCTGTTGAATGGAAGCTATTCTCATCAAGTTGCTAACCGTTAACCTCATGTTCTTGTGTTGTGGATGGCAGTTCGTCGTCCGGAAATAACCGCATATAATCTGTCCCAAAGTCGCGAAGCTGGATTAATATAACCATGAGCGCCTCCCCCAATTGGGTTAGCGAATATTCGACCTTTGGCGGAACTACCGCATACACTTTCCGGGCGATTAATCCGTCGTTTTCCAAGTCTCTTAACTGCATCGTCAGCATTTTTTGCGTAGCTCCGGGCATCAACTTCTGAAGTTCGTTGAACCGGTAGGTTTGTTTCGATAAATGACTTAAAATCAAAGGCTTCCATTTTCCGCTTATTAATCCGAGAGTGATTTCAGAGGTACAAAGAAAAACGCTATTGCGGTATTCGATCATATTCAATACCCCTCTTTTTTTGTTATTAAAATCGACTAATCGTCCCTGTTTAATATGAATATTATCAAACCGAGCTCATCGTTTCAAGTATGAAACCCGTGCTCAAAAGGAGTAACCAAATATGTTGACCATTAAAAAAGTTGCCATTCTGCCGCTTGTGCTGGTGATATTGATCCTTATCTCGGCTTGCTCGGGACATAATGAAGTCTCCGATCAAATCACCGGATCGGCAAGCAGTTCTTCGAACGTTGAAACGGTAGACGGGCAGGCTGTCTACCCAATCCAAAATGGGTCCGAACTGACGTACTGGCTGCAAAGCCAGACGACGCTCAAACCGAGCGTTAACGATATTCCTTTTTATCAGGAATGGCAGCAACGGATCGGGGTACCGATTCGGTTTTCTGAGGTGTCTGCAACACAGGCAAAGGAATCGTTCAGCGTAATGCTTGCTTCAGGAAATTTACCCGACATTATCGAATATAATTGGCTGGATGGTGTGTCAGGTGGGCCTGAAAAGGCCTTGAAAGACGGATATATTTTAAAACTGAACGAACTCATCGACCGGCATGCGCCGAACTTGAAAAAGTATTTACAGGAGCATCCCGATATCGACAAATTGGTGAAAACGGACAACGGAGACTATTATGCATTTCCGTTTCTTAAAGAAGGCGGCATGACCACACAGTGGGCAGGTCCGGTGCTGCGCAAGGATTGGCTTCAGGAACTAAATTTGGATGTCCCCACAACGATCGACGAATGGCACCAAGTGTTGATCGCGTTCAAGGAGCGAAAAGGCGTACGTGCACCATTGACGTTTAGCAGCCAAACCCATGCGCTGCAAGGTTTTCTGGATGGAGCTTTTATCGGGGCATTCGGCGTGATCCGTGATTTTTATCACGAAGACGGGAAAGTGCTGTATGGTCCGCTGCAGCCCGGATATATGCAGTTTTTGAAAACAATGAATCAATGGTACGAAGAAGGATTGCTCGACCCGAACTTTACGCAGAACGACCGAAAAACGCAGGATGCGAATATGATGACAGGGGCTTCGGGAGCAACCGTCTCCTCGGGTGCCAATATCGACAAATGGGAGGCTGCTCTTAGGGATGGAGACCCGCAAGCGACTTTCGTGTTCGCGCCTTATCCCGTGCTGCAAAAAGGGGAAACTCCGAAGTTTGGACAGGAAGCGTGGATGTACGGGGCGGAAGCGTCTGCTGCGATATCCGCCAGCAGCAAGCATCCAGAGCTTGCCGTTCAAGTGCTTGATTATGCCTACGGAGAAGAGGGCTACCTGCTTTTCAATTATGGAATCGAAGGACAGTCATTCCATTGGAAAGACGGCAAACCGGAGCTGGCAGAATTAATCACGAGTAACCCAGACAAACTGTCCTACCTAGAAGCATTGACCCTCTACACCCATACCGTAAATCCAGGTCCGTACGTAGAATCTAAGGAGCTGATCGGTAAATTGGCCGTGACGAATGAGGATCACAATTACGACAACTGGAAAACGGACAACCTTAAGCACGTACTTCCGCCCGTGTCGATCACATCTGAGGAATCGAACGAATTTGCGCGCATTATGTCTGATGTCGACACGCTAGTCAACGAGATCACACTAAAGGTCATTCTGGGATCAGAACCGGCGGATGAAGCTTTTCGTGAGCTTACGGAAAAGCTGGAGTCTCTTGGTATCAGACGCGCGCTAGAAATTCAACAGGCTGCTTACGACCGTTTCCTGAACCGATGATCAGAAGAGTCGCCAAAGATTTCAAGCGTAACAAATGGCTCTATGTGCTCGCTATTCCAATCGTCGCTTATTATGTTTTATTTCAGTATTTGCCTATGTTCGGCGCGGTTATCGCATTTAAAGATTATTCACCGATTCAAGGGATTTGGGGAAGCGAATGGGTCGGATTGGAACATTTCAGATCTTTTATCGACAGCCACTATTTCTGGCGCTTGTTTCGGAACACCGTGCTGCTAAGTCTTTACTCCCTGGTATTCGATTTTACAGCTCCGATTGTATTGGCGCTTTTGATTCATGAAGTTCGCTCGCGATATGTCAAATCATTCGTACAGACGGTTTCGTTCATGCCTTATTTTATCTCGCTGATCGTCGTTTGCGGCTTGGTCAAGGATCTAACCCAGAGCGGCGGCATCGCGAATCTCGCCTTTACGTTTTTGACGGGGGGCGATGGACATGATTTGCTGCAGCAGCCAGGGCTGTTCCGCGGCATATACGTGATGTCCGAAATCTGGCAACGGGTCGGTTGGGAGTCGATTATTTATGCAGCAGCGCTATCGACGATCCCGCAGGCACAATACGAGGCAGCGCGTATAGATGGCGCAAGTCGCTTGCGGCAAATTCGAAGCATAACGCTGCCAGGGCTTCTACCGACGATTACAATCATGTTTATTTTGCGGATAGGTCATTTGATGGATGTAGGGTACGAAAAAATATTATTGCTTTATAATCCCGTGATCTATGAATCGGCGGATGTTATTTCCACGTTCGTCTATCGTAAAGGCTTACTCGACAATGACTGGAGTTTCAGTTCGGCCATTGGATTGTTTAACTCTGCAATCAATCTCCTGATGCTTGTTATCGCCAATGCGCTAACCCGAAAAACAAACCAAAACAGTTTGTGGTAAGGAGGGGAACCCATGCGTTTATCCGACCGTATACTTGACATTGCCGTGTACTTTCTGCTGACCACGCTGGTTGCTGTTACGCTTTATCCATTGATCTACGTCTTGTTCGCTTCGTTCAGCGATGGGGACCTGCTTATGGCTAGAAAGGGACTGCTGTGGAAACCAGCCGGTTTTAGTACACGGGCTTACGAGAGAGCGCTTGGCAATCCGGCGGTTTGGTCGGGCTACTGGAACACGCTTCGACTGGCTGGCGGAGGTCTCATTCTACATGTAACGATGGCGATTTTGGCGGCATACGTGCTATCGCGCCGCAATTTCATATGGAACAAGTTCCTAATGTTGTTTATTGTCGTAACCATGTTCTTTAATGCTGGGCTCATACCGTTCTATCTTGTAGTGAAAGATATGGGTATCATGAACACCATGTGGGCTCTGCTCCTTCCGTTTGCGGTAAATACGTTTCACCTGATTATTTTGCGAACCGCCTTTTTGTCGTTGCCTGTTGAACTTGAGGAGTCGGCCCAGATCGACGGTGCCAATCACTTGACCGTGCTTCTAAAAATAGTGATCCCGTTGTCCATGCCAGTCATTAGCGTAATTATGTTATACACGGCGGCAGACAAATGGAACATGTGGTTTATTCCATCGCTATTCATACAAGATCGTACATTGTATCCGCTACAATTGGTGTTGCGCGAGATTTTGATCAACAACGGGACGGATAACATTTCTTTTGGAGCAGGTGTAGGAGAAGCTCGAAACATCGGAGAAACGATCAAATATGCTACAATCGTGATTGCGACTATGCCCATTCTGTGTATTTATCCGTTTCTCCAGAAGTATTTTGTGAAGAGTGCTTTCTTAGGAGCGGTCAAGGGATAAGGATCATACTAAGAATGCCATGATAATCGATTAAGGATCCGCTGAACGCATCACATTGACACGTTGTACGGTTGGAAGTACAATATAACTACTATATAAGTAGGAATAATTGGATATAAGTGCTGTATACGGAGTTGACCAGAAATACTGGAGACTGAAGGGGTTCCCAAGGGACGATGCCTTCAGTCTCCTTTTGGTTTGTATAGGAGAAAAAGGAGATGAACCATGATGACAGATCAGCAGAACCTTTCAAAAAAATGGAGATTCGATACGTTGCAAGTGCACGCTGGGCAAGAGGCGGATCCGGTGACGGGCGCAAGAGCGGTACCTATTTACCAAAGCTCTTCCTTTGTATTCAAGAATACGGAGCACGCTCGTGCTGTGCTGAATTTTGAAGAGCCGGGGAACACCTATACCCGAATCAGCAATCCGACGAATGAGGTGCTGGAGCAGCGAATAGCTGCCTTGGAGGGTGGCTCTGGCGCGCTCGCTGTGGCCTCGGGTTCGACGGCCGTCACGTATTCCATATTTAATATTGCAGGGGCCGGCGATGAGATTGTAGCCGCGAACACCCTTTATGGCGGAACCTACAACTTGCTTGCCGTCACGCTGCCCAAGCTTGGCATCCGGACGACGTTTGTCAGCCCGGATGATCCCGAGAATTTCCGGCACGCCATCAACGAGCATACAAAAGCCCTTTTCATTGAATCGATTGGAAATCCGGGGCTCAACGTACCGGACCTCAGGCGCATTGCGGATATAGCCCATGAACATGGAATCCCGTTAATCGTAGACAACACCTTCGGAACACCGTATCTGATCAGACCGATTGAGCATGGCGCCGATATCGTTGTCCATTCGGCGACGAAATATATCGGGGGCCATGGCACCACCATCGGCGGCCTGATTGTGGACGGCGGCAGGTTTGATTGGGAGAGCGGCAAATTCCCGGGGCTTACGGAGCCTGATCCAAGCTATAACGGGATCCGGTACCTGGAGAAATTCGGCGAGACCGCTTATATTACGAAGCTGCGCGTTCAATTTCTGCGTGACATCGGGGCAGCCATCAGCCCGTTCAACTCCTTCTTGCTGCTGCAAGGACTCGAGACGCTGTCGCTGCGGCTGGAGAAGCATTTGTCCAATACGAATCGCATCGTGCAGTATCTGAACGAGCATCCCGAAGTGGCCTGGGTCAATTACCCGGGACTTGCATCAAGCCCTTACTATGAACTGGGTCAAATCTACTTCCCGAAAGGCGCAGGTTCTATCTTTACTTTCGGCTTAAAAGGCGGGTTTGAGGCAGCCAATCGATTTATTGACAGCCTGGAGCTGTTCTCCCATCTGGCCAATGTCGCGGATGCCAAGTCGTTGGTCATTCACCCTGCCAGTACGACCCATGCCCAGCTATCGCCGGAGCAGCAGCTCTCCGGCGGCATAACGCCGGATCTGATCCGACTGTCCGTTGGCATCGAGGATCCGCTGGATCTTATTGACGATTTGGAGCAGGCCTTGCAGAAAGCCGGAAGTTTAGCCGGGAAACCGGCAGGAACGCTGCAAGCATAAGAAGCTGATCGAGCCAGTCCGTAAGCTGACTGGCTTCTTTTTCACGAAGATGAAATTGGAACGTCAGAGGGGGCCGGTGTAGTCCGGCTATTCTGACGGAGTAGATGAAACGACCAACGATATCATCACGTTGGCCTGATACAAAGAAGCACCTCCCGTTTCACTACGGGTGGGCGCTTTAGCATGCGGGGCGATGACTCCTCCAACGTTCGGGGCATGGAGGTTATCTGTCGGTCCTATCGATCAACGCTAGCGCTTAACGCGTGGCAGCCTGCGCCTCAGACGCTGTACGGAAGCGGTTGGGAGGGATCGGCAGACCGAAATGCTCCCGTAACGTGCTTCCGGTATATTCCCGCCGGAACAGTCCCCGTTCCTGGAGGAGCGGGACAACCCCGTCCACAAAATCCTCGAGCCCATCGGGAAGGCCGGGAGC
Organism: Paenibacillus sp. cl141a; assembly: GCF_900109305.1. Lineage (NCBI taxonomy): Bacteria > Bacillati > Bacillota > Bacilli > Caryophanales > Paenibacillaceae > Paenibacillus > Paenibacillus sp. cl141a. The sequence continues at coordinate 9,911 of NZ_FNZO01000007.1, forward strand.
CATGAGCATGAAGCCATCCGCGGCGCCTTCCTTGAACCAATGTTCCAGCGTATTCGCGATTTTCTCCGGCGTACCGACCAAGTGGTCCCCGCTGAAGGAGCCGATAATGAGCGAATAGATTTCGCGCAGTGTAGGATTCTCCCTTGCGATGACGGGCTGATGTTTGGGATAGTCCGGATTCCTCGCCTGCAGGATGTCCAGTCCGGCTTCCTGAGCGGTGGTTTCAGGCGTGAAGCCGGTAAAATCGACATCCTTAAAATAATCCGCCAAAAAATCCAGAATCGTCTCATCCGTAAGCAGCTCCTCAAACTGCTTGCGCTTGCGCAGCGCATCGTCCTCTGTCGCGCCGATGACCGGCGAGATCCCAAGGACAATGGATACATCATCCGGATTTCTGCCGGAAGCCGCAATCTTCTGTTTGAAGGCTTGATAGTATTCCCGTGCATCTTCGAAATTGTATTTAATTGCAAAAATCACTTCGCCCACGTTTGCGGCAAACTGCTGACCGGCAGCGGAGTTGCCGGCTTGGACCAGAACCGGCTGCCCCTGCGGGGAGCGTGCGATGTTAAGCGGCCCCTCCACGGAGAAGAATTCGCCCCGATGTTGAAGGCGATGAAGCTTATCTGGCTCGAAGAAGCGTCCGGAAGACTTGTCGAAGACAAAGGCATCATCCTCCCACGAATCCCAGAGGCCGCGAACGACATCTACGAACTCGGCAGCTCTAAGGTAGCGATGCTCCAGCTCATAATGCTCTGCAGCGCCGAAGTTCCGTGCCGTATTGCCGGATAAGTCCCGGGTCGTGACGATGTTCCAGCCTACCCGCCCCTTGCTGATATGGTCTGCGGACATCAGCTGGCGCGCCAGGTTGAAGGGCTCCACATAAGAGGTGGAAGCCGTGGCGACCAGCCCGATGCGGGAGGTCGCGCCCGCCAGGGCGGAGATCAGTGTGATAGGCTCGAACCGGTTCAGGATGTTAGGATGGGACTCTTCGTTAATGGCCAGACTGTCGGCCAGAAACACCATGTCGAATTTGCCACGTTCCGCAGTTTGGGCAAGCGTTCGGTAATAATCGATGTTGATGCTTGCCCCGGGCATAGCATCGTCGCGCCGCCAAGAAGAGGCGTGCATGCCGGTGCCTACAAGGTAAGCCGATAATTTGATTTCTTTCTTCCGGGTCACGGTCTTCACTCCTTATGGATGAATAAAAAAAGACACTTTCCTCCAAAGGATCGGGGAAAAGTGTCTCCAGTTGACTGGTAGACTTAATCTTACATTATCAAGATCGGAATAATGGACTATATAAGCTTAACTGAATGTTAATAAGCAATGCCGCCGTTGTCAACCCGTAACTTACTCATTATATGAATCGCTGACTTGAGGAAACACGCCAGCGAAAATAGGTTATTGACGAGACGTACAAACTGCGATACGATATCACACAAATCCAATTGTCATTGTCGGAATAATGCCATTTACCAGTCAACTGGAGATGTCTGCTGCTAATCGGAAGATTAGCGCGGCATCTCTTTTTTTATCCTTATTTTCTGTCGGAAAGGTGAAATATCGATGTCCATTCAAGATTCAATCCGAACGGAACGGGGCATTCCCGTACCGATGCGGGACGGCGTCCGCCTGTATGCGGATGTTTACCGGCCGAATGATGACCAATCTTATCCAGTGCTGCTGCTGCGAACTCCGTACAACAGGCAGGATGCGCAGACGATGAATTACGCGCATCCGAGCTGGTATGCCCGGCACGGGTATGTAGTGGTCGTGCAGGATGCCAGAGGCCGATGGTCCTCGGAGGGAGCGTTTCATCCATACATTCATGAGGCCGAGGACGGCTATGACACCATTGAGTGGGCAGCCTCACTTCCGTACGCCATACCGAAGGTCGGCATGTACGGATTCTCGTACGCGGGTGCCATGCAGTGGCTGGCGGCCACCAGCAGACCGCCTCATCTGGCCTGCATCGCACCTGCCATGATCGGCTCCGACTCCTATCAGGGCAAAGCCTACCGAAACGGTGCCCTGAGCCTGGCCTTGCAGCAATCGTGGATGTTGTTCGCGGCCCAGGACACCGCGCTTCGCCGCGGACGCGGGGACTGGGCAGCCGAGCTGTCGGCGTTATACGGGGACGTGTTTTCCTTTTACAAGCGATTGCCGCTGAACGATCCGCCCGAGTCGGTTAAGGAGCTCGCACCTTACTATCTGGAATGGCTGAGGCATCCGTCCCGTGACGAGTATTGGCATGCTACTTCCTTGAAAGAAAAGTATGAATCGGTCGAGGTGCCTGCGCTTCATATTGGCGGGTGGTACGACATTTTTATTGACGGGACGATCGAGAACTTCACCGGGATCCGTAAGCGGGGGGCCACGGAGAACGCAAAGGCACACCAGTATTTGTACATAGAGCCGTGGTTTCACATGCCGTGGTCGAGATATGTCGGGGAGTTGGATTTCGGACCGGAAGCGGCCAACCGGGTAGATCAACTGCAGCTCCGGTTGTTTGACCGTTGGCTGAAAGGGAAGGAGCCGCTTCATGAACTGGCCCCGGTCACCTATTTTCGAATGGGAAGCAATACCTGGCACGAAGCGGAGCAGTGGCCACCAGCCGAAGCACAGGATACGGCTTACTATCTTCACAGCGCGTCGAGAGCGAACTCGATCCATGGTGACGGAACGCTGACCACGAGCGCGCCGGTTGAGGAGTATCCCGACACGTATGTGTACCATCCTTCGATCCCAGTGCCCGCACTCGGCGGCCGTTCCGGCGCCGTGCCCGATTTAACGCCGATGGGTCCTCGCAATCAGATACCGAATGAGGTTCGGAATGATGTGCTGGTCTATTCGACGGAGCCTCTCCAGGAGGAGCTGGTTCTTAGCGGGGAGGTGACGGTTGAGCTGTATGCATCCACTTCGGCCGAGGATACGGATTTTGTCGCAAAGCTTGTCGATGCGTACCCGGACGGGCGTTCCTATAATATCGCGGAGGGCATCGTGAGAGCGAGCTACCGACATGGTTTATCGGCTCCCGAGGCGGTTGTGCCGGGTGAAGTGCACCGATACGAAATATCGCTTGGGCCGACGGCAGCCGTGTTCCGCCCAGGCCACCGCATCCGCCTTCATGTCACAAGCTCGCTGTTTCCGACCTTTGACCGTAATCCGAACCGGGTGATGAATCCGGGGGAAGCGACGGAGGCCGACTTCGTGACGGCGACTCAGACGATATACCATGATGAGCTGCATCCATCGAAGCTTTGGCTGCCGATCATCCATGAATAAGACAGGGAGGTAAAGGAATTTGGCGATCAACTTCATTTGGTTTGATCTGGGATACACATTAGTGTATCAGGACAGGGAACAGGTTTACGTCCGCTACCTGGCGGAGCAAGGGGTGAGCATTCCGCAGGAGCGGATCGAAGAGGCGTACCATCTGGCGGATAAACATTTCATGAGGGATTACCCGGGGGTGCTGGCCAAGGAACGCGATACCTTTTTTCCATGGTACTTGGGCGTGCTCAATCATTCGCTGGGCTTGCATTTTGATCTGACGAAGCAATACCGGCGGATTTTGGAGGTTCAGCTGGAGCTGGAATGCGTCGGCTGGCGTTCGTTTCCATTCACCCGCCCCGTTCTGGAGAACTTGAAAGAACACTCCTACGGGGTGGGCCTTATCAGCAATTGGGATCATACCGCAAGGGATGTATTGGAGAGAAATGGCTTGCTGCCGCTCCTTGATGAGATCGTGATCTCTTCAGAAGTGGGAATCGAGAAGCCGGATCGGGCGATATTTCAGTTAGCGCTGGAGCGCGCCGGGATATCCCCCGAGGAAAGCCTGTACGTCGGTGATAACTATTACGATGACGTCATCGGGAGTGAGCGGGCGGGCATGCAGAGCTACCTGATCAACCGGTTCGGTACGCTGGGGATCGAGGAGCTGGATTCGGTCCAGCTGATTTCATCGATACAAGAGCTTCCGCAGCGATTATCCGTTTCATCCAAAATCATCTCTTAAATAAGAAAAGGAGGGGGCATACCTATGAGAAAAAATCGCAGATTGCGTCATGGCATGAGTATTTTAACGATGGCTTTATTGATTCTGTTTACGGCCGCTTGCGGCAATAACAACGCTGCTGCTCCAACCGGCAGTCCAGAGGGGGGAACCAATGGAGGCGGCGACGGCGTTGCCAATACGTCATCTGCGCCGGCACCGGAAATCAAGACGGAGCAATCCGCCGGAGCCAAGGTGCAGGGCGGCGACGTTGTCGTCATTATTTTGCAGGATCTTGACTTCCTCGATCCTCACCTGGCGGTGGCAGCCGGCACGAATGAAGTGCTGTTCAATGTGTTCGAGGGGCTGTTGAAGCCAAACGAGGAGGGCGAGCTTAATCCGGCTATTGCGGAATCTTACGAAGTTTCGGATGACGGTCTGATCTATACGTTCAAGCTGCGAAGCGGGGTGAAATTCCATAATGGGAACCCGGTAACCGCAGAGGATGTGGCGTATTCTTATTCCCGCTTGGCTGGGCTGGATACGGGAAAACCGCTGCAGTCGGCTTTCGAGGACGTTCAGTCGGTTGAGGCCAAGGACGATTCCACGATTGAGATCCAATTGAAGCAGAACAGCTCCTCCTTTTTGACGGCATTGACCTCTGCGGTCATTCCGAAGGGGTATGAAGACAGCAATAAGAACCCGATTGGCACAGGACCGTTCAAGTTTAAGGAATACTTGCCCGGGCAGCGGCTCGTTGTCGAGAAGTTCCCGGATTATTATGTGAAGGATGTGCCTTCGCTCGACAAGGTCGAATTCCGGATCATTACGGATGCGGAAGCAGGACTGCTGGCTTTGAAATCCGGAGAGGTGGATGTATTCCCGCGGATCGGGACGGAGCGGCTGGAGGAGATAGCCAACGACTATACCACCCTGAGCGCGCCGCAAAATCTGGTGCAGCTGGTTGCCTTCAATAACGCCAAGAAACCGTTCAGCGACATTAAAGTTCGCCAAGCCCTGAATTTCGCCATCAATAAGGATGAAATCATTCAAGGGGTTGCGCTCGGTTACGGTACGAAGATCGGTTCGAACCTGAGCCCCGTGCTTGCAAAATATTATCAGGAAGGTCTCGAAAATCAATATGACACCGATCTGGAGAAAGCCAAGTCTTTGCTTGCCGAAGCGGGTTATCCGAACGGGTTTGAGACGACGCTCTCCGTGCCTTCCAACTACCAGTTCCATGTGGATACGGCCCAAGTCGTTGCTGCGCAACTGGAGCAGATCGGCGTGAAAGTCAAAATCGAACCGGTGGAGTGGGCCGTATGGCTCGAACGGATCTATAAGGGCCGCGATTATGAGCTGACGATCATTGGCCTTGACGGCAAGCTGGATCCGTATCAGATTTTGAACAAATATATTTCCGATGCATCCAACAATTTCTTCAATTATAACAACCCTGAATTTGATACTGTCCTCAGTTCGGCGGTAACCGAAGTGGATGATGCGAAACGGGTGGAGCTGTATAAGAAAGCCCAACAAATTCTAGCCGAAGATGCTGCTGCGATTTACATCATGGACCCGAACTCCAATGTGGCGCTCAATAAGAAACTTGCGGGTTACAAGCAGTATCCGCTCTATGTCCAAGATCTGTCGAGTGTCTACTTCACGGAATAGGGGGCTGGAGGTGCCCGGATGAACTACTATGCAAGACGAACGCTCACGCTGCTGCTGACGATGCTGTTTATTGTGGTGCTGACATTCTCCGTGTTCCGCATCATTCCCGGCAATCCGGCGCTTACCATTCTTGGCGTAGAGGCCACGGATGAGCAAATTGCGATGCTGGAGGCGAAGCTCGGCACGGATCGCCCGCTTGGCGAGCAATTTATCGACTGGATTCAGGGCATTGCGATATTGGACTTCGGGGAATCCTTAAGGTTCTCCGAGCCGGTTCTGGATTTAATCGCAGCCCGTCTGCCGGTCACGTTTTCCCTGGCTGTGCTGGCTATGGCAATTACGGTATGCGTAGCCATACCGCTGGGCATACTGGCAGCCCGGACCAAGGGAAAGCTCGTGGATATGGTTGTATCGATAGGTACCCAGATCGGTCTAGCCGTTCCTTCGTTCTGGATGGGTATCATTCTGATTTTGGTCTTCGGCCTTACCCTCAAATGGGTGTCGGTCAGCACGTACGTCGGATGGTCGGAGAGTCCGCTATTCGCCCTGCGATCCTTGCTGCTTCCCGCCATCGCGCTCGCGATTCCGCAGATTGCTATCGTGGTGCGGTACTTGCGGACGACGATGCTGGAGCAGCTGAACCTGGATTATGTAAGGACTGCTCGAAGCAAAGGGCTGCCTGAGAAAGACGTTCATTACCGGCATGTGCTGAAGAATGCGCTGCTGCCCGTCATTACGATTATCGGCATTCATTTTGGCGAGCTGCTCGCCGGCAGCCTGGTCATTGAGCAGGTATTTACACTCCCGGGCTTCGGCAGCCTGCTCATAACGGCCATTGGAAACCGCGACTATCCGCTGGTGCAAGGGTTGGTACTGATCATAGCCTTTACCGTCATTACGATTAATTTCTTGGTTGATCTGTCCTACCGCTGGCTGGATCCGCAAATCCGATTAAAGTAGGAGCTAAGCTATGATGAATAGAAAATACAGCTTAAGTTTGGTGCTGGGGATGACGTTTGTATCGTTGCTGCTTGCAATCATGCTGATCAGCCTGTTTTATACCCCGCACGCCGTCAACGTCATGAAGATTGCGGATCGGCTGCAAGGGCCGAGCTGGAATCATTGGCTGGGAACCGACAACTTCGGAAGAGACGTGCTTAGCCGCGTCATGGTCGGAGCTCAGACCGCGTTTATGGTTGGAGCCGTATCCGTCGGAATCGGGTTGACCGGAGGATTGATCATCGGAACCTTGGCCGGTTACGCGGGCAAATGGCTGGATGAGCTCCTCATGAGGGGGACCGATGCATTGCTAGCATTCCCCGGCATACTCATCGCTTTGCTACTCGTCACGATTTACCAGCCCAGCATGTTCCAGACGATGCTGGCCATCGGAATATTATCCATTCCGTCGTTTGCGCGGGTCATTCGCAGCGGGGTGCTGCAGCATCGCGAAGCGGAATATGTGAAGGCTGCAAGAGGCATCGGCGCAGGTCACATGAACATTATTTTCATTCAGATTCTTCCCAATATAGCGTCCTCTATCGTCACTACGGCAGCTTTAAGCTTCTCGACCGCGATTCTGGTGGAGGCTGCGCTCAGTTATTTGGGACTAGGCGTGCAGCCGCCGGACCCAAGCTGGGGAAGAATGCTGAACGAATCGCAGAGCTTTCTGGGCAAGGCCCCATGGTTTACCCTCGCACCGGGGCTGGTAATCACGCTGACCGTGCTCGGTTTTAATCTCCTAAGCGACGGGGTCCGCGATGTCCGGGATAAGAGAGGATAGAGGTGATTGGCATGGAACTGGGAACCAAACAGGACGAACAGGTTCTTGATATCCGCAATTTGAGGATCGAATTGCAAACGTCCCGCAGGACGGCCGTGAATGTGCTGGAGGATGTGTCCCTTCAGATCGGAAAAGGAGAGATCGTGGGCGTTGTCGGCGAATCGGGCTGCGGCAAAAGCATACTGTCGCTTTCCGTGCTGGGTTTACTTCCTCCGGCCATGCGGATCAGCGGGGGTGAACTGTGGTACAAGGATGAGCTGCCGCTTCACGCCTATGACAACCGCAGGCTGCAAAGGGTTCGAGGGAAGGAAATATCGATGGTATTCCAGGACCCGATGAGTTCCTTAAACCATGGCTTGACGGTCGGTTTTCAGGTGACGGAGAGCCTGAGACTCCATCTGGGCTGTTCCAAGAGCGAGGCACGGGAGCGCGCAATTATGCTGTTTCGCAAGGTGGGACTTCCCCGGCCGGAGAAACTGCTGCACGAATATCCGTATCAGCTGTCGGGTGGCATGCGGCAGCGTGTCATGATCGCGATCGCCATTTCCTGCAACCCGGGTCTCTTGATTGCGGATGAGCCGACGACAGCGCTGGATGTTACAATCCAGGCCCAGATTCTTGACTTGATGCGCAGCATCCGCGAGGATGACGGTACGGCGATTCTGCTCATTTCCCATGATCTCGGCATGATCGCCGATATGTGCGATCGCATTATCGTCATGTACGCCGGCAAAGTGGTGGAGCATGGAACGGCATCGGAGATTTTTGATCACCCCCGCCATCCGTATACGATAGGGCTGCTCAACTCCATTCCGACTCCCGCGAAAAAGGGCAATCGACTGTACTCCATACCCGGCACCGTCCCGGCCCTCCATGAAAGAGGAGCCGGCTGCCGGTTCGCTTCCCGGTGCGAATACGCAGCCGACCGCTGCCGGCAGGAGCAGCCTCCGCTTATCCAAGTCGGGAAGCAGCATACGGCTGCTTGTTTCCTGCTCGAGGAGGTGAACGCTAATGCTGTCGTATGAAGCTCCGCTGTTAGAGCTTAGAAACATAGAGAAGTCCTACTCGCAGCAGTCCTGGCCCGGCAGCAAGAAGTTCCGGGCGGTTCGCGGAGTCTCGCTGTCCATCAGGAGGGGAGAGACGCTTGGACTTGTCGGCGAGAGCGGCTGCGGCAAGTCCACCGTTGGACGGATGACAGCACGCCTTCTTGAGCCGAGTGCCGGAGAGCTTCACTATAAAGGAAGTGATATCACAGATGCGGGGGGAAGGACACTACGACAGCTACGTCAGGAAATCCAGTATGTGTTTCAGGATCCGTACACTTCGCTGAATCCGAGATTTACCGTTGGGCGCTTATTGGAGGAGCCGCTGAAGTACAATCGGCTGGGCAACCGCTTGAAGCGTAAGCGCGATGTGCTGGAAATGCTGGACCGGATTGGCCTGAACGCCTCGTATAGGAACCGGTATCCCCATGAACTAAGCGGCGGCCAGCGTCAGAGGGTTGGCATTGCGCGAGCCCTCATGATGAATCCGGAATTTGTTGTGCTGGATGAGCCCGTGTCCGCCCTGGACGTTTCCGTTCAGGCTCAAATTTTGAATCTGCTGAAATCCCTTCAGCATGAATTGTCCTTAACCTACCTGTTTATTTCCCATGATCTGAACGTGGTTCATTATGTCAGTGACCGAGTCGCCGTGATGTATCTGGGGAACATTGTCGAGATTGCGGATGTGCACGATCTGTATGACAGGCCGCTCCATCCTTACACGCAAGCGCTGGTATCGTCAATCCCGGCGGAACGGGGCGCTGCCAAGCGGGAGCAGATCATTCTTAGCGGAGACTTGCCGGATCCAACGGCTCATATCAGCGGGTGCCCGTTCCGGTCGCGGTGCCTGCATGCTTTCGAACGCTGCGAGTCTGAAATGCCGGGGTGGTCCAGCGTCGGGGAAGGTCACGCCGTACGATGCCATTTGTGGGAGGGCAAATACGCAAGCCCGGAAGCCGCTCCTGTCGAAATATTATCATGAAAGAATGGAAGGGTGTATTTTCGATGAGCGATACCATACGGTTGGCAGCTGCGGAAGATGCTGCGACGGTAAGGGATATCCTTTTCCGTGCCTATGAACCGATTCGGAAGTTGGAACTGAAATGGCCTGCCGCCAACGCCACGGCGGAACTCGTTGCGTCCAATATCCAGCGCAATGAATGTTATGTCTTGGAGCAGGACGGTGAAATCGCGGCGACGCTCACCTATTCGCTGGAAGGAGAGGTCCGGGACGTGACGGCCCTGCCTTTTATAAAATGGTTTGCGGTAGATCCCTTGCTCCAAGCGAGGGGACTTGGGTCGAAGTTAATGGATTGGGTTGAACGGTCCGTCCTTCTCGGACAACATCGAGCACCTGCGGTAACTTTAGCGACAGCCGCGCGTCATCCCTGGCTGGCTGACATGTATCGGCGCAACGGTTATGCTTCAATACTGGACTTCGACCCCAAGAACGGCGACGGCGTAATGCATCTTATGCGAAAAATACTGGATCCCGCACTGTATGAGGTATACATCATGGAACATCCCGAGGATCTTGCTTCCATTCATGATCGAACCCGCCCGGTTTCTTGAGGGCGGGTCTTCTTATAAGCAAGGGATTAAAGAGTTTTCAGGGCTTTGAAGTAGGCATAATGAAGTCGTCACGAATTGGCCAAACTTTCGAGAAGGGTCTCAGGACGACTTCATACTTGGATAAGGGCGTTGCTGCACAACTATATATAATACAGATGAAGAATCTCATTTTACATAAGGAAGCAGAATATTAGGGCCTCTATTTTTCATAAGGCGCTTTGTAGCAGCAAGGATCCGGGAAGTTCGATCCGGTATCCTTTGACAAGTGTTTCATTGTTGATGATATCCGTGTCATACGCCCGCTCAAAGCCCAGCCGCTCATATAACTTCACCGCAGAGGCCATCATGTCGGAAGTATGGAGATTCAGCGTGGTTGCGCCAAGCTGGATCGATCTGCGGGCAGCCTCTTGAATCAGCAGCGTGGCGATCCCGCGTCCCCGGGAACCCGGAGATACGGCAAGAAGGCGGATAATAGGCGAGTGAATTCCCATCTCCGGTTTTCCGTAAGCGGCCTCGGAGGAGAGGAAGAGTTGGACGCTGCCAACGATTCCCCCGCAAAACTCGGCGACGATCCGGGCATAAGGCGCTTGGCTGTACGCCGAACTCCTAATGGAATTCCGATATTCCTCCCATCGCTCAGCAGACAGATCGAAGGCATACTGCTGATAGGATTCCAGCATCACAGCCGCAACAGCCTCGCGTTCCCACTCATGTGCATCCCGTACGATCACTTCTTGGATTGAATTCAACGCTACCACTCCTTTTTTCGGTCATTTAAACTTCAGAGGATACGGTCATATCCTGATAAGGTGAGATTAGTATAACAGTTTATTCCAATTAAACACATTGGAAAACAAATATATCAATGCTTTTATTAAAAAAATCTATAAGCATATTTGGATTGACAATAATTTTCCAACTGCCTAAGATAAGGATAATTTATAAGGAAACTGCGGTCTTAAAACCATCTATATTAATTGGAATAGTATGTATAATGATGATCCTGGAGGTGTTAGCTTGAACATCGAAAATATCGAGGCTTTTGTCTACATCAACCACTACGGCAGCTTCAACAAGGCGGCAGACGTTCTGTTTCTATCCCAGCCGACGGTGACTGCACGCATCCAGTCGCTCGAGAGGGAGCTCGACTGCAGGCTGTTTGACCGTTTGGGCAAACAGATTCATCTGACTGACAAAGGCAAACAATTCCTTCCCTATGCCCAGCAGATCCTCCAAACCTTCCAAAAAGGGAAACACCATCTTCAATCCAAACCGTCCATGCCCAATGAGCTCAGAATCGGAAGCACGGTTTCGGTGTCCAATTACTTAATGCCCTATCTACTTATGGTGCTCAACCGACGGTTTCCAGCGATGAACTTCAAGCTGACGACAGGCCCCACGGAAGAGCTGGCCGGCAAGCTCTCGTCCAAGGACATCGATCTGGCCTTCGTCCGCAAGCTGATGAATCCGGCGTTTCAATCCTATCCGTTCTTTGAAGACCCTATCCGCCTCTATGTATATAAGGATCATCCGCTTGCTGCTGCCGGGAGAGCCTCCATTCGGGATATCCGGCATGAGACACTGGTCTTCTTCGAATGTGGTTCGCTGGATTGGCTGAGGATTCACCGGGTATTCGAGAGTCTGGAACAGCCGCCTAATATCGTGTTTCAGGTCGATAATTCCGAGACGGCGAAGAAGCTTGTGCTGGGGCGGGCGGGCATCTGCTTTCTTCCGGGTCTATGCGCTCAGCAGGAGGTAGCCGATGGAAGCCTGATTCCCGTAGATATTGCCGAGACGGCAGGCATTTCCCTGCAGACCCATCTCATCTCCTTGAACGGGCACAACAATGAGTTTCTGGATTCCTTGCTGGAGCTCGGCCGTGAATTGTCCTATTGATGAATTGCATGGATGAATAGAAAAACTCTATTAGACGCGTTTCCCAAATCGCGGTAAAGTTAGTGACAACATAATTCTTACTAAAACTATAGGAATTATTAAATTACGAATCGGGACAAGATCGAAAGGGGATGAGGTCGTGAAGAAATCAATCGTGGCAGCCGTTGTAATCGCGTTGGCAGGGGTGATCGCCGGATGCGGAACAGGCACGAAGAGTGGAGAGGCGCAAAAAGATAGCACGGCGAACGCTGCAGAAGGAAAAGTAACGAAGATTGTTGTCGGCACGGGCACGGCCTTTCCTAGAATCTGCTTTATTGACGAGAACGGAAAGCTGACCGGCTTTGACGTTGAACTGGTACGGGAGATTGATCAACGATTGCCGGAGTATGAGTTCGAGCTGCAGACCCAGGAGTTTTCCAATCTGCTGCTTAGCCTGGAAACGAAGAAAATTGATTTTGTGGCCCACCAGATGGAGAAGAATCCGGAGCGGACGGAAAAGTACCTGTTCAATAAAGAGCCTTACGCCTACTGGCGGAATAAGATCATCGTCGCCAAGGAGAACGACTCCATTCAATCGTTAAATGATTTAAAGGGCAAAAAGGTACTCACCGGTGCAACCAGTGCGGCTGCTCAGATTCTGGAGAACTACAATAAGGACAATAACGATGCGATCAACATTGTCTATCAGAACGGCGCGGCGAATGATACCGTGAGCCAGATTACGACGGGCCGGGTGGATGCAACCGTCGGGGCGGACTTTACGCTGCCGCTGATCGACCCGCAAGGAAAGCTGAAAACAACGGGCGACCACCTGTCGGAGGCCGACATCCTGTTCGTATTCCGCAAGGATGACCCGGACAGCCAGAAGCTGTCGGATGCGGTTGACGATGCGATCAAGGAGCTGAAATCGGATGGAACGCTGACCAAGCTGAGCAAGGAATGGCTGGGCGACGACTTCACATCGTCGAATCCATGATGAGATAAACCTAGTAGAAGGGAGAAGGGGTCCATGGGTGCACCGTTCGATTACTCGTATATATTTAGCTTTCTGCCCAAGCTCTTGTCGACGTTAGGCGTCACGATGCTGATCGTGGCAGGCTCTCTGCTGGTGGGAATCGTCGTTGGATTTCTGGTTGCCCTTCCCCGCCTCTACCGGATCCCGGTGCTGAACGCGTTCTCCAAGGTGTACATTTCGTTCTTCAGGGGAACGCCGATTCTGATCCAGCTCTTCTTGTTCTATTATGGTCTGCCGGAGATGCTGAAATTGGTTCATATCGACCTGTCCCGGGCGCCTGTCATGGTATTCGTGATCCTGACTTACGGGCTTCATACCGGTGCCTTCATGTCGGAGATGATCCGGGCTTCGGTAACGGCGGTGGACAGAGGCCAGGTAGAAGCGGCGTACGCCATGGGGATGAAGGGACATCAAGCCTTCCTTCGGATCGTCCTCCCTCAAGCGCTCGCGATCGCGGTTCCGGTATTTTCGAATATGGTGATTGCCCTGCTGAAGGATACTTCCTTGGCGTTTACCCTCGGGCTCATGGAGATGACGGGAAAAGCGCAAACCCTGGGCAATATCACCCAGCATTTTATCGAAGCTTATCTGGCGCTGGCTTTCATCTATCTTGTCATCAGCTTTACGCTTGAGAAACTGCTGTTGCATGCGGAACGGCGCCTGATGCGCCATGAGGCTCCGGAGTCGGCGAAACGTGAAAGATTCCGTATGCAAAAGAAATGGTCCTACCGCCGTATCATCGCCGGAATGCGACCAGAAAAAGGAGGCGCGGAGCTGTGAAAATCGATCCATCCTTCATATGGACGGCGTTTGTAAACTTGCTGTCCGCGATCCCTACAACGCTGTTGATCACCGCGGTATCGGTCACGGCCGGATTTCTGATCGGGCTGGCCGCAGCGTTTGCCCGGATCTATAAAGTTCCGCTGCTCAGCCAGATTGCCACTGCCTACGTGACCTTTATCCGGGGCACTCCCATGCTGACGCATCTGCTGCTGATCTATTTCGGCCTGCCGGTGCTGGTGGATGCGCTGTCCGCCCAGATGGGCTGGGGCATTAAGTCATCCTCCATCCCGATGATCTGGTTTGCGTTCATATCATTCTCGATTACGGCAGGCGCGTATATGTCCGAAGTGATCCGTTCCGGCCTGCTCGCGGTCAACCGGGGGCAGCTGGAGGCAGCCTATTCGATCGGCATGACGACGTGGCAGGCGCTGCGCCGGATCGTGTTTCCCCAAGCCTTGGCGGTCAGCCTGCCGAACCTCTCGAATTCGGTGATCGGCATGCTTCATGGCTCGACCTTGGCATTTACCGTATCGGTTGTGGACATTAACGCGCAGGCGCAGATCGTGGCATCGACCAACTGGAAATTCTTCGAATCGTACTTGGCGGCGGCAGCTATTTTCTGGGGGCTTACGCTACTCATCGAGAGACTGACCGCGATCATCGAGAAACGGATCAATCTTTACAATCGGGGGGGCGTCGCATGATTCAACTGACCGATATTTCAAAGTCATATGGCAAGAACGCGGTGCTGAAATCCATTGATCTGACGGTAAACAAAGGGGAAGTGGTGGTCATCCTGGGGCCGAGCGGTTCCGGCAAAACCACGCTGCTGCGCTGCGTGAATTATCTCGAGAAGCCGAATGGCGGCGAGATTGCTATCGGCGATTACCGTGTCCAGTGCAAGCGCGCCACCAAGAAGGAGATTCATGAACTACGTCAGAGATCGGCCATGGTGTTTCAGCAGTACAATCTGTTCAAGCATAAGACGGCGATCGAGAACGTGATGGAAGGCCTGGTCGTCGTCAAAAAATTGCCGAAGGCCGAGGCAAGGCAGAAGAGCATCGCCTTGCTCGAAAAGGTGGGTCTGGCCGATAAGCTGGATGCCTACCCGAGTCAGCTCTCGGGCGGACAGCAGCAGCGGGTGGGCATTGCCAGGGCGCTCGCCCTGGAGCCGGAGGTGATCCTGTTCGATGAGCCGACGTCGGCGCTTGACCCGGAGCTTGTGGGCGAGGTGCTGGCGGTCATTCGCAAAATCGCGAAGGAAGGGATCACCATGATTGTGGTAACGCATGAGATGGGCTTTGCGAGGGATGTGGCGAACCACGTCGTGTTCATGGACGAAGGCGTGATCGTGGAGCAGGCCCCCCCGTCCGAGCTCTTCCACAATCCGCGGGAAGAACGGACCAAGCAGTTCCTGAAGCGGATCACGCCTGAGCTTAACTATAGCATTTAGGAGGCCAACCATATGGGGATTACGATAAGCGTGCTTGACCAAAGTCCAATATATCCCGGGGAAACGGCAGCGGAGGCGTTCGCGCACACCGTGCTGCTTGCCCAAAAGTCGGAGGAGCTCGGCTTCCGGCGCTTCTGGGTATCCGAGCATCACGATTCGGACCATGTGGCGGGGTCTTCGCCAGAGGTGCTCATCTCTTACCTGTTAGCCAAAACCCAAACCATCCGCGTGGGGTCCGGCGGCGTCATGCTTCAACATTACAGTCCTTACAAGGTGGCGGAGAATTTCAACGTGCTGGCCGCGCTCGCGCCGGGACGTGTGGATCTGGGAATCGGGCGCGCCCCGGGCGGTTTGCCGCGCAGTACGCAGGCGCTGCAGCGGGGCGTGCAGGAGGACGCGTCGTTAACGGATAAAATCGTCGAGCTCCGCCAATTTGTTCATAACACGCTGGAGGAGGATCATCCGCTCGCCGGGCTTCGCGCTGCTCCGCTGCCGGAGACCGCGCCTGAGCTGTACGTGCTGGGTGCTAGCGCAGGCAGCGCGGAAATTGCGGCCGGACTCGGACTGCCCTATGTGTTTTCCCTCTTCATCAACGGGGATGAATCCGCAGCGCTGGAGGCCATTCGCGTTTACCGGAGCACGTTTGACTACTCCCATGGCAGGGAGCCGGAGATTCTTGTCGCCCTGTCCGTGATCGTGGCCGATTCGGAAGAGGAAGCGGCGGAGCTGGCAGGATCGCTGAAGCTGGTGAAGATTCATCTGGCCAGCGGCCGGACGTTGACGCTGGGGACGAGGGAACAGGCCGAAGAATTCGGTCGCCAGGCAGGCGAGCCGTACACGATTGAGGAACAGGAGCCGTTCATCACCAAAGGGACGAAGGAAACCGTGCGTGAGCAGCTGCTCCGGCTTCAGCAGGCTTCGGGCGTCGACGAGATTATCGTCACCAGCAATATCCAGCCCTTTGCCAAGCGAATTCACTCATTCGAGCTGCTGAACGAGGCGTTGGCTGAGGTTCCTGCCGAGGCGTAATCGAGACGGCCATAGATCCGTGACTATTTAGGAGGTTTTACGAATGCCAGGCCAAGTCCTATCCACGAATATCGACATCCATCGATTTATTGAGATTCGGCGCCATCTGCACCGGTACCCGGAGCTGTCGAACGAGGAGTTCGAGACGACGCAGCTGATCAGGCGCTGGCTTGAGGAAGCCGGGATACGGGTCACGGAGTATCCGCTTGCGACAGGCGTAATCGCCGAAGTCGGCGGATTTCAAGAGGGGCCGATCATAGCGCTGCGAGCGGACATCGACGCTCTGCCGGTCCAGGAAGAGACGGGACTCCCGTACGCCTCGACGATTCCCGGCAAAATGCATGCCTGCGGGCATGATTTCCACACCGCTGCCCTGATCGGGACGGCCTATGCCCTGAAGCTGCGGGAGCAGGAGCTGAGAGGCACCGTCCGGTTGATCTTTCAGCCGGCCGAAGAGAAGGCCAAGGGCGCGAAGCAGGTGATCGACAGCGGGGCGCTCGAAGGCGTGGAGGCAATCTTCGGCATGCATAACAAGCCGGACCTGCCTGTCGGGACCATTGGCATTAAGGAAGGTCCACTGATGGCCGCCGCCGACGGCTTCGTGGTTGAAGTGGCGGGGAAGGGATCCCATGCGGCCGTGCCCGAAGCGGGCCTTGACCCAATCGTGACCGCGTCGCATATCATTACGGCCCTCCAGTCCATTGTAAGCCGGAATGTGAGCCCCTTGAAGAGTGCCGTCATCAGCGTGACGAAGCTGCATAGCGGAACCGCGTGGAACGTGATTCCGGATAAAGCGCTGCTGGAAGGAACCATCCGCATCTTTGACGACGACGTCAGGCATCAGGTGCTCGAACGATTTGGCCAAGTCGTCCAAGGCGTGGCGGCAGCTTTCGGAGCGAAGGCTGCCGTGCGCTGGATCGAAGGACCGCCGCCGGTCCATAACGACCGCAAGCTGGCGGAGCTCGGTTATGCCGCTGCTGACGAAGCAGGATATGAGGCGGTGATACCGGTTCCCTCGCCTGCCGGGGAGGATTTTGCGGTGTACCAGCGCGAGGTTCCCGGGTTGTTTGTCTTCATGGGAACGGCGGGCACGCAGGAGTGGCACCATCCGGCTTTTGATCTGGATGATCGGGCGATTCCGGTCAGCATCGATTTCTTCACGAGGCTGGCGGAGCTGGCGCTCCGGCATTACCATGCCGGCGGGGAGTCTTCGCGATAAGGGGTTCTTTTGTTACTGTTGATCGAATGGAAGCCTTGCTCCTGTTTCATGCTTCGCCATGAATAGGCCCTGAACACGGACCGTAGTGTTATGCGAAGGGCAGTTCCTTGTTATTTCTATCGGGCAGGTCATTATCGAGTTTGTATTGGAGGAGATCGAATGAGCAAATTCCCTATTGAAGCCTTTGTTAATACGCATGAACAACTGCTGGCCGCCGTCGCCGGCCTTAGCGAGGATCAGCTCCAATGGAAGCAGGCACCGCACATATGGAGCGTACAGGAGGTGCTCTCCCATCTGGTGGATCACAGCATCGTGATCTCGTTCCGAATCCGGGACATTCTGGCCGGGACGACGGCCCAGCTGCCCGCGTTTAATCAGGATGCCTGGGTCAGCGGCCAATATTCGAACGAAGGCAGAGCCGAGGATATTTTGGAAGCATTCCGGGCGCTGCTGCACTATAACAGCTTGTTGCTTCGTCGTTTGAGCGCGGCCGATGCGGCCAAAATTGGCATCAATTTCAAAGGGGAGACCGTCAGCGTCTCGGATATCGTCAACGGTTTTACCCGTCACGTACAGAATCATCTCGGGCAGATCGAACGCATTAAACTGGCTGCCGCTCCCGTGTAAGACGATGGCGCTAAGATCGATAAGGAGGAATGGAATATGGCAAAGCAAAGACAATTGAAATTGGGGGCGCTCCTGCACGGTGTGGGCGGAGGAACCTCCATGTGGCGGCATCCGGATGCGCAGCCCGACGCAAGCGTTAATTTTGATCTGTATAAGCAGTGGGTTCAGAAAGCCGAAGAGGGCAAGTTCGACCTGATCTTCATCGCGGACGGCTTGTATATCAACGAAAAATCGATACCGCATTTTCTGAACCGCTTTGAGCCGATCACCATTCTGAGCGCCCTGGCCGCCGTCAGCACCAACATCGGTCTTGTCGGTACGTTGTCCACCTCGTACAGCGAGCCGTTCACCGTGGCCCGGCAGTTCGCGTCGCTTGACAAGATCAGCGGCGGACGCGCAGGCTGGAATATCGTTACCTCTCCGCTGGAGGGTTCTGCCTTGAATTACGGCAAGAAGGAGCATCCGGAGCACGATAAGCGATACCGGATCGCAACGGAGTATTTGGAGGTTGCCCGGGGTCTGTGGGATTCATGGGAGGACGATGCCTTCGTGCGGAACAAGGAGACTGGCGTATTCTTCGATCCGGAGAAAATGCACGCGCTGAATCACGAAGGCGAGTTCTTCTCCGTGAAGGGGCCGCTGAACATCGCTCGTTCCAAGCAGGGGCAGCCGGTCATCTTTCAGGCGGGCTCGTCCGAGGTCGGCAAGAACTATGCCTCCAAGGAAGCCGACGCAGTATTCACCGGACATGAGTTTGTGGAGGATGCGGCAGCCTTTTATCAGGACGTGAAGGCGCGGGCGGCGGAATTCGGCCGGAATCCGGATGATGTGCTGATCTTTCCCGGCATCAGCCCGATCATCGGCAGCACGCCGGAGGAGGCCGAGCGCAAATATGAGGAGGTGGCCAGCCTGGTGACCATCGAGAATGCCCTGGATTATCTCGGCCGATTCTTCGAGCATCACGATTTCTCCCAGTATCCGCTGGATGAGCCGTTCCCTGAGCTGGGCGACCTGGGCAAGAACAGCTTCCAGAGCGGTACCGACAAAATCAAAAGGGATGCCAAGGAGAAGGGGCTTACTCTTCGGCAAGTGGCGCTGCAGTCGGCCACGCCGCGCGGCGGGTTTATCGGTACGCCGGAGCAGGTGGCAGACAAGATCCAGGCTTGGTTCAAAGCAGGGGCAGCCGACGGCTTCATAATTACCGCAGCAGTGCCGAACGGGCTGGAGGATTTTGTGGATCATGTCGTGCCGATTCTTCAGGAGAGAGGCATTTACAGAACCGAGTACGAGAGCGACACGCTGCGCGGCAATTTGGGATTGCCCGTGCCCGAGAACCGGTACAGCAAGGCTCAGACAGTCGCTGTCCGTTCCTAACAGATGACGCGAATGAAGGCTGCTGTAGAGCATGAAGAGATGATGGTTTTTGCGGGGGAGCTTCGGGTAGAGCTCTCCAGGATACGGAGAGACCTTCATCAGTATCCCCAGTTATTTTACGATGTCTTCCGCACCTCGAAGCTGGTTGCAGATCTCTTGGAGTCGTGGGGGATTGAGGTCAGGCGGCGGAATGTGGGCAGACATTTCGGGATGGGGGTGGTCGGCACGCTTCATGCAGGTAGCGCCATCAATGTCATCGCTGCTCACAGCGAGCTCACGGGAACCTTCCGGGCGTATCGGAAGGATATCGTGGCGACGATTACGGAAGGCCTAAGGCGTCTGGCCGCATCCATTGCGGACCAAGTAGGCGGCAGCTATAAGCTGGAGCTTCGAGAAGGGGATGGCTGTGGTCAATGACGGAGCCGCGCTGCGTCGTATGACGCAAGCCGAAGGTGCTGGGTGAGGAGCAAGTGCAGGGGCTCCATCCACCAAGCTTGGCGGGCGTGGATTTCGGTTGGTACCTGGATCAGCAGGTCCCTGGTGCCTTTGGATTCATCGGCTGCGGGAATCCGGATCGGGGAATCGTGCATGCGAAACACCAGCCCCGATTCGATCTGGATGAGGATGTCCTGGTGCATGGGATGCGAATATGGGTACGCTTAGCTGTAATGACGTTTACGAATAAGGAGGAAGACCATGACAAAAATTGCATTTATAGCAGGAAGCCCGAATCAAGGGTCCCGTTTGTTCGGACTGACGCAATACTTAGAGGACCGCCTGATCATTGCCGGCTACGAGATCGAATTCGTCTCGGCAGCGGATCTCCCGGCTGAGGATTTGCTGCGAGCCGATTTTAACAGTCCGGCCATCAAGCAGGCTATCGCAGCTGTTGAAGGAGCAGCTGCCGTAATCATTGCTAGCCCGGTGTATAAAGCTTCCTACTCGGGAGCGTTGAAGACGATTCTGGATCTCCTTCCCCAAAAAGGCCTGCAGGGCAAGGTAGTGCTCCCCCTCTTTATCGGAGGCTCGATCGCGCATTTGCTTGCCGTGGATTATGCCCTGAAGCCGGTGGTATCCGCACTCGGAGGGACCAACATTCTCAGCGGGGTGTTTGCCGTAGATCAGTGGGTCACCCGCCTAGAACTCGGCGGTTACGACATAACGGAACAGCTCAGAGAGCGCTTGGATGACGCGCTGAACGAACTGCAGGCAGAGCTGGCCCGATATTCGGCTGCACCGGCAGAGCGGCAGGGGCAGGTTGTCTGACGCATTGGCCCCCAAGAAACGTGATCTTGAAATGAGCCGCCACGATTCGAATCCGTGGATCGTGGTTTTTGCGCTGCCATGATCACCGCGGATTAAGGGCTCTAATAGAGAATCAAGAAGCGAGGATAGAACTTCTCTATATGATCTTGTAGGTGGGACAGCAGGATGATAGAGTTATCAACAACTTAATTCCGACTATATTCATTGGAAAAATGAATTCAGGGCATGGCCGGGGATCTTCCCGTCACGAAATCAACGCTAAAGGTGGAGTGGAATATGGGCAGGGATAGAAAGCTTCGATTGGGCGCTTCCATTCATGGAGTGGGCAGCAGCCACACCGCATGGAGGCATCCGCGGATTCCTTCGGACGCCAGCGTCAGTATTCCCTTTTATACGGGGCAGGCGCGGAAGGCCGAAGAAGGCAAGTTAGATTTTGTGTTTGTGGCAGACGGTCTGTATATCAACGAGAAATCCATACCGCATTTTCTGAACCGCTTCGAGCCGATTACGATCTTGTCCGCACTCGCCGCGGTCACTTCGAAGATTGGGCTTGTTGGAACCCTGTCGACCTCATATAGCGAGCCTTTCACAGTCGCCCGTCAGTTCGCCTCGATCGATCACATCAGCGGAGGAAGGGCCGGATGGAACGTGGTAACCTCGCCGCTGGAAGGAACCGCACTGAATTTCGGGCGCCTTGAGCATCCTTCGCACCCTGAGCGTTACCGGATTGCCGAAGAATACCTGGAAGTGGCGAAGGGGCTGTGGGATTCATGGGAGGACGATGCCTTTATCCGCGATAAGGAGAGCGGCGTATTCTTCGATCCCGCCAAGCTGCATCGGCTGAATCATGAAGGCGAATATTTCTCCGTGCAGGGACCGCTAAACATTGCGAGATCCAGGCAAGGTCAGCCGGTCGTTTTCCAAGCCGGATCATCCGACAGCGGACGAACGCTCGCAGCCAAAACGGCGGATGCCATCTTTACCGGTCCCGAATCGATCGAAGAGGCGAAGTCCTTCTACAAGGACGTGAAGTGGCGCGCCGCGGAATACGGCCGTTCCCCGGACGATATTCTGATCTTTCCGGGGATTGGGCCGATTGTGGGCGACACCGAGGAAGAGGCCGAGCGTAAATACCGCGAGATCGCCGAGCTGGTTACGCCGGAGAAGGCGCTGGAATACTTGGGGCGTTACTTTGAACACCATGATTTCTCCCAGTATCCGCTTGATGAGCCATTCCCGGAACTGGGCGACTTCGGTTCTAACAGCTTCCGCAGCACCACGGACCGCATCAAGCAGCGGGCAAAGGAGCAGAACCTTACGCTGCGCCAGGTGGCACTGCAAGAAGCTACGCCAAGAACCGCGTTCATCGGCACGCCGGAGAAGGTGGCGGATCTTCTGCAGCAGTGGTTCGAAGAGGAAGCGGCTGACGGGTTCATCGTCGGCGCAAGCGTACCGGGAGGCTTGGATGATTTTGTAGACCTGGTCGTGCCGATTCTGCGGGAACGCGGGTTGTTCCGATCCGAATACGAAGCGGATACGCTGCGGGGAAATCTCGGCATTCCCGTACCAGTCAATCGTTATACCCGGGTAAGGGAGAAAGCGGAGGCTCTGAAATAACGACGGGCTAGATGATATTGGCATTGTACGCAACAAATAAGAATCGCAAAGCTAGATATCATTCCCAAAATAAATCGGATTTGAAGGGGAGTGGGTTTTGAATGAGAAGCCATGCTCGAAAACAAAGAAAGTCGGTTGCCACTGCCGCTTTGGTTTTGATGCTGCTGCTGTCCGCATGCGGAGGGCAGCAAGCCTCCTCAGGGAGCACGACGGCCGCTGGGACGCTCGCCGCACAAGGCGTGACCGCTCAGGGAGGAGAACTCAGCTTTGCCCTTGCGACATCGCCTGACACACTGGATCCGCACCGCAGCGGGTTGGCGGTATCCGTTCGCGTCATTCGCACGATCCACGACAGCCTGGTGGTTCAGCTGCCTGACCATACGATCAAGCCATGGCTGGCAACGGAGTGGGAGATTTCGGAGGATGGACTCAGCTATACGTTCAAGCTGCGGGAGGATGTGAAGTTCCACGACGGTACTCCGTTTAATGCAGAAGCGGTGAAATATAACTTTGACCGGATTTTGGATCCCGCCACGAAAGCGTCCAACGCAGCAGCATTGCTGCAGCCGTATCGGTCTTCGGAAGTTCTGGATGAGTATACGGTCAAGCTGAATCTGGCCACGCCGTCCCGAGCTTTTCTCGGCAATCTGAGCCAGGCATTGCTGGGCATTGTGTCTCCGGCCGCCGCACAGAAATACGGCGATCAGCTGGGGCAGCATCCGGTCGGCACCGGGCCGTTCAAGTTCGTGAAATGGGAGGAGAACGCAGGGATTCAGGTAGAACGCAATCCCGACTACAAGTGGGCGCCGGAGCTGGTGACCAATCAGGGAGCGCCTTATTTGGACGGCATTGATTTCCGAATCGTGCCGGAGGAGGCCACGCGGATCGGAAGCGTTCAGAGCAAGCAAGTGCTTGCCGCCGAGACGGTGCCGCCCCAGCATATTTTGACGCTGGAGAAGGACCCGAACTTCCAGCTGCTCCAGACGAACACCGTCGGGTTGCCATACACGCTCTTTTTCAATAAGGATCGCGAACCGTGGAATGAATTGAAAGCCCGGCAGGCCGTACAGCTCGCGGTGGATGTGGATACGATCGTCAAGACGCTGTATTTAGGCACCTATGAGCGTGCCTGGTCTCCGCTAACGCCGGGAACATTCGGTTATGACGCATCGCTTGAGCAGTCGATCAAGCCGGATATCCCGAAGGCCAATCAGCTGCTGGATGAGCTGGGATGGGTGAGAGGCGAAGACGGAATTCGGACCAAGGACGGCAAGAAGCTTACGCTTCGTTATGTAGACGGCACCCCGAACCGGGAAAAGCGCAACGATATTGCGGTGATGATTCAGCAGCAACTGAAGCAGATCGGCATCGCCGTTGAGGTCGAGATCACAAAGGATATCCGCACGGTGGTGTATACCAACGGCGACTATGATTTGTATGGAAACAGCCAGGTGAACTCGGACCCGAACGCACTCTATTCGTTCTATCACTCCTATGATCCGAAAGGCCAGGCCAGCTTGTCCAGGCTGAACGATCCGGATGTAGATCAATGGCTTGAACAGGGGCGCGTGGAGAAGGACGACTCGAAACGTGCGGAGCTGTATAAGCAGGTCCAGCATTATATCATCGATCATGCCATCATCCTCCCAATTTATGTGTTTCCGTACACGGTGGCAGCATCGAATTCGGTTCAAGGCGTGCTGTTCGATTCGCTCGGCTACCCGTTATTCAATGATGTGTCTCTGCAAAAATAGAAGAAAGGGGGCCTGAAGGCGTATGGTTAGAACGTTGACCTGGCGAGTGTTGACCTCTTTGCTCGTCATCGTCGGTTCGCTTGTCCTGGTATTCTCCATTCTCTATGTCCTTCCGGGGGACCCGACGGATAATATGGTGGATCCCTCCATGGCAACGCCTGAAGTGATCGCGAATCTGCGGCACGAGCTTGGGGTTGACCAACCCTTTCATATTCAGTTCCTTCGTTATTTCGGCAGCATTCTTCAAGGCGATTTCGGCACATCGCTTATCAATTCCGATCCGGTGCTGCCGAAGATCGTGGAGAGTTTCCCGGCAACGCTCGCGCTGACGGCGGCTAGCTCGCTGGTCTCGATCATCGTTGGCATTCTCCTTGGGGTATTGTCCGCGATCCACCGGAACAAGGCAATTGACATCATCGCCCGTATTGTCGGTTTATTCGGCATATCGATGCCCACCTTCTGGTCGGGTATTCTGCTGATCTTGATCTTCTCCATCACGCTGGGCTGGTTCCCGGCCATGGGCTCGGATGGCTGGAAGACGCTGGTGCTGCCGGCACTGGCGCTTGGAACGGTGGGAGCAGGCTTCATTGTGCGCATGGTCCGTAACAGCATGCTCGATGTGATCAGTGAGCAGTTCATCGTGACCTTGCGTTCCAAAGGCCTTGCGGAGCGGGCGGTGATGTACCGCCATGCGCTGCGCAATGCGCTGATACCGGCCGTGACCATGATCGGGATGCTCGTCGGCGAGATGCTGGCGGGCACGGTGGTCATTGAGACCGTATTTTCCCGGCAAGGGATTGGCAGGATTATTGCGGACGCCATCATGGCCAAGGATCTGCCGGTCGTTCAAGGCGTGATTCTTTTTTCCGCCATCATCTACGTCATCGTGAACCTAATCGTGGATATTTCCTATGCACTGATTGATCCGCGCGTCAGACGTTCGGCTTAAAGAGGAGGGATTTCATATGAGAGAGGCGGTCTCCGCCAAAACGGTTTGGCGTCAAAGAAGGCTGACGTCCCCGGCCGCGCGCCGGAGCGGCCGGTTCTCGGCGAATGATTGGTTTTTGTACGCCGCTGGCTTGGTCGTGCTATTCATTGTGGTATGCGCCATCGTGCCGCAGTGGATCGCGCCTTATGCCCCGACGGATATGCTGACGGACCGTATCATGCAGGCACCGAGTGCGGCCCATCTATTCGGTACCGATTATTTTGGCAGGGATATTTTCAGCGTGGTCGTTCATGGCAGCCGGGATTCGCTCTTTATCGGCTTTGCCTCCGTCCTTGTAGGGGGGCTGATCGGCGGCGCGGTCGGAGCGATGTCCGGGTATGCAGGAGGCTGGGTGGATACTGTCCTGATGCGATTGAACGACATTCTGATGACCATACCGGGCATCCTGCTCGCACTGGCGATTGCCGGAGCCCTCGGACCGAGCCTGTCGAATGTCGTGCTTGCGGTGGCGGTTTCCGCTATACCGGGGTATGCCCGCGTGATGAGAGCCCAGATTATGAGCATCAAGAACCGGACGTTCGTCAAAGCGGCCGGATCCATCGGCGCTTCGCCGCTGCGTGTTTTTTGGAACCATGTGCTGCCGAACAGCCTGTCCCCCCTGCTGGTTATGGCAACCATCGGCATCGGAACTTCCATTCTGACGGGGTCGGGGCTGAGCTTTCTCGGCCTTGGCGTGCTCCGCGAAGTGCCGGATTGGGGGACGCTGCTCTCTCAAGGCAGAGGATACCTGACCGTCGCATGGTGGATGTGCACCTTTCCCGGTCTTGCCATTACGGCATTCGTGCTGTCCGTCAATATCATCGGCGACCGGCTGAGAGATCATCTCGATCCGAAGAAAATCACGCAGCGATAGGAGGACATGGATGAGTACTTTACTGGATATTCAGCAGCTGTCCGTTGATTTTAGGACCCAGCGGGGAACGATTCATGCGATCCGGGACGTGACGCTTTCGATAGGGGCAGGGGAAACGGTATGTCTGGTGGGCGAATCCGGGAGTGGCAAAACGGTGACGTCCAAAGCCATCATGCGCCTGATCGATCATGAGAACGGTCGGATCACGGGCGGAAGCCTGAGGCTTGGCGGGACGGATCTTGCCGGCTTGACGGAGACCGAACTAAGACGTTATCGCGGAAAAAAAATGGCGATGGTCTTCCAGGAGCCCATGGCTGCCTTCGATCCCGTCTTTACCATTGGGCGGCAGATCGAGGAAACAATTCTGCAGCATGAACGAGTATCCAAGCGGGAGGCGAGAGACCGCGCCGCCAGCCTGCTTGCGCGGGTTGGCATTCCCGAACCGGAGCTGCGCTTAAAGCAGTACCCGGGGGAATTGTCCGGTGGGATGCTGCAAAGGGCAATGATCGCCATGGCCTTATCCTGCGGGCCGGATCTTCTGATCGCTGACGAACCGACAACCGCGCTGGATGTTACGATACAAGCGCAGATTCTGCGCCTGCTGAAGGATCTGCAGCAGGAATTCGGCATGTCCATCCTGTTGATTACGCATGATCTGGGCATCGCCGCTGATATGGCGGACCGGATCGTGGTGATGTATGCGGGCGAGATTGTTGAAGAGGCACCGGCTGCAGAGCTATTTACACTTCCCCACCACCCTTATACGCGGGGGCTGCTTCGTTCCGTAGCCACGCTGGATACGGTTCGAGGGTCCAAGCTTCATTCGATAGAAGGGTCTATTCCGAATCTGGCTGCACTGCCGGACGGCTGCCGTTTTCATCCACGGTGCCCTTTTGTTAGCGAGCGCTGCAGGCAGGAGACGCCTTC
The DNA here is from genome assembly GCF_900109305.1 of Paenibacillus sp. cl141a. Taxonomy (NCBI): domain Bacteria; kingdom Bacillati; phylum Bacillota; class Bacilli; order Caryophanales; family Paenibacillaceae; genus Paenibacillus; species Paenibacillus sp. cl141a. The sequence continues at coordinate 36,799 of NZ_FNZO01000007.1, forward strand.
CATGTCGGGAGATGAAAGCCGGAGAACGGCCTGCTGGCATTCGGAGGAGCTTGTGCAGAGAAAGGACTGGCTGGCGGAAGCCACCGAGGTTGATTCTGAGGTTGTTTCCGAGGCCATTCCAAGGGGGGCAATGGAAGCATTAGGGGCTGACGAAGGTATTGGCGTGGAAATGGATACGAATTTGAATCGCAGCGATAACTCGCCCGATCAGGAACCCGACGTGTTGTTTACTGTTGAGAATCTCCGGAAGTATTATCCTGTGCAGGGGGGAGGGTTCGGCGGGAAGAAGCTGATCCGGGCCGTGGATGACGTAACCTTCACGATTCGCAGAAAAGAAACATTCGGTTTGGTCGGTGAATCCGGTAGCGGGAAATCCACGCTGGGCCGCGTGCTGCTGCAGCTGGAGCGGGCAACGGAGGGAAGGGTTTTGTTCGAAGGTGAGGATCTGACGAAGCTCGGAGGCACAGCACTGCGCCGGGCACGACGCCATATGCAGACGATATTCCAGGATCCCTATGGGTCGCTTGATCCTCGCTGGAAGATCGGGGACAGCATTGCAGAACCGCTCTTGGTACACCGTCATCTGCCTGCATCGGCCGTGCAGGAGCGCGTTCATGAGCTGCTTGGCCTGGTCGGGCTTGACCCTTCGTGGGCGGAGCGGTATCCCCATGAATTCTCCGGGGGGCAGCGGCAGCGCATCGGCATTGCCAGGGCCATCGCGTTGAACCCGCGGTTTATCCTGGCGGATGAAGCGGTATCCGCCCTGGATGTATCGGTTCAGGCGCAGATTATGAATCTGCTGCAGGACTTGCAGCAGAAGCTTGGGCTTACCTATCTGTTCATTGCCCACGGCTTGCAGGTCGTTCGTCATCTATCCGATCGGATCGGCGTGATGTATCTAGGGAAGCTGGTGGAAATAGCGCCGAGCGAATCCCTGTTTCTGAGGCCGGCCCATCCCTATACGCGCGCGCTGATTGATTCCATACCACGGGGAGCCCCTGGGGGGAGCCAGCCGACAGGCGGTATAGAAGGAGAGATCCCGTCTCCGTCGAATCCGCCTTCCGGCTGTCGATTTCATACACGTTGCCCGCTGGCGACCTCACGATGCCGCGAAGAGGAGCCACAGCTGCTAATTCTGGAGAGCGGCCATTATGCAGCCTGTCATCATCCACTGTGAGAATTATGGCGGCACTCCTCCAATGGGAGGTTAAGACATGCTGTTAGATTTCTTCAAAGAAAAGAGTGAATGGAAATGGAACCGGTGCATACATGTGTCGAGGGAAAAGAAGATGCTCCCTTTGAAAGTCGCAATTAGCGGCTTTTTTGTTTTATTGGTACAAGTTCTTGTCTCGATTGCCGATAAGGACAAGAACATGAGCCGATTACCGATTAGATAAATATCTAACTAAGTTTCCATGCAATTTCATTAAACTAACGGGCAAAGGTGGAATAGACGCCACAGTTGTTGGAACAAAAGCCGGATAGCAATGTCATCCGGATTCCAGTGGAAGATTCATATTAATCTGAGTAGTAACCTACCTAACGCATGTAAAAATCGGACTTAACAAAAATAAAAGTACAGCAGCGTTACATCTTTTGAATAGGGCACGATAGTGTGAACACTCAACGGAGATGTTAATCCTGATAATATTACAATTACAGCTAAAAAACCATATATTTCATGCTGACCAAGCAATTCTGACTAGGAGTTTTCGGAAGATAGCAGGTAAGCCAAATATCAACTCTGTCGGGAGAACTTCTTCGACGGGATCGAGGGTTGCATCCAGATTCAGTCCCGTAATCAAATCATTGACAGGCTAGGCAACTCGGAGACGGTGGGTATACATCTACACTACCCGGTTGCTTGGTTTCGGTGACATTTTATTAAAAAAGCGATTTCAAAAAAATATTGAAACGTTTCCAATTTGGTGTTATGATGATTTCCATAAAAGAGAGAATAAGTGGGGGGTTAGATGTCTAGTATCAAAGATGTTGCCAATTTGGCTGGCGTAGCTGTGGGAACTGTGTCCCGCGTCATTAACAATTCGGGCGCCGTCAAACCCGCAACGCGTAGAAAAGTCGAGCAGGCCATACAAGAGTTGAATTATATTCCTAATGAAATTGCTCGTAATTTTAAAATGCGGAAGTCCAAGATGGTAGCCTTGTTGCTGCCGAGTATCTGGCATCCCTTTTTCTCCGAGCTTGCTTATTATATTGAAGATGAGTTGGATCGGGAAGGTTTTAAGCTCATGCTTTGCAATAGCGGCGGCAAACCCGAAAAGGAATTGTATTACCTTGATATGCTTCAGCAAAACAAAGTGGCAGGTATTGTCGGCATTACTTATAACGATATCGAAAATGACGTGAGTAATGACATCCCGATTGTCAGTATCGACAGGCACTTCAACAAGAAAATTACATGCGTTACTTCGGATAATTATGAAGGAGGGCGCCTGGCATTAAGGGAGCTTGTCAAGGCGGGTGCCCGTAAACCGGCTTTTATGGGAAGCGTCACTTCCGTTTTCAGTGAAACTATGAACCGGAGAGAAGGTTTTATTCATGAAGCCAAAGCCATGGGGGTCGACTATGTTATTTACGAAAAGCCAGACCCGGTTGTAGATGATGATGCCTATTATGGTGAGTTTCTTAATGAGTATCGGGACGTTGACGGCATTTTTGCCATTACGGATATGTTTGCTGCCAAGTATATCGAAAGAGCAGGTAGGCTGGGCATTCGTGTTCCGGAGGATGTAAAGGTCATCGGATATGACGGGATTCAGGATCATCCGTATTTCCATCCGATATTGTCAACGATCAGACAGCCTGTAGAAGAGATGGCACGTACGACGATCAGGCTGCTCTTCAAAAAGATCGATGGTGTAACATTGGACCGGGAAGTTTATCGTCTTCCGGTCATGTTCAGACAAGGTGAAACGACGTGATTGTTCGACAGAATTAAAAGCTGTACCCATTAATTTAGTATTGGAAAAACATCAACTGCCACGGCTGTTTTACCGGTGGATTCATCGGGTGACGTTTTTCTTATGTAAAATTGGAAACGTTTCAATTAAATTGGAAACGTTTCAATAGCATAAAATCATTTTACGAAAAAGGGGAGTATGACGGTGATTTCACGAGATTCCGGGGGGCAACAACCCCTCATCAAAGAAAATCGTAAAACTTGGAGTCGAGTCAAACGCAACTATGAGCTGTATCTGTTCCTGCTGCCGATTATTCTGGTTTATCTCCTTTTCAAGTACTATCCGATGTACGGGGTACAAATTGCATTTAAGGATTTTTCACCGAGCCAGGGTATTTGGGGCAGCGAATGGGTGGGTTTCCAGCACTTTATAGATTTTTTTAATTCTTATAACTTCTGGACCATCATGAAAAATACGCTAACACTCAGTTTTCTATCGCTTGTATTTAGTTTCCCTGCTCCGATTATTATCGCGATCATGCTGAATCAGATGCTGGGCAAACGATACAAGAAATTTATCCAGACCGTCATTTATGCGCCGCACTTTATTTCTACCGTTGTACTCGTCGGTATGCTCCATGTTTTTTTATCGCCAAACAGCGGACTCGTGAATCTCATCATTACCTGGTTCGGTGGTGAGCCCATTCTATTCATGGCTGACGAAGGATGGTTCCGTCCATTGTACATTTTGTCAGGCATATGGCAAGAGACTGGTTTTGCCACGATTATATACCTGGCTGCGCTCGCTGGGGTCAATCCCGAACTGCATGAAGCAGCGATTATGGATGGAGCAAGTAAATGGAAGCGGATATGGTACGTAGACATTCCGTCCATCTTGCCAACCATTGTTATTCTGTTAATTCTCGCGCTGGGGAACGTCATGAGCATCGGTTTCGAGAAAGCATTTCTTATGCAAAGCGATCTGAACTATGCGACTTCGAATATTATTCCGACCTATGTATATGAATTGGGGATTCAGAAGGCGCAGTACAGCTTTTCCACGGCCGTCGGGCTATTTAACTCCGTCATCAATATCATTCTAATTGTCACCGTCAACCGGATCGCCAAAAAATTAACGGAAACCAGTCTTTGGTAGGGGGGGATTCACTTTGAACCAGTTATTGAAGAGAAAAAGCAGAGGAGATGCATGGTTCGACGCCATCAACTATTTCTTCTTAACCGTAGTTATGCTGATCGTTTTATTTCCGCTGTATTTTGTGCTGATTGCCTCATTCAGTGATCCCAATCTTATCTATTCGGGGGAAGTATGGTTATTTCCGAAGGGCTTCACGCTTGATGGCTATGAACGAATATTCAACGACTCCTCCATTTGGATCGGGTATGCCAACTCCTTGTTATACGCGGGTGTTGGAACCTTGATCGGAGTAGCGGTTACCGTGTTTGCTGCGTATCCGTTAGCCCGTAAGGATCTGGTTGGAAGACCTGTTATCATGTGGTTTTTATTGATCACCATGTTTTTTAGCGGCGGGTTGATCCCTACGTACTTGCTAATCAAGGATCTTCACATGCTGAACACGATCTGGGCACTTGTGATCCCAGGTGCCGGCGGCATCATGAATGTCATAATCGTAAGGACCTTCTTCCAGTCATCCATTCCGGATGAAATGTGGGAAGCTGCTTCGATCGACGGTTGTTCCAACACCCGATTTTTCTGGAGCATTGTATTGCCTTTATCCAAGTCCATAATAGCCGTCATGGTGCTGTATCATGTCGTCGGTTTCTGGAACGGTTTCTTTGACGCTCTAATCTATTTAAATGACGAAAGTAAATATCCGCTGCAACTCGTCCTGCGCAACATTCTCGTTCAGAATCAGGTGAACTCCGGCATGATGGTGGACGTGGAGTCCTATGCCGCGAAGATGCGAGTTACGGAGCTGATTAAATACGGTGTCATCATCGTATCCAGTCTGCCGCTGCTGATTCTCTATCCTTTCTTGCAGAAGTACTTTGTCAAAGGCGTAATGATCGGCTCGATCAAGGGATGATGTGATCATGGTACTTGAAAGGGGGGATGTGCAGCAGAATCGATTAATCTGCATCCAGACCACTCCAGTAGAAGAACAAAGAAAGTTATCTAGTTTGTGTCACGATCTAAAGGGAGGTTATGTACGATGAAATCTATATTTAAAAAAGCGGGAATTCTTATGCTGGCCGGAGCGTTTGTGCTGAGTGGATGTTCAGGCGGCAGCAAAGACCAGTCAGAAAATCCCGATCAGGCTGCGAATTTCAACAAAACGGGTCTTCCCATTGTGAATGAACCGGTATCGTTAAGGATGGTATCCCCGAAAGCCGCATTGGCGCCGGAGTATTCGGAAATGGAAATTTTCAAGCGATTGGAAGCGGAAACGAATGTCAAGATCAAGTGGGAGAACATTCCGGACACCGACTTTGCAGAGAAGAAAAATTTGCTGCTGGCCAGCGGAAACTTACCGGATGCTTTTTACGGAGCTGGATTTTCCGATTACGAGCTGGTTAATTACGGTGAAGATGGTACCATCCTCCCACTGGAAGATTTAATTGATCAATATGCGCCTAATCTGAAAGCGCTCTTAGATCGCCGGCCTGACATCAAGTCCTCGATCACGGCACCGGACGGGCATATTTACGGGCTGCCTTCGTGGGAAGAGAACAACCTTGGAACGAATCCCTTCTTTCACGTTATCAATAAAAAGTGGCTCGACAACCTGGGGCTGAAAATGCCGCAGACGCTGGATGAATATACGGAAGCACTAGTTGCCTTTAAAACGCAGGATCCAAACGGCAACGGCAAGGCCGACGAAATTCCGTTGAGCTTTATGCACATGCAGTGGTGTATGGATATTGCTGGCATATTCGGAGCTTTTGGACTTCCGGATAACATGGAACATCGAATCGTGCGCGACGGAAAAGTGATCTTTACCGCTACGCAGCCTGAATACAAGGAAGCGTTAAAATATTTTCATGAAAAATGGTATAAGCAGGGCTTGATTGATCCTGAATCTTTCACCCAGGACGCGGCTCAGTATCTGGCCAAAGGGAAAACTACTGTCGAAACGCTCGGCTCCTATATCTGGTGGGAAGTGGATGAGGTGGTCGGACCGGAGCGAAGTGAGGATTATGCTTTGCTGTCTCCGCTTAAAGGACCGAACGGCGATCAATTAATCGGTCGCGGCAACGGTGGCGGTCCAGGACGCGGCGCTTTCGTGATTACAAAAGAGAACAAGAATCCGGAGATTACAATGCGTTGGATCGATCAGCAGTATGAGCCATACATGGCTGCTCAAATTCACTGGGGTCCGCTGGATATCGTATTTGAGAAAGACGAGAATGGGAAACTGGTGAATTTGCCGCTTCCTGAGGGTACTTCCGCAGGCGAATTCCGTCAAAAAGTGGCTCCGGGCGCAGGTGGACCTGGCGTCATTACGATCGAAGATTTGGGAAAAGTAGTTGATCTGGAGCCTAGAGCCCAGCAGCGCGTAAAAGACTTGGAGAAATATTATGATCCTTATATGGAAAAGGAAAACTATCCGAGTATCTTTTTTGAGCCGGAGGAACTGGACAAAATCAATAGAATTGAGCCCGAATTGATTAAATATGTCAATACCCAACGTGGAAAATTCATTGTTGATGGCGGCGTAGATGAACAGTGGGACAGCTATGTAAAGACGCTGGAGAAAATGGGTTTGAACGAATTGATGGAGATCTATCAAAATGGGCTGGATCGTTATTACGCAAATCTAAATAGATAAATAATCAAACGACAGGTGGGGAGAAACTGTGCTTGATGTAATAGCCATTGGGGAACTATTGATAGACTTTACTCCGGCAGGGCGTTCAGACGGTGGTAACGAGCAGTTAGAATGCAATCCCGGAGGGGCTCCAGCTAACGTCGCAGCCGCACTAGCCCGTTTAGGAGCCAAATCTGCTTTAATCAGCAAGGTTGGTAAGGATCACTTCGGTTCGTTGCTGCAAGGCGCGTTGCTCAGCTGCGGGGTCGACGTGAGTGCGCTTTCGTTTACGGATGAAGCCAAAACAACGCTGGCATTTGTCCATTTGGATGACAGCGGAGACCGATCGTTCAGCTTCTACAGGCAGCCGGGAGCGGATACTTTGTTGCGCTCGGAGGATGTCCCGTTTGACAGGATTAGGAACTGCCAGGTGCTGCACTATGGTTCATTGTCGATGACCCATGAGCCGGCACGCACAGCAACAAGAGCGGCAGTCGTTATGGCTCAGGAGGCTGGAGTTCTGCTTTCATTCGATCCAAACATCCGGTTTGCGTTATGGGAGAGTAAGGAGGAAGCGAAGCAGAATATCCTGTGGGGCATGAAGCATGCAGACATTTTGAAAATATCAGAAGAAGAGCTTTGCTTTATTACGGGTATAACCGATGTTGAAAAGGGATCACTCATGTTACAGCAACAATTCGGCATCGCCTTCATTGTCGTTACGATAGGTGAACAAGGCTGCTATTACCGGTTGGCTGCTCATGAAGGTTATGTCCCGGGTTTCCAAGTGAATACCGTCGATACGACGGGGGCCGGTGACGCTTTTCTAGGCTGTTTGCTATATAAAATACTTGAATTCGATATTTCTTTAAATAAACTAGAAAAACAGCAAATCATCAGCATGCTGACTTTTGCCAATGCTGGCGGAGCATTAGTGACAACACGGAAAGGGGCTCTTCAATCAATGCCGACGATAGATGAAATCAATAAGATCATGGAGTCACATAAACAGATGGATGAGAGATTTAGACCGGGATTTCATTTTTCGCCTCCTTCCCATTGGATGAACGATCCGAACGGATTAGTCTATTACGAGGGAGAATATCATCTGTTTTATCAGCACCATCCCTTTAGTAATCAATGGGGGCCGATGCACTGGGGCCATGCCATAAGCCAGGATCTGATTCACTGGCAGCATGAGCCTATCGCTCTGTTCCCGGACGAGCACGGAGCCATATTCTCCGGCTGCTGTGTAGTTGACTGGAATAACAGCAGTGGACTTTTCGCGGGCACCCATGGATTGATTGCGATTTTTACTCATGCGGACACATGTCCAGAGACCGGACAGCCCCGCCAGCGGCAAAGCTTGGCTTACAGCAGCGATAAAGGCAGAACCTGGAACAAGTATGAGGGAAACCCGGTTCTTGCTGATCCTGATTTGGTGGACTTCCGGGACCCGAAAGTGTTCTGGCATGCACAAAGTGAGCGGTGGGTAATGACCATTGTCGCCGGGGACCATGTTCGGTTTTATGGATCAGAAAACTTGCGTGATTGGTCGCTTACAGGGGAATTCGGCCATGAGGAAGGCTCGCATGATGGTGTTTGGGAGTGCCCGGATCTCTTTGAATTGCCGATTGATGACAGCGGACGTTATAAGTGGGTGCTTGTCATCAGCATTGGGGATAGCCCTTCCTGTCCGGAAGGATCACGCACGCAATATTTTATCGGCGAATTTGACGGAAATACATTCATTAACGACAATTCGCCTGATCATATCATGTGGCTGGACCATGGTCGGGACAATTATGCAGGGGTCACCTGGTCGGATATGCCTGAGCAAGACGGACGGCGCGTGATCATCGGATGGATGAGCAACTGGAAATATGCCAACGAGACGCCTACCGGTGCCTGGAGAGGCGCAATGACGCTGCCGCGCGTTTTGTCATTGACCCAACGGGATGAGGCCATCGTGTTAACGCAAATGCCTGTCCGGGAAACCGAGCAGCTTCGAAAAGAATCGAAGAACTGGAATAAACTCACGGTTGCACCTGAGTCACCTTACTTGCTGAAGACGAAGGATGACTTGCTGGAAATCGAAGCGGACATCGATATTCAATCCGCTGGGGAGGTTTATATCAAAATGCAATCGTCCGGGCAAAGTGAGACTTCAATCGGATATAATCCTGTACGCCAATGGCTATTCATCGACCGTTCCAAATCAGGCATGACGGATTTTCACGCGTCGTTTGCGTGTAAGCATGGCGCCAGATTGGTTCCGAATAACGGGAAAATCAGGCTGCGTATCTGGCTGGATCGCAATGCGGTTGAAGTGTATGCGAATGAAGGGCTGGTTGCTCTCACGGATCAAATTTTCCCGGATGCCCCGGTGAATGAGATTTCCATCAGTACGGAATCAGGGCAGGTTGTGCTGAACTCGCTCCATATCCATGCACTTCAGTCTATTCAAACTTCCAATAACAACATAGGAAAGACATCAGGGAGGGATGAAGCGTGAGCCAAACATCCGACAATCAGGGACTGATGATGTATTGGCCATTCGATGAAGGAACCGGAACCAATGCGGAGGAGAGCATATCTCAAGTACGGGATGAGATTCAGTATGTATTGAATCAAGCCGAGTTTACGGAATCCTTCGATCCGCAGTGGAGACGGGGAGTCATGGGCAACGGGCTGCTGTTCGATGGTTACTCGACCTACATTGCCCATCGATTTAAAGAGGGAGATGCGAACCGGAAGACCGAATATCGGTCAGCACTGAGCATCGGAGTATGGGTGGCTCCCCATTCCTATGAATGGGGCTTTGAAGGTAAGCTGTCAGCCATCGTGAACCGCTACAACATGGATCGCCGACAAGGTTATCTGCTGGGCATGTTTCGTCATGGCACCTGGTCCTTCCAAGTCGGGCTGGAAGGAGGAGACTGGAAAGAACTTTGGTCGCCGGACGGTCTTGAACTGCCCAAAAACCAATGGTCTTATATAAATGCTGTGTTCGATGGAAATCAGGGTGACATGAAATTGTATTTAAACGGCAGCGAAATCGCTTCGGTTGAGCTGCCCCGTCATTCCCGTTTGGCTGAAGCGGTGGACACGGAACTGCTCATTGGCAAAAATAACCACAGCAGCAAATGGGCAGGAGTGTTTAGTCTTCATATGTTTAGCGGTATCATGGATGAACTCAAGATTTATAATCGCGCTTTGAATGCGGAGGAGATTTCCGAAATTTATCAGCAAGTATTGAATGATGCCTGCGGAGGAGTCTATCCACAATTAGCATATGATGAGATCAAGCTGGATCGGACGCCCTTGCTTATGGATCGACACCGACCGCAGTATCATGCCAGCCCGCCTGCGCATTGGATGAACGAACCCCACGCGCCGATCTATTTTGATGGTCTTTACCACCTATTCTATCAACATAACCCACTCGGGCCATTTTTTTACCACATTCACTGGGGACATTGGGTAAGCGAGGACCTGGTGCATTGGCGTGATCTTCCTGTGGCATTAGCCCCTGAAAAGGATCAGCTCGCACCGGATGGGGTCTGGTCGGGAAGCGCGACCTATGATGCAGACGGCCATCCTGTCTTGTTCTTTACGGCGGGTAATGACAGTGCTTCGCCGAATCAGAGCGTGGCGCTTGCACGAAGCACCTATTCCCGGGATGGAGATCGGGATTTGGTTCATTGGGTCAAGCATCCGGTGCCGCTCATCGTACAGAAGAAGGGCATGGGCGCATTCGGGGATTTCCGGGATCCGTTCGTGTGGAAGGATGAGGACGGATGGTTTGCTTTGGTCGGGTCCGGCATCGAAGGCGAAGGTGGCGCAGCGTTGGCTTTTGCGTCTCAGGATATGCTGAATTGGACATACAAAGGGCCGTTGTTTCAAGCGGATATTCAAAAGTTTCCTTATCTTGGCCCCATCTGGGAGCTTCCCGTGCTTCTTCCGCTCGGCAGCGACAAGCAGGGCCTAGACAAACATCTTTTGCTGGTCAGCCCCGTGGGACAGGGAGCGGATGTCGAGGTATTCTATTGGATCGGGCAGCTTGACAAGCAAAATCTATCATTCATTCCGGATCAAGAGGAACCGCAATTGATTGACGTTGGTGATTTCCATTTTACCGGCCCGAGCGGAATGGTTGATCCGAAGACCGGCAGAAAAATCATATTTACGATTGCCCAAGGCGACCGGACGCTCGAACTGGAATATCAATCGGGTTGGGCTCATAACGCGGGTTTGCCGCTAAGCGTGTATTTAAGGGAAGATGATCGTTTGGGTATTGAGCCGATTCAGGAGCTTCAATCGCTGCGGGGCTCCAGAAGGCTATCACTCCGGGACAGATCATTGGCAGAGGCTAATGAACGGCTTCAGGCTGTTCAAGGCGATATGCTTGAGATCCAATTGGAAATGGAGCCGGGAAGCGCCAAACAATTCGGACTCAAGATCCGGCGCACGCCGGATGGAGTAGAAGAGACCCTGCTGTTCTATGATATGAACCACTCCACGTTCTCTGTCGATCGAACCAAAACCACACTTCACCCGCGAGAAAAGTGCGGAGGAATTCAGGGCGGCCAAGTGGATCTCCTTGGGGAGAATCTAAAACTTCACATTTATTTGGACCGCTCTATGGTCGAAGCCTATGTTAACGGATTGAAAAGCCTGACGACCCGGGTATATCCGAGCCGTAAGGATGCTTTGGGACTTGAGATTTGGGGAGACGGCAGTCTGACGGTCAAATCGATGGAAGTATGGGATATGAAGCCCATTTGGTAAGAGAGGAGACATTTGATATGAATCAAACGGTGCAGGCTTATACGTATCAAGACCTCGTGAAACGATTGTATGATCTTGAATCGCTTGCTGTACCGCCGCAGGCCGGCGAGAAATCGGGATGTTTCTCAAGCTTTGACCGGAGCTCCATTTATAATGCCGAGACGGGCTTATACGAGAATTGGAGCGCCAATGATGACGGAGGAGGTTTCATTCGTAAGGAAGGCGACAGCATCGTCGCCATGGAACTGGACGGCCCCGGTGTCATTTGGAGATTCTGGTCCGCGCTTCCCGAGGATGGACATATCCGGGTTTATATTGATCATGCCGATACCCCCGTGATTGATCAGCCTTTCCGGGATTATTTTGAAAAGTTCAATCAGGAAGGGCCGCCATCCAATTTTCCGAATCTGTCGCCAACATTGTCCCGCGGAAGAAACTGCTTCATCCCCATCCCGTTTCAAAAACACTGCAAGGTGCTGTTGGATCAAGGTTGGGGGGCTTACTATCACATAACCTACACCACCTTCCCTGCCGGAGTCCAACTGCCTTCCTTTAATGGCAGCATCGACAAGGAATCGGCTATTGCACTGGCTGAAGCAGACCGGGTTTTACAGCAAAGAGGAACGTACTCATTTATGAAAACGGAAGAGTCCTCTGCCGAGAGGGTTACGGTTTCCGTACCGGCAGGTGGTAAAGTGTTGCTTATGGATAAACAAGGAGCCGGTGCTATTTCCATGATCCGGATGAGGACAGACCTTGGGCGAAATAGCGAGGAACAGCAGCGCATCATGGCTAGGCAATTAGCTATCTTGATGAAATGGGACAATGAAGAAACACCTTCCGTATGGGCTCCGTTGGGCGATTTTTTTGGCAGTGCGCCCGGGATCAAGCCGTACCGCTCTCTGCCTCTCGGCATGAATGAACATGAAATGTACAGTTATTGGTACATGCCGTTCTCGGAAGGGGCGAGGATTGAAATTGAAAATGACGGGAGGGAGGCATGCGAGATTTCGGCGGAGATCTTGTATACTCCTCTATCCAAGTCTCATGCGGACAACCTCCTGCGTTTTCATTCCAAATGGCATCGGGATGATTATCTGGATCTGGATGCGGAGCGCTTCAAGGAAGGCGGAGACCGCTGGCCGGATTGGCCTTTGCTGCTGACGAGAGGCCTGGGAAGGTTCTGCGGCGTTCATCTGCATGTGTACAATAGCTGGGAGAAGCCGGATGAGGAAGCCGACGACTGGTGGTACGGGCTTTGGGATCGAAAAACGATTGACTGGTGGTGGGGAGAAGGGGACGAGAAGTTTTTCGTGGATGGCGAATCCTTTCCCTCAACGTTCGGAACGGGCAGCGAGGATTATATCGGCTATGCATGGGCGGCCGAGCCGCCCTTCCCGATGTTTGACAGTGCCTTCGCCAGCCAGCCTTTCATCGAACTCGATGCGAACGGTCATACCTCAGTCAATCGATTTCATATTTGCGACAATATTCCCTTCATGAACTCATTTGAGGGATTTATCGAGAAATATAAGGGGAATCATTGGGGCGCCAATAACCAATGTGTGTATGCCGCCACCGTTTACTGGTATCAGGAGCGGGGTACAAGCGATGCGTACATGCCCGTTTCCTTGTATGAACGATTAAGCCACTTAAACCATCGGGAGGGATGAAGATGAAGGAATTTTTCTATCGACCGGAGAACGCCTGGGTAGGGGACGTGATTCCCTATTATGAAGATGGGGAGTTTAAGCTGTTCTATCTGCACGGCTGGCGGGATAACTACCGGGAAGGCCTTGATCACGGCTGGTATCTTGTTGGAACGAAGGACTTCGTCAATTATCGGGAAGAAGGACCCTGTAAGATTGAAGGCGGCACCGGTCATATTCTGAAAGTGGACGGTATCTACCATATGTTCTATTGCATATTCCCACCGGGCAAGCAGCTGGTATGCCATGCGATCAGCAGCGACTTGAAGACCTGGGAGCCCATTCCCGAGGATACCTTTGCAGCTGACGACCGCATCTATGAGCTTTCCGATTGGCGCGATCCCTTCGTGTTCTGGAATGAAGAAGAAGGCCAATATTGGATGCTGCTTGCGGCGATGGCGAAAGGGCCGACCAATCGAAAAGGCTGCACCGCGCTGCTGTCATCCAAGGATCTGAAAACCTGGGAGTACCGCGAACCCCTGTACGCGCCGAATCTGCACGTGGGGGCTCACGAATGCCCCGATTTGTTCCGAATTGGGGATTGGTGGTATTTGATCTACTCCTCTTATACGGGAAGATTTGCAACATTTTACCGAATGAGCCGAAGCCTGAATGGCCCTTGGATTACCCCGATGGAGGATACTTTTGACGGAAGGGCCTTCTATGCGGCCAAATCCGTGGCTGACGGACAGAAGCGTTACCTGTTCGGTTGGAATCCGACAAAAAACGACGATTTATTCGGGTGGAATCCACCGAAGTCCCTTGGCAAGGATTACGACACTTGGGATTGGGGCGGGAATCTGATCGTGCATGAGATCGTGCAGCGTCCGGATGGCACCCTCGGAGTCAAAGTGCCGGAAACGGTCGATGCTGCATTCAAAGAACCGATGCCCGTGCGTTTTAACCTTGTTGAGGGAGCGTGGCACGATTCAGATGGCTCGCTCTCCTGCGAGGCACCGTATGGATTTGCCGGCTGCACGACCCGGGAGGATCTCCCGGATCAATGCAAGATATCCGCGCGTGTTTCATTCTCCGAGCATACACAAGGACTTGGGTTCATGCTTCGAACAGAAAACACCTTGGATACGGCCTATTATGTCACGCTCGAACCGCAACGGAATCGCCTTACCTTCCGGGGGCAGATTATGCAGTCGGAAGAGGGAGGAAAGACGTTTCCGTATGAGGTAGAGCTGGAACGTCCAATTGAGCTTATTTCCGATCGTTCCTACGAAATCAAAGTGTTTATGGATGGATCGATTTGCGAAATTTACGTGGATGAGAACATAGCGATGAGTGCCAGAATGTATGATATCCTTCGAGGAAAGCTTGGCTTGTTTGTCAGTCAGGGCAGTGCACAATTCAGCGATGTTAAAATCGAGACCAGAGGATAGTATAAAAAAAGCCGAGCAGGGGACCTCATCGTTCTCTGCTCGTGTCATGCAAATGTTCACAACAAGGCAACTTTTTATCGCACAATCCATAAAGAAGCAAGAAGTGTTGGGTGACAAAAACATAGTAACATTAGAAGCCGCTAATTATGCGGCTTTTTATATTTGTGTTATCAAGTTCTTGTCAAACACAATGACAAGAACTTGATAACATTCCCGACGGATGACAAGAACATGGTTACATTCCCGATATGATTTCATCGACGGCGGCAGACGCCCTTTTATTAAACTAACGGGCAGGGTAACGGAATGAACCATCGAATATCTTCTATCCAAGAATTCGAAATCTTATGGAGGAAAAACAATGATTCTGGGGACTGTGGTCACTACAATTTAATCTGGGTAGTGATGTCGGGGGACAAGAACAAGAGCCAATTACCGATTAGATAAGTACCTAACTATGTTTCCCTGCAAACTCATTAAGCTAAAGGGCAGGATAGTTTAATTAAAACAAATCTCTCTAACGCAAAAGAAGCATTCAGACCCGACGTCTTAAATGCTTCTTTTGCATCCCAATTTATGCGGAAAGTTTCTTTCTTCTTACAAAACGTCTGTCTGCTAAATAAAGAACGAACAGAGTCACCATGCCGACACCGATCGGTATGCCGAACGCTTCATATGAAAATGGCGCTCCTTCAAGTTTCAAGTGGCTCGTGGCACGGTACTCGAGCCGCTTAGCGGCGAATTCGGCGGTCCGGACATCTTCCTGCCTTGCCAGATCTTCAAACGCTGGTTCCATCGCGAACCGCTCGGGCGAATCGGTGTGCAGGTAAAGCTGTTCAGCCTCTCCACCGTCTTCGTTCCAGTTTCGAATATCGCCCGCAGCGACCGTCTTTACGTTCGGGCCTACGAAAATCATTCTGTCGAGCTTCGGAGCATCTGCAATTTGATATCGGGCGATGAGATCGAGACCATACCGGGTCACGACCGGTTCGCGTTTACTTGATACCGTTATTGTTGTCGTCGTTCCGGAAGCCCCATAAGTGTCAAAAGCTGAGGATAACATGAGTTCGTCGGCACCGTCATACAGTAGGATCCCGTCTTTTTTCTTGCTCCATTGAAAGGCGTTGTTCAGAATATATACGACATCGCTCAATCCGGCTGTGAAAGGCTTCATTTGCGGATGTTGAACAAAATGGTAGGAAGGGTAATTCATATCCTTCGCCACTTTCTCAGCAGTCGGCTCACCCATTTGCTGGGAGATGACGTACAGGGATGCATCGATCCCCGATGTCAACCCGGCAGACGAGACCAAATTGCTGTCAGCCACATAACGCTGGTCTCTCTTCCAAGTTACCTCGCTATATTTCTTTTCTAACCTGCCGATATCTCCCCAGTGCGTTGCTGCAGATTTTCCATCCAGCAGGCCGGTATCGGCCAAATTCTCGGCACCATTGCAGATGGACAGTAATGTCGTTTCTTTGCCCGAGTGCTTCCTTATCCAATCGCGGACAGGCTTGTATTTCGCTTCATCCAAAATCGGCATGAAAGGGATGACGATAATATCCGGACCTCTACTCGTCAATTGATCTAATTCATCAAAAGTATAATGGGGTACGATATCAAGTCCGCCTGTCAACGATTTGACGTTTTTGTCGGGCGCAGCCGCAAACACATTGTATGAGCCTGTCATGGAGAACATTTCGTAAGGTACAAGGAAATCGAACACCTCGGTCACTTCATTCGCCAACATCACGGCTACTGTGGGCTTTTTCGAATCATAGGCGGCAGCTTGGACGCTTTGTAAAGAAGTAGGAACCGGCTTATCGTAAACCGACATTGACTCCTGCATCGTACGCATGTAACCGACCGCTCCGGTTCCTCCTACTACGAGAATCGTCACGCATGCATATACAACGAAACGCCATACTTTTTTCATTTTCTCTCTCCTTTAATCAGTAAGTAAATATTTGTTATTAACTTTCCCGATTAAAGGGTATCAAGAAAAGAAAAATTGAAAAACCATCCGAAGACGGTTATTTTCCCCGACTTAGGTCCAGGCAGAGTTTATATCCGGGTAACGCATGTCGTTACATTATCATAATAGCTGACCAGACCTTTTCTGAATATTACTCAAAAGGGCTATTCAGCTGATCAATGTGATCGGCTGCTTTGATAATATTAGCTCTATATACTCTGATTCACGTCATGGTCAATTACTTCTTTCAGCTCTCTTTTAATAGAAACTGACAAAATAGTTTCTCAACCTTATAATTGTTATACATATCCTATTGAGACACTTACCGGGAGGACGGCATGCAATTTCAACCAATCTATGATGATGGAAAATTACTTCTACCGAAGATCAATATAAATATGACATTGAACCAATCGATTGGCATTATAACGGACTTGAAGCGAAAGCAGCTTTTAATGAATCAATTAAAAGATCATTCCCAATATTATTTATTTCGAGCAGGGCAAAACGAGTATATGCATTTGACGGTGGGAGAGCTGATCGCTTTTCTAATCAATGTGACGGAGAGGAATGATCGCGTCGCTTTGTTAATGGATTATTTTGCTTTAAAAGAAGAACGGAAGGTAAAAATCAAAGGTTTAAGTTCATCGAAAAGGATGTATGTGACATTGCTGCGTGTCTTTTTTGCACATCAGCCTACAATTGTGTTGGAGGAACCTTATTTTTATTTGGAAGAAGAAGAGCGTCGTCATTTTAAACGGATTTTGGATGAGCTTTCGAAAGAAAAGCAGATTTTAATTTTAACCTCGAATTTAGAGGATGCCATGATTTCCTGCGATGCCATTTATCGCTTGAACGAGCTCGGATTTCATCCCTTGGATATTCGGGACTCGGAAGAGGATAAGCAGGAAGCGCAGGAACAAGATCGGGCCAATATCACCCTGCAGAAGATTTATACGAAAAGAAATGACAAAGTGATTTTATTTGATCCGCCTGAAGTCGATTACATAGAAAGTGTAGACGGCTCGATCCTTGTACATGTAGCTGGAGAAAATTATGTCTGTGCATTGACGCTAACCGAACTCGAACAGAGATTGTTAAATTATGGATTTTATAGGTGCCATCGATCCTACATCGTTAATCTGCAAAAAGTAAGAGAGATTATTACATGGACAAAGAATAGCTACAGCTTGCGATTAAATACGGGCAAAGATGCCGTGGTTCCGTTATCCCGATCAAAATTGCAGGAATTAAAAGCGCTTCTTCAGATTTAATATGTTTGCGAAGCAAACATAACTTCGTAAGCCTATGCCATTTCCGGGGCAATATCGAACCCATCAAGCATTCCAGGGTACCATTCAGGCTAAAATAGCTACATTTCGGCGAGTTTTGATGGCTGAGAGCATGTGATATTTATATGCTTAAGGCAATCAACGCTAAGGAAGTGGTGTTCATGGATGTGATCCAAGTCGAGCATATTCGAAAGCGATTTGGAAACAAAGATGCTTTATCGGACGTGTCCTTTTCTATTCCGAAAGGGGAAATTTTTGGTTTCCTGGGTCCGAGCGGTTCGGGTAAAACGACATTAATCAAAATTTTAACGGCGCAATTAAACCCGACAAGCGGACAGGCCAGCGTATTTAACCAGCCGACGGAGATGATGCAGCAGTCTGCACTGAAGATGCGCTTTGGCATTTTGACGGATAACAGCGGTCTATACGAGAGATTATCGATTGAGGAAAATCTGGAGCTGTATCGTCAGTTATATGATCTTCCTAAATCTTCGATCGATAAGGTACTGCAGTTTGTGAACTTAAGCGGAGAGCGAAAAAAGAAAGTCAACCGCCTATCGAAAGGGATGCGCCAGCGTGTCTTGTTGGCATGCGCGGTGATCCATGAGCCGGAATTATTATTTTTGGATGAGCCTACTTCGGCTTTGGATCCAGTAAACTCGGCTCATATTTATAAGGGCTTACGCTGCTTAAACGAGAAAGGGACAACGATTTTTTTAACGACGCATGATATGGCTGAGGCGGAATTGCTATGTAACCGTGTAGCGATTCTGTATCAAGGACAAATCCAAACCATCGGCTTACCCAGGGAACTTAAAAAACAGCATCGGGAAAACGTAGTGTGCGTTGATTTAATTAATGGGGAAGCCTACGAGCTCCCGATCGATGAGGGGACGGCCGTTCAAATCGCCGATTGGATGAAACTAGGGTTAATTGAGCGAATAGAAACGAAAGAGCCAAGTCTAGGTGATATCTTTATTAAAATGACAGGAAGTGAGTTACTATGAGTATCTCATTAAAACGTGCTCGAGCGATATTTGTGAAGGATTACAAAGAGTTTTCACGCAATTATGCGATCTCCTTTAGTGTGATTGTTCCAATTCTTTTCGCGTTTCTTTTTCGAAGTGCAGGCCCGTCTTTGCCTGGAGCTATCGGATTTCTCCTAAATACTTCGTTTGTGTTATTGACGTGTTTAGTACAAGCATGCTTGATTGCGGAAGAAAAGGAGCGAAACACTTTACGATCCTTAATGATGACTCCTGCCACGACCATGGATGTGTTAATCGGTAAAAGCACTTTAGTCTTTATAGTGTCCGTTGTCGCTCTGGCTATTGGCGTGTATATATTGGGCTATGAACCAGCTAGTATATGGGCATTTGTAGCAGCCGTCATCTTTTCGATAATTTTGTACACAGCCGCCGGGACGATATGCGGTTTATTTTCCAAGACGCTGCTTGAAGCCTCATTATCGATAATACCTGTGGCGCTTGTATTCACTGGGGCACCATGGGGAGTGTTGCTGGCGGATGATTTTCCGATCTTCAAAGTGCTGGAGTATGCACCAAGCGTTCAACTTGTAAGATTGCTGGATATACAAAATATAGGCTTTACGATGGAAAATTTATTAAAACCTCTCCTCATTATTTTGGCATGGACAATAGTATTAACGATTGTGTCGGTTGCTTTGTATCAACGACGGTTAAAGGATGAGTAGGAGGGAGCAAATTGATGAATTTAGCCGTCAAGCTAATGCAAGTATTCAAAGACCGCGAAACCCGGCATAAGGTGAAAGGCTATCGGGAGAAAGCGGAGATCATCAGGAAACGGAATTTGGAAGCATGGGACGATAAGCAGCTGCAAGCGGAATCTCTTCGGCTAAAAAAGGAAGCAAAATCGGGTACGCCTTTGGGCGAGTTGCTTGTCGATGCCTATGCGCTAGTCTGCGAGGCAGCGAAGCGAACGCTCGGATTAAAGCCATACGATGTCCAGATCATGGCTGCCGTTGCTCTGCACGAGGGACTCTTGATCGAGCAGCATACCGGCGAAGGAAAAACGCTCTCTGCGGTTATGCCTGCTTATCTAAATGCACTAACCGGCGAAGGCGTTCACGTGCTGACGTTTAACGATTATTTGGCACATCGAGATGCGGAGTGGATGGGCCCAATCTATCGTTTCCTCGGGTTAACGGTAAAATCCGTTCAAGCGGGCATGAGTCTGTCAGAGAAACGGGAAGCGTACGCCGCGGACATAACCTATGTTACGGCCAAAGAGGCGGGATTCGATTATTTGCGCGACACGATCGCACTGGACCCAGCCGATACCGTGCATCGTCCTTTCCACTACGTCATCGTCGACGAAGCGGATTCACTGCTTCTAGACGAAGCGCGGGTGCCGCTGGTCATCGCCGGCGATCCGGAATCTTCCAAGAACAATGGCATTCGTTTCGCAGAAGTGGCTAGGCAGCTTGAGCAAGATAAACATTACGACTTCGACGAGTTCAAGCGGAATGTTTATTTGAATGAAGCGGGCTCTGCGAAAGCGGAATCACTACTGGGATGCGGCAATTTGTACGAAAGCCATAATAGTCATTTGTTATCGTCATTAAATTGCGCCCTGCATGCGGAATCGTTATTAATAAAAGACGTCGATTATATCGTCAAGGACGGTAAAATCGAGCTGATCGACGAATATACCGGCCGCGTGGCGGAGAACAGGCATTTGCCGGACGGACTGCAATCCGCGCTTGCGGCCAAAGAAGGGCTGCAGTCCTTAACCGGCGGGAAAATTCTCAGTACGATTACCCTTCAACACTTCCTTAGCTTATATCCGAAGATTTGCGGAATGACGGCTACCGCGCACGCTTCCGCAATGGAATTCGAAAATATTTATGCGCTGCAGGTCACGCAAATTCCGCCGAACCGGCCAAACATACGGATCGACCATCCGCACCGGATTTATACACATAAAGAAGCCAAACTTAAGGCACTTGTACAAGAAATATCGTCCGCCCATAGGGCGGGACGCCCAATTCTCATTGGTACGTCGAGCGTTAGGGAGTCTGACATGCTGGCGAAGGCACTAGCGGCTGCCGTC
The DNA here is from genome assembly GCF_900109305.1 of Paenibacillus sp. cl141a. Taxonomy (NCBI): domain Bacteria; kingdom Bacillati; phylum Bacillota; class Bacilli; order Caryophanales; family Paenibacillaceae; genus Paenibacillus; species Paenibacillus sp. cl141a. The sequence goes on from NZ_FNZO01000007.1 coordinate 57,758, forward strand.
GTACCTTGCCATGTTCTGAATGCGAAAAACGATGCAAAAGAAGCTGAGATCATCGCCAAAGCTGGAGAAATCGGTGCCGTAACGGTGTCTACGAATATGGCAGGACGCGGCGTAGACATTCGGCTCGGCGGCGGCAATCCTACGCAAGCAGAAGTTGTCGCCAAGTTAGGCGGGTTGTACGTGATTGGTACGCATTTGCACGAAAGCGTGCGGATCGACAACCAACTGCGTGGACGATCCGGCCGCCAAGGCGACCCGGGAGCTTCCGTATTTTTCGTAAGCTTGGAGGACGATTTAATCCTTCAGTTCGGCATCGATAAAGCGATTCCGCCTAAATATCGCGGTCTTAGGCAGGAAGAAGCACTCGAAGAGTCGGTGCTCTACAGCAAAATTACGCATATTCAGCGCGTTATGATGGGCCAAAACTTCCATATCCGCCAGGAACTGAACGGTTATTCGGATATGGTGGAGGAACAGAGGCGTATTTTATACGAGGAACGTCTCCGAATTTTGAAAGGCGAGACAAAGATGAGCCCTTCGGAGCAGCGGGTACGGCTTTATTATATCGACAAGTTCTGGGCTGAGCATCTGGCATACGTTTCTTACATTCGCGAAAGCATCCATTTGACAAAACTTGCTAACCGTAATCCAATCGACGAATTTCATGCGCAAATCATCCAGGCCTACGAGCAAATTCCCGCTAAAATAAATAGAGCGTCGGCCAAAATGCTCGTAAAGCTCGAAGGCTCGAATGATCCTGCGAAGTGGGAAGAGTTTGGGCTGAAGAGCCCTACTTCCACTTGGACTTATATTATCAACGATCAATACATGGAATACTTGCAGAATCGCGGTTCATGGAACCCAGGGACGATCATCGCTTATTGGATTCGCAAGATGCTGAGGCCGGTATTTGGGTGGTCAAAATTTTGATCGAGTTGAGGGTACATAGAATATAATAAGAGTGGAGAATTGGGTTCTATATTAAATAGGCATTGTTGGAGTCAGTGCACACCGATATTGGAGTGACAACGACTCCATGCTGAACAAACCAGCGCAACACGACCTGGGCGAAGGACCTGTTGTGCTTTTCTGAGATTGAGACCAGGACCTCGTTACCGAACATGTTTTTGAGTCATTTCAGCAAACTGACACAATCCATAAAAGCTTTAGTTTAAAAATGTCGGGTGACAAAAACATAGTAACATTAGAAGCTGCATAATCAGCGGCTTTTTATATTTATGTTATCAAGCTCTTGTCAAAACACTATGACAAGAACTTGATAACATTCCCGACTGATGACAAGAACATGGTCTGAGTGAAAGTCGCTATTTTAACGACTTCCATACTACCAAGAAGAGCTTTTCATTAGGAGTTTTGGTTTAATGATTCTAAAGAAATTTGGATTTTGGTTACCGCTTTTTAGTTTATTAGTGTGCATATATAATGCTACAGGAGAGGATGACAAGAACCTACTACTGTATTTTACTAGTCCACATTTAATGTTTATTGAAAATTATACCTCGATTGGCCGTCAATTAGATGGAATATTGGTACTTTATATAATCAATATAGTTGGTTGGTTAGTAATAGGCATAATTATCGATTCAATTGTTTTTGCGGTCAAGCGAAAATAACTTAATTGAAGTTTAAACTAACGGGAAACGATAGCTCAATGAAGACATATAGAGGCAGCCGGCTTTTTGATCGTCTGCTTCTTCACAACTAACGTGCAGGATAGTTTCAAAAGTTTAGAGAATACCCTACATATGGAATTATTTACGAAGTAGTGATTAAGACGTTATACGACAGTCTCTAAAATACATAGAAAAACATAGAAAGAAATTATTGAATGATCATTAGGACTGTTTCATTGTGTCTAATTCGATGAGGCGATCAAATATTAGTTGAAGAAGCATATGATAAAGCCGTAAACAAGATTTTTTATCGACCGGTTGTTGGAACGGTTGAGTATGGAGAGAATAGTAAAGAGACAATAATTCGAGAAGTAAAAGAAGAATTAATCGATACAAGTTCTTGTCCTTAGAACAAATTAGGCGGCCAGTGGACGTAAATTAACAAGGCTGGTCATGTCTATCTGATTAAAAGTATTACTTACTAAGTTGTGCGCAATAACTACGTGGAAGAGGGCAATGTCGCCAGCAATGAATTCAGCCCCAGCATGGCTCATAATAATATGAATAGTTGTCTTCTTTCTTCGCGGAAATCGCAGAATGTAGTGTCAAAGTCAGATGTTCGGTCAGAAAATTTATTTTTAGAATGAACAGGTTCGCAATTGATAAGAATCTTATTCCTTCTATAGAATGTATAATTTATTCATTGCAGTTAGAAGTCAAATTAGAAGGAAAGGAAGGGAATGGGGACATGATTATTAAAGCAGCCCAACTTACGATTCTAGTGAAAGATCAGGAGGAAGCCAAACAATTTTACACGGAAAGACTTGGTTTTGAGGTATGCTCGGATATGGAATTTGGACAGGGATCGCGATATCTGACGGTCGCTCCGAGAGAGGAGAATGAAACCTTATTTGAGCTGGTAAAGGCGGACACACCGGAGCAAATCGCTCTGATAGGTAAACAGAGTGCTGAACAAGTCCTAATCATGTTTGAAACAGATGACATCGAAAGAGACTATAATGAAATGAAAGAAGGCGGCGTCGTGTTTAACGGAGAACCAGTTCCAGTTCCAGGAGGAAAAGGAGTCGGTTTTGAGGATTTGTATGGTAATCAATTTGACTTGTTTCAACCTGAGTAATGGACACAGTTAAATGATATGTGTCAATATAGTAACATTAGAGGCCGCAGATTTGGTATTATCCCCTTTTAGTAGACAAGAGAAAAAAGGCATCTGTTAAGATGGACTTAATCTTGCCTAACGAAGGGGATTTTTTTCATGGCTAAAAAAGGACAAACCTACCGGTGGTACTCCTTAGAGTTAAAATTGGAGGCGGCCCGGCTGGTCAATGAAGAACATATGAGTATACGTGAAGTAGCGAAACGTTTGGGTATTCAAATTAAATCTCAAGTACAAGTATGTAACCGTAAACTGAAACAACTCGGCATGTTAGGCAGTTACTCTAGACGAGGAAATTGCCTGGACAATGCCTGTATCGAGTCGTTCTTCTCCCATTTAAAGACCGAGAAAATATACTTGAACGAGGCAGCAAACAAAGCGGAGGTTGAACAAGCAAGTGAATGAATACATTCTGTTCTATAACCAGAACCGATTCCAGAATAAATTAAACGACCGTTCCCCGGTAGAATACCGGGAAACGGTCGCAGCTTAAATCATGTCTTTTTTGTACTGTCTACTTGACAGGGTTATGACCAAATTAGCGGTTTTTTAGTTTTAAGGGAACAAGATCTTGTCACAAACTGAGAACACCTTTAGAAAGAAGAACTAAAGCGTTTGTCAATCTTTCCTCTGAATAACTCATAATGTAAAACGAGGCGTTACGAGGAATCTTTAATCACATTGCCGACAGAAAATAACTGTAGCCTTTCTTAAATGGATTCTGAAGTTGTAAGGCTACTACTCAACTAACGGGAAACGTTAGTTTAAATCAGTATTGGAGCAGTTTGCCGTATCTATAAAGAATAAGATTCCGGGGAGGTCAAAATATATTACGAGGCGGCGGATACGCTGGAATGTCTGGCAACGGCAGATGTACACGATTTAGTGCAGCTATGTCTTGAAGGCAAATAACCAGACGAGAGAAGAGTGTGGACAACATTAATCAACTTTTTTCACGCTATTATTACTTTATTTGTAGTGATCAACATAAACATTCTATAGAAGAAAATTGTTTCTACAGGAGGTTTCCATGGATCAAAACGACCAAAGTCGTCAACTAGACCAAATAAAGCAAATGCAACAAATGTTTAAGGCGAATATGATAACTCAACCTTATCCTATGTACCCTAACTATGGGAAAATCACGCGCTACGAAGAAATTCCGATAAGTTTGCCTGAACAGCGCCAGCTCCGCCATCCCGGCGTGGAAAAATTAATGGTACCCCTTCCAATTATCGAAAATCCGAATTATAAGGGGAGCGGAAAGCTAACAGGAAAAGTTGCACTTATTACAGGAGGTGACAGTGGGATTGGTGCAGCAGTTGCGATTGCGTTTGCTAAAGAAGGTGCAGATGTTGCTATTTCATACTTAGATGAACATGAGGATGCAAATAGAACAAAAATGAGGATTGAACAACTCGGACAACGTTGTATTCTAATGCCCGGTGACTTGCGAGACAAACAACAGTGTATCTCCATTGTAGAACAAACAGTAAATACGTTTGGACGTCTCGATATTCTTTGTAACCACGTGGGTATTCAATTCCAACAGCTAAGTCTGCTTGACATTACCGATGAGCAATTCGATGACACCTTCAAAGTAAATATATACTCTCATTTTTACACAACAAGAGCAGCGCTTCCTCATTTAAAACCAGGCAGCTCAATCATAGGCACTTCTTCAGTAGTGACGTATGTGGGTGAGCAGCAAATGATTGATTATACGGCCACAAAAGGCGCAATCGTTGGTTGGACACGTGCTCTGGCAAAAAATGTCGTGAAACAAGGAATCCGAGTCAATGCCGTCGCCCCCGGCCGAATTTGGACTCCACTTATTTCCGCAAGTTTCTCGTCAGATCAAGTCGCTGTGTATGGAGCATTTAATCCAATGGAACGAGTTGCCCATCCATTTGAACTCGCACCAACCTTTGTCTATCTTGCTTCTGATGATTCTCGTTTTGTTACTGGTCAAGTTCTTCATGTTGATGGGGGAGAATCCACACATTCCTAATGGAAGGGGGTTACCATTTTGAGATATGAGTTTAATCCAGAAGTAAAGCTATTGCTTGTAAACCATTCAAATGAAAAAGTAAAGATGGTCTATATAGAGAATTCCTGGCCCATGTCAAAAATAGGACTGAGACCACCATACTATTGCTACCCAAGGTACGAGCTGAATTATCCAATAATCTAAATCATATCAGACAAAAAGACTTAGATTTCACCCCATTTGAAGGAAATTATGATTAAAAATTACGGAGGGTACACTTTTATGGATTTGACATAAAGATTGATCGAAAGTCCACCTGAATCCCCATGTTTATCGCAAATTAAAAGAATCCATTTTGAAAAAGATTAATCAAACTGGATTCTTTTCTTGTGATTTACTATACAGTTTTCATAGACTTGACGTCTGTCGGGAGACAAAAACATAGTCCCATTGAAAGTCGCTAATTTAGCGGCTTTTTTGTTTTATCGGTACAAGTTCTTGTTCCCGAGTCGAGGACAAGAACTTGTACCTATTGCCGTATAGGACAAGAATATGAACCGATTGCCGTTGATAAGCTTTGAACTATTAATTAAATTTATTAAGCTAACAGGCAGGGGAGTTTATAGATTTCGCGAATACTCTGCATATGAAGTTATTTACGAAGTTCCTAGATAAAACGTTAGGTGAAATGACCAGAAGCTTGAAAGGAGAAATCAATGAAGTATTCAACAATTGTATTAGATCTAGATGGAACTTTTCTAGATTCTGAAAAGAGAGTATCGGAAAGAAATTTTAGAGCTGTTGTGAAATGCCACCAGCTAGGAATGAAAATAATCTTTGCCACGGCACGACCTCCTAGATCTGTAAATCAGTTTATACCAGAAGACCTAAGAAGTATAGGCTCCTTCATTTACTACAATGGAGCTCTTATTACATGCCCACTAACAGGTATAAATCATCATGAGCCGATTAATTCAATGCTTACTGCAGAACTATTAGACTACTGCTTAAGTTGTAATCCAGGGCTGGATATAAATCTAGAAGTGAAAGATAAGTGGATGAGCTTAAAGGAATACGAGTATTCATCGATTACTAAGGTTAAAGAGCTTCCAGAAATTAAATCATTGAATGAACTTAAAAATCAAGAAGCTACTAAAGTTCTTTTTTTCGGGAAGATAGATATTGAATCTTTGAAAGAAAGGTATTCAAATAAATTGAATATTGTGATCACTGATAATGGAGAACTTGTTCAGATAACTTCAGATAAGGCCTCCAAAGAAAAAGCAGTAACGTTATTATGTGGGAGTCTAGGAGTGCCTCTCGAGAAGGTAATTGTATTTGGTGACGATTATAATGATACTGGGTTATTTAGAATCTGTGGTTGGTCTGTCGCAATGGGTAATGCTGTAGGCCATCTAAAAGAGATGTCAAAAGAAATCACAGATACAAATGATAATGATGGGGTTGCTAAAGTACTGGAAAGAATTTTGTGAGCAACTCAAGGTCACATCACCTAACAAAGTATTCACGCTGCGTCGCTATCGCTCCTAGGTCCGGCCGAAACAGGAAGAAGAGGTTTCGAAGAAGATGATTCAGTAGCAATGAAGCTTATTCACCCGGACAACCTTTCACTGCCTAATCGCGTCGCGGCCACTCCCGATGGTCGTTTAAGGCAGTGAAAGGTTCGTGAATACAAGAACGTTAGCTGAAATACGATGTTCTATGATTGGGGAGGATCAATGAAGGAAGGCCATGAAAACATCAAAATTGATGTGTATCAGGCAACTGAGGCTGATAGTCATATTATACTTGATCTTTGGAAAGGGTCTGCAAGATGGATCCAATCTAAAGGGATTAATCAATGGAATCCTTCTCATTTTAATATTAATCAAGTCTATGAATGCTTCAATAACGGAATTGAATTTTATTTAGCACAGTTGAACGAAGAAGTTGTAGGAACATTATATATCTGTTGGTCTAATCCAGTTCCATGGGGAGAACTCGATAATAATGAATCGGGATACATACATAGGTTTGCAGTAAGTAGAAATCATACTGGAAATGGAATAGGTAAACAATTATTAAATTGGGCTGAAAAATATATTAAGGATAAAGGTAAAACCTTTATAAGACTCGATTGTATGGCCGAAAATGCAAGATTAAATCAATATTATCTTGAAGTAGGATATAAACATATAAGATTCTTAAATTGGAGTAATGGGTGGAAGATTAATTTATATGAGAAGAGCAAATGTGAGGGTATTTCAAGTACACTTCAGCTAACATCATTTCCACGCATCGGAGCCTGACTGCTCCTCGGTCCGCCCGAAGTGGAATGGCAGGGAAGTGGAATCAGGCGGACACATTCGCACAGACTAACCGCATCGCGGTCGGCTCCTGACGGAGCCTTAAGTCGGTAGGACGTCGTAGATACAGCAACGTTAGCCGAAAGAAGTTCTTAGTTTGGGAGGAGTCTATATGATATTAGAAAAAGTTATAAATAGAATTGCAATACAAAGTGAATATAAGGATTTTGTTGATAAGTATATAAATCATATACTTACCGAATTTAAAGGTAAGATTCATAGCATTTATATGTGTGGCTCGATTCCAAAAGGAACTGCTAAACCTTTTAAGTCAGATGCAGACTTTACTATTGTATGTGTAAATCCCAAAGATATTGATTACGAAAGATTGTCAAATATTAAAGACAGGCTTTTGGAAGAATATCCAATAGTAACTAAGATTGATACGATAATTTGCTCGATTGACGATGTATTAAGTAAACCGAATGAGTGGGGTTTTTGGGTTAAGATCATTTGTGTTTGCATGTATGGTCATGACATTGGTGAAAAAGTACCACCGATCATGATTTCTCCAGAGTTCATTCTAGACTTAAATACAGAGACCAAGGAAGAAGTAGATCGTGTACATCGTTCACTTTCTACTGCTAGTGATCACACGATGAAAATTAGATATATTAAAGGGTATTCGAAGAGATTAATTCGTGCATTATACTCTTTGGTTTTAACAGATACAGGTGTATGGCAAGATGACATTATTGAGATGAAGAATGCCATAATAAACTATTGTGAGATTGACTCCGCTTTAGTTGAGTATCTGTATGCTTGTTACTTGGATAGTGATGTACTTGTTGAAGAGTTTCTGGGAATTGCAAATGAAGTATATAGCTATTTTGAGAACGCCTTAAATACAATGGCTGCTTCCAGAACTTCCCTCGGCTAACACCATATTAACGCTCGGGGCCACTCTCTAGAAGCGAGTGACCCCATCCAGCCGCCTAAGCCCGTCGGGACGTCACTGCATTAGGTGTTCGGCAAGCCTCACAACTATAAGCAGCGACTACGACCTGTCTTTGAAGATTTGCCAAATGGAAAGTCAAACATACTTAGAGTCTAAAACACTATACCGCTGAACTAACACTTGAAGTTAAAAGTAATTTACTTTAGTGGACCACCACAAATATAGGTAATCATCGTCTAAAATATGGAACTATTTCAAAAAATAAAAGGGGATACGAAATGTCAAAAAAACCAGTCGGAGCTGCTGCTGTAATTATGGATTCAGAAGGGCGAATTCTTCTAGTAAAACATAATTACGGAAAATACAATTGGGAACTACCAGGTGGGTTATCAGAGCTTAATGAGTCCGCAGAGGATACTGCAAAGCGAGAAGTGTTTGAAGAAACTGGTCTTGAAGTTACCGTAGGTCGTTTAACTGGCGTGTATTATGAACTCACTCACGATATGCATCATTTTGCATTCATATGTAAGGTAGTCGATAATCAAATACCACAGCCTGATGCTGCGGAGGTAACAGAATGTAAATATTACAACGTAGATGATTTGCCTAGACCGATTAGTGACTTCACAATAGCACGTATACAGGAAGCTTTGAATACTGACAGTAATCAATTATTCCACATCATCGGACCAAGGCAGTGGTTTGAATAATCTGGGCGCTATTGCGAGGAGAACAACTCATGAAGAAACCTATATAATTGTCGGGGATAAGAATATAGTTCCATTAGAAGTCGCAATTTTAGCGGCTTTTTATTTTATCGGTACAAGTTCTTGTCACGAGCCATAGACAAGAACTTGTACCGATTCCCAATTAGACAGAAATATTATTTAAATTCGTTAGCTTGACCTTAAAAGAAAACATTATGTCACGATAAAAAACCAAACTTTATTTGATACCATGTGTTTCTATATTTAAATACTTAAAAAAATCTTAGTTGGAGGAGAAGCAATGCAGGAAAAAAGCAAATCAACTATTTTGATTGGGATCTTAATTTGTCTTATTATAATTGCTCTTAAGCCAACCCCCTCATTTAATAACAACGATCCTGATTTTCCATCTTACGAAGGCGAATCCGTTGTACAACTATCAGAGAACAGAATAGCTATAGTGGATACAAAAGTTAATTCTGGGCTTAGGGGAGAAGTAATGGTTTTGGAGTTCAATGAGGATAGGAGGACCTTTGTTCCTATTGGAAGATATAACTATATGGACTTTTTTTATAATCCGGAAAAATACAATTTCTAAAATTGAATTTCTATATAAACTCGTTGATATTTTAATTTCCAACAGGTTTTTATTTTTTGCTACATAAGGTGAAAGTGCGCAAGTTACTGCAATGGGTACACAAGTTCTTGTCCCGAGTCGAGGACAAGAACTTGTACCGATTACCGATTAGATTAATGTATAATAATGGAGAAATAGCGAAGAGCTTTAGGCGCAGTTTGGCAACAATGGGTTTTACCCAAAAGCAAACCACCCGTTGGACGGGTGGTCAGGAAGCGGAGCATGATCATGCCTTTGCAGGACAACCTGAACAATTATTCCAATCTTTAAAGGGTTCCAAAACATATATGAAATTTACTGCGGAAGATTCTGCTGAAGAACATTGCCATTTTGGAGCATTGAGATTGACTAACCGTCGCATGTTTACCTGGTTAGATCAAGTTTTGAATAAAAATTCAGTTTCTTTTAAAGAATACCGAAGCTAGGTGAAGATTACATCACCACTTAAGTGCCTTTCCCCAACACAGGTAAAAGGCGTTTGTGTTTTCTGAAGTTCTTAGAGCTGCATGTTCCATATGTTCTATTTTTTTAGCAAAAGGAACCAAGTTCTTATCCTCAGATGGGAACAATAGCCTGATTCCTTAAATAGGGTATCAGTATGCCCATGACACAGAAGAAAAGCTAACAAAAATGCAGACCATGCCAGACTCCCTGATTGGACGCGAATATTACCATCCGACAACACAGGGATCTGAATCTAAAATTAAACAAAGGATGGAAGAAATTGCAGCATGGCACAAGCAGAACAACAATCAAAAATAATATCATTGTAAATAGGAGAAAATCAAAATGAAACTAGAAGAAATCGTAGAATACTGTTTGTCTTATCCAGCCTCATATGAGGATCATCCTTTTGGAGAGGGTTGGACAGCCATACGCCACAAAGGAAACGAGAAGATCTTTGCGTTAATATTTGAAAAAGATGGTCATCATTGCGTTAACTTGAAATGTGATCCTGATCGATCTGATTTCCTTCGAAACGCATTCGAAGAAGTTAAGCCCGGATATCATATGAGTAAAGAACATTGGAATACGATCATCTTAGATGGAAACCTTCCGGAGGATGATCTTCATGATATGGTAAAACATAGTTTTGACCTAACGAAACCTAAACGTAAAGTAAAAAAATAACTTATTAGGAACAATGAAATGGGTGTTTATCTAGGTGGGCGATCAAACAAATTGATCCGTAATCCCCGAGGTTTTAATGTTTTCGATGTTACTAGGTGGAATTCCATCAGAAGATGGGTGTATATAAGTGACTAACCCAAACAAAAATGGTGGTATGTTATTGTATATTGCCCTTGAGGAGCAGGGTTTTTAGCATAATGAGAATGAAAGAAATGCGTTTTGGTTGAATGAAATTCCGATATAACCCCCCTATGGAACTCAGTTGTACTCAATCCAACCAACTGGTGTCGTGTGACAAAAATAATGTAACATTAGGAGCCGCTAAATTAGCGGCTTTTTTTTGTTTTAACGTTACAAGTTCTTGTCCCGAGCCGAGGACAAGAACTTGTACTGAATACCAGAAAGGACAAAAACATGTTCCGATTACCGATTAGATAAATATCTAACTGTTTTTCCAATTTCATTAAGCTAACGAGCTGGAGCTTGGGACAATTAACGGATTTCTTTGTTTGAAGTGATTTCTTTTTAGTCTCCGGCGATATCCAATACGGTTCCTCCTTCATAAAAGCCTCCTTGTAGCCGGATATGCTCATATGGAAGACTCGGATTGGATAGTCTCCATAACATTCGGTCAGCTCCGCGCACGCCTACTTCCTTGATTGGCAGCTTCGGCCGGGTCAGATCAGGGATACGCTCGTTAGGGGAATGCTCCAGGCCGATAAGTGAGTAATCGATCGGGATCTTCCGGCCAAGCAAACTGCATGCATAATACACCCAGGCCAGATCGTGCTCGATTCCTGCGAGGATGGCAGTAGGCTTCTCCTGCGTGAGAATATCCGTCAGCATTTGGATATACGTATCCTTCGTACCCATACGGGTTAGATGCTGTTCCTCATTTACGGATATCCCGGCATTAAACATCGCTTCTTGAAATGCCTGCCAGCGTAATCGAAACCCCCGGTGCAGACGAATGTCTCCTATATATAATATCCGCCGATGCCCTTTGGCGGTGAGGTGACGTACGGATTGATGGACCGCTGAAGAGACATCCCAGATGACACTGTCTACGCTGGCTACCGGCGGGGGGTAATTAAGCAATATTTTAGGGATCGGTAAATGGATCAGCTGTTCTTCCGTTCCTGGAGAGATCATCGGGGCTAGGAACAGACCATCCGTAAAGAATAGGTCATGCTTGTCTGCCCACTCGTCGAATTCCGAATCGGATGCGGCTTCTCTCGGGGCAAACAACATCTCCAGTTTATGACCAAATTCCGAGAGTCTTGATTGGATTCCTTCGTATAATGATTGGTGAATAGACACAAGCCCGGTATTCGGAACAATGAATGCAAACCTTCGGGACTTCGAGGAATAAATCGGAATCTGTTCAACAGCCATAACCCGCTCTTGCTCTTTGGTTCTATATCCCATTTGTGTGGCCAACTCAATGACCTGACTGCGTGTCTGTTCGGACATTCCCGGCAACCCGCGCAGCGCCTTGGATACCGTATGAACCGTCAAACCGAGCTGATCGGCGATCGTTTTTAACGTGATTTTCTTCTTAATCGGCATATAGACCACCTCGAATGTACATATATTAGATTTTATCATAAGGATAATGAAACAAAAATGAAACTAAAATTAAAGGAGAAATGAATCTACAATGAAATAAATCCATTGGAGGTGGTTATGAATGGTTGATACAGTACTCACAATTCAAATACCGGAACGCGACATACCTATCTACGCTGAAGTAGACGTAGTGGTGGCAGGAGGGGGACCGTCAGGGGTCGCAGCAGCACTCGCAGCAGCAAGAAACGGGGCATCCGTCTTGCTGATTGAGCAAAGAGGATACTTGGGAGGCATGGCGACGGTCTCACAAGTTCCCGCATTTTGTCCTTATACTGATCATATCAAGCCGGTAATCCGGGGAATTGGACTTGAAATTCTAAACGATATGAAGAGTAATATGGAGGAGACGTTTCAGAACGAATGGAGGGAACAGCTTGATTGGGTTCCGATCGATGCGGAAATTTTAAAGCGTTTATTGGACGAAAAAATGGAAGAGGCCGGGGTTAAGGTGCTTTATCATACGTTCGTCGGACATGTTCTTCAACAGAGTGGCATCATTGAAGCGGTTGTCATACACAACAAAAGTGGAACACAAGCGGTGAAAGGAAATATTTATATCGATGCGACTAGTGACGCAGATCTCACTTATCTTGCGGGCGGGGAGCTCGTCAAAGGCGGAGATGACGGAGAACTCCAGCCGGGTACAATGTGCTTTGTACTTAACAATCTGGACAGAAAAAAATTCCTCTCTAGTGTCGAGATTCATGGTCGAGATTTGAAGCATGCGATCAGCAAGGCGAAAAGTGAAGGACGATTACGTGTGGCGAGAGAATGGGCCGGTATTTCCTGGCTGAACGATCACACGGCAGGCTTTAATTTTGGGCATGTTTTTGGCATTGACGGTTCTAATGCGGATGATTTGACCCGTGGAGCGATTGAAGGGCGCGCACTTGTTGAACACATTACCGGGTGGCTGCGGGAATCGATTCCCGGATTCGAGAATGCTTTCCTGACCTTGACGGGAGAACAGATCGGTATTCGGGAAACCCGCCGGATCATCGGGGATTACATCGTTACAACGGATGATTTTCTAAAGTGCCGTTCGTTCCCGGACGACATTGCACGAAATGCGTATTTTATTGATATTCATATGACTAAGCCCACCAGCGGAATGACGATGATTCATCTCGCACCCGGAGAGTCGCACGGTATTCCGTATCGAGCATTACTTCCAGTCGGAATTGAGAATGTAATCGTGGCCGGGAGAGCGATATCAACAGATAGAGCGACTCAAGGCTCTGCACGGGTCATGCCGAACTGCTTCGCGATGGGAGAAGCCGCCGGTACGGCTGCAGCAATACTGGCCGAGAAGGGCTCCCGTCGAACGCGCAGTATCGAAATTCCGTCCCTGCAGAGCAGGCTTGTTCATCAAGGCGCATGGTTAGGCGATCTGATCAATGAGCAATACAAGGAATAAATGAGCAGTATAAGGAAGGTGGAGAAACGATCAGGGAGGAATAAAACGAGATTTGTATTGTCTGGAAATTGGGCTGGCCGGCCTTCGCTTTACTGGCGAGCAGGTTGCTAATGTAGGAGCGACCAACATCAGAACTAGCGGTGCAGGAATGTCCTTCCTTGCACCACCTGTTCTTTGTCTTCATGTATCTATATAAGGTAAAGCTTCCTCTACTCCTTAACTGCACCCAATACAATTCCTTTTACGAAATACCGTTGAAGGAACGGATAGACCACCAGGACCGGCAGCATGGCAATAAAGATTTGCGCCGCCTTTACGCTCCGGTTCGACAGCATCTCCAATTGCTCAGGATTAATACCAGTCTTGCTGAAATCCTGTACCACGACGATGGTTTGCAGAAGCGTAGCCAAAGGCCATTGGTCCGAGCTTCTTAAATACAACATACCGTCAAACCAACTGTTCCAATGGCCAACGAGGGTAAATAAGGAAAGAGTTGCAATCGCTGGCAAGGAAATGGGCAAATATATCGAGATAAAAATTTTGAAGTAAGACGCTCCATCCACGATAGCCGCCTCATCCAAATCTTTGGGAATTGCCCGAAAAAAATTCATCATGAGTATCATATTCCATACATTGACCAAATTCGGCAGAATGAGCACCCAGAAGGAATTCACCAAACCAAGTTTTTGGTTCAGCATATAGTGGGGTACAAGCCCTGCGTCGAAGATCATAATGATCAGAAAAAACCAAACATAAAATGTGCGGGCTTTGAATTCAATGCTATTTCTAGACAGGGAAAAAGCAGCAAGCATAGTTACGATCATACCCATAATCGTACCAGTTAAACTTCGGATAACCGAAACCCATATCGAGGATATGAAATTAGCATTTTCAAAGGTTTTTGCATAGCTTTCTAACGAAAAGTCAATAGGAATTAGTGAGACCAAATTGGAATCGGCAGCGGATTTTCCGCTCAAAGAAACGGCAAATATATGGACCATCGGCAAAATGCAAAGGATGGAAACCAGCATAAGAAGCGCTAGGTTGCAGTAGTAAAATATCCGATATGACGGATTTTTATAATACATGGATTTGTCCTCCGTTAGTCGTTGTCAAAAGTTAAAAAATACGGTAATTCGCTACTCGGTATGCAAAATAGTAACCACCACTAATCAGAACAAAACCGACCAGTGATTTAAAGATGCCTACTGCGGTTGCCAGACTGTATTGCCCTCCCTGGAAGGTACGGTATACGTACGTATCGATAATATCGCCTTTCTCCAGAACCAGTGGATTAATCAAATTGAAGATCTGATCGAAGTTGGCGTTCAGCACATTTCCTAAGGATAAGGTAAATACGACAATGATGATCGGAAGTAATGAAGGCAAGGTAATATATAGGGTTTGCTGGTATCTGCCAGCGCCGTCGATTTCGGCAGCTTCATACAGAGCCGGATTGATGCCTGATAATGCGGCAAGGAACACAATGGCTGAGAAGCCGAACTCTTTCCACAAATCGCTGATAATAACGGTGGCACGGAACCAGTTGCCGTCACCCAGAAACATGATCGGCTCCCAATGAAGGGAGGTGATTAACCGATTAAGTATGCCCTCAAGAGAAAGTAAATCTAGCAGTATACCTCCCAATATGACCCAGGACATAAAATGGGGCAGGTATACCAAGGTTTGAATCGAGCGTTTCAGGCCAATATTGCGGACTTCATTCAGCAGCAGCGCGAATGTGACTGGTATGACCAGACCAAAAATGATTTTCAAAACGGAAATGGTAATCGTATTCCATATAACCTGTACGGAATCGTGCATGGAAAACATGAGATTGAAATTGTCCCAGCCAATCCAGGAAGATCCGGATATGCCGAGCCACGGTTTAAAATCTTGGAATGCCATGATGATTCCGGGCATCGGGGCGTATTTGAAGATGAGAGCAACCAGTATCGCTGGTAATAGCATGAGATGCAGCCTCCAAGTTAAGCGGAAAGGGCGTATATGTTTCGCTGTAAATGATGACTTAGGCGAAGATTTAATTTCCAATCAGACTCCTCCTCTATGGTTGTTTAACGACTAAATATATTCTATTCTGGAAGGATTTTATTGTATAGAATACATATTTAATGTCGCTGTCAAAATATTAAGGGGGTTGTTTAATGAAACGGCACAAGCCGATATACCTTAAAATGATAGGGGTTATTCTCATTCTTCTGATTCCGGCTATCCTTCTGTACACCTACTTTAGCAGAGCCAGTATCCAGGTCATAAATACACAGATGACGGATTACAATGATAGCCAGCTCATGTTTCTGAAGAATCAGATCGAAGCGAATATCGAACGGCTTTCTCTATCTTCCAGCGTCTTGGTACAGGATTCATCTATCTTAAATCTGCAACTAAGTATTCTAACTAAAGACTATTACCGGATGCTGGATTTTCAGACACATGTTAAGGAAAAGCTGAATCTGCAAAGCCTTTCAAGTAATTGGTCCAATCACCTGTCCGTATACTTGCCGACTATCCAAACCAGGGTTTCGACGGATCTGAGTGAAAGTTATGATCAAAAAATCCTGGATGAAGCCAGTAACGGAAAATGGCGATTTCATCCGGGAGACTCTCGGAGTACCGCTTACTACCAGCTATTTTTGTGGGATCCGTTCTTATCGAAATTCGATTCCCAATCGATCAATGCGATCTTTGAAATCCGCTTCGGGTTGGATAATATCCGTAAAATGTTGCAGCATTACAAAATGGAAAGTCCAGGATTCTGCTTTTTACTGACGGCAGACGGCAGGGCATTCTCAAACACGGATTCTAATGATGAGGAACATGAAAGATTCGGTGCGGATCTGCTAAACCAAGGATTAAGCGGAAGCGGGCATAAAAACGTGCAATTTAATGGCCAGAAAATTTTTCTGAGTTACGCGTATCTTCCGGAGCTGGATGCTTTTTTGATTGATTACGTCCCAACCCACATGTTTCACGAACCGATTATCAAAAGCAGAAATTTGTTTTATTACAGTATGGGATTGTTGATCCTTCTTGGGTTTGCCGCGTCATATGTGCTTTATTTGAATGTGCAAAAGCCGGTGGCGATGATCATGAAAGGATTGAAGCATTTTGAAATGGGGAACTATTCCTTCCGGATCGATCAGCGATTCAATAATGAATTCGATTACATGATGCAGCGCTTTAATGATATGGGAACGAGAATTCAACATTTGATTCAAAATGTATATGAAGAACAAAATCGATCACGGCTTGCCACCCTCAAGCAGTTGCAGTCCCAGATCAATCCTCATTTTTTGTACAATTGCCTGTTCTTTATTGCAGGATGTGCGAAGGTTGGCCTCACGGAAACCATTAAAGATATGGCTTATCATCTGGGTGGCTATTACCGCTATATAACACGAGTCGAAAATCAAATGCCATTATTGAAAGAAGAAGTAGAGTTGGTTACCCATTATCTCAAGATCTACTCGTATCGGCTGGAACGTTTGGAGTACCAAATTAATATTCCGCAAGAAATGTTGAATGAACCGGTAATGAGGTTAGTAGTACAGCCCGTCGTGGAAAATGCCATTGTGCATGGAATTGAACCGAAAACAGGACATGGAACCGTTTTGATTACCGGCTACAGAGAAGTAGGATGGAACATTTTGCTCATTGAGGATAGCGGTGAGGGAATGACGAAGCAGGAGATCCAAGAATCCACGTTACGTCTGGATCAGCCTATGAACAACAAAACAGGATGCGGTCTTTGGAATGTTCACCAGAGGTTAATGCATCGTTATGGGCAAGATGCGGGGATCATCATGAAATCTTCGGAACGGTTGTCGGGGTTATGCGTGATGCTTCGTTGGAAAAGAGAGCAGGATTCGGAAGGAGGGAACGTATGATAAGTCTGCTATTAGCCGACGATGAGCCGGTATTGTTGAAAAGTATGGTAGCCAATGATTGGGAACGTATCGGTGTCGAATATGTATTTCAGGCTGCGTCCGGATTGGAGGCGGTGAAAATTCTGAAGCAAATATCTATCGATATCGTCGTTACGGATATTCGGATGCCGGGAATGGACGGGCTTCAGCTATGCAAACATATACAGGATTATTATCCGAGGACCAAATGTATTCTGCTGTCAGGATATGGGGAGTTCGAGTATGCCAGGGATGCCATCCGATACGGTACGGTAAATTACCTGCTAAAGCCTATCAAGGATGAAGAGTTAATGAATGAAGTTGCCCGTGTGAAATGTCTCATAGAGCAGAAATGGGAAGAGATTGGTTCACTCGAACGGGCCAGACAGACCCTTCTTGCTCATATGCCCTTATTAAGATCGAATCTACTTACTGATCTTTTAACAGGTACAGTATTACCTTCTTCCATGTTAGCCGAGAGAATGAGCGAGTATATGTTGCCGTTTGAGTTGGGTAAGGAGTGTGCTTTGCTGATGCTGAGGATGGACGGAACTTTCAAAGAGTCCAAAGAAGACTCCTTGTTGTATGAATTTGCCGTTCATAATATCGTCTCTGAGATACTGGATGCGGATTATTATGTGTGGTCAAGCAAGGATCCCTTTGGATATTTGTGTTTTTTGGTTCAGCCCAAAATTGGCGCTCGTTCAGGCTCCGGTGAGCGTTTAAATGATAAATCCTTGGAAAAGGCCGCCCAAGAGTTGCAATCCAAAGTTTCCGGATTTCTTAAGGGACGAGTCTCCATTCTAATCAGTGAGAGCAGCCAATTCCCTGAGGATGTTGCCGAACGATACCGCAAATCCTTGAATACCTTCCGCAAATTGCCCCGAAGCGAACGCGGAATCATTATCGGCGCCCAAGAGTCTCATTCCCTATCCAACACGCTTCATTCCTTATACACTCCACCCAGCTTTCAACAACTGCTGGAAGCCGGACGATGGGAGGATGCTCGTGCAAAACTAAGAGACATATTTGAGGAAATGAAGGACAAGAGGTTGGATACCGAGGAGCATATGCTGGAAATTGTCTGTTCTTTGACGAATTCCTTTCTGTATATTGCCCACTTGCAAAGCAAGACACTGATGGAAGTATCGGAACGAGATGCGGACATTGCGGCGGACCCCCGGAAGTTAAGCCAATCTGGCCGGGTCATGGAATGGGGCGAGAAGATGTTGGAAAGTCTTGAACTCGGAAGCATTCGCGAATTTAATCACACCAAAAACCAACTGATCATAAAAATTCACCGCTTTATTGAAAATCGGAATGCCGAGGATGTATCGTTGCAGACGATTGCCGATCATGTCAATCTTCACCCAGTGTATTTGTCATCGCTGTATAAACAGGAAATGAAAGAGAACCTCAGTGACTTCATTATGAGGTACCGTATGGAAAAGTCAGGATTACTGCTTCGGACTACGAATATCAAGATTTATGAACTGGCAAGCCAGTTGGGGTTCCAGAACCCTCCTTACTTCAGCAAGTTATTCAAAAACTATTATGGAGTCTCCCCGCAGGAATATAGAGACCGATACCAGACGAAATCTTAAGATCTTCGTATATCATCTTAAAACTTTGTCTCTTACTCGGTTGTAAGCGCTGTAATAAGATGAAATTGCAACTTACTTTACCGAAAGGGGATTCAGGTTAAAAACATGATTAGAAAATTTCTTTCGCTTTCGTTGATTATGATGATCGCCTTTGTAACAGCTTGTTCCGGAAACAACAATACAGGCAGCGAGGCGGAACCGTCACCAACTAACAGGGAATCGGAGGATTCCAATGCTGAAGCGATTCAAAAAGGGACTTACAAATTCGATACACCTGTAACAATTACAACAGTAAAAGCGACGGACACCACCATGAAGTTCAAGAATGGGGAGACAGTGGAGAATAATGTGCACACCCAATGGGCTCGTGAGCAACTGGGAATCAATATTAAATATTTATGGCAGGTGCCTGGCGATCAATTCGCCACGAAAATGAGATTAATGCTGACATCTAACGAAGATTTGCCTGACGTGCTGATGACCGAAGATATGACTTTGCTTAACGAACTGATTCAGTCCGGTAAGTATAAGGATATCTCGGAAGATTATGATAAATATGCTTCTCAGACCATCAAGGACATTTATAGCTCCCATCCGTTAATGTGGAGTCAGGTTACATTTGACGGCAAAAAAATGGCATTTCCCAACTTTGCCCACGCCGGTAATGATAACGGCGTTATGTGGATCAGGCAGGATTGGCTTGATGAATTGGACATGAAAGCCCCAGCAACCGTAGAAGAATTGGAAGCTCTTATGCAAGCCATTCTGGATAAGAAACCGGGCGGATCCGATAATATGATTCCTCTTGGAGTTAGTCTTGGAGCCGGTGGTTCCAACCCTTACGTCTTCGGTGGTTGGCTTGGAGAGAGCACCTGGGTGTTTGGGCCTTCAGGAACCGTTCCTAACCAGTGGCTTGAAAAGGATGGAAAATTAGTTCACGGCTCAACGCTGCCGGAAATGAAAGAAGGCCTGGCTAGGTTGAGAGCCTGGTATGAAAAAGGTTATATCTCGAAAGAAGCAGGTCTGCATGACGAAAACAAACTGGCAGAGTTGATCGGACAGGGAAGGGTGGGCATTGTCGTTGCGCCTTATTGGATGGCTGGCTGGCCGACCCCGGACCTGGAGAAGAATGTGCCAGGTGCAACAATGAATCCTTATCCGCTGCCTACACTAAACGGTAAAGCGGCTGCCCGAGATACGAACTTCCTTCGAGGAGGGATGATTGTCAAGAAGGATTTTAAACACACCGACGCGCTGTTCCTCTACCTGAACCGTATTTTTGAAAAGGGGAAGGTAGGAAGCGAGTTTGAAAATGGATGGTATCAAGATTATGACTATACCATCAAAGCGGATAAAACCATCTCTGTGGATGAAAACGATATCCCGGGTGGAAAGGTGGGACCGGCCAAATACTTACTGATGGAACCAAAGAATCCCTTCACTAATCTGAAAAGATTGGCGAAAATGAGCCGTGGAGAGGAACCGAGCAATGTAGAAGAGGAGAGAACTAAGAGGACGTCGTCACCTAATCACTTGAAAGCGGCTGAAATCGTAGATAATGGTTGGAATGACAATACGTATATCCCAAACGCGTTCACAGGTTCTCCTACAAAAACGATGCAATCCAAAAACGGCATTCTGGCCAAATTAGAAGGCGAGACGTTCCTAGGCATCATCTATGGTAAAAAGCCGTTGAACGATTTCGATAATTTCGTCCATGAATGGTATAAAATTGGCGGCGAACAAGTCACAAATGAAGCGAATGAATGGTTCCAATCACAATAACTCCAGGATATAGTTAGGTGCAATGCATAAGAGAGTAGGCAGCGAAGGGAGTTGATCGCTAGTGGCCAATTGGTATTTTAACGATAATCCTTTCCTGCCTAAGGCTTTTAATATTGTGAAATTAGATTTTGTAAGCGCTGTACATAGATCGTTGAGGGGGGATGATATTGAGGCAGAAACGGTTGGTGATTGCTGTTCTGACGATCGTGTTCATTGTCAGTGTTTCCATCTACTCATTATGCATCAGCGCATTGACGGAAGAGGAGTTTGTTGCAGAGGTAAACGGTAGCCCGGTTACGGTGATGGAATTTAAGCGGGAATTGGAACGACAAAGGGCTTCTGTTATCGACTACTTCCACCGGACCTATGGCGCGGATTATAGCAAGGATTTCTGGAAGACTGATTTCAACGGGGAGAAACCTGTAGCTATATTAAAGCAGCGTGCTCTGGAGGAACTTGCTAAAGTTAAAGTAGAGCTGGAACTTGCTAAAAGCAAAGGTCTGATTCGGGGAACGGGCTACGATGATCTCATGCAGGAAATGGATAAAGAGAATAAGCGAAGAATGGCTGCAGTCAAGTCGCATATTCCAGTATATGGACCTGTCCAATTGGATGAAAATACATTTATGAGTTACTACTTAAGTAATTTGCGGAACGAGTTGAAAGACAAACTGGCTGAGCATGAACTAAAACCAACGGATAACAAGCTACAGCAGCATTATGAGATGGTTAAGGATGAAATTCTTTTTGATGAGGACATTGTCCGATTCGAAAAAATATCCGTTTCCTACAAGAATGGTAGCAGTGACACGACTCGCGAGCAAAAGCAGACGGCGGCTAACCTGATGGAGTCCGCACAATTGCTCTTGGAGCAAGGAATGGAGATGTTTGAAGCAGCGAGAGTCCTTCAGATCAGTCACGAAGGATCCTTGATTCGTTATACAGAAGTAGAATTGAACGATAAGACGGCCAGTACCTATTTTAAATCCCAGCCTGTTCTTTATTCCCTTCTACAAGGAGATTTGAAGACCGGGAAGATCAGTACGGTGATCGATGAACCTGCGCAAGGTGAATATGGCCTAGTCAGGATTACGGGGAGAGAAGCACGCGATTATAAAAGCTACGAAGAAAACAGAGACCTTGTTCTGAACAGTTATATAGCCACGGCCTATACCGAGTTTATTCATCGGCTCACTGCCGATGCTCAAGTCAAAGTGATGGATAACCAGTACGACCATATTGAGTTGTAATCCTGTTCAAGGTGATCTTGAAAGCGGTTACTTCATTGAAGATGATCTTGGCCGCATTTAAGATAAATAACAATGACCGAGGAGGGAATTAAAGTTGATGAAGAAGAAGTCGTACAGGTTTTTCAGTTTGTTTGTGGCTGTGGCTATCATGGTTTCATGCTTCATGCCGATGAACGAACCGATTGTTGTTCAGGCTGCAGACAGTGGGAATGTGTATTATGTGGATTCGGAGGAGGGAGATGACGTCAACACCGGTACCGCTCCGGGATCAGCTTGGAAGACGCTGAACAAAGTAAATGCTACTGAATTCCAGCCAGGCGATGTGATTCTGTTTAAGGCAGGCGGCGTATGGACCGGTACGCTCTCCCCTAAAGGTTCGGGTGTGGAGGGCAGCCCAATCCAGATTGACAAGTACGGTGAAGGCAGCAAACCTCTAATCGCCGGAGCAGGAGCCGAGGCGGCGGTCTATTTCTACAATCAGGAGCAATGGGAAGTCCGCAATCTGGAAATTACCAATGACGCAGAGGCGAAGGCGGTCCGCAGAGGCATTCATGTGGACGGCAGCAGCGGCACCTGGACGAATCCGAGGGTGTACAAGCACTTTCTCTTTGAAAATTTGGACATTCATAATGTGAAGGGAACTACCGACACGGATTATGTTCATAATGGCGGGATCATCGTCTGGGGAAAGACGTGGGACTATCACGTATCGGACGTAGTGGTCAATAATTGCAAAATCTATTCCCTCGACAGTGTAGGCATCTATTTGAACGGGGCACAAACAAAATATTCGTCGGGTTTCAAAGTAAGCAATAGCCTCATTTATGATGTAGCGGCAGACGGTGCTTTATTGTTGAATACAACGAATGGCATGATTGAAAATAATGTGGTCCATGATACGCACGTGCGCGCCAGCGGCTATCATGTGCCGTTGTGGGTCTTCTCGGCCAAAGATAATGTAATACAGTTTAATGAGGTTTATAATACAGCTCCGGGCGGGGACGCCATGGCGTATGATGCGGATTACAACAGCGATGGGACCATTATCCAATATAACTATAGCCATCACAATGCCGGTGGCGGCTTCCTAGTGGTTAACAACGGAACGAATGCCACTAACTTCAATCGGAATTCGGTCATTCGGTACAATATCAGCCAGAATGACAGCGGAGCCGTGTTTAATTTCAGCGGAACGCCGAACACCACTTATATCTATAACAACACTGTCTATCTACCCAAAACCTCTAATACGAAGGTAGTGGATTACTTGGATTGGGGCGGTTATGCCCAGAATACGTACTTCTATAATAATATCATCTATAATCTTGGTTCCGGAGGCTACAACTTTGCCGGAAGTACGAACAATGTGTTTGAGAATAACTTGTTCTATGGATCTCATCCGAGCAGCGAACCCGCAGATCCCCATAAGATTACTGAAGACCCGCAGCTGGCATCCCCCGGTTCAGGCGGCATAGGTAAGGATACGCTGGTTGGGTACCAACTGTTGAATAGCTCGCCGGCGATCGGAGCAGGCAAGCTGATCGAGAACAACGGAGGGCGCGATTACTTCGGTAATCCGGTTCCGGCTGATGTCTCTCCAAATATTGGAGCTTACCAGGGTCCGGGATTGGATCCCAACAATCTGCCCCCGCTTCCGGAGGCGCCTTCTGAGGAGAATCTGCTGAAAAACCCTGGATTTGAAACGGGTGACTTCACCGATTGGCCGACCCATTATAACGGAATCAGTATTGAAAGCAATGACCCCCATTCCGGGAACTATGCAGTCAAGCTGACGGGAAGCACCACGGGCGCGGAGCAGATTGTCGGCGGATTACATCCGAATACCATGTACAAATTGTACGGATGGGGCAAAAGTGTCGGTGGTGGCAGTGCGGTAATCGGTGTGAAGAACTATGGTGGAGCACTTAAAGATGTCCATGTGAGTTCAACCGGTTATACCCGGAAGGAGCTTACCTTTACAACCGGGAGTACCAACACAAGTGCGGTCATTTATTTGTACAAAGCCGGCGGAAGCGGCGATGTATATTTCGATGACCTGGAATTGATCCAGTACAGCGCAGCGCCGGGTCAGGGGGAACCTCCGGTTGAGTATCCAGAAGGCTCGAATGACGAGTTTAACTCGACGCAATTGAACGAGCAGTGGCGATGGGTCCGGGAAAATCCGGCGAATTGGTCGCTTAGTGCCAATTCTGGATATATGAGAATTGTTAGCGAACAAGGCGATATTTCGGGCAGCACCGGTGATGCGAAGAACATTCTGCTCACAGGAGCCCCTTCGGGAGACTGGGCTATCGAAACAAAGCTGGATGGCAAACCGACTAGTAGATGGTCGCAGGGCGGCTTGGCTGCGTATGTGGACGATAACACATATATCCGGATGACACGATTGTACGGGGAAGGAAATCAGTTCCAGTTTGACGTCAAAATTGATGGGGTCCGAAACCATGTTGAGGTTCCGGATACGATTGATTCAGCAGTATCCTATCTGCGCCTTGCAAAGCGGGGAAATACTTACGCCGGGTATTACTCGGCAGATGGAATTAATTATACCCAGGTAGGAGAGCCTCAGTCCGCTGATCTGGAAGAACCGAAAATCGGCCTGATCGTATGTGCAGGGACGGGACTTGTGGCGAATTTTGATTATTTCCATATCGTAGGCGGCGGAGATACGATCCCAGTGAACGCTATTTCAGTTGAGGGTTCGCGGATATCCTTCTCGACGCACTGAAGATGATTAAGGGTGAAGCAGCAAATGGATAGGTAATCCGGGGGCTGTCCCGAAAGGCTATGGTCTTTGGGACAGCCCCTGTTAATTGTTTAAGTTGTCAATATGAATACATAGGAGTTGGTGAATGGCGAAGGCGGGAAATCAAATATAAATTCCATTTTTTCACTCAGTTTATTATAGGAAGTAGTACGTACAGTATGAGCTTGAAAACGAAACCAAAATGGCACTAGCCTTCTGTTCTTTCTTAGAATACGATTAACTAAGTTTTGGAGTGGCGAACGAATGTGAAGAAGATAGTAGCAACTAAACATACGGAAGGACTGTGAACAGTGAAATGGTTTGGAAAAAGTTAGTTTTACCTTTGTGACTGGAGGCAGAAGGATGAAGGTGTTAAGGAGAATGAAACCCAAATCACTACGGTATAAGCTGTTTATTACTTTTGTTCTGCTTATACTGGTACCCTATGCACTAATTCAGATTACCTATTTCCATAAAACGAGGGAGGTGATCGAGGAACAAGTCAGCCATTTAAACCGTGATCAATTGATTAATGTAAAGGACGATTTCAACAAGGTAAGTATTGGTGCATTGAAAAACATGATTCAACTTGATCAAAATTCTGAGATGGAGCGGTTTCTTGAGAATCCTGAACATCACAGTACAGAAGAGCGGGAGATAGGAATACAGAACTTCGTAGCGCAGATAAAACAGCAAAATATGAACAGTCAGTTTCTGAATTATATTTTACTGGATACGAGCGGGAATTATTATTTATCTTTTCCTGAACCATCCCATCGACTTAAACTGGATGAATTTAGAGATATTTATATGTGCGAGGAGAATTCGACGCTGAATTGGAGGCTTCATGAGGGCGGGTCGCTTTTTTCCAATACATCGTCAAGTAAGCGTTTTTATTCGTTGTGTGACGTTAAACAAAATGATGAAGGAGAAGAATACTTTTTAGCGATAAGCCTTGATATCGAAGAATGGCTGAAATCAGAAGTGAAACTGGCATGGACTAGAAGCAACTATTACATTGTGAATACTGAGGGTGAACTTATTGCCGGAACAAACAGCAACTATCGGATCCCTTATAAAATACGGACTCAAGTAATCGGAGAACAGGGTCAGAGCAATGGGTATTTGGATGAAAAGAATTCAATTTTGTTCAACAGCACGTATCTGCCATCGAGCGGGTGGTATATTGTTAGCCGCTTTCCGCTTGATATGTTTTTAGGTGATATTCGAAGCGAAGAACATAGATCGCTTATTATGATACTCTCCATTACCATTTTGTTTATTGTGCTTACCTATGTTTTGCTTAGCAATTTAACGCAGCCTCTTAAGCAATTAAGCAGAAAAATGTCCGAAATGGTTCGTCAGAACCTCAGATATCGTATTACTGAAGATAAGCATGAGGGTGAATTTCTGGAGTTAGCCCAGTCATTCAATAAAATGGTAGACGAAATCGAAATGATGATCGCCAATTTGAAACAGGAAGAGAAGCAGAAGCAAGCAATCCAATATCAGATGCTGATATCCCAAATGAACCCGCACTTTCTTCTGAATACATTAAATACGATGAAGTGGAATGCCCGCAAGCACGGTGATGAGGGAACGGTTGAAATCAGCAAGTCACTTGGCATAATTTTGGAGGCGTCACTGGATATGGAGGCAGATCTGGTTCATTTACGCAGCGAACTGAATATTGCAAAGGCTTATCTTTACATTCAGTCGTTCCGTTATCAGCATAGCTTTCAAACCATTGTTGAAATTGAAGAAGAACGGCTAAATTTTGCTCTGGTTCCTAAAATGATGTTGCAGCCGTTGATTGAAAACGCTATTTACCATGGCTTGGTTCATACAAAGGAGGGAAAGGGCATTATTACGATCCGCGTCTATCCACGAGGAGATGAGCTGTACCTTGAAGTAGAAGACAATGGGGTGGGACTCGAGTATGCTAAGCAGCATAAAGACAGCACCAGGCGTGGGGGGATCGGGCTCAATAATTTGAGGGAGCGACTAAGATTGTTATTTGGAGATCAAACTGGCTTGAATTTGATGGACTTGAAGGAAGGTACACGTGTACAGATTAAAATTCCATTTTTACTATCGGTCCCCTATAAAAGCAGGGAGGGAGTACCATGTGGAAAGTAGTGTTGGTGGAGGATGAGATTTTTGTACGTGAAGAGATTCGGGATGCCGTACAGTGGGAGCAGGAAGACTTCGTCGTTATTGGTGAAGCTTCAAATGGGGTAGAGGCGATGAAGCTGATTGAAGAACAGGAGCCGGATCTGGTCATCACGGATATTCGAATGCCCTTTATGAACGGAATTGAGTTGTTGCAAGCCGTTCGGGAGGGAGGTCGCAAAATAAGATTCGTGATGCTTACCTGTATGAATGAATTCGAATATGTCCGGCAAGCACTTGTCGGGGGGGCGTCCGATTATATCCTGAAATTGTCTATGTCTGAAGAGGATATGCACCGCATCTTGCATAAAATTAGACGCGAGTTGGAGGAAGAACAAGTATTCCAGCTGGAAAAGGCATCCGAAACGTGCAAGTATTGGCTTCAAGCGGGATGGAAACAGCTGCTTGAGGAAGCAGAAGGGCCGCTTCGTACACTTGGCGGTAGAGGCTTCCACCCGGTTTGGCAGCGGTACTTTTCTACAGTTACAGTGTGTGTCTTGCTACAGGATCTGGAGGAGGCAGAGTGTAGGGTACGAAATAAACTCATGGAGAACAAGACATCTCGTTGGCTTATTTCCTCCTTCACTCGATTGGGGATTGTCACGATCCTGATCTGGAGCGATCAAAAAGCGGATTGGATAGGTGAGGTAGCAGCGTCAGGCCAATTTCATCGAACCCTCTGGCTGGATGATTCCACAGACCTGAATCAGGATTTGGTTAAAGCATGGAAAGAAGGGATACAGCGTTTGGAACAAGATTGGTATAGCCCGTCAACAGCCAGCCTGCCATCCTGCAATCGACTTCATATTGCAAAAATCTCTTGGGATGAAGAAAGCGAGATACTTCGAGCCTTCGAACAGTTTCGCTCTTCAGACTGTCTTCAAATGGTAAAGAGAGTGTGGAATGCTATGGAAAACGAAGGTTTCTCAGTTCCTAGCGTCAAAGCAACAGCATTACGACTAAATGAAGCATTCGCCCGTATTTCACAGCAGGAACCCCAAGATATCGATAAATTGATTTCATCCCCCAAACATGCTGAGTTGTTGAACATACTGAACGAAACGCTTCAGAAGTATTTGACCTCCTCACATCGAATAAACCGGATCCGTTCCGATCACCCCGAGATTAACAGGCTATTGGACTATATCTATCATCACTATAACCAGAATATTACGCTAAAAGAAATGGCTGCATTGACTCACATGGACGAGCAGTATTTGAGCGGTTTGTTCAAAAAGAAAATCGGGGAGTCTCCCATCCGCTTTGTACAAAGCGTCAGAGTGAAGCAGGCAGAGTTCTATTTGCGTCAGACTAATCTGACAGTGAGTGAAATAGGGAAGAAGGTTGGCTTTGCCAATGACAATTATTTCTTCCGGATTTTCAAACGTTGGACCGGAGTTACACCGAATGATTTCCGGAATAAATGAAGATAAGGCGGATTTCAAAGAACGTTCTCTGAAATCCGCCTTTTTGTTGCAGGAACAGAAAAGTGTTCATTCGTTATGTGAAAACTGTTCCTTATGGTTCTCTTATGAAGCAGCTAAGATGATACTAAAGAAACCGAAAGGAATTGATATCATGCAACGGGGATTAGAACAGTCTATGAACGCTATCAGACCCCCAAAGACGAGGCCACTCTACAAGATGTGGCAGCATAAAGTTTTTTACCTTATGCTGCTACCATGTTTGGTTTGGTACATCATCTTCAAGTATGTACCCATGTATGGAGTGGTCATTGCTTTCAAGGATTATAATCTGGTGGAAGGAGTGTTAAAGAGCCCATGGGCAGATCCGTGGTATACCCATTTTAAGTACTTTTTTAATTCGCCTTACTTCTCTCAGCTCCTGACCAATACCTTGCTGATCAGTTTGTATAAATTGATTTTTGGTATAGTGCCGCCGATCATCTTGGCCATTCTATTTTTTGAATGCCGGATCGTTTGGGTAAAGCGCTGGGTGCAAACGATCAGCTACATGCCCCATTTTCTGTCATATGTCATTATTTACGGCATTGCCATTGCTCTGTTGTCGGAATCCTCAGGTTTGTTTAATCGGTGGATCGTTGAGGGTGGAGGCCAGGCTATTCCCTTCTTGAATTCAGAAAGCTGGTTCCGGAGTGTGCTGGTGACCACGGATATATGGAAGGATATGGGTTGGGGGGCGATTATCTACTTGGCCACCATGAGCGGCATCGATCCTACCTTGTATGAGGCTTCCAGAGTAGATGGGGCTAGCAGGCTGCGCTGCATCTGGCATATCACGCTTCCAGGTATCCGCAATGTATTCATTTTACTGCTAATTCTTCGGCTTGGTGGAATACTGGATGCGGGTTTTGACCAAATCTTTATCTTCTACAATGTCCGGGTGCTTCCAGTTGCCGACATTATCGATACCTGGGTGTATCGAACAGGTGTGGAACAAATCAATTTCAGTCTGGCCACAGCCGTCGGCTTGTTCAAATCCGTCATCGGCTTCGGATTAGTGCTTGCTTCGAACCAATTAGCCAAACGCTGGGGAGGAGGGGGGATATGGTAAAAGGAACCAATGACCGTTTTTTTAACTCGATTGTTTATGTACTATTGGCGATTGTTGCGGTCTCTTGTCTATTTCCGATCCTGTATGTCGTATCCGTCTCCCTGACGCCGTATAGTGAAGTGATTAAGAACGGCGGTTTTCAGGTAATTCCGCAGAAACTGACCTTTGATGCCTATCGTAGTCTGCTTATTGAGCGAACGCTTCCTAAATCGATGGGGGTCAGCGTAGTGATTACAATATTAGGCACGGCACTTAGCCTATTGCTTACGCTGCTAGGCGCATACCCGCTCAGCCGCAAGAATCTTCCGGGAAGAACACCGATTTTGCTATTTATTGTATTCACTATGCTGTTTAGCGGCGGTCTCATACCAACTTATCTCGTGGTTAAGGATCTCGGATTAACCAATACCATCTGGGCAATGATTGTCCCGAATGCATTGGCCACGTTCAATATGTTGATTATGAAAACCTTCTTTGAAAGTTTGCCAGAGGAACTGTTCGAATCTGCCCGAATCGACGGAGCACGGGAATTCCGCATTCTATGGAAAATCGCAATTCCGTTGTCTATTCCTTCTCTTATGACGATCGGCTTGTTTTACATGGTTGCACAATGGAACACGTTTTTCTCGGCCATCATATATATCACCAATCGTGAACTGCATCCATTGCAAGTCGTGGTTAGAAATATGCTGACAATGAGCCAATCTACAGAGATGGCTGCTGAGGCGATCATGCCCACGATGACCTTGCAGATGGCCGCTGTTGTTCTTGCAAGTTTACCGATTATTCTGGTCTATCCGTTTATACAGAAGCATTTAACAAAAGGGATGATGATCGGAGCCATCAAGGGTTAACACAGGGATAACAACTTAAAAAATTATTTATTGAAGGTGGGAATTAGAATGAAACGCAAAACAATGAAACGGTTTGTAGTCGTCCTATTGGTGATCTCCATGTTGGCAATAGCTGGATGCGGATCGAAATCTACAAACACTGAACCTGGAAACCATAACGTGGGAGAACCGGTCAAAATTGAAATTATGGCGAACAATTATGGGACGAATCCACCTCAAAATGATTTCGTGAAAAAAGCTTTGGATGAAGCACTCGATACGGATATAACCCTCACTTTGGGAAGTGCAGACTATGCTACTCAGCTTGGGACTCGTATAGCAAGTGGTGACTTTCCGGATATGTTCATGTTGGGTAGCGAGGAACTTCGCAAATATTCAAAAATGGGTGTTCTGCTGGATATGACACCATATATGGATCAATTATCCGGTTATAAAGAGATGGTAGATGCAGATACGATCAAACTGGGATTGATAGATGGCAAGCAGTATTCTCTTCCGAAACCGATTGCGAGAAAACCAGCCGGAATATTGTGGATTAGAAAGGATTGGTTGGACACTCTGGGACTGAAGGTGCCAACAACTACGGATGAGCTACTGAAGGTGTTGAAGGCGTTTACTGAAAATGATCCTGACGGTAACAAAAAGAAAGATACTTATGGCTTCACAGGCAATGATCTGACCGCATTCAATGCGTTATTTGGTGCTTATGGTCTGACGAACGGCGGAGCTCAATTTATTTCGCGGGATGGAAAGGCTATCAATGTGCTGGATCAGCCCGAAATGAAGGATGCATTAGAACTGATCAAACAGTACATATCCTCTGGTGTCGTAGATCCAGATGTGATGAGTAATACTGTCTCCCAGCTTTTTGAAAAAGCGTCTCAGGGAAAAGCGGGTGTGATATATACCGATTGGACCAACATTATGAAAGATGATAAAGTTGCTATTTGGAAAAATGCCAACCCCCAAGCAGATTGGATTGCACTTAATCCTGTAGCTGGTCCTACCGGTGTTGCCTACGATGGACACTCTGATATTGGAGCGCCCTCGGAAATGTTTGCTATCTCCAAAAATGTAGAGAAAGATCCGGAAAAGCTGAATAAGATCATTGAAATGTTGAACTATGTTTCAACCGGAGAGGGAGCGCAACTTGTTCAATTCGGGATCAAAGACACACACTTTACTGAAACGGACGGCAAAATCACGATCACAGATCTGGGACAACAAGAGACGAATTACACCTTTTTGTATCAATTTACAGGACGTCCGAATCTAGAATATTTGAAAGTGAAATTTCCAAATCAGGTGCAGTATATTGAAGAAACATTCCGAAGAGAATTTATTGAAGCCTTGGATGGGTTTATTGTTCCTCCGGACGGTTTTAATAAGGCGGACTCGGACCGTTATATCACGGAGGAATTTATCAAGTTCATCTACAATAAGCGTCCGATTTCAGAATATAACGACTTCTTGAAGACGTTGGATTCTACTTTTAACTATAAACTATATAAAGAATCTGCATTTGAACAGCTTGCAAAACTTGGATACCGTCAGTAATACCAACAAAGGAAGGTGTGTTTCGTTGTGGTCATAGAACAAGTGCGCACTGAAGTACTAATTGCTGGAGGAGGCATGGCCGGTGTTGTTGCGGCCCTAGCAGCCGCACGAAACGGTGCAAAAGTGATCCTCTGTCAGGACCGGTCGGTACTTGGGGGGAATGCATCTTCAGAAATCCGCATGCATATTGTTGGTGCGGCACATTCCAAACGTGGAAAGACTTTAGAGACGGAAGCCAGAGAAGGCGGCATTGTCGAAGAAATCTTGCTGGAGTGCGCTATTCGGAATCCGCAACGCAGTGCCTCCATGTTCGACCTGATTTTATATGAGAAATGCAGGGCGGAGCCGAACCTGACGCTAATGTTAAACACGACGGTGATCGATGCCAACAAGAGCGCCAACCGTATTGTGTCGGTAATAGCTGCCAGGGAGAGCACAGAGCATCGCTTTGAAATTTTTGCGAATATCTTTATTGATTGCACTGGCGACGGACGTCTAGGTAAAGAAGCAGGGGCTTACTATGTCACGGGAAGGGAAGCCTCGAACCAATACGAAGAATCTCTTGCAGGAGAAGAGGCAGACACGTATCGGTTGGGTTCCTCCCTCCTATTCACTACCAGAGATATGGGGAAGCCTATGAAATTTATTCCGCCCTCCTGGACGAGGCATTTCTCGGAAGATGATTTGAAATTCAGGGGGCATTCCTCCTGGGAGTACGGTTATTGGTGGGTGGAATTCGGAGGTACAATGGATACGATCGCCGATAATGAGACCATACGCGACGAATTGCTTGCCATCATGCTTGGTGTTTGGGATCATATCAAGAACAGCGGACAACATCCGGAGTCCGAGAATTGGGCACTCGACTGGTTCGGATTTGTGCCTGGAAAGCGGGAATCACGCAGATTTATCGGACAACACGTTTTGACTCAATCGGATTTGGAAGAAGCGGTACACTTTGTGGATGTGATCGCATTCGGAGGGTGGCCGATGGATACGCATCCACCGCAAGGCATTGATGCGGCAGATCGCGACCCTGCCAGACAGCCTCACACCAACTATGTCTATGGTATCCCATTAAGGGCACTGGTAAGCGCTAATGTGGACAATCTGATGTTTGCGGGGCGCAACATTTCGGCTACTCATATTGCTTTTTCGAGCACGAGGGTGATGGCTACCTGCGGTGTAATGGGTCAAGGGGCTGGTACTTTTGCGGCTGTTGCGGTGAAGGAGGGTCTGCCCCTGGAACAGGCTGTTCATGACCGAGAAATCATTTCGCAAACGCAGCAGCGGTTGATCCGTCAGGATGCCTATCTTCCCGGTATTACCGCTAACGGAAATTTGGCGAAGAGCGCTGTTGTCCGCGCTTCTTCGGAACAGCCGGAAGGTGCGGCATCCTTTGTCCTCAATGGCCACACACGTTCCATGCACGGTCCGAGAGGTATCCGGCCGGATTTGGCAGAAAAGGGCACTCATCGCTGGATGTCGCGACCTGACGACGATAGCCCCTGGATCGAACTGGAGTGGACGACGCCGATATCGCTGCGCGAGATTGTTGTCGTGCTCGATACCGGCATGCATCGAAGATTGACGCTAACACATGAAGATTATTTGTACAAACAGCTTGTTTGGGGACCCCAGCCGGAGACTTTGAAAGAATTTCGAATCATAGCCTATAGTGCGGAATCGAAGGAAGATGGCCAAGAGGTGCTGTATGTAGCTAATAACTATCAACGGCTAATAACCTGCCAAGTTGATCTTAAGCAGGTAAATCGCCTTCGTCTTGAAGTAATCGCAACGAACGGTCTGGATCATGCCAGGGTATTCGAGATCGGATGTTATGAATCGCTAAAGGAGTGAACGTCAAGAATGTCAGGCCAACAAGGGCTTTTCAAGGGTGTAGAGGGTTTGCTTCACGGTGCGGACTATAATCCGGAGCAATGGATTGATGCACCGGGAGTCTGGGACGAGGATATACGGCTCATGCGCCTTGCAAGTTGCAATGTTATGGCCATCGGAATGTTCTCGTGGTCCAAACTGGAACCAAGTGAAGGACAATACGAATTCGGCTGGATGGATGAAATCATAGACAAACTATATAACGGCGGCATACGCATCATATTGGGCACGCCAAGCGGAGCCCGCCCGGCCTGGCTTGCTCGGAAATATCCGGAGGTGCTACGCGTCAGACCAGATCGTATACGGAATTTGTACGGTCATCGGCATAATCATTGCTATACATCGCCGGTATATCGTGAGAAAATCAGACAGATTAATACACTGCTCGCGGAACGATACGGCCAGCATCCTGGTCTGCTTCTATGGCACATTTCCAATGAATATAACGGTGAATGTCATTGTGACTTGTGTCAGGAAGCATTCCGTATCTGGTTACGAAGGAAATATGACAATAATTTGGAACGTTTGAACGAGCGGTGGTACACCACTTTCTGGAGTCACACTTATTCCGAATGGGAAGAGATTGAATCTCCATCGCCGATCGGGGAAAACAAGCTACATGGTTTGAAGCTCGACTGGAACCGATTCGTCACTGAACAGAGCATTGAGTTTATGAAAGAAGAGATCGAACCTTTACGGCAATTTTCGCCAAATGTACCGGTGACCACTAATTTTCTGGGTGGATGCAATATCAATTATGAACAAATGGCGGAGCATGTTGATATCGTTTCATGGGACAGCTATCCGAGTTGGCATAGCCCACAGCCGGACTGGCAGACGGCTTGCCATAACGCATTTGTGCATGACCGTTACCGTTCATTCAAGAATGGAAAACCGTTTCTATTAATGGAAAGCACACCTAGTGTTGCTAATTGGCAGATGGTCAGCAAGCTGAAGCGTCCTGGAGCACACAGCCTTTCCTCCATCCAGGCAGTAGCTCACGGTTCCGATTCCGTGCAATATTTTCAGTGGCGAAAGAGCCGCGGAGGCTCTGAGAAGTTTCACGGTGCTGTTGTCGATCACGGAGGGCATGAGAATACCCGAGTATTCAGAGACGTGGCAGAACTGGGTGCTACCCTAGAGCGAATGGATTCTGTTGCAGGAACGACGGTACCGGCCGCAATCGGGTTGCTTTATGATACAGAGAACAAATGGGCGGTAGAAGGCGCGGACGGTCCACGCAATCCGAATCTTGGATATGACGGTGAGGTGCTGCGTCATTATGAACCGTTCTGGAAGCGGGGCATTCCGGTTGATGTCATTTCGATGGATCGTTCTATGGATGATTATAAGCTCGTGGTAGCTCCCATGCTGTATATGTTGAAGCCGGGAACAGCAGAGCGTCTCGAAACGTTCGTCAGCCGAGGGGGGACGCTTGTGCTGACATATTGGAGTGGGATTGTTGATGAGCATGATCTTTGCTTCCTTGGCGGGTTCCCAGGCCCTCTTCGTAAGCTTGCCGGGGTATGTTCGGAAGAGATTGATTCGCTATATCCTGAGGATTACAACTCGCTCATCATGAAGGACGGTGGATTGGAAGGTTTGACTGGAGTGTATAAGGTGTCTCTGTTGTGTGATTTGATTCATGCCGAGACGGCTGAAGTGCTTGCGGAGTACGGTGACGATTTCTATCGGGGACGTCCCGCACTGACAGTTAATCAATTTGGAAGTGGAGAGGTTTATTATATAGCAGCGCGGTCCGAGTCTGCGTTCTTAGACGACTTCTATGCAGCAATAGCCTCCAGGTGTGGTCTGAAAAGTGCATTGCAAGGGGAATGGGGAGAAGGCGTTAATGTTGCAGTGCGTAGCGATGGCATGACCGACTATATTTTCCTGCACAATTTTACAGATCATGAGCAGTTGGTGACGTGTAAGGAGCCTCTTTTCGATTGGGAAGGGAAGTCGGTGGGCGAACATATTCGACTGCCCGCTTACGGATTCCGCGTGATGTGGAGGTCGGTCAGCCGTTAAGGCTGTCAATTTCATGGAAAAATCTTTCTCTGTCGTATCACCGGGCATGCCGTGCACTACAGGAGAGGCCATTTATGGAAGTGAAATTTTAATTCCTTACCTGGACGTGAATAACAGTGAGCTGCCGATCTATTTTGATTCCGAATTTGAGAAACAGCCTGAGATTGCGATCCATACGGATTACTACGCAGACATTGAGGCATTGATCGAAGCCTATGGGCGAAAAGAGTTGCCGGCCGTATTGATCTGTATCGAGAAAATGTAAGAAGATAGAAATAATGTGGAAGGACTACAACATGATCCCGATGAAAGTCGCTATTTTAGCGGCTTTTTTGTTTTATTGGTACAAGACCTTGTCTCGATTGCATAAAGGACAAGAACCCGAGCCGATTACCGATTGATAAATATCTTACTATATTTCTTGCGATTTCATTAAACTGGTAAATGGGGGCCAGCGAATCCAAAGTAGGTTTAGTGATGGGGTATTTGCGCTCTCCGCAGTCTTACTTCGACCGATTGTTGGCGGTTTACTAGATCGTTACAGCAGAAGGCTGTTTATCATGTTGGGCCTATTGTTATTTACAATAGCGATGCTTATGTATAATTGGGTGTGGGGAGTAGTTGCTCTTATTGGGGTGGAATTATTTATGGCTTGAGTTGGGCATTCTCCACCACATCTATGATAACCGTCGTGGTGAGGGGATGGGATGGTACAGCTCAGCAACGACTATTGCAATGGCTTTAGGTCCAGTTATGGGTATCTGGGTTACTGATAGTTATTCGTATAATACACTATGCTTATTCGCTATCCTTCTCTCTATAGCAGCTCTAATTTTTGCTTCTAGTGTAAAAACACCGTACCAAAACAAAACTAAACAAGAAATAAGAAAATTAAACTTAAATTCAGGTTTATTCTTTTTGGTATTAGCAGCATCTCTTGCGTTAAGCCGTCCCTTATCCGGAAAATGATCTGATCGCTACGGATTAAAGATTGTTATCATTCCCTCACTACTGATATTAATTTGCTCTTTAATTGTTTTAAGCATTTCTAATAGTATTGCAAACCGTTTAGGTAGTACGAAAACGGCCCGAGTGAAGAGTAATCAAAAAGAGTTCAACACAAGCTGTCGGCAACCTTCGCATGTTAATACATGAATCAATGGACTCGTTAGTTGAACGGCTTTATCATTTGTAGTAATTTTAGATCTTTAGAAAGTGTTTTAGAAGGTCTTAATAGCTTTTGTTTTGATGAAGCAGGCGAATTCAGTAAGGAGTGAGATGCATTACAAAGTTTATTTCTCTACAATATAAAAAGTTCGGACATCCACTTGAAGTGTTGGAATTAGAACAACAGAGTGAGGATATACAACTTCAACACGATGACATCATGGTTCGAATGATTCTTAGTCCAATCAATCCTTCAGACTTAATTCCAATATATGGTGCATATAAACACCGAATTCAGTTGCCGGCTATACCAGGGTACGAAGGGGTTGGTGTTGTTGAAGCTGTGGGTTCATCCATAACAACATCACTTATAGGTAAGAGGGTATTGCCTCTACGTGGGGAGGGGACTTGGCAACAGTATGTGAAAACAAAGGCCAATTTTGCAGTTCCTGTCCCCAAAGAAATGGATGACGAAACAGCAAGCCAAATGTACATTAATCCTATGACAGCATGGCTTATTTGTACGGAAGAATTGCGGTTGAATTCTGAGGATGTGCTGGTTGTAAATGCCTGTGGTTCCGCAATAGGACGTTTATTCGCACAGTTGGCAAAAGTATTTGGATATAGATTAATTGCAGTCGTAAGAAACGATATTCATATCGATGAATTGAAATCACTTGGTGCTTGGGCTGTAATTGATACGTCTAAAGAATCACTTATTCATAGCGTAATGGAATTGACCAGTGGATTGGGAGCGACGGCGGGTATTGACAGCATTGGAGGACAAGAAGGGCACGACTTGATTGAATGTATTCGTCCAGATGGTGCAGTTACCATTATTGGACTACTTTCAGGGAACCAAATGAATTGGTCTCATATACATGAAAGACATCCCAATATTAGGGTGAAACCATATTGGCTTAAAAGATGGGTAGATGGTATTTCCAATGATCGATGGCATGAAAATTTTAGTGATTTATTTGAACTGGTCAAAGAAGGTACATTGACTATTCAGACACCAAGAACACGTATTAGTATACACGAGTATAAGAAAGCAATTGAAAAAGCTCTAGCAAGTGGTCACATAGGTAAAGTACTTTTGGAACCATTTCTCTCATGTTGACGAGAGCTACTTGCTTATGCAGGTACAGCTCTTCTAATTAGAATTTAAAAGAGCTCATTAAAGTGAAAAGAATTGATGTAGCATATGCATTAATTACAGACCAAACAAATTCCAAAGGGATGACAGAATTTCCTTTTCGGATAAGCTGAAAAATATACGGAAGTTGAGATCTTATCTCGCCAGAATAGACCGAGGATGCCACAAGTTGCCGGTACTGAAGAGTTATAATAGACGATCAAAAAGTAAGCTAAATAACAGCCGGCGTTAAGCTAACAAGCAGGATTCCTTAATAAACAAGTGGAATATTTTAAGATCATGTGCTCAGTTAAGGGGGCGACAATTGATTAAACCAACTTTTATAGAAGTACTGAAACTTTTAGAGGATGAATTATCCAAGACGGAAGTTAATTGGGCTTTGACAGGGAGTACAAGCTTTGCCCTGCAAGGAATGCAGTACGAGCCAGATGACATAGATATTCAAACAGATCAAGAAGGGGCATATGAGATTCAGTCCTTATTTAAGGAGCACATTAGGAGAGAGGTTTCATTCTCAACAAAAAATAATATACGATCTTATTTTGGTGAACTAAACATAAATGGTGTGTCAGTTGAGATAATCGGGGATATTCAAAAGTTTGATGGAACCGAGTGGGAAAGAACACCTAACCTTCACGAAATAAAACACTACATCAACGTGTTTAACCTGAAGTTACCAGTTTTAACTTTAGAATACGAAGTTGAAGCTTATCGAAGGATAGGTAGAATTGAAAAGGCTGAAGCCTTAGCAAGGTTTATTACAGAGTCATTAACCTAACGGAGAACGATAGCGCAACAACCAACGAAGGAAGCCGTCAGAAAGATCGGCTTCTTTCGTTGCACTAACGGGCATAATAGTAAAATAGAAACAAACGTAACTACAAACGGCTGCAGTTTTAGCAGCCGTTTTTTAATTGAGCGGCCGGAAGCAGCCCAATAAACAAATGTAAGATGACAAGAACATACGAATATATATGATTAACCGTGGTTGATAAGGATTACCGAGTCCGTAAAGCTGATGCCCGCATAAACGGAGTTACAACGTGTTCGAGGCTGCGAATGTTGAGTTATTTATTGGCAACGATCGCAAACATAGGTCTGTGTCGATTCAGAATTTGTTCACCTATATGATACAGTTCCACATCGAATCCTTGATGAATTTGGATTTGGGCAAAGCCAATTGAACGAAGCATTTCGCTGTCCCATTCAGGTCTTCTTACATAGCTCAATGGCAAAGTAAGTGCCAGTTGGTCTCCTTCTTCGACATCCTTCTCTGGGCGGTACGGCACGTACCCTTTTACGGCAGCCTCCTCCTTGTCTTTTTGAAAAAGCTCTGCCTCCTTCGGATCAGTTAAAAATAAATTCCAATTCGCATCAAAAATAATAACCTGGCCACCGTCATTAAGCATGCCATGCCAATTTTGATATGCAGCTACAGGATTGTACAGGAACCAGGTCACGTTTCGTGAAATGATGATATCATATTTTTCTTCTGTCTTATATTCTATAATATCTGTCTCCATAACTTGGATATTGCAATTATATTTATGGGCGTTTTGATTAGCCTTAGCCACCATCTCCGGAGAAGAATCAATAGCAGTAACCTGATGCCCCATCTGGCTGAGCAGAACCGCGAAGAAACCAGGCCCCGTACCTACATCGAGCACTTTTAAATTACTTTTACCGGACAAAAAATGACTCAGAATTCCCTTCCATTGATCATATCGGTTGGACGTAAATTCGGCATCCACAATTTCATCATAGACAGCGGCTCCTTTGTCCCAATAATCCCGATATTGTTGTACAAGTTTATGCTTACTCACTAACATCGACTCCTTGTTATATAAAAAAATTACTTGCTAAACGTAATGATTACGATTAATAATATACAAAGATTGTTCATTTAGCAAGTATTCATGAGAATAACAGCTATGCAATCATAAACAGCTTAAAAGAGGAATAGGAGGAGTAGGGATGTTTGGAAGATCTGGATTTGGAGTAATCGCTGTTGTCTTATTGTTGTTCATTATGGGGTGTTCACCACATGTGAGCTCACCCTCTGCAGCAGAAGTTGACAAGAAGATTGTGGTCGCAGTCACACAGGATACTGAAGCAGACAAGCTTGACGCCATGACTTACAATGGTTCCAGACATACGCATGCGGCTATATATGATGCCCTTGTAGACTATAAAGGAAAAGGTGAATTTGCGCCCAGCCTGGCGGAGTCATGGGAGATATCCGATGATGGCAGGACTTACATTTTACATCTGCAAAATCAGGTCAAGTTCTCGGATGGCAGTCCACTGAATTCAGCAGCCGTGAAGTTTTCTTTGGAAAGAGCGGTAAGCAGGGAAGAGAATGCTTCGCTTGAAATATCCCGTTTATTGCAAAAAGTTGAAGCACCCGATGATCAAACAGTCGTACTTTCCTTTAAGGATACAGCAACGCAGGTGTTGTACGAGCTTAGTCAGGCAAGACCATATCGAATTATGAGTCCGAACTCGGTAACCCCTAAGGGAGATGTGAATGGTACTTTTCAAAAAGCGATCGGAACGGGTGCCTGGAAAATAGGAGAGTACCAACAAGGGATTCAGACTGTTCTAATCCCGAATGAGCATTATTGGTTAGAACAACCATCCGACTATTCACTTGTTTTCAAAGTCATTACGGATCCTCAGGCGAGGGTAATGGCATTGCAATCTGGAGAGGTGGATCTTGCGGGCGGGGAACTTGGTAATATCCCCATGGAAAGTCTCCCTGTATTTCAGAACAACGACAACTACGTAATTGAAACCGGAAGCAGTACAATGTCCTACTTTATGGTTATCAACCAACACAATACTTCTCTAGCTGATAAGAATATCCGCCAAGCTATCAATTATGGCAATGATACGAGCAAGTATGCTGGTGGTAGCGGGGACCCTGTCAGAGGATTGTTCCAAGAGAAGGTTGCATTTATATCCGACAGTAATCAGCCTTCCTATCCGTATAATCCCGAAAAAGCCAAACAGCTGATTGAAGCGTCGGGCTACCAATGGAATAAGAACAAGCAGCTCTATGAAAAAGATGGACAAGTACTGCAACTTCGTCTGGTCATTCAATCAGAGGAATATCCGGAATGGAAAGAGATGGCTGAAATTTTTCAAGACAACATGAAACAGATCGGCATTCAAATCCATATTGTGAATCAGGAACGGGCAGCTTACTACGATACCCTGTGGAGCACGAAGGAATATGATCTGCTTATGTATCGGACATACACTGATGCTCAATTACCTTATCGATTCCTGTCCTCCTTATTCTATGATTCGCCATCCTCACCGGGAGTTGCGTATCAGGACAAGCCTTTATCCGATTTGCTGGATCAAATCGCGGCCACGGTTTCCACTCAGCAGCAGCAAGAGCTGTTCAATCAGGTGTTCCTCCGTATGCATGAGGAAGCCATGTCTGTTCCGATATACTACGCCAAGCAAACCTTTGTTCATTCAAGCCAAGTGGTTGATTTTAGGTTCAATGCTATTGAGGACAACCCGTTGAAGTGGCATTACCTGAAGAAAGAAGCGAAGTAATGCTCCGCTCTATGATTCATCGTCTGTTCATGTTGGTAGTCACGTTTGTTTTATTTTCCTTGTTTGTTTTTACATTAATGCGTTTGGCGCCGGGTGATCCGGCGTCGATGCTGCTGCTGGAAATCGGAGCCGTACCGGAGCAATCCATCGTAGCTGATTTACAGAAACAATGGGGACTGGATCAATCGTTCATTCAGCAATATTTAGCATGGGCAAATCACGTATTTCAAGGAGAGTTAGGGCATTCCTTTTCTTCCGGAGAACCCGTATTAAGTGAAATGATTGAACGTTTAGGCTCAACGTCGAAACTCATTGCAAGCTCTTTTTTATTAACCCTCTTCATATCCATACCGATTGGAATCTGGATGGGATTGAATGAAGGCACAATGGCAGATCGAGTGGTTTATTCAATGACCATTTTGGGGTTGTCGATCCCTTTATATTGGCTTGCTATTCTTCTTATGTATGCCTTAGGCGTGATATGGCCCGTCCTGCCTGTTGTAGGCAGTTCGACCACACGGCATTATATTTTGCCGGTTACTGCCATGACGCTGGTGCAAAGTGTTTACTTTATTCGGATGGTTCGATCCTATACGATCCAGTACAGCAAGTTCTCGTACATTGAGGCTGCAAAAGCTAGGGGATTGCGGCCGAGCATCTTTTATCCGTCTTATTTACTACGCTCCATGTTCATCCCAATTCTGACATTAATCACGACGAGTCTACCCAGCTTTTTTGGGGCTTCGATTATCACCGAGACGATTTTCAGTTTTCCGGGATTCAGTAAATACATGCTTGAAGCTATTTTTCGCCGTGATTTTCCAGTCATTCAAGGGAGCGCACTCTTCGTGGCAGCATTTATATTTGTTTTTAATTTTATGACCGACCTGTTGTACTTCCTTGCGGACCCGCGTGTTCATCTTGACAAACAGAGGTGGGAAGTTTGATCAGTATCATCCGAGCGAATAAACTGCCAACGGCAGCGTTGTTATATATCATCCTACTTATTATTACAGGACTTGCGGCTCCGTGGATTTCACCTTATGATCCGTTCCATACGAATCATCAACAGAAGCTTCTTCCTCCCAGCGTTGCTCATCCATTTGGAACGGATTATTTGGGAAGAGACCTGTTAAGCCGGGTCATACACGGGATTAGTGAATCGGTATTTCCTGTTTTTATTGTACTTAGTGTTGTGATGTTGATTGGTCTTCTGGTGGGGACTTGGAGTGCTTTTTTGGGGAACAAGCTGGACATGCTTATGATGAGCCTAACCGACATTTTCACAGCATTACCGAGTATGCTACTTACCATTGTGGTCGTTGGCTTCCTTGGATTTGGCATGGAAAATGTATATTTTGCGGTGATCCTCTCCTGGTGGGCCAAGTACGTACGAATCATAAGAGGGCTAATTCATGATGTGAAAAAGGAACCTTATATTACCGCCAGCAGGGTAAGCGGGGCATTTGGACTTAGAATCATAACCAGACATATGATTCCGAATATCATGCCTCAGATTGGAACGATGCTCATTCTGGACGTGAGTAAGGTGATCCTGACTTTATCCGGTTTATCCTTTTTGGGTATTGGTGCACAGCCTCCTTCTCCAGAATGGGGTGTCATGCTATTGGACGGAAAAA
Source organism: Paenibacillus sp. cl141a (assembly GCF_900109305.1). Lineage (NCBI taxonomy): Bacteria > Bacillati > Bacillota > Bacilli > Caryophanales > Paenibacillaceae > Paenibacillus > Paenibacillus sp. cl141a. The sequence goes on from NZ_FNZO01000007.1 coordinate 101,260, forward strand.
ATTATTTGCAGGTCGCCCCATGGATGGGCTTCTTTCCAGGCTTTATGATATTTCTGACTGCTGCTTCGTTCCAAATTATAGGCGAGCGACTGAGGAGGGAACGCTAAATGACGACCTTGCTCGAAGTCAAAAATCTAAATATCAGAAATAAGGAAGGACAATCGCTTGTGCATAATAGCAGCTTTTCTCTGGAGACTGGGAAAACATATGCATTGATTGGAGAAAGTGGCAGCGGTAAAACGCTGACAAGTAAGGCTATCTTGGATATGCTGCCTGCTCATCTGCAGATGTCAGGTGACATCGTGTTACAGGGTGAACATCTGCAGCAATTATCAAGGAAGCGCTGGCGCAGCATCAGAGGGGGCCAGATCGGTGCCATCTTCCAGCATCCGGAACAGGCCTTGCATCCGTCGATTCCGATTGGTAGGCAATTCGTTGATCTGATGCGCAGTCACTTGCCTGTTTCAAGATATGAGGCTGAGAAGCAAGCAAAAAAAATGTTGTCCCAAGTTCTCTTAAAGGACACGTCCCATGTGATGAGCAGTTATGCTCATGAGTTAAGCGGTGGAATGAATCAACGTGTCATGATTGCGATGGCGCTTCTGTTAAAGCCGAAAATCCTGATAGCCGACGAGCCAACAAGTGCACTTGATGTCAAAACACAGGCTGAGATCATATTCCTTCTGAAAGAGCTCATTCTGGACACGGAGATGAGCATGTTGTTTATTACCCACGACTTACTTATATCGGGCTATCTTGCGGACACGATTGGTGTTATGCGGGAAGGGAAAATAATAGAGCAGGGCAGTAAGGAGAACATTATAAGCGCACCTGAACATGAATACACCCAAGAGTTATGCAGGCATTGCTCTCAAAGATTTCTTGGAAAAGGAGAGATACCTTATGCTTGAAATCCAGCGACTGTATAAGGAAATTCACGGAAGACCCATTCTGCAAGATATTCATTTTGGAATAGAAGATGGAGAATCTCTGGCTATTGTGGGGGAGAGTGGTAGTGGTAAATCCACGCTTGCCCAGCTTATCATGGCTTTAAAACAACCAACCTCCGGCCATATTTTCTTTGACGGGCGGCCCTTGCCCAGCAAAGGAATATCATCGTATAGAGAATGGTATCGCGATATACAGATTGTTTTTCAGAATACGGGCTCCACATTAAATCCCGCAATGAGCTTGTTTCAGTGTCTGGAAGAACCTTTAATTCATTTTACCCGTTATAATCGAGCCGAGCGCAAGCATAAAGTCCTTGAATATTGGGGAAAAGTAGGCCTGAATGAGAACCTTCTTCGAAATCGCCCCGGAAAACTGAGTGGTGGGCAGTATCAAAGAGCTTGTCTCGCCAAAGCTTTGTTAACTCGTCCCAAACTGTTAATCTGTGACGAAATGGTCTCCAACCTCGACGTCTTATTACAACAGCAGATGATTGAGCTGCTCATATCCATTCAGAAGGAACAAGGCTTAACTCTTCTGTTCATTACTCATGACCTCACGCTGTTACCAGGACTATGTTCGAATATTATGGTTTTGAAAGAGGGAAAACAGGTTGAACTTTTCAGTACTTCTGCGCTCTATGACGAAGCAGAGAGGGATCCATATACCGTTTCGTTATTAAACTCAAGTAAGATGTTTGAAACAGCATGGAACCAATTGACATAAAATTCAGCCGGATTAAATTAAGTAACTTACCAATTTTGGGGATTTTTTTTTTTTATCTGCAAGAAGGTGTTGAGAATCAAACGGTACCTTATCTGATAAGATTCAACTTCTTCAGCAAGGGCATCGATCTGACTTTGCAGGTGGGAATGATGCTCTTGATATTGAAGAAGTAAGTCAATGAATAGTGCTAAGCTAATTAGATCGCTACTAAAACTCACTTTTGGAAATGGATTATTTGCTATAGCAACCACGATACCTTGAAGAAACTTCGCCAAATGTCATATTGTTTTCCAACTGTGAAACAGTGAGACTACTATTTAATCTAAAAAAGACGTTCAGTATAGTTCATGCTTCTATTTTGATTAGTTATTTTTGGGGGATATTTCTGTTCGATAAATGTTTAACTAAAACATCAAACATGTTGTTCCATCCCTGTTCAGAACCATCTCTAAATTCACGATGCGCCTTTTTAATGTCTTCTGTGGTCCATCCTTCTTCATGAGGAACCACTATTTCTTGTGTGAAAGTCATTTCGCAGCCATCATCTATGGGTTCTAGTAATACGGTTATTCGGTCTATCGTTTCGCTATATTTTGGGATTTGAAATGTAAATACTAATTTAAAAGGTCTATCGATTTCAAGATATTTCCCAATAGCTTCTCCTTCTTTGGGGTCCCTAATCCTATAAGACCCTCCGACACAAAAATCATTCTCTACAATATTAGCTTTTTCTTCTGGATTGAATAGCCATTTACTCATCATTTCTGGGTTTACCCACGCATCAAACACTCTTTCCGCAGTGAATTCAAAACGACGTGTCATTGTTAGGGTAGTTGTTGAAGTGATCATCTCAATCATCCTATTCATAATAATTTTATCGTCATAAGTTTATTGCAAATACCTTAATGTTCCTCCTTTTTAGCGTTACTAAGCTCACGTTCAAGAGCGTCAAACTGTCTGTTCCAAAAATGTTCGTAAAAGCGCAACCAATCCGTTGCAGATGATAAGGATTCGGGATTAAGGCGACAAGTATGTGTGTGTTCTACCTTTTACACTCCTATCAAGAATGCCTGCCCGTTCTAAGACTCTAATATGCTTAGAAATAGCTGCTAAAGACATATCAAAAGGTGCAGCCAATTCCGATACTGTACGTTCTTGAGAAGCAATAAGACGAACAATTTCTCTTCGGGTTGGATCAGCTAAGGCGTGGAAAACACTATCTAGATTATTATTTTATTCAACCATATGGTTAAATATAGTGGATATATAATAATAAGTCAACCACTCAGTTAAATATTCTATTCTTTATAACACTAGAGTTTTAATCATTTTTGTTACGGGATTAACAGGAGCGAAAAGAGACAGACCGGAATTAAATCATTTGCTTGAATATCTTTGACCCGAAGATGCCGTGGTCGTGACCGATTTAACACGACTATCCCGTTCTACCAAAGATATTATTGAAATCACGGAACTCATTTAAATAAGGGCGCTCATTTAAAGAGTCAGGTGAACGGTTGATGTCGTTGCGCTAACGTGCAGGTTAGCGAGCTGTGAAAAAAAAAGGAAAATATGGTTTGGATTAATTCTTGCTGCCGAATTCCTTACCGAAGTCTTCCATCTTTTCAAGGATCGGTAGTAATTTTTTTCCCTTATCTGTTAACGAATACTCTACTCGCGGAGGGACTTCCGGGTAAACATCACGTTGAATAACCCCATCGCTTTCCAGTTCTTTAAGCTGCTTTGTGAGGGAGCCTTGTGATAAACCACCAAGGAAATTTTTAATATCTGTATAGCGACGTGTTTCTCCTTTTAAATACCATAATATAAAGTATTTCCAACGTCCTGAAAGAACATTTTGTGTAAATGCTATCGCGTACATATCCCTTTTTTCATCCATAAACTCTTGATCAAATCCTTCATTACAAACCCTCATTATTATCACTCCTAATCCAAAAGTACAACAAGCTGTACTATGTTCATTTATATTGCCCTCTTTGCAGATCCAGCAAAAGAATTTATGATTATGTCAATGCCACTGAGCAGAACAACAATAATCAACATTTATTTAGCAGGCTAAGTATTATTGTAACACAGAGAAGAGTTATTTATCTCTAAGCCTATACAGAATGAAGGACTGCAGTTGGCGGGGAAATACGCTTCGGGTGTCTATGTTAATCCTTGATGTCCATTGGTGATATTCTTGCCCATGGTGTCATTAATTATCACCCGGTCGTTGCAGGTATCCCGGTACAAGTTGCTGACTTCTTCGAAGAATGGTTTTTGGCTGATGCACGTGATGGATTCTCGGTTGTACCGGATATCGCCCTTGATGGAGTTGAAGACTTTGTAAACCAAGTTATTCCCATCCTGCAGGATCGGAGTTTGTTCCATAGAGAGTATGAAGGAAAAACACTCCTCGAGAATATGGGCGTTCATTACCAATATGGTTTACGAAATTGTTTAAAAAGTAGGGGAGAGGGATTTAAATGAATGACACGCTTAAATTACTTCATAGTCATACATCCGAGCGTTCTTATAGCAATCAACCTATAACGGAGGAACAACGAGAGGCAATCTTTAAAGCAGCCAGTCAAACATCCTCTTTCAGTCTCCTTCAAGCCGTTTCTATTATTCGAATTACTAATCCGGATCTTCGAAAAAAAGTAATGCACCTCAGTGTGGATCAACCCTACATCGAGGAAGCAGCTGAGTTTTGGATTTTTTGTGCAGACTTCAACCGAAATCATCAAATTGCCCCAGATGTGGACTTAGAATACATTGAATTTCTCTTGATCGGTTCATTCGATGCTGGGCTGATGGCCCAGAATGCGTTAACAGCGGCCGAATCCATGGGACTTGGCGGTGTATTTATTGGTGGTGTCAGAGCAAATATTAGCGAATTATCTGACCTTTTGAAATTACCGAAGTATGTGATACCTTTGGTGGGATTATGCTTAGGTGTTCCTGCTGCAGATAAACCTGAACTTAAGCCGAGGTTACCCCGATCCATGGTGCTGTTGGAAAATCAGTATCAAGCACTAAACCATGAAAAATTAGCCGTCTATGATGAAACCATGTTGAAGTATTATGAGAATCGTCCGGTTAAGGCTCCATTCACAGTGAAGAAAGTAAAAGGATGGAGTGATCATATCCAGGATCATCTCCAGAGAAGTATTCTGCCTGAAATGATGGATTATTTGAACAAGCAAGGATTCGCAAAAAAATAAGTTCTTGCTCCTGACATTTTGTGGGCCCTTCTGTAAATTGACACCTATATTTCACCATGATAAATTTAGTATGCTAAAAATATTCGAATGGTAGGAGGTTAGTCCTCATGACAGATACAGTGGATTGCGATATACGTCAGTCGTTAGATCGTATCTCCTCCCAAATGCGTCGAAATTATGGGGAATCTCTAAGGGAACTTAACCTTTATGTCGGGCAAGATAATTTACTGTATCGTTTGTGGTTAGGCGATGGGGTTACACAAATGCAATTATGTGAACACTTAAAATGTGAACCCCCAACCGTAACGAATATGGTTAAATCACTGGAGCAGAACGGATTTATATACCGTAAACGAGATGAGCAAGATGCAAGGGTAATGCGAATTTTTCTTACGGACAAAGGCAAAGAATTAGAAAAACCGGTTGGGATCAAATGGAGGGAGCAGCAAGATAAATTACTTCAATCTATATCTACGGAAAATCGGTTGATATTAAAACAATTAATGCAACAAATGGAGAGAAATATATTTTAGCTCTTCATGTCTTCAGAATATATTTAGCATGCTAAATAATATGCTGGGGAACTGTTCTTAGTCGATACCATTGATGTTTTAACCAGTATTAAAACAAACTAAACCATAGTTCAATTAACATAACGGCAGCCAACCAGGCGATCGCTGAGGTAAAATAACCTTAGAATAGGAGAATTGATAATGAGATTTGGAATAATAGGTGCAGGACCAATCGCGTCAAATATTTCAAAAAAAATAGTTAAGAATGGACATGATCTTAAAATTGCAGATGCTCGCGGGATTGAACGGCTAGAAGGAAAGGAACTTGCAGGAACACCCGTAAGTGTAGAGGATGTAATTAAAAATATTGATGTTCTAATAATATCTATCCCTTTCCACGCACTGCCAAGCATTCGTAATGTTGTAAATAAGGTTGGGGAGGAAGTAGTAGTTGTAGACACATCAAATTATTATCCTCAGATAAGCAATAAAATAGAAGAAATTGAGAACAGGATGGTTGAAAGTGTTTGGGTTTCAAATCAATTAGGCAGACCTATTATTAAAGCTTTCAACAATTTATTAGCGTATACTTTAGAACATCAAGGAACTCCCGAAGGAACTAGCGGACGCATTGCCATAGCGATTGCTGGTAATAACCAGTCGCATAAACAAATAATCATGAATCTAGCAAATGAGTTAGGCTTCGATGCAGTAGATAGTGGATCTTTAAGTGATTCCTGGAGACAACAGCCAGGAACTCCCGCATACTGCACGGAACTAACAAAAGACGAACTAACTGAAGCATTAAAAAAAGCTAATAAAGAAAAAGCCCCATTTCTACGGGATAAAGTGATAGAGAAACTATCTGCGGCTACTGGTGGATATTCGCATCAAGAAATTGTTCAACTAAATAGAGAAATATATAATTCCTGAGTTAGGAATTATAATGGCTTCAAACAGAGGAGCAGTAGACTAGGACATGATTAAGGTCTAGACTGCTGATTGTTTAAAAGTACTAGCAAAAAATGCCAAGGACAAGAACATGAGCCGATTACCGATTAGATGAGTATCTAACCCATACCATAAGTAGGGCGAAAATCAATTTATAGAAATCAGAAGCCACGTCTGATATTTCGCGGGCATTGCGCAGCGGTCCCGGTCAGCCCGCTTGGGTAGCGCACGCACACCAAACCCACACTGAGCTGGCTGCCAATCTCGCCAAGGCGAAACGGATTATCTTGAAGTGAGTTCGCTAAGAGGGAGGACAGATTGTTGAAGACAAAGTATATTTGGCGCTGGGCCTGGTCTTGGTTTTTCATTGGCCAAAACGTTTGGCAGGCATGGATTCTGCATTGCTATGGTTTTAAGAACACAAGAGAAGCTGGATCAATATGCTGTGGAGTTAAGTGAGTTGGGTATTGAAGCTAGAGGGTTTGCTAATGATATTACAAACAAAATGGAGCTTACAAGAGCTGTTCAACAAATGAAGAACATCTACGGTACAATTGACGTTGTAGAGTTTAGCCCACATAGCGGAAGTGTTTCTGTGACATCTGTTCTTGATACGACAGAGGAAGCCGTCCTTCCCATTTTTAATAATGTGGTAATTGGAGCCATTAATACTGCAAGACTAATCATTCCAGATATGATGGAACGAGGCGAAGGGGCACTTCTGTTTGCAAGTGATCTCTCCGCTATGAGCCCCACGCCCATGTCTGGGAATTCGGGCATCATTATGTCGGGATTGCGAAACTATATCCTTAATCTACACCAAAGTCTGCATCCTCATGGGGTATTTGTTGGACATTTATCCATTAGTCCTCTGATCAAGAGAGGTACAGGATTTGATCCAGATCAAGTGGCGGAAGCTTGGTATCATCTATATGTGCAAAGAGAAGCGGTAGAAGACACTTATCCTCCGAGGGAAAAGAACATATTCCGATTATCGATTAGATGATTATCTAAATAAGAAGCATATGTAGTTAAAACCTCAATAACACCATGATACATGTTGTTCTACATTTAGAGGAAGAAAAAAGAATCCTTGGCAGCGACGATGATTCAATGTTGTGATAAACTTCATAAGAATACAACTTAGTATTTCAAGCGAGGAGAACAACTCATTAAGAAACCTATATATTGTGGTTTTGCCGGCCACACGTTGTCGGGTGACAAAAACATAGTAGCATTAGAAGCCGCTGATTATACGGCTTAAAATATTTATAGCCTACAACTAGAACCGTAAACGGAAGTTTGTTAAGGACAGTCAATCTTATCTTACGCTTGATTTTATTTAGCAGATAATTATAATTATGTTTAAGTGATTAAACTAATCAACGGAAAGGATGGATCGCATGAGCCAAAGAACCGAGCAAGTTCTGCAACAATTCAAAGAGTCCATCCCGCTGTTGGAAGTACTGACCGATGAAAACCGTCAAGCTATTATTATGGTGCTAGCACAAAACAAATCGGGACTTAATGTTAATGCGATAGCAGGCCACATCAACTTATCTAGACCAGCTGTCTCCCATCATTTGAAGGTGCTGAAACAGTCTGGTTTTATCCAATCCGAGAAAAAGGGCGTAGAAAACTATTATATATTGACTGTCCGCAAACCGCTCGAACAACTCAAAACCTTGATTACTGCCATTGAAGCAGAGTGCACTTGGCCTCAGTGAGTACAAAAGACTTAAAATGGAATTACTGTAGAGCAGAATGTTTTCGCTCTATTAGTTTATTTGTTTAAACCAATAATCCTAATGGGAGTGATATAAATGAAGGCAATAACCATTGAGAAATACGGTAAAAATGTTCCCTTAGTGTTGACAGAACAACCAGTGCCTCATATCGGAGAACATGATGTGTTAGTGGAAATTCATGCAGCCAGCTTAAATCCAATCGATTATAAAATTAAGGAAGGGAAAGTAAAACTCCTGTTGAGTTACAAGTTCCCTCTAATCTTAGGCAATGATTTCTCCGGCATTATCGTTAAGGTTGGCGAACGGGTGAGTGCATTTAAACCTGGTGATGAAGTTTATGGCAGACCGCGCAAGAGCCGTATCGGTACATTGGCGGAATACATTGCTGTACATGAAGAAGATATTTGGTTAAAGCCGCAAAATCTAAGCTTTGAAGAAGCTGCATCTATTCCACTGGTCGGACTTACGACTTACCAAGCCTTTACCGATTTTTTGCATCTCCAAAAGGGTCAAAAAATTCTGATTCATGCTGGTTCAGGAGGTGTGGGGACGTTTGCCATTCAACTGGCCAAATTGATGGGAGCTTTTGTTGCAACAACAGCAAGCGAAAAAGGGTATGAGCTGGTCAAATCGATGGGCGCCGATCTGATCATAAATTATAAAAAAGAGAATTTTGAAGAAGTGCTTACTGGATATGACGCTGTTTTTGATACGCTAGGAGGAGCGGCACTGGAAAAATCGTTCCGTGTCCTGAAGCCAGGCGGGCAAATCGTTTCCATCTCTGGCTTGCCAAACGCAAGATTTGGAAAAGAAGCAAAGTTGGGTTGGATGAAAACAGCCATTTTGTCCATCGCGAGCCGTAAGATCGCATCGCTTGAGAAGAAGTACCATACAAGATATCATTTTCTTTTTATGAAATCGAGTGGAGCACAATTAAAGGTTTTACAAGAGTATATTGAAGGTGGCCAAATTAAGCCAGTTATCGATAAAGTGTATCATTTGGAAGAGACTGCGCAAGCATTCTCGTACCTGCAAGGCGGAAGTGCAAAAGGAAAGGTAGTCATTAGAATAAAGTAACTCCTATGCTTTGTGGCTATGTATACGAACATTATAACCATCTATGATTCGAGAAAATGTAGGTATTAATGAAAAGTGAGTTCTGGAATAAATAATCAGGGTTGACCGAGACAAACCATCAAATACAAGCTGGTGACTGGGCTATTGGATTAGTCCCCATACGATTTCGTCACATCATTAAAAATGTTGTTGATTCTTATAACAATGAAGCTAAGCTAAAAGACTTTTTAGCGTCAGATCTAGATAATTTAAGGCACTATGTAATAAATCAAATCAAGGAACCGTCATTAAACTAACGGGCAGGATAATCCAAAAATTTAGAGAATAGCCTACGTATGAACTTGATTTACGAAGTACTTGAATAAGGCGTTATAAGAAACTCGTGAAATTCATCAATACAAAAAGAGGGGTAAGCAGATGAATGCTTTTACATTAAGCGCTGCTAATGAATATGCTCTGGCCAATGATATTGAAACTTGGGTTCATCTTTTTTTAAATGGAGAAGGCGATAATATAGTCATGTCAGAAGACTTAAAAAAGAAAAAACGATATTGGCTAGGACCTATTGAGATTGACATAAAATATCTGGAAAGAATAGTTGGACCAGAAGAACATTTGGAATATGTAGAGGATACTAAATGGTGGAACTATAACATTGATCAAATTTGCAGTAGATTTGAATCTGGGTGGGACATGCCTCCATTAATTGCAACAATTGAAAATGGGAATTTTAGATTACATGATGGTAATCATCGACTCGGTGCATTACAGAAATTAAACAGGGAAAAATATTATCTTATTATTTGGGACGATCATTCATATGGACACATGATAAATCATTTAAAGAATTGTGGTATTGATATGAAATGATAGCGAAAAACTGATTTCAATGGGGAAGGATGTGAAAGCGCTTTGGTTAGTAACGAAATCCTTACGCAAGCAAGTAGAGCTTTCGAATTTGATATTCATTTCATACAGTTTGTAAGTAACCCCACTAACGAAGTCTTCAAAGGAGTTCCTGGAAAGTTCTTTGATCGTGAACCAGAGTTATGGTAGCGTATTATGTTAGTCGTTCAACAAACGGGATCCGATAATTTAAGTTAGCATGGAGTAGTTTGCCGTTGGCAACTGCTCCATTTTTCGTTGCTAATGCGATACCAGACTAAACAAAAGGGCTAATGAAGACAGTAAGGATTAGTTCTTGTTGCACGAACAAGAAACGATTGTTCAAAACAACACCACAGCAGCCGACAAGTAACTGAGGCAGCGAGCCGTTGCAACAGGCAACTACCCGCTGCTTTCGATTATGGTTAGGATAAACCTTTCACGTGAAACATGTAACCTTGCAGCCGCCGACCAATCCATAGCTGAAGATCATGATTTATACCGGTTCAAAGGTTACGGCTGCCCGTTGCAACGTTCTATGGCCACCCAGACTTTTAAGAACAGTTCGGAAAACCGTATTTTATAGAGAAGCTAGTTTCTTGAGCTAACGTGGAACGATATTGGATTAAAAACAAGAAGACACCCAATTTGAGACTGGTCAAGACCCCATTTAGTGGACATTGAAAAAACACCTTCAAGAGAAGCACTCATGTCGTAAGATATGGAGACTATTTTGGAGGTGTTTTTGCATTGTTTAAGAATAGAGAAGATATTTGATTAGTAGTATTGACTTAGAGTGCGCTTAAACTCGTATACTGGTGGCGTACGATGCAAGTAAGCGGAAGTTAATTCAGTTTGTTAAAAGGAGGAAATAGTGTGAAGCATGTTCCGTTGGGGAATACAGGGATGCTGGTAAGTGCTTATTCTTTGGGTTGTCTGAATTTTGGATCGCGAACCAACAAAAAAACCTCTTTCCAACTGCTTGATCATTTTTTTGAAGCAGGGGGAAACTTTCTGGATACAGCCAATAATTATGCGATATGGAACGAAGGCTGTGTTGGCGGAGAAAGCGAGTCTTTGCTTGGCGAATGGATGAAAGAAAGAAAAAACAGACATCAAATCATCTTGGCCACCAAAGTGGGAGCGAAACCGGTAGTGCCGAAAAGTGAAAAATTGGAAGGTTTAAGTCGCCAAGCGATTGAGAAGGAAATTGACGAAAGTTTGATTAGGCTAGGAACAGATTATGTAGACTTATATTATGCTCATGTAGACGATATTGAAACTGAACTCGAGGAAACCTTGGAGACCTTTGATTCCTTGATCAAAGCCGGCAAAGTAAGGGCTATAGGCTGCAGTAATTATCGGCTTTCCAGGATCCTTGAGGCCAAGGCGATCAGTATGTCAAAAGGATGGGAGTCCTATTGCTGCATCCAGCAGCGATATACGTATTTGCAGCCTAGAGTGGATGCGAATTTCGGACTGCAGGTCAGTGCGGATGAGGATTTACTTGCTTACTGCAGTCAAAACGATGATTTTACGCTCATGGCTTATTCACCCCTCCTTGGAGGCATATACAACAGAAAGGATGCTGTCATACCTGATGCATATCGGAGAGAGGATCAGATGACTCGATTGCATACGCTAAGGAAGGTTGCTGGAGAGCTGGGAGCGACACCGAATCAGCTTATCCTTGCTTGGATGCTGCAAAATCATCCGAGAGCTCTTCCAATTATTGCTGCAAGTGATCTAACGCAATTGGAAGAAAATTTGGGGGCACTTAAGCTCCGGATTAACTCTGATCAGCTTGATCAATTGAACGGCGCCTTCCTCACTTAATCCACTTATGACATACCTTCGCTAAAGGTATTTTCATACGACGCATCGAAACATAAGTATAGTTATAAGCGAAATTACACAAGAACCACTCGGAGTGTATCGGTGCTCACCAGCTTATAAACGGATGTTAAAAGGAGGGGACTCGTTATGAGCGGGAAAGAGCTGACCATTCAGCAGGCAGCTGAGTTGACGGGGTTAAGCGTACACACCCTTCGTTATTACGAAAGGATCGGTCTGATGGACCCTATACCTCGTGCCCAAAATGGTCATCGTGTATATCGGGAACACGATTTTGAATGGATTGTATTACTCGCAAAGCTTAAGACTACAGGAATGCCGATCGCACTTATGCAACAGTTCGCTGATATGATGCGATTGGGGAATGATGGCATTCCCCAACGCAGAAAACTTCTAGAAGAGCATGAGCGGAAATTAATCGAGCAGGTTCAGACGATTCATCAAACTTTGGATATTCTGCGGGATAAAATTGATTACTACCGTTCTTGGGAAGATGACACCAGACGAGAGGAAGCAAGTTTGGAGCCAGCTCGATGACCAGTTCATCTAATTGAATTTTTTTACTTAGTAGTCTAGTCGATTTAGTAAGCAGTTTAGGTTGGAAAGGCACTTTATTGTTATTCATTGTTATTATTGTTGGTCTTATACAAAATGATATACGAATTTCTTAAGGAAGCACCCTATATTGGGTGCTTTTTCTTTTGTTCTCCAAATGACGAAATTTAAGTCGTTTTAAGGCGATTAATTGATTGCGGACGAATAGAGGAACGATTCAGGAAATCAGCAGAGAAGAGGCATAACGTTGGCGTATTTATATTAGAAACCAACTCAAATCAAGGAGTTCTCGTTGCATCGTTGTTGGACTTCAACGAAGCCGGGTTAGTCATGGCTTCTTCTTCTAAAAAAATTGGAGATAATAATGATCACGATTCCAACAACCATCATAATCATACTTATTGTCTTGTATGAAGTTAATTCTTCAATAATCATGAAGGTTAGGCCTACAGCAAATATCACTATTCCAAGGAATATAAGCCATTTCCTTATTGATGACATGCTCATAATTCTCAACACCTCCTATTTGATTCAACGGATTATTGTTTTTTTACAGTATATCCCACGATCGATGCTTAGATAAAGTTAGTTGCATGACCAAATCAAACAATCGGAATGAAGTGCGGTTTAGTTGTGGTGAAACTTAAATTCATGTTTGAGGTGATAGCAATGAACATCAGAGTTATCTCGATAGAACAAATCAATGCAGCAGCCTACAACCCGAGAGTGGATTTACCGCCTGGAGATCCGGAAAATGAAAAGCAAAACGTAGCATTGAAAAATTCGGCTATGTTGAGCCGATCGTTTGGAATAAGCGTACCGACATGTCGAGGGACAAGAACTTGTACCGATTGCCGTAAAGGACAAGAAGATTGTCCGATTACCGATCAGATAAGTATTCTAACTAAGTTTACATGCATTTTCACAATTTAATTCCATTAAATAACATAATAATGTTATAATTATATTAATTCACCAATATAGTTATTGGATATCTAATTAAACTTTTTTATCTAGGGGGTAAATAATGAACAATGATTATGAAACTCCTGAAAGAACAAGAGAAAGACTAAGACATGAGGAATTGAAAAATAATCCATTTGGTCATATGAATGACGGAATTAATAGGGCACAGCATGGTAGTTTAGTCGATTTAGTAGGTAATTTAGGTTGGAAAGGCACTTTAGTATTAATCATTGTTATTATTGTTGTTCTTATAGTTGCCCAAAATTTTTAAGTAAGAGAATTTTTATTAATGGTTTTAGTTTTTTGAGAAAGCCTGTCTATGAATACTCATCATAATGGGATCGAGTCATCGGCGGTACCGGAGCACAGTATTCAAAGAAAAAGCAATTCGGATTTAAGCCGAATTGCTTTTTTACGGCAAGAAAGGGAACTTGACATGTTCTCATTTACAATTAGGTATATATCTAATTAGAATTCTGCTTAGCCGATTCTCACGATCAGCTGCCGCTTTCTGTTGAGGTAACGAAGGATAATTTACATCTGTCAGATAACTAGGACTCATGCAACTGCCCGTACTCCTTGTGCCGCCAATTCATGATTACCAATGACAATGCAATTAACGTGAGGATCATCCCAAGTACTCGGAATCCTTCGAAGGTGAAGTTATCTCCCATTACAATGCTAATCAGTAAAGAAGAGAGAATGGTTCCCAGGTATCTTGAGGTATTGAATATTCCAGATGCTACACCAATAATTTCTTTTGGTGAACTTTTGAATAAGGCCGCTTGCATAGCGACACTGTTCAACCCGTTACTAATACCGAATGCAGCTAAAGCCAGACAAACACTGATAACTGGTGAAGTCTGATCCAGTGTCACGATCCACACGGACCCAAATGTTATCAGCATTCCGGACATAAGCAATGCTGGTCGAGGTCCTGATTTATTGATCCATCGTCCTGCTATTGGAGAAGCAATGAGCGAACACAAGCCTAAGCTTAGCATGAGCATCCCTGTATGAAACTCGCTGACATGACGTACGATTTGCAAGTAGGACGGAAGCCCGAAAAAGAGAGAGTAAAAAAGTAAGTTAACGACCATGAATTCGACATTGATCCAAGTCATTGCTGGATATTTAGCGAATGTCCGTAAAGGAATAAAGGGTGCCTTCGCTTTTAACTCATATCGCACGAAAGCTCCAAGTCCAACGAAGCCAATCAGTACGACAATAACGTTATTAAATGAAATTTGACCAGATGATTTTGCGGACAATAATCCAACGAGCAGAGCAACCAGACCCACGGTGAATAGCAGAACTCCTGAGGCATCAATCAATTCAAACCATTTGCGAAAGGACATGTTGCGAGCAACGGATGTCGTAGACGGATCATCCTTAGGAATATGCTTCCAAGCTAATAAAAAGCTTGTTACCACGAAAGGAATATTAACCAAAAAGATAGCAGGCCAGCCCCACCAGTGAATGATGACCCCGCCAATAAAGGGGCCAATCGCTGCCGCTCCGGATAGGAATATGGACAAGACTGACAGTGCAGTCGCTTGTTTCTCCCTAATATGAATTCGCACAATGGCCATTCCAACCGCAAGCATCATGCTTGTTCCGATGGATTGCACAATACGGAACACGATGAGCCAACCAAAGTTTGGGGATAGTGGAGCTAATAATGATGCAACGAAGGATACAACAAGTCCGCTAAGAAATATCCTCCTCCTACCAAATAAATCGCTGGCTTTTCCCATGATCGGTTGAGCGATAGCACTCGCAATGTAGAAAGAAAAAATGATCCAGGATACCACTGTAAAGTCGAGTTGGAACACATTTTGCAGCCTTGGAATAGCAACTGAAATCATTGAAGAATTTAATGGGTTCAATAGAATCCCTAGTCCAACGGAGATCATCAACCACCTACTGCGAATACTCATTTCAATCCCCCACTCTGTATGTTAGTGTCATCATCGTACTTGAAATCATTTATTTATTCCAATGCATTTTATGTTATGATTTCATTGACTCAAGGGAATGAGCGGAGGGTGAAAAATGGAACTTCTACAACTGAAATATTTTCTCGAGGTAGCTCGTTTGGAACATATGACCGAAGCAGCACGAAGTCTGCATGTCACTCAATCATCACTAAGCAAAACGATTGGTCGCTTGGAAGAGGATTTGGGAGTCCCGTTATTCGATCGAGTAGGGAGGAAACTGCGATTGAATGAGTTTGGAAGCAGATTCTATTTCCGTGCAGAAAGGGCGTTGTTTGAATTAGAACAAGGGAAGCAGGAGATTAGCGATTTGTCCAGCCCAGAACATGGCACACTCGAATTGGCGGTGACCACAGCAAGCACATTGCCTCAGATCCTTCGAGAGTTTCGGAACAAGCGTCCCGATATCCAATTTCATGTGCAAATGCTCACCACGCAGGAAATGGTTACGCTTCTTCATAGAGGAGAGGTTGATTTTTGCTTGTCCTCACCTCCAATAAAAGGGGAAGATATTGAATGTCAAATCATGTTCATCGACCCGATTCTTGTAGCCGTTCCCAAAGGGCATCGGCTTGCTGACCGAAACAGCATATCTTTGACTGAGCTAAGGGATGAATCTTTTGTTGGGGTAAAAAGAGGCTACGGTACTCGCGATCTGGTGGATTCTATATGCAAATCAGTGGGATTTATACCTACATATGTGTATGAGGGTGACGAACCTGCAAGGCTAAGTTCTCTAGTAGAAGCGGGAATTGGCATAGCCTTTATACCAAGTACGGCAAGGTATTCTGGGGAACATATCAAATATCTCAAAGTAGAGAATCATGAGTTGGTACGGGAGATCGCTTTGTTATGGCACAGGAATCGGTACATTTCACGGGCGGCTCTCGAATTCCGTGAGGTAGTTGTAGAATATTTCGGGACGATATCCAAACAGACCCTTTAATTATCCTTCATAAAACCCAGAGAAGCAGTTCACCATCATGATCGTCTGCTTTTGATGAACAAAATTTTGGAAAAAAACAAAATTTGTCGGGGGACAACATGATCCCATAGAAAGTCGCTAATTTAGCGGCTTTTTTGTTTTATCGGTACAAGTTCTTGTCCCGAATCGAGGGCGAGAACTTGTATCGATTATCGATTAGACAAGTATATAACTATGTTTCCATGCAATTTCATAATGTTTCAAAGGATAGCTCGAGATAGCAGAGGAGGGTGCTTTAAAAAAACATGTTCCAAGCTGGGAATATTTCTGTGAGATAAAGGAATCCAGTTTTCCAAAATGCGCATTTAATATAAAAAAACAGCTGATCATACGTGTATTGAATATTATCAGTACATGAATCCGCATAAAAAAGAACTATATGATCGTCCGAATGATACTATAAAAAAACGAAAAAAAGTAAGAAGTATGAAGAGCTACCTACCACTAAATTTGCAATGAAGGCCCCTCCTCCAGATGGTGCAGAGCGGAGTTGGCTCCTGCATTCTGCCGAAAATGCTGCTGGACAATCTTCACAATTCAGACATCAAAGTCTTGGACCTGAGGCATCCTACGCCATCTCAGGACTTTTGTCTAATTTACCGCAACGACAGATATGTCGGATACGCCATGCGCACGTTCATCAAGACTTTGAGAGCCTACATCTAGACCGCTATCAATGATTCGAAGTCCTAATGCAGCATAGGGTTTTACCTGATCCAGCCAACGATTAATAGCACACTTGGGGTAATCTAAAGCCCTTAAATAAGGTCCAGATATTATCGGTATAGGGGATTGCGATTAACGGAATTGAATAGCTGTTTCAGAGCATTTATCAATCCTACCGTGAAGCAAAACTTATCACCGCTGATTTTTGCGATATTTACATGGATAGAGATATCAAGTAATATATAAAATGACTGACTGGGTCAGTACCATGAAGAAGGGGGATTACATTGAAAAATCAAATCCATAATAGTCTATATCAAAAAGGAATTAACTATGATGCGGGAACCAACTTTAATCCCGGTTCTCTTACACGCAAAATTTGGCGCAAAGATTTATTGGAGCAAGAAATTCGAATCATCAGCGAGCAGTTGCATTGCAATTCAATTCAAATTTACGGTACAGATATTAACAGATTGATGGAGAGTGCAATAGTTGCCTTACGAAATGGACTTCACGTCTGGCTTCAACCACGTTTAGTTGAAGGCAACCAAGAAGAAACACTGGCACATTTATCGATGGTTGCACAAGCAGCTGAGGAACTTCGGAAGCAATACCAGAACATTGACCTAAATATAGGCTGTGAACTTTCTATCTTTTCTTCCGGTATTATGCCGGGAAGCAATTTTGAACAAAGAGCCTCAAAATTGTTCAGTAAATGGTGGTTGCTGCCCTGGTATAACAAAAAATTGAACGATTATCTTAGAAAAGCTTGCGCAACTGCCAGAGCAAGCTTTAATGGGAAGCTTAGCTATGCAGCGGCACTTTGGGAACAGGTTGACTGGAAAGAGTTTGATATCGTTGGTTTGAATCTCTATAAGATGTCCTATAACGAATCTAAATACGTGAAGAATTTACGGAAGTTCCATCGTTACAATAAGCCCGTTACCATATTTGAATTTGGGTGCTGCACCTTCGAGGGAGCAGATAAGAAGGGGCCTTCGGGGCATGAGATTGTAGATACTACTGGGGCTGTCCCTGAAATAAGAGGCAATGCAGTGAGGAGTGAGAAAGCCCAAGCAAATTACATTTTGGAGCTTCTTCAAATCTATAAACTAGAACATATATACGGCGCATTCGTTTATGATTTTATTATGCCCAATAAACCTCATTCTCCAGACCCTCGTTATGATTTGGATATGGGGAGCTATGGTATAATTAAGGTCTATCCAGAAGACTCTGATCAGCCTTACTCAAGTGGCTATTGGGAACCTAAAAAAGCTTTTCAAGAGATTTCGAAATTTTATAAAAATAATTAAATTCAAATAAAAGGAGAGGGAGAGTACCATGGCATCACAAGAAGGGAGTAACCCGATTCGCAATGATCGAAGAGAACAAATACTTCGTGCAGCGCTACAAGTCTTCTCGCGAAAGGGTATCATCGAAACCAAAATGAGTATGGTTGCTGAAAAGGCAAGAATCAGTAAGGGTCTTTTATACAATTACTTTACATCCAAAGACGAACTTTTCACGACTCTCGTTGAATTGGCGTTAAGCGAATCACATAGAACAATGACTTACGCTTATATGTTGCCAGGAAGACCGATTGAGAAAATCAGAGTCCTTACGGAAATGATTCTCGCTGAAGGCGACGGAACCTATTTTATGCTTATACACCAGGCACGAACATCTGATGAGACTCCTGAGAAGGTGAAAGAGCTCCTTAAACAATACTCTATGGATACCTACGTTGATGAATTGCTTCCGATATTCCTAAAAGGGCAGCAAGCAGGCGAAATAATTGATATAGAACCAAGAAAACTTATAGCTGGATACTTGTCTGTCATCTCCGGCCTTATGCTGTTGGGTATACCAGAAGATGGTCATTTTCAACAACCGGATGCTGATTTGATCTTGCGAATGATAGCATCCAATCAGTAAGTACAGTTACAAACTGTGAAGTATTGCCGATTGTTGGCAATGTGAATGTCGAGGGACAAGAACATATTCCCATTGAAGTCGCTATTTTAGCGGCTTTTTTATGTTATCGGTACAAGTTCTTGTCCCGAGCCAAGGACAAGAACTTGTACCGATTGCCGTAAAGGACAAGAACATGGTCCGATTACCGATTAGAAAAGTATCTAATTGTGTTTCCATGCAATTTCATTAAGCTAACGGGCAGAATAATATAATACGCAAAATATAATTGTGTAATTATTCTGGAGGATATTTATATGTAGCTAGGTGAGTATGATTAATCAATTTAACCCTAGGTCCAGAAGAAATTTCATAGGTCATTCGGTCCTTCCCTATTGGGATCCAGTGTCCACCATCGGTAGGTTCGATTTCAAATGTAATTTCCAATATAAAGCCACGGAAATGATTTACCCTTCTTGTTTCAATCACTTCAATTTTCCATGGAGCGATAACAGGTGAGAAATCACTAAAAATCTTCGGATAATAATAGTTATGCAAATCATTCTCAATAAAAGGAGAAAGCAAGTTCATAAGCATATCCTGTAACCTAAGCTCTTCAGAGTCATGAGTTGGTTTGTCTGAAGAAAAGGTTGTTGTTTGAAAACTATTAATACAAACAAGGGATAGCATAAAAGTGAATAGGATCCTTTTCATTTTTCAATACACCTCTTAACGACTTCATCAAATAAATTAATTATATTGTTACCTTTTCTGAATAAAGTATGTGTTTGCCAAATACGCTTCTGAATTACAGCCTAGACTATATCTTATTATTCAATTGGCTCATCCAAAGAGTAGGAGACTTGGTTGTTAAAGCACAAAGTCAAAAGGATCTCCAATTGGGAGATCCTTTTATGCCACTTGTTAAATTAAATCTACTAGTTGGCCTAATAAGATTGTATTTCAGACATTACTGCTTTTAATCTGCCTAGACTATCAATTTTAAATAGTTTTTCCCTAAAAGAAATAAACTCATTAGCCGCCTTAAGAATTTCAGATAAAAATTCTTCTTCAACAACAATGTTTTTCGTCTCTTTGTAAGCTTCGTAAAGGTTTGTACCTTCAAAAATCAACGGATTTCTTTTTACTCTAAATAATATCTTGTTCTCTGGTTTTGTAATGATTCTTTTGACACTCCACTCATGGCTATTCATGGCCATAATGTGCTCTCCAAAACCCGTTTTTTTATATTCCAAAGTCATTTCTAAAACACCGATCCACATCAAGTCAATATCATCCCAATCCATAAAGTTGGTGATTGTAGTATCAGACGTTTTAATATTTACTACACCATCTAACTTATGGCCTTTATGCTTGTTTAATTGTCTGTTAGCCACCTGGATTGATAAACTATCTTTCAATGAAATAAAATAGTCTTCAATATTATCTTGACTAAAGTAAAAAGAATCTATAGTCTTCTTTTCAATGTATGTGGTTATATTTAGCATAAACTACTCCAAAAACTAAAGGTATGTTGTAACTTAATCAATAAGGGTAAAGGAGAACGAAACAATGAAAAAGTACATACTCTTCGATCATGATGGTGTTCTGGTTGATACTGAATTCTGGTATTACAAAGCAGGAGAACGTGCTCTGGCTGACATTGGATTTACCTTGGATAAAGATCAATACCTCCGCGACATGACCCAGTCATTGGGTACTTGGTCCCAAGCTAGGGCGGCAGGTATTGATGAACAGACCATCAGCAAGCAACGTGAGGTCCGCAACGTCTATTATCAGGAATATCTAAGAACAGAAGCCATAGAGATTGAAGGCGTTGTTGAAGCTCTAGCCGAACTGTCAAAGTACGTCCGCATGCCATCGTGACGACTGCAAAACGTGCGGATTTTCAACTTATTCATGAAAAGCGCCAAATTAGACAATTCATGGAATTCGTCCTTGTTCGCGAAGACTACGGGCGCACCAAGCCGCACCCGGAACCATACTTGACTGGCTTAAAGCACTTCGGAGCTACCAAAGAAGAGACCCTGGTTGTAGAGGATTCAAACAGAGGGTTGAACTCAGCCGTGGCGGCTGGTATCGACTGTGCTATTGTCCATAACGACTTCACAAAAACACATGACTTCTCACAGGCCAGCTATCGAATCAAGACTCTGATTGAACTAAAGGACATTATCCTGAATGTAACCTGAGAGAGCATTCGCCAGCGTGTCCCTTACTCACTTTAAAAGTGAAGAACAGTGCGGGCGGCGGCGCGTACTGTGATCCTGATAATGATGCGCCATGTGCGGCATCATCTGTCAATTGAACAGATCCCATTATTCCACTCTTAAATGGTGCGTTAGCTGTCGGGTGACAAAAACATAGTAACATTAGAAGCCGCTAATTATGCGGCTTTTTACATTTATGTTATCAAGTTCTTGTCAAAACACAATGACAAGAACTTGATAACATTCCCGACTGATGACAAGAACATGGTTACATTCTCGATATAATTTCATCGACGGCGGCAGACGTCCTTTTATTAAACTAACGGGCAGGATAGTTTAATAAATTCACGAATACTCTACAATTGGAATAATTTACGAAGTTCGTATTAGACTATTTACGGGCACCTATAAAACTTGGCTTTACGATCGGATAAGATATTGGTTGGAAGATGCGAAGATGTATTCCGTAATTACTCCCAAAGATATTGAATGGGTAGAGAAATTATTATTAATGTGTGAAGAATCGTTTAATGCTTTAAATTCACCGACATTTGTAATGGGCGACTTTAAAGCTGATAATGTGCTGGTTCAACGATCAACTGAGGACTGGATGTTATGTGGAATCTTTGATTTTACAACCGGATATTTTGGCGATGGCATAGCTGACCTACCAAGAATAGTTATCATGTATATAGATGAAGATGAAGAAGAACTGGCCAAGCTTTTTATCAGAGAGTTTTTCAATCGTTGTGAAGACAAAGAAGGCTTCAAATAAGATTTAAAGTTCATATGCTTCATCAAAGAGTGTTGGATTGGGGATGTGCCAAGGCAATTGGCGAGGTAACTTGGATGACAGAATTCCCTTTTCGGAATGGGCTGAAAAATATACGAAGTTTGAGATCTTATAAAATGTCGAAGGACAAGAACTTGTACCGATTGCCGTAATGGACAAGAACATGAGCCGATTACCGATTAGATAAGTATCTAACTGTGTTTCCATGCAATTCATTAAGCTAACGGGCAGGTTAGTGGAACAAGGCAGCGAGTATTTAATCCAGCTGCCTTTTTCTCAATTTAGTGCCGACTTTGTTTGGTAGAACACTCAGATGCACGAAGTGTCCATTGAGTAAGCAAGAAGGATTCCGAAAATAAACGATATTGGAACGAACATTGTGTGTATTTTAACGCCGAAGGTGCATCTATTATAGCTCCAGATTTCACAGCCCACCCCCCGTAAATAGGGTCAATGATGGGCATTATAATTGATAACCAGTAGTTCAGACGTTAACTGCTGTCTCCCAAAATAACGCTTGCCTTAAAGTGTACTATAAGGTTTAGGATGAGGAAGAACCAGCCGATTCCGTCTGAAAATAACCGATAAGGAGCGATCCGGCCAATGGCATTCACGATCAAAGAAGCTTCAGAGCGGCTTGGTTGCCCGGCTCATACGATTCGTTTTTACGAGAAGGAGGGATTGCTCCCTTACATTAAGAGAGATAAGAACGGGAATCGACTGTTCGAACAAGATCACCTAGATTGGATCCGGCTGATGACATGTTTCCGGGCGACAGGGATGAAACTGTCGTTGCTGAAGGAGATGGTGGATCTTGCGCTCGACGCCGTCAATAACAAACTGTCGATATACGAAGACATCGAGAAAAGGAGAATCCCATCCGAGAGCCAGTTGTTAATCAAAATGGAGGAGTCAGAGCGACAATAAACATAGAATGAGGGATTAACAAATGCAGCAAAGAATTTTGGGCAATAGCAATATCCTCGTCTCTTTGATCGGACTGGGAATTATGGGAATGTCCTCAGGCATTTACGGGGAGACTAACGACGAACAGTCAATCCAAACGATCCATCGCGCTTTGGACATTGGCGTCACGATGTTCGATACCGCGGACGTGTACGGGAACGGGCATAACGAAAAGCTGCTCGGCCGTGCTCTTCAAGGGCGCCGCGAGCAAGCCATTATCGCCACCAAGTTCTCGTACACCCCAAATTACGAGAGCATCAATGGCCATCCTGATTACGTTAAGAAAGTAGTGGAGGATAGCCTTCGCCGTTTAAATACGGATTACATCGATCTATACTACCAACACCGCGTCGATCCGCAAATCCCGATAGAGGAGACGGTCGGAGCGATGGCAGACTTGGTCAAGGCAGGCAAAGTTCGGGCGCTCGGCCTGTTCGAGGCTTCCGCTTCCACCATTCGCCGCGCTCATGCCGTGTATCCGATCTCCGTGCTAGAGAGTGAGTATTCGCTCTGGAGCCGTGACATAGAAGAGGAGATACTCCCCACCGTAAGAGAGCTGGGGATTACCCATGTGGCTTACAGTCCACTGAGCAGGGGCTTTATCTCCGGCGAGCTTCGCACTTTCGAGGATCTGGCCGCCGACGATCTTCGCAGATGGATGCCGCGGTTCCAAGGAGACAACTTCCGGAAGAACATTGAGGTTGTCGACAAGATTAAGGAGATCGCTATGGAGAAGAACTGTACACCATCCCAATTGGCCATTGCCTGGACGATTGCCAACGGGGCGCTGCCTATCCCGGGTACGAAGCGTATCAAGTACCTGGAGGAAAATGCGGCCGCGGCTGATATCCTTCTCATGAAGGAGGACCTCGAACGAATCGATCAGGTCAGCCCCAAGAATGTCGTTCACGGCTCGCGTTATATGAAAGAACAGATGACGCTGCTGGGCGGCTAGACTATAATCAGAAGAAGCAGTGGTCCACGGGCTCCGTGGACCATTTGTCCCGAGCCAAGGACAAGAACTTCTACCGAGCTAATCAGTATCTGTTGGCCAAATAACAAAAAAAGAGCAGGCTATCGAAAAGATAGCCCGCTCTTTTTTTACGCAAACGAATAAAAAGTTGACAAGCAGATGAAGGTGTGTGGTGAAGCCCCTTGAAAAAATGAGGAGGTTTCACCAATGAATGAGTAGCCGAATTCGCTAAAAGAAATGCGACATCCTTTATACGAGAAAGTGCAGTCGTATCTGCACCTTTTGTCAAAAAACCTGAAAAAGATTGTACTCGAAAGAAAAAGATACCCTTTGAAACGGTCATGCAACTCCTGATCTCCATGGGGGCAACCGCCTCTATAAGGAACGCTTGGAATCTCAGGGCTATGACGTAAACACCGCAAGCATTCTGCTTTTGTCCAACAGAGACATAAAGTTCTGCCGTCTGTTGTGGAATTCTTGTTTCACCAGTTTACGCAATCGTCTAAGGATATTAAGAAATAGCTCAGGAAAGAAGGACCTACGCCGGATCGCCGGCCGAGATGTGAATCCTAACAAAATACCTGCCAAGGAGACGCCTGGAACTCCGTATTTTTCAAAATATCGTTTTGCTTTTATTGCGCGTTTACTTGGTCCTTTATTTTTCTTTATCTTAACAATTTTCGAGCGGAGCTTATTAACGACCCAGATAAATGCCATTACGGATACGATATTACCTGCAATCGCGGATAAAATGAGGGGTATCGAAGGGAACCCCAGAACGATTAGCAATGGTATTGCGCCGTAGGATTCAAAAAACGTAATTAATGAAAGAATATAGATGCTTGCTATTTGTAAAAATAAATTTCCTTCCAGTCCGGGTATTAAACTTAAATAGAACTCGCGAAGTTCCTGGATCATATAGTGCCCTCCCGTGTGATGATATTTTTGAAGCGCATATAATGCGCATAGCAAGGATAAAGAAAAATGGCCATAGGAAATAAACCTGCTGAAGTTGGCAAGTCGTTGTTATCTGTTTGTGCATCTGATTACGAATGACCGCCTGTTCAGTATAATTTCCAACACTGCCACACTTGAAGAATTGATGGAGATTGCAAAGCAAATTCATGAATAAGCACATTAAAAAAAGCAGCTCTTAATCGGGCTGCTTTTTAATGGCTTCATTTATCATAGTGAATTGTCATCCACTGATATTATTTCATCAATTTTTTATCCTGACATTTACCTTCAGTTATAGATAATTTCATTTCCAGATTGAAAGTACTGTGAATTGCCTAACCTATCCCCACAAAGTTCAATGAAAGATACTTATACCCCAATTACCTTCCCAATACATTACCAAATACATGAATCGTTCATCTCGGTACCAAGGTTTAGTAAAAATCTTATCTGGCTCCCCATAAACAATCGGTGAGAACGGGATACAAACTTGCATTCGGCAGGGGTCCCCAATTAACTACAGATACAGTAAGTTTATTCTCATCTGCAGTAACACAATAGCTTACATTATCTACTGGATCCACATAATTGAACTGGATGTTAGGTTGCAGTTGTGCTTCGCGGATTAATTTGAAGATCTCATTCTTCAGATAGCTCTTCACAAAAAAACTGGAGTCATCTCATCTTCAATTTCAGGTTGCAACCTGGGGTTGCGAGGTGAAGTAACCAAAAAGTTCTTTTCATTTTCATTCGGTCACACTAATATTAGCTTATAAATTATAGGAAGGCAGTGCTGCTATGATCTTCGGAGAGAAGTTAAAAGCTGAGAGAAATAAAAAGGGCTGGACACAAGATGAGTTAGCCGAGAAGTTGTTTGTGAGTCGACAATCAGTTTCGAAGTGGGAGAATGGTCTGAACTACCCAAGCATTGAAATTATTATTAGAATAAGCGACCTGTTTGGTTTAACGATCGATGAGTTATTAAGGAGTGATGAAGAATTGACAAAACAGGTGATAAAAGAAGGTAAGCAACTGGCTCATCCGAGATTAAAATTCATATTCGATGTTCTATTTTTAGTAGGTGTTGTTCTTCTGATGGTCAAATTAGGCGTTCTCATTCTGAACAAAATTGCTTCGCTGGACATTACACTGCTTGGTGGGAAACTTCTTTGGAATCTTGGACCCCTGATTCTAATGATTATCGCGGGAATCGGTTCAAGCATGCTTAAGGAACAATACAAACAAGATTGAGATGAAACCATAAAAAAACCTTGCCGTTAGAGATGCATGTAGCGATTAATTATTTTTCTGGGCAAAGTTTTCTGGTTCGGGATTTTTCTACATTTTGTTGAAACATTAACGTTATTGGTCCAGTGTCTTATGCTGTAATCTTTACAACTAGACAAATGAAGAGGAAGTACCTATATTTACATTAATCTGAACTTAGGTTATATTTGTGTGAGCAAACAATTATTAATTAAAGAAACGAGGTACCGAAATGCTGGATATTTACTTCAAAGAGTGTTTATACTTCACAGTTAACCGTCTTGGGAGGATCCTCACCAAAATGGCCGAGGACTCGTTTGCCGCAACAGGGTTGTCTCCTACCGCCGCTTTTCTGCTCATGACACTGTATGAGAAAGACGGGATTTCCCA
Organism: Paenibacillus sp. cl141a; assembly: GCF_900109305.1. Taxonomy (NCBI): domain Bacteria; kingdom Bacillati; phylum Bacillota; class Bacilli; order Caryophanales; family Paenibacillaceae; genus Paenibacillus; species Paenibacillus sp. cl141a. The sequence goes on from NZ_FNZO01000007.1 coordinate 127,850, forward strand.
GAAGGAACTGGGTCAGCACCTCCATCTCCAGCCCTCCACCGTGACGCGTGTCATTGAGAAGCTTGCAGCCAAAGGATTGCTGCACAACCGGGTGGAGGGTCGGTTGTCACTAATTTACATCACGGATAAAGGTAGGGCACTTGAAGATGTCATACACCAAGGTTGGCAGCAGCTGAGGGACCGATACACAGCCATAATGGGAGATGAAGGGGATAATCTTTCCCTCCGTCTTGATGAAATAAGTAACCAGCTTGAAAAAGTCGAATGAGCAATCATTTGATTTTATAAATTAATTGCTTGCACAAACAATAGATGGTGGAGGTGGTAACCCCTATCTTAGTCTAGCAGATGCATGGAAAAAAACTTTTATGGTCGTAATTGTTTTGGCCGACATGGTGCAAGGGTTTGTCCGTTATGCTGACCGACATGTGGGCGAGTTTCCACAATGCAGGTCGTTTTCCGCTGAGTGAATAGCGAAGTGTCAACTGAGTAATAAATACGAGGAGGGACTAACAATGACTTTGAAAATTAAAGCTTATTCCGATTTTGTTTGTGCGTGGTGCTTTGTCGGAAAATTTCCACTAGCAGAGGCTATAAAAGATAAAGATGTGGAAATCGAGTGGATGCCTTACGAATTGAGTCCCAGCCCAGGGCCGACAGTTGATATCAAAAACGATCCGGTGAAGTCAGGCGGGATAAAAAGCATTATCTTCCCAATTGCTAAAGAGCTTGGCGTTACCATGAATCTACCTCCGGTTTCACCCAATCCCTATACCCATCTGGCTTTTGAGGGGTATCAATATGCGAAGGCGCATGGGAAGGGAGGAGCGTATATTCATCGTGTCTTTGGCGCCTACTATCAGGAGGAAAAAGACATCGGTAAAGTTTCCGTACTAATATCATTGGCCGCTGAACTTGGTTTTGATGAAATGGAATTCAAGAAAGCATTGGAGACAAGACGTTACCAAGAAGCTCATCAGAAAGCGCTGCATCATGCTTACTATGAAAGTGGAGTTCGAGCCGTGCCCACTTATATCATTGGTAACCAAGTGCTCCAAGGGTTCCATCGTAAAGAGGCCATTGAAATGGCAATTCAAAAAGAGTTAGATACATCTGATTTGTCTAAAACCGAAGGGGAAAGTTGCAGGATGGATGATCATTGTCTGTAAACGATGATAATATAATGCCTATCCAGTAGTAATGACTTCAATCTTCATTGCTGTAAAGGAGAGTGGGTAGGGTACTAATTCGGTTCTGGTGCACATCGATCCACTAATAGAAGATAGAGAAGACCCAATTGGTTATGGATGTAGTTATGCAAGACAGATGATAGGGTAAAATGCCTAAAAAAGATTTTAAAACGAGTGATCCACACGAAAGGAGGAGAGTGAACATTATGCATGAAAAGCAATATACTGAACCTGACCATACGGCAGTCCGGGTTGCATTGTGGCGAGCTTTGCATGTTCTTGTCGATTCACCGCCGTATGTGCTTATAGATGAGGTTGGTCTACGACTGGTTGACCCGGATAATGAATGGCGACAACGACCTGACATGGATCCTATGTTTTCCAGAGGATTCCGGGGATCCATTGTTGCCCGTGCTCGGTTCATTGAGGATTTGGTCACCGAAAAGGTCGACCACGATGTCACTCAGTATGTAATCCTCGGCGCCGGCCTCGATACCTTTGCACAGCGCCGACCGGAGATCGCCTCCAGGATACGAGTCTTCGAGGTCGACCAACCTGGCACACAGGCGTGGAAGAAACAACGTTTAATTGATCTTGGCTTTGGCAACCCCGAGTGGCTGCGCTTCGTTCCAGTCGATTTCGAAGCAGGCTGGTCCTGGTGGGAGCAACTGAGGGACGCTGGTTTCGACGTTAGCCGTCCAGCTGTGGTGGTCTCGACCGGCGTCACACAATATCTCACTAAGGACGCGATCACTTCGACGCTGCGTCAGGTTGCGAAACTCGCCCCCGGCTCCACGCTGGCCATGACATTTTTGTTGCCTTTTGAGCCGACGGAACTCGAGGAGAATTCTGAGGTTGATACGGCAGAGAAAGGGGCACGAGCTAGCGGCACGCCTTTCATAAGCTTCTTTACGCCGCCGGAGATGTTGGAGATGGCCCGAAAGGCAGGTTTCCAAGAAGTTCGGAATGTATCCTCGTCCGATCTTAACCAGCGCTACTTTACCGGACGAAACGATGGCATTTGGCTACCAAGAGGAGAGGAGTTCCTGGTAGCGACTACTTAGAGTTAAGTTTATCAAGTAAAAAACCCAATTTCTCTGCATTTTAATATTGGGACTGACCCATAACTTGAGACAATAAAAAAACACATTCAAGAGAATGCATTTTGAGTTTGGCGGATTACCGGACACGAAATTTACGCATCAGGAACCCCGAATGGCTGCTAAACATCGCTTTCCAGCTGCATAAACCCTGCTTCAGAACGACATACTATCTCGCAAGAGGTGGTAAAATTTGCAACGGACCGATCGCTATACACTTGAACGAATGGAGCAGCAGCTTCAGGAACGTTTTCGCAAGAGCTCCGATTTTGCGTGCAAGCAGCTTCAGGTGGCTGGCGAAGCTTGCTCTGCCTATTACTTGAATTCCTTAGTCGACATTGAGAGCACGTTCACCATGATGAATCAATTGGCACCCGGTGAGGAGCTCGGCTCCTTCCTTCATTCGAACGGTTGGGCCATAGATGTGTCCTCTTGGAAGGCATCTCAATATAGCGAGGCTTTGCTGCATGGAAGAATGATCTTGTTTCTCGGTGGACGCCTATCCGTGGTCGTCGATCCGTTAGTGCCAGAACTGTCCCGATCGGTGACGATTCCGAACAGCGAGAATCCGCTCCAGTCGTCGTTCGATGCATTTACAGAAGACATCGATACCAACATCGGTTTGTTGCGGAAGAAGATGATTTCCGATAATCTAGTGATCGAAACGCGCTCTACAGGTACAAAGTCCGCCAAAAAACTGGCCGTTGTTTATTTGGAAGGGACTGCGCAGGCTAAGGTAGTACAATCCATCATGAAGAAGCTGGAGGACAACCGGGGACTGGAACTGACGAATGTTCGGGACCTGACCCGAATTTTAGGGCATCCTCAATTCACCTTGACTCCGACTTATATTTCTTCCGAACTGCCGGGCGAAACAACACAAGAATTGCTGAACGGCAAAGTGGTCATTCTGATCGACCAATTTTCGTTTGCTTTTGCATTCCCTGCTATCGTAGCGGATTTATGGAGCACAACCCTCGACGTTAATTATCCGCGTTTGTTTCAGATCTTCCTTCGTTTCCTTCGAATGGGAGCGCTGGTGCTGGCAATCGTCCTACCGGGACTTTATGTCGTTCTTAATTCTGTCAATCCGGAACTGTTAAGGATTCAACTAGCTATTACGGTCGCGAAGAGCCGAGAGGGCGTGCCGTATCCTTCATTGATTGAAATGCTGCTGGTACTTATCCTGCTGGAGATGATCATTGAGGCCACGATTCGGCTGCCTAAGAATATCGGTCCCACCATTACCATGATTGGAGGCATATTGCTAGGACAGGCGATCGTTCAAGCCAAACTGGTCAGCAATCTCTTGATCATTATCCTTGTGGCATCGGCCATTTCCAATTTCGCATTGACGAGTTACATTAATGCCTCAGGCATTCGAATATATAAATACGTCGTGCTGTTCGTGAGCGCCTTCTTTGGCATCTGGGGGCTGGAAGCCGCGATCATTTGGCTGGTGCTCTATTTTGCATCGCTCACGATTAGCACGGTTCCTTTCTTAAGCGTCAGCTTAAAGGAGGAGGTTCCGGATGAATAAAATCCCGACGCTGTCCCTTTTTGTCCTGCTGCACTTGGCTTCCATCTTCGCGATTTTTCCTGAACGCATGATAGCCGCCACTTCAAAGGGCCACTGGATGGCCATTACGCTGCTGTTCGCGGTAGAACTTGGGGTCTTGTGGTTTTACCTGAAGGCTCTTTCGCTGGCCCCTGGAAAAACGGTGATCGACATATGCCGTGAAACGATGGGCGCGTGGATCACGAGGCTGATCATGCTGCCTTTTATGACATTCTTACTCATCGAATTGCTCCTGCTGACCTATTATCAGGCCGTGGAAATCAAGGCTGTGCTCCTGCAGCGTACGCCGGTTGCCGCCATTTCCGCTTTGTTCGTCCTGCTGTGCCTGTATGGCGCATGGAAAGGCTTGGTAGTCATGGTCAGGGCCAGCATGGGCTGGATCTTCCTGTTCATGCCGTTCATTCTGTTCTCGATGTTTATCAGCATCAAGAACTTTCGTTTTCACTACATATTTCCGCTATGGGATGCTGACCTGTCCTTTCTGTTTCGTTCCGATTTTTACGTCGGCACGGTTATTTTTGCAGGCTTTCTGTTTCTTGGCATGACCGCAACCAAAACAAAAATCGGATTTGGCAAAACCGCTGCCGCGGTCGGCATCATCTATATGTTCGCGATGGCTTCGGTTTATATTCCGCTGCTTATTTTCGGACAAGAAACCGTGCTTCATTTGCAATACCCGATGCTAATGGCATCGGACACCGTTGATTTGGAATGGGTAGTATTCGATTGGCTACCGAGTTTCTATGTGGTGTCCTCAAGCGGGCTTGGCGTAATCAAAGTATCGGTCTTATTGTGGATTTTGGTGGCCATCTTGCAGCAGCTATTCGCTCCGATTCTGGATCGTCGCTGGATACTGTCTGTCGTAAGTGTCCTTCTGTATCTGGCCTGCCAGTGGATGCCAAACTCAGGTACGCTGAACAGCTATCTATATGTAAATTCGTATTTCTGTTTGTATGCGACGATTGGCTTTCCGATCATCGCCTATTTTGCCGCACGCCAGCACCGAAAGAAGGTGAGCGGATGAGACGCGGCCTGCTTTTAAAAGGGATCGTAATGTTCATTATAACTTTGCTTCTGTCCGGCTGCTGGGATACGAAGGATATCAACAAGGAATATCTGCCTGCAGTCATGGGCATCGGGAAAGGGAAGACGGAGAAATATCGAATCATTCTACAAGTGCCAAACGCTTCCGGACGCACGCAGTTTCTGGAAAAGGAAGCGAAGTCGATTACGAAGGCAATCGACCTGATCCAGACCGATGCAGAGAAAAAGATCGTCCTTGTACATCTTCGACTGCTGCTGATCGAGAAAGAGTTGGCCGAGCAGGGAATCGATAATATCGTCGACTTTGCTGTTCGAGCCAACGATATCTCGATTAAGGGCATGGTGGCGGTGGTGGACGGCGATTTCGAGAAAACGCTGTACCATGAGATTTCGCCGACGCCGGAGGTCTCGTCCTACGATTTCTTCAACGAGGAGGCGGGTTGGACACCGAACCAATCCATCATCAGGATCTGGGAAGCTTATCGCAGCTTAAACTCCTATTCGGAAGAGATGGCGATTCCAATGTTGAAGAACGGGGAACATACGTTGTTCGTTTTCAAGGGAACCGCCGTCATGAAGGAAGATCGGATGATCGGGACACTCGATCAAGAAGAAACGCTCTTGTACAACTTATTCAAGGGAAGATATACGGGAGGGACCATTGAATTAGCAAGGAATACGAGTGTCTTGATCGAGAACGCCAACATCAAGCATCATCGTGAATGGTCCGAAAAAGGCCCGTCCCTTACGAGCGACATTACCCTGAACGTCGTCATTACCGAGAGCCCCAAAGGCGTGAACAATACTCAAATTGAAAAAGAAATGCGGGAGCAACTGAATCGCAAATTCAATGAAACGCTGGCGAAGATTAAGGGCTACCGCTCAGATGTGCTCGGCATAGGGTTGTTGTATCGTCAGCTACTGTCGGAGGGCGACATCACGGCTTGGAAGTCCCAATGGTTTCCAGCATTAAAACAACGGATCAACGTCGAAGTGAATGTGTTGAACGAAATCTATTTCAAAAACACGGATCAGGACCAGAACCAGGGGGGCATGCTGAAGAGCAGGTAGGGGACGACTTGGAGGGGGGAGTTGCTCAGGAGATCTGGATCCAGGAAGAAAGGAAGAACGCTTTACGCTCATCGAGCAAGCAGTGAATCCAAGACAAGTAACTAAACTATGCCAGCTCTTTCGTGTCTCTAGAAGTGATTACTAAGCATATTAAAATGCCGAAGCGAAACAGCTAATCCGTTCAGCGTACAACCGCTAGGAAGGAAAGTATAGCTACCGACAGTTCCAATTGTTCTAGTGGCAGAATGGATGAACCAAGAAGGAGCTACGTCTGATGCAAAAACTCGGGCTTCAAGTGAATATTCGCCGTAAACGCCGTTTTAACACGACATACCAAGTTGGAGAGCGTATGCCGGAGAATCTGTTGAAGAGAGACTTTACGGCGAAAAAATCGAACTAGAAGTAGGTGACAGATGTGACTCAATACCGGGTAGGCGAGCAATGGCTGTATCATTCGGCAGTTAAAGACTTATCCAACGAATAAGATTGTAGCATACCAACTCAGCCAACGACGACAATGAACTGGTTCTACGGACGTTCACAAAAGCGTTTGCCAAGCAAATAGACGTAATCGGATTGGGTCGCTCACAGCGGGCAACGTTTATTACTGTCGGGGGACAAGAACATGGTCCCATTAAAAGTCGCTATTTAAGCGGCTTTTTTATGTTAACGGTACAAGATCGTGTCCTGAACCAAAGACAAGAACTTGTACCGATTCCCGAAAAGGACAAGAACATGAGCCGATTACCGATTAGATACGTATCTAACTATGTTTCCATGCAATTTCATTAAGCTAATGGCAGGATCGTTTGATAACTGTATGGGCAAAATAGCCAAAAGATCTAGAGGATATTTCTCATGTGTTGGAGATATGAATAGTTTTATGTCTTCCTTCATTGCTAAAATCGCAGAATGTAGTGTCGAAGTCAGATGTTTGGTCAAAAAATTTATTTTTGAGTGGACAGATTCGCAATTGATATGAATCTTATTCCTTCTATATAATGTATAATTTATTCATTGCATTCAGAGGTCAAATTAGAAGGAAGGGAATTTATTTGCAAGATAATAAGTCGAGCAGTTGGGATCATGAAGAGGTTATACGTTCATTAGCCAAAACATTAAATCATTATTATGTGTTTCCCGATATTGCCAAAGAATTGGGGATTCATTTGGAACAAAAGTTAATGAGAAAAGATTATGAGGAGATTGGAACCCCCGAAGCTTTATGTGAACAAATTACGAATGAACTTCGGGAAATTAGCAAGGATAAGCATTTGAAATTGCGATACAACGAGCAAGAGAAATCTATCGATCAAATGATTAGCGAGGAAGAACAAAAGGCGGAATATCTCCTTCATGCAAAGATTGATAATTATGGATTTCACAGAATTGAACGGCTTGGAGGGAATATCGGCTATATTGATCTACGAGATTTTCACGATCCTGAGTGCAGGGGAGGCCGCAGTGCATGCAATGAATTTGGTGGCTAACACGGACGCCCTTATCTTTGATTTACGAAACAACGGTGGTGGTAGTCCTTCGATGGTCGCCTTGATAACAAGTTATTTATATGATTCCGAACCTTTTCACTTAAACAGTGTCTATTCGAGGGCGAAAAATGATTTAAGTCAGTCTTGGACGCAAGCCTATGTTCCTGGAAAGCATTATGGAAACAAACCCGTTTTTATTTTAACGAGCCACAGAACATTTTCCGCTGCTGAGGAATTTACATATAATCTGAAAAACTTAAAGCGCGCAACCATAGTCGGAGAGGTTTCGGCTGGAGGAGCGAACCCAGGTAACGTTCATCAAATAACGAAACACTTTAGTGTTTTTATTCCTGATGGACGAGCGATTAATCCCATTACCCAAACAAATTGGGAGGGAACAGGCGTGACGCCTGATGTTAAGACATCTCAAAACGAAGCATTTAAAACGGCATACAAATTTGCTCTTAATTATGTAATTAATTTCTACCAAGATAGCAAAGAATATGGATTTCTAGCAAAGGAACCGGAAAATCAATTGAAACAACTGGATCATCCAAATTAAGTTGAATAAAGAGAGAAGGTAGCTGGTCGAGCGATCAGCTACCTGTCTAATGACACAAAAGTGTCTACATTTATTATTTAAGAAAAGCTTGATTTATCAGGCTTTTTTATTTTTATGTAGATTAATTTGTGTCATCAAAAAATGCACAAAAGTGGCCACATTGTGAGATTTTGACGTAAATGTGACTACATTGTAGGGGAGCCTCCTTAGAAGAACCAAAAAGATGGCACTGAATCACCGGCCTGCCGATGGAAAAGAAACCGAACGTTTTAAAAGATGAATGGTGGGGGGGGGGGTATACCCCAAGTGCAAACCATCCGCCTCAACGGGTGGTTATGATCAACCAACGGGTAGTTTACTCCCGATTCGTCTAAAAAGTCCTTCTAAACTTTCTTGATATAGAAGTTCGCTTGCTTTTTTAGGGAAACCAGTGCTTAGGTAAAAAGGAAAAAGGGTTGAATGGAAAGTGGCAGTTTATTAATTCACATAGAATATAAACCCTATTGTTGAGTGATCTTAAAAAGTGGAAGCAGCGATAATTACATAGTGAATTTATAAAGGGCTGCTCCAAATTGAACTATTAATTATTTTACATATAGCCCCAAGGAGTCATTTTAATCTATTTACAATTGAGAGAAAATAATCTATTGGAACTGAAAAGTATTGGTATGGGAGGGCAACGTGAGAAAAAATTTCGGGAAATTTGTGAGCGCATTAATTATCGTTGGATTATTGACAGCATGTGGAAGTGAAACGACTAAAGAGCATACAGCAAACAACTGAAAATTTGATACCATCGGTTTACAAGCAAAACTGTTTGTCCTGCCACGGCAGCCAGCTACAAGGAAAGTATGGACCCAGTTTGCAAACAGTAGGAAGCCAACTTGCCGAGGAAGAAATCACGACGATTATTTCCAAGGGGCAAGGAGGCATGCCAGCCTTCGGTAAGCGTTTAGATGAAGAGGAGATAGCATCCATTTCTGCATGGTTGTCTGAAAAGAAGTAGTATAAAGAAGAGAAATGAACAAAATAGGCTCATCGTTATTTTTAAACGAAGGTTTTGCTAAATTCATTTATGATTCCAAATGAGACTGATTCACAGTTAAAGCCTCTTTGAAGATAGTAGTCATGATAACGGGCGTGACCCATAGAAGCATGTGAATAAAAGACAATTCCTCAAAAAAATTAAGAACAGCAGCAGGATTTAGGAATCCCGCTGCTGTTCTTTTAATAATGTCTTGATATCTGTTAGAATCTGTCCATTCTTCATATCTTCACCCATCCGGTAGATCTGGCGCACACGCTGCTTACCATCGATTAACAGCAATGAGGTGATGGAATGCGCGAACAATCCATCATCGAGGCGCACAATCGATAGATTATACTGAGAAGCCAGATCTTTTACTTGGTTTTCATCTCCTCGCAGCAATGTCCATCCGCTCTGATCAATTCCCATCCGCTCCGCATATTGTTGCAATACCTCAGGTGTATCGTTCTCAGGATCAAATGTAATGGAAACGAACTCGACTTCAATGCCAAACTGTCCTTGCTTCTTAAGCTCGGTTTGGAGTGCAACCATATTAGCGGTTGTCGCAGGGCAAATATCCGGACATCGTGTGAAAATAAATGACGTCAATCGTATTCTCCCGTCAAATTGTGCTTCAGTTACAGATTCTCCATGTATATCAGATAAAGAGAAAGCAGGAGAATTCATTTTAACTGGCAGAGCAGGTTTAAAAAAGGATGCAAATAACCAGTAACCGATGGCAATGGTGATAATGATTAAAGCTAAAATAATATACGAACGCTTTGAAGCTTTGCGAACAGGGATCATATTTTTTCTCCTTCGCTATATTGGTAAATTGCGGTTTTTATTGTATCGAATATCAAGGATTGTTTCTATGACTCTATTGAGCTATGTCATGCATTTGATTACCATGATCTTTCGGTTCTAGATCTTTAGCAATCATAGAGTATATCTCGTTTTCTTTTGCATGTCACAAATCTGTCGATTTTCAACCTTTGAAATGGCTCCATAGAGTTATAGGACAGAAGCATTTGAATTGCTAAAATGTGAAGGATTGACAACGGGTTGGAGGGTGGTGATGGTATGAAGCAAAAATTAGTTTCATTTATGGCAGTGGTTATCCTTTTAGGTATCGTAACGGCATGTTCGGGCGAGGAATCCGTCGATTTGGAAGCTGTAGAAGTGGAGCTTTCTACAAAACCTGAAACCGTTATAGCGGGAAGCCAGGTCGATTTACAAGCTTTGTTCACTGGAATGAATGTATCGGACAAGGCACAGGCTACCTTTGATTTTCGGATTGGAGATAAACCGATACTCATTGAAGCTGTGAATGAAGGGGATGGTGTATTTAGCGGATCGTTTACTTTTGCAGAAAAGGGGAACCAGACGGTTTTTATACACTTGTACGAGGAAGATATTCATATTACTAAGAAAAAACAGGTAGAGGTGCAATGACAGTCAGAAGAAGCATGATGACCCTTTCTTTACTATGGTTTTTTTTGGCGTTATTACATAGCAATCCTGTAAGAGCAGAAGACAAATGGCTTAATTTGCAAGCTTTATTGGACCAAGCCAAGCCAGGAGATACGCTTATATTGAAATCTGGCCATTACCAAGGCCCAATTACCATTAACAAGCAGTTGACGATACGTCCGGAAGAAGGTGGCACGATAGAACTGAGAAATATGAGTGACCTACCGGCCATCACGATAGAAGCTGACAATACAACGATTGCCGGACTCCGTATCACCGATGTCATGGTCAAGGAAACGCCGACTGTGCTCGTCAAGGGTCATCGTGCTGTCATGGACAGGCTGCTTATCCAGACTGGTGGAGATGGAATTTCAGTACGTGACGCTAACGAAGGTACCTTGACGAATAATACGATCGACTGGATTGCAGATGGCGTCGTGCAAATGTCCTACAAAGGCAATGGCGTAGATATATTCAATGGGCATCGCTGGAAAATAACCGACAATACGATTCGTGATGTTCATGACGGCATTTATATGGAAAGCAGCGATGATATCCTCGTCTCAGGTAATGTGATCGAACGCTCTCGTTATGGCGTTCACTGCATGTACACAAATCGGACCATCATCGAGCGAAACATAGGCAACCTAAATGTGACCGGAGCCATGGTGATGACTGCTCGACAAGTATCTGTTGTCGGGAATGTGTTCACGAAGCAAAGCCAGAACGTAAACTCGCAAGGAATTCTGCTATATGACACACACGAGACGACCGTGACAAACAATACGGTTGATGGCAATCGGGTTGGCCTGTATGTGGAACTATCGACCGGAAATTTCTTGAAGAACAACCGAGTGAGTTACAATTTTGTCGGTATGCAGTTGCTGGAGTCAAGTGCCAATGCCATCAAAGGCAACCAATTTATTGGTAATGTGTCAGATGCACAGGCACGAGGCAGTGAGGAAAATTGGATTACTGAGAATTATTGGGACAATTTTCGAGGCATAGATGCGGATGGAGACGGGATAAGCGATATTACATATGGTATGAATCCGTTTTTCCAGGGGCTCACAAAAAAGCGACCAGCATTTCAATTGTTATTTCAATCACCGGGCATGGTATTCCTGGAAGGACTATACCAGACGGATCGAGATCGCTGGACTACGGATAAGGCCCCGCTAATGGTTCCGCCCGGTAACGATTATCGAGACGGAGACCAGGGAGGTTTAATAAAAACCGGACTTATGGGGTTCATACTGCTAGGGTGTACAGCCATTTTAATTTTATCGATGAGGAGACGAAATACATGAGAAAAAGGATTCAACTAACCTTAATTTTGGTAGCTATGTTGCTGGTATTATCTGCTTGCGGAGGAGAGAAGTATGAACCGCAGGCTATCAACGAAAATACAGATGTATGTGTCATCTGCAAGATGGCCGTCAAAGACGACCAATATGCGACTCAAATCATAACAAAGGACGGTCAATCGCTTAAATTCGATGATATCGGCTGTTTAAACACGTGGAAGAAAGAGAACGGAACCGATACGATCGGCGCTGAATTCGTCCGAGATTTTAACAGCAAACAGTGGCTCCGTTATGAAAAAGCATACTATGCCTATGATCCTTCATATAAAACACCAATGGCTTATGGAATCGTCTCGTTTGAACAAGAGGCGGATGCCACAGCTTATATTGAAGAACAAGGCAAAGGTAAACTCATGACGGCAGAAGATCTCGCCAATCACTCGTGGGAGGTCAATCGGGATATGATGGATATGGGAGGGGAGCACGGTCACGATCATGATCATGCACCGGATCAGGAGCATGGTGATGATATGCCTAACCACAGCGCCGATGAGGAACCAGCAACCGGAGGACACGGCTCGTGAGTGAAATGGGTTATGTAGCCGTAAGAGAAATGAAGATCGGATTTCGAAATCCATGGGCCTATTCATTCATGGCCCTTTTCGCCATGTTTATGGTAAGTTTATTGATTATTAACTCGCAAGGTTATGTAAGCGGATATTCCGGCACTAGCGGCACCATGTTAAACCTGGCGTTATATTTGCTTCCTTTGATGGCGCTGATGTTGGGTTCTTTTTCCTTAACAGGCGAGAAGGAAGAGGGCAACTGGGAGCTTCTCGCAACTTATCCGCTGGGTACCTGGTCTTTACTGGCTGGCAAGTATATCGGGCTTTCCATCGTCTTGTTATCCATTGTTTCCTTTGGATTTGGATTGTCGGGAGCAGCCAGTTGGCTTTCAGGTAGTGGTTTTGATTTCTTGACTTATCAGCAGCTTCTGGTCTTTTCGATAGGTTTATCCCTGTTTTTCCTCGGATTAGCCATGCTGATCGGTACAATCGCCCGCAATCGTTGGCAAGCACTTACGATCGCGGTGGGCGTCTGGTTTTTTGCCATCATTGCATGGCCATCTATTCTCATCGCATTGCTCGGCATGATGCCATATCCCTGGATCAAACCGGCTGTCACTACATTGACATTTCTTAATCCTGCAGAATTGACGCGTCTGTTTACCGTTGTCAAATTAGGTGGAGGTTCGACGCTCGGGCCGGAGTATTACAATTGGATGGTATGGATTCGTTCCAATTGGGGAACCCCGGTGTTTATTGGCGTGATGTTGCTCTGGATCGGCACCATGTTGGCCATCTCTTTTGGCTTATGGGAAAGGGGAAGAAGTCGTGGATAATCATCTGGTTCGGTTCGATGGGGTTCACAAATCGTTTAAGGGAAAGACGGCCATCGAGGACTTGCATCTGTATATCAGACGCGGGGAGGCCGTTGCATTGTGCGGGGGGAACGGTGCGGGAAAAAGCACGTTGCTTCGCATGGTGGCTGGTATTCTGCGTCCGACGAGGGGATCCATTTCCGTCAACGGTCACGATTGGCTGGAAAACAGACAAAATTATGCTCGTCAAATCGGATATATGCCGGATGATTATCGCTTTAGTCCAGGATTAACCGCGATGGAGACTATGTTGTTTTGGGCAAGGCTTCGCGGTCTTGGGAAAACTCGCGCCAAAGAGGTGCTCTCGATGGTCGGCTTATCGGATACAGGCAGTAAACCCGTTGCTTCCTTCTCCAAGGGCATGAGGCAGCGGGTGTTGTTTGCACAAGCGCTGTTAGCAGAACCACCACTGGTGATTATGGATGAACCAACCAACGGTCTGGACCCTTTCTGGATGAACACCTTCGTAACGCTTGTGCATCAAGCAGTTTCTAATGGGCAAACGCTTCTCTTTTCAACGCATCAATTGGAAATTGCGGAAGCATTGGCGGATCGTATCGTTTTTTTACGGGATGGGAACGTGATTCTGGACAGGAAGAGGGAAGACATCCACCTAACAAACGAAACCGAGGGGATGCAGCAAGTATTTAGAGAGTTGTTTGGGATCTCTGGAGGATTCTCCAGACACGAAGATAAATTATAGTAGTGACAATTCCACTTTTTCTAAGGCTTTAATTAGGAGATAAAAGTTCAAGGATTTTGTCTAACTAGTGGGCGAGGAGTTTATATTGAATATTATAATACGCAGAATCATTCATTATATGTTATTGGTTGTTATCCTACTCGGTGGAGTATATGCAATATTCCGATTCCAAGATGCTCCCCGAAGTCATGCAGGCGTGGGGGATATCGCACCGCCGTTTTCCTCAATGGATCTTGAGGGAAAACAAGTACGATTAAAGGATTATAAAGGTAAAGGTGTATTAATCAATTTCTGGGCATCTTGGTGTAATCCTTGTGTCAATGAGCTGCCGCTACTGAACGAGGCATATAAGCTTGCAGGCGTTGACATGCTTGCAATTAACGTGGGTGAGAAATCAGGAGCAGTTCAAAAATTCGTTGAACTGTATGAACTCGAATTTCCAATCGTTATGGACAGCGACCTCAAAATTAAACAAGCATATCAAGTGGTCGGCATGCCGCTAACACTGCTGATCGATGAGGAGGGTACAATTATTGACAGACATGAAGGTGAACTGACCGAAATGGAGGATATCTTGAATTTAATGAATCGGATCAAACAGGAGTAAGGTAACAAAAACCTGTAGATTATCAAGCATAGCTTCTTAAAGGGGAATTTTTGGTTGTGTTGAACATATAGAGCAACCATAGGGGCAGTAGAATGTAAAACATCTTGGAATTAGAAGCTGATATAAAATCATGAAACAAAAAAGGAAGAACCTTTGCTAGGCTAAGGTTCTTCCTTTTTTGTTTCAACTGCTTAACGCTTCGGCAAAAAGCCAAACACATGCATTAATTTCTTAACAATTTATCCTGCAGCGCTTACGTTTTTATTCTTAGTAGAGTAATAGATGATACTTTCAATAATAAAAATAATTAGAATAGATAAACCAAACAGGGGCATTAGTATACCAAGTATCAATAAAGTGATTATAACTCCTATAGACCACGTTTTATTGGTGCGTTTAGGCCAATTCATATTTCGAGGTTTAATTTTTTTCATCCATGATACGAATCCCATAACTATTGCTGCAAGGAATGCGATACAAACAATCAAGTTTAGAATTTTATTAGCCATTCCGAATAAGTGACCTTCATGGAGAGGGATTCCCCAAGTAAACCACTTACCTATAATCCCATAATCATCAAAGTTTATTCTGGCAATTAACTTACCTGAGTATTGATCGAAATAAGCGGTTGTTTCCTGGTATGGGCTAACATCTAATCCAGTGACGCCTGTATTGCTTCCTTTGGAAACCGTAAATACGCCTTGTTCATTTGAAGGGTAAACGATCGAAAACGGTCTGACAATATTTTCGTTTTGAGCTTTGTTAATGATAAATTCTAAACTTTGTTGATTCGGATTGTTTATACTTACGGTCGCATTAGAGTGATGATCGGCATGTCCTGTATGATTTGAGGTTGGTTGATCCAAGCTTCTTGTAGCCCAAGGAATCTCATTTACATCAGATTGCGGAGGGTTATAACGTAATTCGGTTCTACCTAATTCGGGATGCTCTTGTCCAAATTTACTAATGTGACTCCCCATAAATACGGACCAAGGGATTCCTGTTAATACAATTACAACTAAAGGTAACGCAATTACAAGTCCTAAAATGGCGTGAATCTTTTGAAATTTAAGCTTGTTAGTTCTTTGTTCCGTCTTGATTGCAAGTAACCTTTTCTTAAAAGTCATATATATACCCGAGACAATCAGGAATATTGTCCAACAAGCAGTCAATTCGACCAAATATCGTATAAAAGTACTTTCGGTAAAAAGGGAACTATGAAAGTTTCGCATAAAATTAGCGTAGGTGTATTTAGCATTTTGATTGGCGACGATTTGGTTGTTGCTGTCTAGAAAAATATAGCGAGAATCGCCTTCATCATTACTGATCGTAACTCTGTGGTTGTAAGGTTCCTCCATCATGCTGATTTTTCCAATTTGATGACTTGGGTATTTGTCGCTTATTTCCTTAATAGCTTCGTCAATGCTTTGTTTTGATTTGATATCGCTTTGTCCAAAAAATTCATTTTGATAAATGTTGTTTTCGACCTCATTAAAAAATAAATAACCGATACCCGATAGGGTCAATGTTAGAAGCAGGGGTGTAATAAACCAAGCAGCATAAAAATGAAGTCTTCGGAAAGGATTAAATGTGTTCTTGTTGTTCATGTCTATCTCCTTCTATTAACTATTGTTACTTGAACTGTGTATCGATCAGAACAAAATAATATTAATGTAATGGTGTACTAAAATAAATGACTCGATCGGGCCAGTTTTGTTTCAGTATTGTGAAGAATGGTTCCTTTCAGGACGGCTTTGTGACAATGTTTATTTCTTTACACTTGTGATATTGTGTGTATGTTCAAATGAGCTAGCTCTTTCGGGTTATATCAATGATTTCTTTTATACGATAAGATAAAAAACGCAATCTGCCATAGGAAAAATAAGGTAATTACATGTGATGTTTTTTCATGAAAGTGGTGGTTGAAATGAAAGCAGCTCTACAAGAAGAGCTAGCCCTTGATATGAGTCATTTTACGGGAGGGTAAGGCCGAATACCGATATTGAACGATTTAAGCTTTCAAGTCAAGGAAGGCGAATCGGTTGCAATTGTGGGAGAGAACGGAGCAGGGAAAACAACATTTTTCCGAGCGATTCATCAAATCTTGCCAGTTCAGTACGGAAGTATTACGATTCTCGGTCGCCCGATTCTTTCTAACCGGGATAAGCGATGGGCTCGGTCTTGTATCGGTTATGTACCTCAATCACATGGGACTGGGAAATTTCCGATTTCTGCCAAAGATGCTGTGCTCCTAGGACGTTGGGGAACATCATACGGTTTTGGTCGCCGTCCGAGCAAGCAGGATGTGGCGATGGCTGGAGAGATGCTTCAGCGGGTAGGATTAGCGGAGATCAAAACATGAAATCCTTACTTGATGTTTTGCGATATAACACGGAGCAACTGGGGATTATGAAGTAGAATTAGCGTTATCTTTATAGACACAAACTGATCCGTCACGATATGACCATGTGCCGGATCTTTTTCGTGAAACAGGGATAAAAGAACTCCATAGCTACAAGGAGCTATTTAAAATAACACATAACTAAGTGAAAATATGAGAGAATCCTAGCTTGATTAGAGAGAAGGGTAGAAGTATGTCTGTTTTTATTAGGCGACTGGCATCGACATTTGT
This sequence comes from Paenibacillus sp. cl141a, assembly GCF_900109305.1. Taxonomy (NCBI): domain Bacteria; kingdom Bacillati; phylum Bacillota; class Bacilli; order Caryophanales; family Paenibacillaceae; genus Paenibacillus; species Paenibacillus sp. cl141a. The sequence continues at coordinate 145,076 of NZ_FNZO01000007.1, forward strand.
AATAACTGCTGCTTGCCTATATTTAATGTCAGTTACAGGATGGGAAGTGGTCGCATCCGGACATGAGCATATGCACGCGGAAGGAAGCGTAGAATGGCCGGACTTGTTCGACAAGCTCAAGAGATTGATTGAAATAAGCTCAGTCATGGTTCTCGTAGGAGTTAATATATTCCGTTCTGCGATATTTCCCGCGTCTGGTGGACATAAAGCGTGGTCGATGATCGAACGGATCGAGCAGATTGCAGCCCTTGTGACACTGTATGCCATAATACTTACAGGCTCAAATAATACGCTCATGCTTGTGAAAGTAACGGTTGCCGTCATATGGCTTCTAATTTCTTGGAAGGCAATTCCCCATCCCAAAATTTCGTCCGCAATTAAAGGCCTATGCGCATTGGTCATTATACCACTCTTGCATATAGAAAATGTCCAAACTTTCTTGTCGCTACAGGGCGTGATCTCCGTATTGGCTGCCAGTATCCATACAGCAGCGGGTGCTATCTGGTTTGGAGGAGGCATTTCGATCTATGCAGCATTATCACGGAAGCCAGAACTGCCGAGTCACCAGGTCAGATTACTTATTTCGAGATTTATGACATTGGCTACTGTAGCTTTGTGCAGCATTGTTTTAACAAGCCTGATTAAATTATCGCTAAGTTTAAGTATGTGGACAGAATGGAAGAGCGGGCCGAATGGCATCCTGGTCTTGCTCAAGCTGTTGTTAACCCTTGTCATAGTATGGGTTGCAACTATAGGTTACAGACGTTGGAGGAGAGCGGGGAATGACGAGATGAGCATGCGCTTCCACTACAAACAAAGCCTTCGTTTTTCATTGAGCTTAACTGTTCTCGTGCTTCTGATATCCGTTCTGATCTCAGCGCCTGCTACTGGTGGGACTGTGCTGATGGAGCCGATTTACTGGCATGTAATGGGAGAGGATGCTCACATGACGCTTAGGGTTCGGGATCAGAGCGGCGGAGCGCAGCATATCACTTTAGACATCTGGCTGCCGAGTGGAATGGGAAAACCCATTTCAACCGAGGTTATCTTTCATCGTGACAAAGAAAAGGTGGAAGCGTCGATGATTTACAAGGAAGGTGGACCAGACCCTTACGGATTCGAAGGGTTTGATAAATATACTTATGAAGCCAAGGGAAGCTATATCTCCGAAAGTGGTTCGTGGATCATGGATGTAAATGTCACTGATGAAGCCCGAAAGAAACATACCTATGAAAAGATGGAAGTTATCCCGTAGTTGCCTAAAGATTAGGAGAATCATCTAAATGTATGAAGGAGAACAGACTAAAATGGCAGACATTTTGAATATGATAGAGTGGATTAACCATGACTAAGCTAAGATCATGGTTGCTAAGTGGAGGACTTATAATCGTTCTAATATTTATGATTTTTGTTCCCTTGCCCTTTCAACCACCAGGAGGTACAAGGATGATCCTTGACCACACACTTCAGGTATATGTGGCACCTCCTTGTTTTAATGATGCGGGATTGACCAATAATTTATCTGAAACCACTTGGGATAAAGTAAAAGAGCGAGGCTACGAACCCGAATCAGCGTGTACTTCTGAGCAGATGAAACCAGTTACTTATACGACATGGAACAAAATAAAGGAACTAGCAGGACTCTCTCCATCTCCTTGGGCATGGTAACTCTAGGAGATCAATTCTGTATCTATTATGGCGGCTGCCTAGTGAAGGACGGAACTCCTGGTGGAGTAGCCTTTTCGGGTCATATCTGTCTTGTTTTCTTCGAAGTAAAATAAAAAGATACGGTTGTACCCGGAAAGGGGATTATAAGTTTGTCCTACAAACAAATCAAATGGTTGATACTGACGATTCCAACATTAACGATTGGCATATGGGAATATGTTAGGCACGAGTTTTTACTCCCTTATATTTCCATAGAGCTTGGGAACTGGCTAGCTCCTGTATTGGTATTATTGGTTTCTCTGTTGTTCCTTAACCTGGTTACGGTAGGAATTTTATAGAATCGACTTCTGGCATGAATGGAGGTTATAGGCTTAAACGAAACTGGGAGGATATCCCGTTCTTTGATATCATTCAAGCTATTGAGGGGACTGCTTCGTTATTTGATTGTGATCTTAATCATGGGCCAGGATGTTTGATTCAGTAAATTATGCTGGAGACGAACAAAAGATGGAGCTTTATATGAAGGACCAGAAAATATCCGAAGTTGCAAAAATAACAGCGAAATTGTTGGATGTCAATACCGAGTAGATGGAATATATTGTTTTCTGTACTTTATTGAAAGGTTGTGGCTGGGCACCAACTTTCCTTCAAATAATTAACGTATAACGAGCCTTCGAGAAATTCTCTAAGGGCTCGCTTTTAGTGTATTTCAATGATAAATGATCAGCTTACCGGTATTACTAATCCAGTAGGTTGTTAAAATTGTCCACGTAAGGGTACACATAAGGAGTCTCCGGAGCATCGATCGGATGAATATATTTTCCATCCACTTTCACGACATCAAGATTATTGTAGTTTGTTTTTCCGATCGTTCCCGTTATTTGAACCCATGTGTCTTTCTGCAAAGTGGCAGCATCATCATCTTCAACGATGATCCCGTAGGGAGTGGCGTCAGCAGAACAACATTGGACGGCCAACCTGGAGAGGATAAACTGATTAGCGGCCATATCGGGTTCCCGGTAGACAAACCCTGTAAGCTCAACTTTCTTTCCAGTCAAAGCGTCAGCGTAGAGACTGAAAGTTGTCAGGTATTCCATAAAACCAGTATCATTTACGGTGATATAAGGAAGCTCGTTAATTTTCTTGCCAAACTCCGCAAAGTCCTCTAAATGCTCATATTCGGGAAACGGTTCACGTTCTATTGGTATTTCTTGTTCAGCATCGAACGAATCCATTCCTTCAGGTTCATCTGTCGGAACGTCTTTTTGCAACTCCGCATCCAGTCGAACGGGGGTTAAATTCATCCCTTTTATCGAAGCGACATTACTGGCCATGATGGTATTGGGAAGGAGAACTCCCAGCAGTAATGGAAAGATGAACAATGAATAAATCCCAACATTCCATTTAAGGGATTTCGGCGGGATGCATTGGCACTCACACATGACGCTGCGTTTTCGGGCAGTTTGCATGGCCAGGTATGCTTGACTGACACTGAGAAGAAAAAGTCCGACTGCAGCTAACTGGATAAAGATTTCCATTCTTGGTGCAATATAATACATTAACGTTCCCGTTTTGACGAGATAGACAATAAAACATAAAAAGATGAGCAGGATGATTGCCCGTATCCAATAATGAACGGCTTCATTTCGCTGGTGATTCACTTGATACACTCCTCATTCAGAACATCATTTGTCCAAACGCAATAGAGAGAATAAATACGGTAACGCTTGTAAGAACGATCAGAAATATGACAAAGCGTTTGTTGAAGACAGACAGCAGCATCAATGTGCTCTTGAAATCCACCATAGGCCCAAATACAAGGAAGCTGATGATAGAGGATACGGAGAATGTCTGAAGGAATGATGAAGCTACAAAAGCATCCGAAGTAGAGCAAATCGACAATATAAAAGCAAATGCCATCATAAACAGATGGGAGCTTAACTCACCTTGTCCAAGTTGAATGAGAAGTTCTCTGGGGATAAATGACTGAATAGCTGCCGTTATAATGGAGCCGATAATCAGATATTTCCCCATGTCAAAAAACTCGTGAGCGGCATGATCCATCATGGAAAGGAATTTGTTCTGGGACTGTCCGTGTGAAGCGTCATTTGCATTGGAATGACGGGCGGTTTGAGCACTTTTCAATGGATTACCCGAGACAAATTTATAGACGACAAGCCCGATGATCAAACCAACGACCAATGCCAAGCCCATTCGGGAATAGACGATCTCTGGCTGTAAACGAAAGGCTTGGTACGTTGAGGCATAAACAACAGGGTTAACGATCGGTCCAACCAGTATAAAAACAATCCCGATATAAAGCGGCATCCCCATCACCATGAGTCTACGCACAATAGGGATCATGCCGCATTCACAGACCGGAAAGATAATGCCCAGCGTACAGGCGAATATAATGCCGAGGACCGGATTTTTCGGGCAGAACCGAGCGATCCATTGTTCTGACAGGAACAGCTGCATGAGTGACGAAACAAATACACCGATCAGGATATATGGCAATGCCTCCAATACGATGCTGATGAGCATCGTTTTAAATGTCTGGATTTTTTCCATATCGGGAACTGGTACACTTAAGTTTGAGATGACGTCTGGAAATAATGCAACATAGATTATACATAGAATAATTACGACAAATGCCAGATTGAGTCCGGACTTTGAAAGCCACTTACGCAAAACAGTTCCTCCTATAAATAGACAGCTGCTGGAGAATTGTGAAACAGGTTCAGAGTTTCATGCATGCAGTTCACCTAATACGTAATAATTACCATTAAATCATGAATGGCAGTCAATTGACAACATCTTTCATTCCATACGATTTATGAAGGTTGTCGATTTTCCCATCATCATCATCTACTTGAAATATGAGAAATCTATACCGCTTGATAATTATCCAATGGATCAAACAGAAAAGCTCTGAAGTCGGCGGACGCGTCGATAAGTATAAGAAACGATTCAGTTATAAAAAGTAGTCGTAAAGGACTGCCTATATGTGACAGCGTGAAGTGAATTTTGCACGCTGTCTTTTTTTGCTGAAAATGTACGACTAAAAGTGGATGCGCTGTTCATTGCGATTGTCTTGGGAAGAAGGTAACACTACACTTACCGATCAGAGCCGTCGTTGGACGTTCTTGACATTTCAAAGAATCCTAAACTATAATCCTATTCGTAACAATTACGATAAACATGTATAGTTTCTGTTTGTACGGTTTGCGTAAAGACTATAGATATTTCTCAGTGTTTAATTTCGTAAAAATTACATATAAAGGAGCTAAAATGACACACAGGCAGTATCTTAAGCTCTCCATTCCTCTCATTTTAACCGGTCTATCCGTTCCCTTGCTGGGAGCGGTTGATACAGCCGTTGCAGGTCGTTTGGGGGATCCGTCCTATATTGGTGGAGTAGCTGTGGGAACATTAATATTTAACAACTTGTATTGGCTATTCGGTTTTTTAAGAGTAAGCACCACAGGGTTTACGGCTCAAGCGGCTGGAGCCAAGCACGACGAGCAGCTTGCCTATGCCTTTATCAGACCTCTGCTGATTGCGATTTTGTTAGGCGTGGTGTTCATTGCGGCACAAAAGCCCATTTTGCTGGCTGCCATGCACCTCATTGGGGGCAGCGATGCAGTGCTCCAGCAAGCTGGAATCTATTTTGACATACGAATTTGGGGAGCTCCCTTCGCGCTTTTGAATTACACCATTACAGGTTGGCTGATTGGGGTGTCGAAGGTTAAATTGACCTTGGTTTCTCAATTGTTCGCAAATGTGCTTAATATGCTCCTTGGAATTTGGTTAGCCTTGCAGTTGGACTGGGGAGTTGCGGGAATTGCAGTTGCCACCTTGGTGTCAGAAATAACCAGCGTAGCAATTGGCTTCGTGATCATTCGATACAGCAAGCGATTCGCACTTGTTCGTCTCCATATAAGTGAACTGTTTGATCTCTGCCATATTAAAAAAATGGTGATCGTGAATCGTGACCATTTCCTACGTACGATTTGCTTATTGGTGATGACCAGCTTGTTTATGGTTCAAGCGGCTCGAATGGATGAAACCGTATTGGCAGCCAACGCCATATTGCTGCAGCTTCATTATTTGCTAGCCTATGTGTTCAGTGGCTTGGCTAATGCCTCCAGCATTATTGCTGGACAGGCTGCAGGTGAAGGGAATATTAACGGTTATCGGGATGCGTTGAAATTATCAGCAGTCTGGGGAGCGATCTTTGCCGTGTTGATGGGGCTTGTGCTAATCGTTGATCCGTTAGACTTTGTGTCATGGTTTACGGACGACCTACAGGTACAGTTGGCCGTAAGGGAACATATGTTTTGGATCGCACTATACAGTATAGCCGGTGTATGGGGGTTGCAACTGGAAGGCATATTTTCCGGGGTAACACAGGCTTGGGCTATTCGCAACGGCATCTTTATATCGCTGCTCGTCTACATTCCGGTTAACTGGATAGCAGGGATGTCCTGGGGCAGTCACGGGATATGGCTGTCTTTCATTATCTTTCACTTGATGCGTACTGCTTGTACCTCCATGTACACCGGAAGAGTTCAGCGGTCGATATACTCAGCTTAATTACATCTACTACAGTTATATTCAGGAGGATTTATGAAGAAGAAATTTTTATTTGCTATGTTTACGTTACTGATTGTATTAACAGGCTGCAGCCAGGCTACCAAGAGCAACCCTGCAGCAGTGGACAAGAACGAACTAGTGTTTGCCAGCACCAAAGATATTCGCGATATTAATCCTCATCTGACAGGTGGCGAACTCGCTGCACAAAATATGGTTTTTGAATCTCTGGTCATGAATACACCGGAGGGCGTTAAGCCCAAGCTTGCTGAGAAATGGGAGATCTCGGAGGATGGTTTAACCTATACGTTCTATTTAAGAAAAAACATCGAATTCAGCGATGGTGAACCGTTCAATGCGGATGCCGTCAAGAAAAATATTGATGTCGTCGTAGCCAACTATGAGAAGAATGCCTGGCTGAATCTGGTGCAGGTTATTGATTCAACTAAAGTTGTCGATGAATATACGTTTTCCTTGACACTTAAAACACCATATTATCCGACGTTGGAGGAGTTAGGGCTTACGCGTCCTTTCCGAATGATCTCCCCTAAATGTTTCATCGACGGAACAACAGCGAATGGCGTCAATGGTTATGCAGGCACGGGACCCTATATATTGGCCGAGCATAAAGATAATCAATACGCGTTGTTTAGTGTCAACGAGAACTATTGGGGAGATAAACCGAAGATTCAGCATGTTCGTTGGAAGGTCATGCCGGATCACCAGACGATTCTACTTGCTCTGCAGAACGGTGAGATTGATCTCATATTTGGCGCGGACGGCGACATGCTAGATGCCAATGCCTTCACCTCTCTGCAAGACGAGGGCAAGTATGTAACGAAGATCAGTCCGCCATCGGGCTCACGCTCGATTTTGCTGAACAGCAAGCGAGAAGCAACTTCTGACAAACTGGTTCGCGAGGCATTGCAATATGCCATTAACAAACAAACGATCGCGACCGGCATTCTCAACGACACGGAGCAAATTGCGGATGTCCTGATGTCTAAATCCACTCCGTACGCCAACATTGAGCTTAAGGTTCGTTCCTATGATACCCAGAAGGCCGAAGCTTTGCTGGATCAAGCAGGGTGGACAAAATCAGACGATGGCTACCGTTATAAGGATGGGAAAAGGCTTAACCTGATGCTGTCCTATAATTCTGATAATGCACAGGAGAAAACGATTGGAGAATCGATGCAAAATGATCTCAAAGCGATTGGCGTTGAGCTTGAACTGTTGGGTGAAGAAAAGCAAGCCTATTTCGACCGTCAAAAATCCGGTGAATTCGATTTGCAATACTCTTTGTCCTGGGGCTTGCCTTATGATCCACAAACCTATGTATCAACCTGGCGTGTGCCTTCGCATGGTGATTATCAGGCTCAGGCAGGTCTGGAGAAGAAGAAATGGCTGGACCAAACGATCAGCGATGTTCTCGTTGAGCAGGACGAAACTGCGCGGGCGGAGAAATATGAGCAAATATTCAGCTATGTGAATGAAGAGGCTGTATACCTGCCGTTGACTTATTCAGTTGTCAAAGCGATTCATGCCGAACAGATTAAGGGCGTTTCCTTCAATGTATCACAATATGAAATCCCGTTTGAGCTCATGTATTTTGAATAAGCAGAGAGTGAGTCCTTTATGAAACAGTATGTAATAAAACGCATAGCAGGTACCGTTCCGCTCCTGCTGCTGGTTACCTTCTTGGCGTTCATTCTAATTAATTTAAGAACTAGCGATCCGGCAGAGATTGCTCTGCGTGTAAATCAGATTACCCCGACGGAGGAAGTGGTCCAGAGCATGCGCGAAGAGCTCGGACTTGACGATCCTTTTCTTATCCGATATAAAAACTGGATGATGGATAGCTTTCAAGGGAGTTTGGGTACCAGCTACGTCAATAAAAAGCCTGTATTGGAAGAATTGCGTCAAGCGATTCCTCCAACGCTTGAATTAGCGGGGGCTACACTTATAATTATTGTCTTTTTCAGCGTTTCCATCGGGATAATCTGCAGCATCTTCGAGAATAGATGGCAGGATCGTTTTTTGCGGGGCTTCATTTTTTTGCTGGCAGCGATGCCAAGCTTCTGGATCGGCTTGCTGCTCATGTGGTATTTTTCGGTTTATCTGGGGTGGCTTCCGACAAGCGGGAAGAATGGGCCTTCATCCATTATCTTGCCCGCCGTCACCTTGTCACTAACCTTTTTATCCACCTATGTCAGACTGATACGCAATAATATGATCCAAAATACGCAAGAAAATTTCATTCTTTATGCCAAGCTGCGTGGGCTCAAACAGAGCACTGTGATGTGGAAAGTGTTTTCCAATTCGATCCAATCGGCTCTTACCGCGTTCGGCATGTCTATTCCGCGTCTGATTGCTGGGACTGTTGTTGTTGAAAATATATTTGCCTGGCCCGGCATTGGTCGTTTGTGCGTCAAGGCTATTTTTAACTCGGATTATCCCGTGATTCAGGCTTATATTCTGATGATGGCCGTTTTATTTATCATTTGCAATTTATTGGTAGATATTGTGGTCGTGATGATAGATCCACGTTTGCGGAGGGAAGCCAAATGAGTTTTTTCAAGCGTCTTCAACAGGATAAGTTGGGTATCACTTGCTTGTTATTTTTGGGCGTGGTCTCCCTTGCAGGGATCTTCGCCCCTCTAATTGCTCCGCATGATCCTACCTTACTTCAGGTGGATATGAAGCTTGCCATGCCAAGCGCAGAGTACCCACTCGGGACTGATCATCTGGGAAGATGCTTATTTTCACGGGTATTATTCGGCATACGCACCACGTTCTTTTATGCTCTACTAGCTATGGGTGTGACGATTTTTTCCGGGGTCGCATTTGGAATTCTAGCAGGCTATTCGAACGGAAGAGTCCGGGAAGTCATTTTGCGTTTCTGCGACGCCATGCTATCTTTCCCGTCAGAGGTGATGATTTTAGCTATTATCGGCATATTGGGACCCGGGATAATGAATATTGTGATTGCGAATATTTTGTCGAAGTGGGCGTGGTATACACGGATGATCTATAGCAGCGTTCAGCAGTATCGATCAAAAAACTATGTGAAGTTCGCTCAAGTCCATCAGGCTTCTCCAATCTATATTATGAGAAAGCATATTGTTCCCGGGATCTCCGGTGAAGTAACCACACATTCGACCCTAGAGATGGGCTGGGTGATTCTAAGTATTTCGTCCCTTTCCTTTCTTGGATTGGGCGTGCAACCTCCTGCTCCTGAATGGGGAATGATGCTGAATGAAGCGAAGAATGTGTTGTTCACCCATCCCTGGCAGATGATCCCTGCCGGTATTACCATTCTGCTTGTCATCGTCGCGCTAAATTTTCTCGGTGACAGTCTGCAGCAGGCCATGAACTCGAAATCCTACATGGCAAGCCCGAAGCAACAACGCAAGCTATTCCGCTTGGGTGAAGGGAGGAAGATGGTAAGTGACCATACTGACCGTTAAGCATCTTAATATTGTTGATCTCAAGACACAAAGAAGAATTGTAAAAGATGCTTCCTTCTCGGTGCAAAAAAATTCTTGCCTCGGTATTGTTGGGGAGAGCGGCAGTGGAAAGACGATGACTGTTCGGGAAATTTTAGGTGTAAATCCCCGCTGGATTCAATCTGAAGGAGAGATTATTTTCGAGGGCCGCAACATTTTGAAGGACAACGAAAAACAGCGGAGGTCCATTCGTGGTCAAAAAATCAATATGATTCTTCAGGATGCAATGACTGCTTTCAATCCTATCGAGAAAATGGGTTTCCAGATGAAACAAACTTTTATGCAGGTATTGGGGGTATCCAGGAGAGAAGCTGAGCGATTGAGTTTGGAAAGCTTGAAGAAATTGAATTTTTCGGATTCGCTTGCCGTTTATAAGAGTTATCCTCATGAGCTGTCCGGTGGGATGCTTCAACGCTGTATGATTGCAATTGCTCTTGTTCTGAAGCCGGACATTATTATTGCGGATGAGCCTACAACAGCTCTAGACTCCATTAATCAATTGGAAGTCGTCAATCAATTTCAGTCCTTAAAGGAAATGACGGGTACCACACTGATCCTCATCTCCCATGACCTGGGAGTTGTGCAGCGGTTGGCTGACAGCGTTATCGTCATGAAAGATGGAGAAGTATTGGAACAGGGCTCGGTCACTGATGTTTTTAATGAGCCTAAACATGCCTACACCCAATATTTAGTTAGCACGCGTCAGCAGCTTTCAGATAGCTTTATGAACACATTGCATAGCGGGGGGAACAAAGAGTATGATTACGGTGGAGAATCTCCAGAAAAGCTATAAGGCTGACCGTGGGCTGCGGAATCACACCCAAAATCATGTACTGACCGGCGTCAGCTTTCATCTTAACGATGGAGACTGTCTGGGCATTGTAGGGGAGAGCGGTAGCGGTAAAAGCACGTTATCCCGGATTCTACTTGGTTTAGAGACCAGTGACGGTGGGACCATTCGGATAGATGGTGTGCCTCATAAAAAGTGGCTTAAGCAAAACAAAGGGAAATTCAGTGTCGTGTTCCAGGATTATCGCACCTCTGTCAACCCGAACTGGACCCTGCGGCAAATTATCGAGGAACCACTCTATATGCTACGAAGCGGTAAAAACGCTCATGCCGACCATGAAGCGATCATTGCAGAGCTGATGGAGCGGGTAGAGTTGCCCCTTGACTATCTAAAGAAGTATCCGCATGAGCTAAGCGGTGGACAGTTGCAACGCGTATGCATAGCGCGTGCCTTGACCACACGGCCGCGCTATCTTGTTTTGGATGAAGCCATTAGCTCGCTCGACGTTTCTGTGCAATCTCAAATTTTATCTCTCTTAAAGGAGCTCCAGAGGGAGTTTCAATTAACATATTTATTCATAGCGCATGATCTGCAAGCCGTAGCCTATTTATGTAATCGCCTAGCCTTTCTGAGGGATGGGGTCATTATTGAAGAGCTTGATTGCAACCATTTTATGTGTGCGCAGAGCGAATATGTAAAGTCACTGGTGAGCTCGATCCTTCCCTTTCAATCGAGGTTCAACCGGACGAGTGGTCACAATGTTACTTAATGAAAAGCTCCGTTTTCACGTCCAGCATTCGAACGACTGCATGGAATTCATTCAAATAATTGAAAAAGGAAGCTCCTTAGGGCAGCTTCCTTTTGATTTAGTTAGTATTATGGATGATGGGTAAAATAGGAGGAAAATAAATGATAAGTGTTATCATTGGAATAATTTTCTATTCATTTGTAGCTATCTTTACGATTAGGTTTAGTTTCAAACAAATTAAAAATGGTCTAAAGAAAAATCAAACCAAGCGCTATAATAAAAGGGGCACTTCTTCTTTTGATAGTAGCGATCCTTACTATAGCGTTCTACAATTTAGCAAAATCATTTATTTTAATTTACAATACTTAATACAACCTGCCACGAAAAGAAATTTTCTTTGTAGCAGTTTTTTTGCGACTTTTTGTCATCATCATCACGGGGACAAGGAATTAATATATATGGTCTGCTAATCAATTAGTCAATCAAAACGTGCTTAAGAACTACCATATCAATGTTTTGCAATATTATGATTGGAAGTACTGACATCACAAGCCTGTTGCACCGAACATGGCTCAGTGGTAAATTGGTCAGGGCGGTTATGAGCAGGATGGAGGAGAGCAGGATTGGGCACTATATTATGTGGATGACAACCCAATCGGAATATTATCTCAATTTTCACAAGCATCATACATATGTACAAAATACGAGTTTTGTGAAATAGATACTAAGAAAAAAATCGCCACAGCTGATTTTTCATTTAGATTCGTATGATTCTGTATAGTTTTGGCTTTAAGCCGTTATAATCCTTTATCTTGATCGAACAACTTTTCAATTGGAATCTTTCTTCATTTAGATCCATGAATTACATTTCAGATCTCGATTAATTCAGTCTAATATCGTCATTAACTGATCATTGTCCAAGTTTGTTTATATGCCATTAAAAATCATCATAATTTGGGGTTATTTCATTATTATCACGAATTCGCTTATTTTAGCGGAATTTCGTTACTGAGATATTTTTAATCCTTTGGTTCTTAATCGATTTGAATTTTATTTCTCAACTTTATCAACTATTTTGTGCTTTTGCTTGTTATCATCCATCATCCTAATTTTTATTCACCCTCCCTTCTATATTTTAATTATTTACCATTATTTGTTATATTATGTACTTTTGAATATCAAAAAAACCGGCCATTTTCGGTCGGTTTTTCTCCCGCATGATCGGGACAATGCACGATTCACAAAATATTGGAATATATTGTGCTGTTCGGCTCATATACTCATCATGATTAGCCCGTCTATTCAAAGTCAGGGACAACGTGTAAGTCAACCACGCTTATCAATCCCATGCACCTGTGCAGTCCCCTCCTGTTTTTACTTCAGATTCGCAGACCACTTCTCGGCACGAGCCTGCAGATCATCCAGAAACTTCTGAATATCCGGCGCATTACCGGACGCTGCCTGGCTGATAAATCCGTTTATGGCTGGAGCGATGTCGCTCATATAGAACGGATTGGCTTCATCCATGAGCTCGGAGTGGCCGACTTCCGCGATCTCAAGCGCCTTTTTGACGAATTTGTCTTCCGGTGTTACGAAATCGGCATTTTTGAGCGTTGGGGTACTGGAGAAGTTTTCATACATGTATTTTTGCGTCATGTAACTGGTCAAGAACTTTAACACTTCCCATGATGCATCCACATCTTTGGCGTTCTTTGCCATGATGAACGGGTCAACCGCCACCCAGCCTTCGCCTTTAGGACCCATATTCAGCACAGGTTCAAAACGGTCCAGCAGCTCCTTGTTCTGCTTCGACCGGTATTCACTCATCGTGGAGCCGCCGGTGGAATCCAGCGCGATGGCGATATTGTTTTTCTCCAACCCAAAATTCTCGGCACCCTGGGCATTCACGAATCCAGCCGGCGGCAGCTGTGCGGCTTCCTTCAGCCACTCCAGTACTTTGACCATTTCCGGAGAATTCAGGTGCCACTTGATGTTCTTGATATTCTTCAGCGTTCCTTCCGCTCCTTTGGCGCCATATGCAAGGGTTAATGCAACAAAGGTAGATCCGTTTAATGAGTTGCCGCTCCAATACAAACCGTAATTGTCTTCACCGGTTTTCGGGTTTTTGCCGGTCATCTGCTTGGCTTTCTCCAGAATTTCGTCAGGTCCCGGCTGTGCCGAGAGAGTTTCAACGCCCCAGTCTTCAAACAGCTTCTTATCATAAATCGTCATCCGGCGGCCAAGCACGGCAGGAATTCCAAATTGTTTGCTTCCGTCCGGCGACTTGGTGCTGTAGGAATTATTCATAATGCCTTCCAGATAGATGCTTGGGTCAAAGGAAGTATCTTTTGCAATCAAGTCGTCCAGGTCACGCAGCAGCCCTTCCTGGTACCATTGCGATGCAAAGGCTCCCCCGGTATACAAGACGTCCGCATCGCCGGAGAGCAGCATGGCCGTTTGTTTGGCTTTTACGTTCTCCCAAGGGATTTGATAAACCTCCAGTTTGATGTTCGGATACATTTTTTTGAACGTTTTATCTAAATACTCGTTGAGTCCGATGGTCGGGTTGCCTGTCAGTGCATCGATCCCGTTATCCAACTGCCAGCCTGCCAGTGCAACGCGAACCGTACCTTCCATGTCCGATACTTTTTCAATCTTCACGCCGCCTGTCACATCTTTTCCCGAACTGCCTGAACAAGCGGCCAATGTAAACACCAGCACGAATGACAGAATAAGCAGCACAGCTTTTTTCATACGCAAACACCCCCACATAAATTTAGCTTCCATTCTGAATTACTGCTTGATACCGGATAGCGCAATGCTCTCGATGATATAACGCTGCAGGAACATATAAACGACGATAACCGGAATGAGGCTCGTAGTCGTTGCTGCCATAATGATCGATGGCTGCTGATTGATTCCGTTGTTATACGTAAACATGGCCAATCCAATCTGGATCGTGTACTTGGCAGCCGATTTTAAGATCAGCAGCGGCCACAGCATATCATTCCATACGCCTAAGAACAGCAGAATGACCATGGTGGCGATAATGGGCGTACACAGCGGCAGATATACCCGGCTGAATACGGTGATTTCCTTGGCGCCATCCAGAACGGCAGCTTCCCTTAAACTGCTGGGTAATTGATCAAAGAAGGCTTTGGCTAAAAAAGTACCGAACGCATAGTTCATGGCTGGCAAATAAAAAGCCAAGTAGTTATCGACCAGTCCGAGTTTACTGAACAAAAGATACTGCGGAATCATCGTCATTTCGAACGGAATCATCATCGTGCTTAGCGCCAGCAGCAGTACGAAATTAGCTCCTTTGAAGCGAAGCTTGGATAAGGCATAACCGGATAATAGTGCGGACAGCGAGCTGATGATAATGACCCCTGCGCTGACAAGCGTGGAATTGCCGATATATCGGAACATATTGATGTTGGTGAAAGCGGCTTCATAGGTTCGGATTGAAGGCTCCTCCGGCCATATTTTCGGCGGGAATGAAATATTTAACCGTGCGGCCCAATCGAAGCTCGTTACCAGCATCCATAAGAATGGCACAATCATAATGAATGAACCTACCAATAGAACCAGCGTTAGCATCAATTGTGGAAGCGTGTTTCGTTTACGGCGTACCGGCTCCTTGGGCAAGGCTGAAGTGCTCATAGTTACCCTCCTGTCTTCTGGAATAAGGCTCCCCCTACGGATCCGTAAATGGATCATGGGATTAATCCAAGCTGTCTTTACGTCGGTTGAGCAGCATGAGGAACACGGTTAAGATGAGTATGATGACGAATAACAGATAGGATACGGCCGTAGCCAGCCCCATCTGCGAAGAGAGGAATGCATTTCGGTAAATATACAGCACCACGGTCATCAAGCTTCCCCCAGGATTACCTGCGGTTCCGCCGATTAACCATACATCCGTAAACCGCTTCATTCCGCCGATGGTTCCCATGATGAGCATGAACACAAAGATCGGACGCAAGTATGGAATCGTTATATACCACCATTTCCGGTACGTGCCTGCACCGTCGACCTCGGCAGCCTCATAGAGATCCCGCGGGACGCTTTGCAAACCGGCCAGAAAAATAATGGTGTTATACCCTAGTGCACCCCACAAGCTCATCAGCACGATACTGTAACGCGCAACTTCCGGGTTCGTGAACCAGCCGACCGGATCGATGCCGAACAATCCAATCACGAAGTTGATCAGCCCTTCCTTGGACGGGAAAAACAAGAAGGAGAACAACAAGCTTGTAGCTACGCCGGACACGACGTTGGGCAGAAAATAGACCGCTTTGAAAAAGTTGCGTCCCAGATGCCATTTTAGATTATTAATCAGGCTTGCCAGAACAAACGAAAGCGCGATCCCTAGCAATACGGACCATATCCCCATGACGAACGTGTTTGTAAGCGCTTGCCAAAATAAGGAATCCTCTAACGCGTAACGATAGTTGCTCAGGCCCACCCAGTTTCCGGATAAATTGAGCCCGGATGTCTGATGAAAACTCATAAACAGTGCGGCAAACATGGGATAAATGGCAAATACGATGACGCCGATAATCAGAGGGGCGCTGAATAGATAGCCCATCCAGTCATTGCGCGTAAATCTGAACTTTCGTTTTGCCCATTTTCCATGTTCCGCAGTCCATTTCCCTTCTGGGGTGGATGACAAACCGATCCTCCTCCTTTCGTTAGTAACCGGATCCATTCCGGCAATCGGACAAGACGTTCATGTCCATTCTGTACATGGTTATGTGGATGAATCCGGATTATGTGTTATTCTTTTTTTCACAGACGTGAATGAAAGATCAACACCTTAAAGCGATTCTTTATCGGCAGTGTATGCAGCTGCCCACTTCCGGGTGTATGCCTAGGGTAAACCCCATATCGATTCGCATAAAAAAAAGCACAGCCTCCAATAGGCTGTGCTTTAAATATTCAAATGGCTTAAACTTCGATAATGATGGGCAGAATCATCGGCCTTCTCTTGGTCTCACTGTATATGAATTTGCCGACATGATCCTTCAAGGTTTGCTTGATCAGATTCCATTGGGTGGATCCGGTTTCAGTCAAATCCTTCATTGATGACGAAACGATATCGTGGATCTGACCCATGAATTCCTCCGAATCTTTCACGAAGATAAAACCCCGGGATATAAGCTCGGGCTTGGCCACCATCTGCTTTTCCGTTTTGCTGAGCGTGGTGACGATAATGAGCATCCCGTCGGAGGACAGCTGCCTGCGGTCCCGCAAAACGATATTGCCTACGTTGCCGATCATCAATCCATCCACCAGGCTGTTGCCTGAAGGGATTTTGGGACCTAACGATGCCATGCCCTGCTGGATTTGTATCGTGTCGCCATTCTGAACGATAAACACGTTCTCATTCGGGATCCCCACGGACTCGGCCAGCTGACGATGCTGATAGAGCATTCGAAATTCACCGTGAACGGGGAGCAAATAGTCCGGTTTCATCAAGGTGAGCATCAACTTCAATTCTTCTTGGCTGCCATGTCCGGATACATGCATCCCAGAAGTTACACCCGATCCATAGATGACCTGGGCTCCCAGCACATATAAATTATCGATGACATGAGCCAGATTCCGCTCATTACCCGGTATCGCCCCTGCGGCAATAATGACGGTATCGCCCGGCAGAATTTCGATATGGGGGTGCTTGGAGTTGGCTAGCCGTGACAAGGCTGCCATTGGCTCCCCTTGGCTTCCCGTGCATAACACGGCGATCTGGTCCGGCGGATAACGCTCGCTGTCTTCAGCATCGATCAGCAAATCATCGGGCATGTTGAGATACCCGTGCTCCTTGGCCACCGCAACGACATTAACCATGCTCCGGCCGAGCAGAATCAATTTCCGTTCCGTCTCTACCGCGGCATCGATGATCTGCTGGACACGGTTGACGTTCGAAGCGAACGTGGAGATGAATACCTGCTGTTTGGCCTGGGCGAAAGCCTCCAGGATATGACCGCCAACCAAGCGTTCCGAAGGGGTAAACCCGGGTCTTTCGGCGTTTGTGCTTTCCGATAGCAGCACCTTCACGCCCTGCTTGCCGATTTCTGCCATTCGGTGTAGATCAGGATAAGGTCCCTTCACAGGAGACATGTCGAATTTAAAATCTCCCGTATGGACGACATTGCCTTCCGGAGTTTGAAAAACGACGCCCACGCAATCCGGAATGCTGTGACTGGTCGAAAAAAAAGAGGCATGGATGGCACCCGCTTGAATAGTGGAATTCGCATCGATCGTGTGGAGCTCGGAATTAAGCAGAATACGATGCTCTTTCAGCTTGATTTTAATCAGCTCAATCGTAAGCTTCGTCCCATAGACAGGGATCGGCAGCTGCTTCAGTAAATAGGGAATTCCACCAATATGGTCTTCATGACCATGAGTGACGACAAGGGCTCTGACTTTATCCGCGTTGTCCAACAAATAGGTGAAGTCGGGCACAATCAAGTCGATGCCGGGCAGGTTTTCGTCAGGGAATTTCGAGCCGCAATCAATCACCACAATATCTTGATCGTACTGGATGAAGTACATGTTTTTTCCAATTTCATTCACACCGCCAAGCGCGGCGACCAGCAATTTTTGTTCGGCTATATTCATGGCTAGGTTGCCTCCTTGTCTCTACTCGCCTAGGTCCATATCTTTCGATGCATGATGTTCCTCCTATATTATTGAAGTTCTCGCAAAACTTATGCACCGTGGGTAACAATGGCTGCGCCAGTTGGGATGCGGAGTAACGACAGAAAACCTGCCAATCTCAAACGGTTTGCCATTTGTCTTTAGCGGCCAGATAGGAATTCAGACCTCATGCTTCTTTATAAGTAGAAAAAAATGAAAAAAAGACTGCCGGACAATCGGCAGTCTTCTGAATATAGCGCAAGTCGCGTCTTACGAATGCTTCCCCAGTTGTTTAGGAGCTTTAACCGGCTTATCGTCAACGCTGACAAAGATCGGATTAGAATAAAACCACAGGTCGCTGTAATTCCGTTTATTTATTTCCGCAAATCGCTGCTCGTTGTCTTCAATGTCCGTTTTCGGATCCATGAGCGGATCGCCATGGCTGGTTTCACCGGCAACATTCACGCCAAGGTTCGTTCCTCTTAACCGGAAATATTGGTCCTTTGTAGCTTTCGTCCGATATGTGATCACGTTGTATCCATCCCGATCGGTTGTCCAATCCTTGCTCGTAAACCGTTTCACCACTTTGGTCGAATCGTTGGTGCTCTTGCTGTATGCCGCCGTACCTGGTTGTGCTTTACCGGTGACATCACCCGAGATCAAATCGACATGATCCACGGCTACGGGGTCGCCGTTGTTATTTTGTTTCGGGCTTTTGAATCGGATCGTAATTTCGATAGGATTCCCTTGTTTCACTTGAAGTTTACTCCCCATCTCGGCCTGCTTATTTCCATGGCGAACGCGGAAATCCAAGGCGTTGATTAAATCGCCGTGCACGGAGAACGATTTGCCTGAACGCATGCCGTTCAGCACGCTTTGCATATCCTTTCCGTTCACCCATGTGTAATTCTTGGCGTATTGTCCGGGCCAATAACCGCTGGAGTATAAACGGTTATCACTTATCTCAAAATGAGAATCCGAGTTCGCAAAGTTCCAAAATTCGCGTCCTTCGCCGAGCAGCGCATCCCATACGCCGCCAACTTTGGCAATCATGTAATCAGCGCCTCCGTAAGTTCTGTTTTCCGGCGTAGATAAATTTAGCCCGCCACGATCCGGTTCCATCTGATTCCCGGGCATTCCCTCCATCCCGAATACGACATTCGGCGCGATGTTGTTGAAATCCCGTATGTCAGCGATCGTATAGACGGTTTTTCTGGAAGGATGATTAAGCAATGCATAACTTCTGTTGGCGTAGTTTTTTTGGAGCCAGGCCAGTGCTGTTCGGGCATCTTCGGACGTCGTATAGGCCCGGCTGTCTGTTTTTTTCCAATCGGCGACTTCTTTGGGATCAAACATCGCTTCATCTCGATCCGTAAATAGATACTCGAACTGACGGGCTGCCCTAAGGCTCGCCTCTGAACCGAATGAGCCTGCTATAATGCCGACTCCCACATGTTCGTATGTAGGCATGTCCCATTCAAAACCCGAATAGATAATGTTATTCTTGTATTTCCCAGCTGCCTGGAGCTGCTGAATCTTAGGGATCTGATACAGCGCCATTCCTTGGGAGAACGGAACAGGTCCGCCGGCAAGAGGATTTCCCTCATCATCCCGTTTAGAAACTCTAAGATGGTCCGAAACGGCGATCCAATCCAAACCGTACTTTTCGAACCCGTTGTCCAACAATTCCTGCAAGGATTGACTGGCATCATCGGACTGATACGTATGCGCGTGATACTCCCCAGTCATCCATTTGCCGTTGCTTTCCTGCTTAAACTTAGACCCATCCGACTTCGCATGAACAACCATGCCTTGGGAAAGGATGGACAAGCTGAGCGCCAAAACCATGATGGTTTTCTTCTTTAGCTGCATCTCATGGCACCTCCGAGTTGATATCAATCGTAAAAACTACTTAAGTGTAAGCCTTCTTGATTAAGAGAATGTTATGATAAATCGATACATTTGTAAGAATAGTCCTCGCTATCTTATGTCCGTAAGAATAAATAAACTATCGGCTTTGTAACTCGAAATAAGCAAGGTTATCATCCGTTAGGTTACATATATTATATTATGTAAACCACTTATAAAGAGAATGACTACAACCTGCATTCGGTGTAGTCATTTCGATGAGCTTCTTCTAAAATTACATTTCTTTGGATAAAGTTCGACGTACCAACTTTACCTGTCCATTCACCCCCGAAGGCAAAGCATTCTTGCCATACAAGTTCTCCAGCGTATTGGCTGCACGGATGGTAAGCTGATGAATCCCCTTTTCCACATAAGGCGTTATATTCCAATGATACGGCGGCCACAGCCGGATGCCAGCGTTTGTATCATTCACATATAGGCAAGCCGTCTCCCTAATATCTTCGGCTTCCAGCCATAACTCCTCGTCCGGTGCTAAGTTGACCTCAGTCAGGTCTACCTTCTGGGAGTAATCACCCGCTCCTGCATAATAAGGATAGCCGGCAGAAGCCCAAGAACCAAACATATGTTCCGAGCACGCATTTAACCTCACCCCATCTTCTATTTCAAACGGGCCAATCAAATAGGCTGGGAATGAAATCGCCGGCATCGGCTCCAGTAAGGAAACCGTCAATATCTCGAGCTCGTTCTCGCCCGCTACCAAATGAGCCGTGATATCCAGGGAAGCATAGTTTGAATCCTGCCAATCGGATGACTTCAGCGCATTCTGCCTGACCCCATTCACGAAGATTTCAACATTGCGCCTGCGCTGCAGGAAGCCGATATGGGCCGGTATTTTCTGCTCCACATCGTCCAGAATCAACTCAAGCCTCGGCAATGGATAGACATCTGGTGGATGCGAATGATCTTCGCCATTCGGTGTTTGCAATTGTTCGATCAATGCCTGCGTCATGGTAAACGTTGTACGGTACGTGTTCACTTGCCCAGGCATCGTAGCGTTCATCCTGGAGTTTCGGTCATTCAGCGTGACCTGCCACTCGTCCAGTAATAAAACGTTGGGTTCAAGAGACTGAAAACGCCACTTATCTTCGAGAACAATTACATCCTCGGATTTTCGTACCCTATCGAACGTTTGTTTGCTTTTGTTAAATAAGCTCTCCTCAGGGCCAACCGATAAAACTCGCAGCTCTCCAGGTGCATAGGTAAGAACGGAATCGCCGGCTACTCGGCGAATGTTCCCGCTTTCCAAGTCCCACTCTACAATTAGGTTCCCGGTTTGTCCTGCATCAAGCTTCATGGAAACGTCATGCTCCGTCCAGTTCATTAACCATACAAATACATGATCACCGAACACGCGTTCTACATAGATCAAATCCTCATATTGTCCTTCAAGCAGCATCCATCGTAAGGCAGCAGCTTTCTTTAATAACCCGCTTACCGTTTCACACAAGGGTTCGAGCAGATCTGGAGTCTGCTCCTTTATACGGCCTCCGGACATCTCTGGATCGGCAAGTATCCGCTTTTCTCCGGAATCGAGATGTTCCTCGATCAATGTGTCTTCGTGGTCCGTGTCCTCCAACGAATATAATAAAGCATACCCTTTGCCAACGTGGCGTAAAGCCCCATGCTGCGGGTTCGGGCTAAAAAGCTCATGCATTTGCTTTGCCAGCTCCGGGTCCTGGCGCACGGACTCGCTATGCCGTGGAATTGCCCCTACGGCAACCAGCGTTCCGCCTTGCTTTACATAGGCAACCAGAAGAACGGCAATGTCCCTTGACATGACCTCCACCTCGGGCATAACCACAACCGAATATACGTTCCCGTCACCACTGAATCGTACCCCTTCTCCATCAACAAGGGCAGCATCACGAAGCTGACATTCATCAACATAGTCATAATCAATGGAATGGCGCAGCATGCGATCCGACACAAGCGAGAACAAGGTATCGGATGAAGGAAGCCGGTTAGATCGTCCTGATGCGAACATATTTTCGTATACCGTATGAATAGGCGATAATAAAAGAACCTCCGGGGTTCGTTTTCCGCTTGCGCCGAGCAGACTCAATCGACCGAGATAGTCGGCAAAAGCGCGATAATGTGGCCAATGCGGTGCATGTTTGAACTCCGTGGGAGGAAAATCGGTTTTCCGATACCCTGCAAACGAATAATAGAACGCATGCGGAATAAACAGATTAACGCCCAGGAAAGCCATGAAATTGGCATCGAGCCGCCTTTGACGCATGGAATAGCCGTGACCGCTGGCACCAAAGGCCTCGCAGATCACGCGTTCTTTATTATCCAGCCCGGCTACGGAAGCCGCCGTCTTCACGGACACGATCCGGTGCGGATTCTCTTTGGTGCCGATGCCGGGCGTCAAATAATCCACGCCTGCATAGTGGAACTGCTGCAGGACGCGCGTCTGATTGCCTTGCGACCTGGCTTGCCCCCAGACCGGCTCCTCCAGCGTATGACCGATGTACAGCAGTCCATGCCCTTCGCACCATGAGGAAATCGCTTGATGATACCCCTCCACATACCAGCGCGTAATCGAATCATAATATTGCTGTTTCGTTGCCCGGCTGCCGTCTGCCATGTTATATAGCAAGGCGCCTAATCGCGGGATGAGATCATACCCGTTCTCTTGCCGGTACCGCTCACCCATTCCTTCAGACCAGGCAAAGACCATGCCAGGCAGGGTAGCGCCTACATCGTGAACAGCCGTCCGGATCGCTTCCACACCGAAGAAACCGTCGTGGATCATGAGCCCCGGCTCGTCGGTAAAGACGCCTTGTATCGTCGTTCCGAAATATTTCTGCAAAGACAGAAACGGTTCATAGGACATCCGGATGAACGCCTGGACCGCCTGTGGATTCAACGTATCCAAGTAGTACCCATTGGCAAACGTGATGCCTTCCGCAATTTCGCAGGACCAGCAGGCCAGCACGACATAAGAGTCTTCCGCATTCGGTGGCGTCCAATCCTGTCCCCATTCATGCGTGAGGTCCTCGGATTCTTCATGGAGCAACCATTCTCCGTCAGACTCGATGGCACGATAGGCCAGAATGGCAATCAGCTCATTGTTCTCATAGCGTGCAAAATCCAGCTTCAAGCTTTCTTGCCCGGAACCGCCGTAACATCGCTTTTCCTCCACTCTTAAGTAACGCATGCGATATTCCGGATGCTGTCGCGTCAGCTTGCCGCCCACCGTCCCGCTTGGCCAATTATCCTCATCGTACAGCCAGACGACCATGTTGCGTTTTTGGCATTCCACGGTGCAGAATTCCAAAGCTTCCATAAAAGCCTGCGAGAGGTATGAGGCTTGCATTCCATGACGCGCATGCAGAACAACGCCTCCGACGCCCGCTTCAAACATCGATTGAATCTGGCTTTCCAATTCCGCTTTCTTGAGCTCGTGATTCAGAAACCAGAAAGGCTGCGGACGGTACGTTGCATCCGGATTCTGGAATTGCTGCTTTAACCGCATGAGATCCATTTCGATTTCTTCCTTAACATGAAGGCTGTTCACCTACATCACCTGTCTTTGTTCGAATTTGATTCGGATCCTGACATGAGTAATCGAATGAAGAATCCTCCGACGACGGAACGATTCTGAAAGTTCATTTGCTTGCCGCTGATGGTGTCATACCAATCGGTCACCGGAACGCGAGCGGAGGTTTCATTCATGAAATCCCATAGGGGCGCGATCATGGACTCAAACCCGGCCTGCGTGGTGCTCATGGCTGCACACCATACCAGCCAATCGGATTTCGTATACGTATCGCGGCTGTCCAGGGGAAGCCCGTAACGGTTCTGTAGATGCTGGTAATACTCCAGCTCCCGCGCAGCCACTTCGGTAGGGAACAGATTGAACTCCAGCAGCCGATCCCACACCAAATTGTATTTCATGCTCCAGGAATCGTCGGCGCTGTCGAACGTAAGCTTGTAATGGTCACCGGCATCGGCCATGGACATCCATTCATTCGCCATGTTCCGTGCAGCTTCGTGATAAGCTGCGCCTTCCGGGAGACCGAGCCGATCGCACATGTAGGAATATGCGGCAATGCCCAAGATTGCCTTGATGGACAGATTGGCATTATGCGCCAAATGTCCGGCGAAGTCATCCGTGCACAGCTGATTGTCCGGATCGAGTCCATTCTTCAGCAAATACCCAGCCCATACGGTAAGGGGCTCCCAGTGCTCACTGGCAAAATCCGCATTACCTTCATACTTGCATACCGCAGCCGCCATTAGGAGCATATTACCGCATTCCTCAATCGGCATCTGGTATTCCAGCTTGTTCTCGCCATACACTTGACCGTTGGCTTTCGGGTACGTGCCCACGTCATGGGGCGCAAAATCGAACGTCCATTCATCGCTCACCGCATACTTAAAAATCGGACGCATCATGCCCTTGATCAGCTCAGGGTTATATCTCAGGAATAACGGAATCGACGGATAGCTGACATCGACCGTCCCGATGCATCCGTTGCTGAAATTCTCCTTGGATAAAAACAACACGCGCCCCGCTTCGTCAGCAACCAGTTTATGCGCGGCAATCGCCTGCCGATAGGTCAGCGCCAAAATATCCCGGTACCGATTGCCGCCTGCGGCTTGGCTCTCCGTCATGAGTTCGCGGTTAAATATCTCGCATCGCCGCATGATCGTTTTATACTGATCGGCTGCCGCTAACAGCATGTCATGGAAGGTCCATCCGTTTCGCTTCCAATAAGCATCCAGCGGCTTGCGGAAATATTCAATCGCATGGATATCGTCATACGCCAGCATCAGATATTCGGATACCCATTCATCCCCGACGGTACCGCATTCGATTTCGGCTGCCATGACGGGAACGTTATCGGAGACGGGGCGCGGTTTCTGCGAATCATCTTGGGCAGGTAATTGACCTGTACTAACATACTGCTCCCGGGTCGTTACCGAATGAATCACCGTCTGTATCCGCGATGAACGCGGCACCGCCAGGACCATATACCCCCAATCAATTCGGGTGTCATCACCGGCAAGCTGCAGGATCGGCTGTTCGACAGTCCCCATCGACATCGCATTCAATCGTCCGTCGATCACGCGGTGCTCCCAGGTCACCTGCTGATCCGGCGTATGGACGCACCATTCGCCCGTTACATCGATGTAAATCTTAACGTCATGCGCTTGCCCATCCAATGAACGCACGTGAAAAGTCAGATAGGTAACGGGCCGGGATAACAGATCGAGATCGTCCAGCAAAAGCGGGGTGGTAAACTGAACTTGAAGTTCAATGCCTTCTCCTTGAAACGTATACCGGGTCGTTACGGGCTCAACCGTCAGATCGGTTTGCTCAAGCGCTTCAGGCTCAAGTCGTTCTGACTCCTGCGTGATAACTTTTCCCATAAATCGTCGCGATACGCCATCAATGATGGCTACTCCCGTCATGCCCTGAATCTTGTTCGTCCAATGCCGGGTATGGTCATCATATAGGCGGTCTGAAGAGGACCATACGCTGAAATAAGGATCTACGGTAACCAGCGGCACGGATGGGGGTCTGAAATTCGTTGTCATCTAACGTCAACTCCTTCATGTCTTCTTTATTCTTCAAGCTGCCTGGATCTCCTTGCGATTTGGAAATATTGGTTCAATAAAAAGCGAAGGCTTCGCCCCCTTGGATGACAAGGTCATGCGAAGCCTTCCTAATTAACGGGCTCCCCTGATCATGGATATGATTAGTTCGGCATTTGAACGGTCACAACGTCTTTGCCCTTCAAATTTTCGTTCGTGAACTGCATCGCCTTATCGTATCCGGTCTTTCGGAGCTGTTCCCGCAGTTCGTTGATAATGCTCATGGCGGCTTCATCAGATTTGGCAAAAACCGCTTCCTTCCACGCATCGCCCATCCGATCCATCGAAGGCTTCAGCATTTCCCATTCCGGCGCTTTGGTGATGACATCGCCGGGGTTGTACGCCGTTATGACCTGAATGCCGTTCGGACGGAGGATTTTGCGAGCATTCTCCATCGCGTCCAGCCTTTCTTGTTCCGCCCAAATGTCTCCTCCCGCAGCGGAATTGATGCGGTCAAGCCCTGTCAACGATTCCAGACCGATGCTAATGCCTTCGTTCTTGCGCAGCTTCATGTTGGTGTCCGTGCTGAATTTGTCAAACCATTCCTGATTCGCGACAGGCTTGCCGTCCTTCATGTCCCAGTGAACGCCCTGCACCCCGTACCTAGCCAGCATAAAGCCTTCATCGGAAGCCATGAAGTCGAGGAACTTGAGCGCAGCATCCACGCAAGCGCCTTTACAGTTCTTGGTGATCGCCGTCACATTGTTGCCTTGAATTCCGAGATCGACAGGCCTGTCCGGTTCGACGTCAGCGCGCTCCAGCGGGCCGAGCGGAATGTAGTCGCTGCCCGGATGCGAAGAGACATACTCCTTGGAAGCATCCAGTATAGCCGGGTAGTGGGCGGCCAGGATGGCGATGCGGCCTTGATTGATTTTTTCCTTGGCAATCGGGTCCGTCTGGGTGAAGGCTTCAGGATCCATCAGCCCTTCTTCAACCAGCTTTCGATAGAACAGGGTGTATTCTTCGTAGCCCTTGGTGAAGAAGTTATGCTCAAGCGTGCCGTCGCCTTTGTCGACGTAACTCGCCCCGGAATAAAACATGGTGTTGCCGATGCCGACGGCCCAGCCGTTGCTGAAACCGCCCAACGGAAAGACCGGCTGGCCGTTCTCTTGCAGATTGGCATCCTTGATTTTTTTGAGGAAGTTATAGAAGTCGTCCTTCGTCACGACGGATTGCGGATTTACGCCAACCTTCTCGGCGATGTCTTTGCGCACATAGAAGCCGTAAAGCCAGTCCATTCCATCTTCGTTGGTCGCCGGCTGATTTTGCAGCAGCAGATACTTTTTGCCGTCGTAAGCGTTAATCGCTTTTTCATACAATGCCGGCGGGACATTTTCTTCCGCGATGGATTTGGACAAGTTCGGATAATCCTTCAATTTCTCGGAGATATCGACCAATTGTCCTTCCTTGGCCGCCTTGATGATTCCGTCCAGTTCCCCGCCCCAGGCAGGTCCGGTATAGATATCGGGCAAATCCTGGGTTGCGAAGATCTGGTTGACCTTCTCCGTCTCGCTGCCCTTGGTATATTCCCACTCCAGGGTAACGCCCGTCTTCTCCTTGATGACTTCTTCGACCGGCGTCATCGCATCGGAACCGTTTGAGCCATTCCAATTGTGTAATATTTTGAGTTTGTATGAGTTCTCTCCTTCTGCGCCTTCTCCGTTATCTCCGTTCCCTGATGAATTCGTGCAGCTGATCAGCAAACCTCCAACCATGATGGACACGAGCAATGCGGATACGCCTTTCGACCAAATCCTCTTCAAACCAATCGCCTCCTGGAATATGGATATCAATGATCTTGGTAAAGCATTGGACAAATTCCGGGTCAGGATGACCTAACCTTTAACCGAACCGATCATAACCCCCTTTACGAAATATCGCTGCAGGAACGGATAGATGCACAGGATCGGGAAGACCGTGATGACAAGCAAGGCCATGCGAAGCGATTCGGGCGTCGCGCCTGCCCCGCTGGTGCCGCCTACCGTCTGACCACCCTGCTGCGCTGCGCGCTGCATCGAATTGGATAATGCTTCTGCTTCGGTCAGCATTTCCTGCAATAAGGTCTGCACCGGGATCAAATCCTTGTTGGATACGTAGTAAGCGCCCGAGAACCAATCATTCCAATGAGCCACTCCGATGAAGAGGGAGATGGTTGCCAGCACCGGTCCCGAGAGCGGCAGTATGATCCGAACGAAGATTTGAAAATCGCCGTAACCGTCAATCCGGGCGGATTCCTCCAGCTCCTCCGGTATGCCTTGCAAGAAGGTGCGGATGATGACGATGTGCATGAAATTGAACAGCATCGGCAACACGTACACCCAAAAGGAATTGATCAGATGCAGCTTCTGCAGCGTAATGAAGAACGGGATGAACCCGGCGCTGAAAATCGTCGGCAGAAAGATGTAGAAGGTAAAAAAGGAACGGCCGGGCAGCGTCTTCTTGGAAAGCGCATAGGCCATGAGCGTACACAGCACCACATGCAGGAATGTACCGAGCACGGTGCGCATGAGCGTAATTTGGTATGCCTTCCATATACGGGCGTTATCGAACACCTGGGCATAATTCTCCAGCGTGAATTTACGGGGAAGGAAATAGATGGCCCCCATCATCGAATCTTTGCCGTCATTCAGGGAATAAGCCAAAATGTATATGAACGGGTAGATCATGGAGAAGCCGATCAATGCGAGAAACGTGTAGTTAAACACCGAGAAGAAAGACCATTTGCGTTTCATTACGTCACCTCCTTAGAACAGGGATACATCACTGACTTTGCGGGCGATCCGATTGACCGTCAGAACCAGGATGAGCCCGATGATGCTTTGGAATAGCCCGACGGCCGCGGCGTAGCTTAGGCGTCCTTCCCGGATACCGGAATTGATGGCGTGCACGTCCAGAACGCTGCCCATGCTGGCAGTCGCCGGTCCGTTCAGGAGCAGGAGTTGTTCATACCCCGCGCTCATCAGATTGCCCACCGCGAGAATAAACAAGATGATGGCCACATTGCGGATACCTGGAAGCGTCACGTGCCACATCTGCTTGAAGCGCCCCGCGCCATCCATCTTGGCAGCTTCGTAAAGTTGCTGGTCGATGCCCGCAATGGCGGCCATAAAGATAATGGAATTCCAGCCGATGTTCTTCCAGATATCGGAGCCTACAATCATCTGATAGAACCAGGTCGGATTGTTCAGGAACTGGATCGACTCGGCTCCGAACGAGCCCAAGAGGTCATTGACCGGACCGCCGTATGGGGTCAGCAGCCGCTGCATCAGGGTGACGACCACGATCCAGGATACGAAATAAGGCAAGTAAGACAGGGTCTGAATCGTCTTCTTGAATTTCATCTTCCGCACTTCATTCAGCAGGAGCGCAAGAATGATCGGCATCGGAAATCCGATCAGCAGCTTCATGAGGCTGATGATGACCGTGTTGCGGATGATGTCCCCGGACTGATAATAATTGAAGAATTGTTCAAAGTACTTGAATCCGGCCCAGGGGCTGCCTGTAAACCCGCCTATGAAGGTGTAGTCCCTGAAGGCAACTTGAACTCCGTATAAGGGCACGTAGGAAAACAGAAAAAACCAGACGATGCCCGGCAGCATGAACAAGTAAAAGAGCTTGTGCTGCCAAATTCGTTTGAATACTCGGTTGCTTGTCCATCGTGACTTGTTCACATTCCCACCTCTCCTTTCTCACATGGGGCGGCGATGCCGCCCCGTTCCTCTATAGTTCCGGTACATTCAACCGCAACGTGATGATTTCAAACGGCGTGAAGGATAGCGCGATTTCAGACGGCTCGTTCAGCTTCAGCTGCGTAAGGCGGTTCTCCAGCAGATCGGCAATCCAGGCCTCGGCGGCTTGAAATCCAAGCCGAAGCAACGTGCCCGCATGCGTTCCTGAAGTTTCATACAGACGAACGATGATATCGTCCCCGTCCTCGGCTTTTTTGACGGACTCCACCATGATGTGCGGATGATCGGGCCGGAGAAACGCTTGGGATAAAGGCAGCTTTCTTGTCTCCTGATCCGATACGTCAGGCAAGGACACCGTGCGAAGCGGGACGTTCAGTTCATGGCCTCTTCGGTAGATTTCGGCTTGCACATGATTCCCTCGGTGCGGATACAACGAATACGTGAATCGATGCTCCGCGCGGTCCGCCTCCGGATCGGGATAGGAGCTGCTGCGGAGCAGATGGAGATCCAGCACGTTATCGATGGCACGATGGCCATACTTGCAATCATTGAGCAGCGCCACCCCGTAATCCGGCTCCGATAAGTCCACCCATTGATGAGCGCAGATCTCATCCTTCGCAAAATCCCACATCGTATTGCGGTGGGTCGGTCTGCTCAGGCTGCCGAACTGGATTTCGCATTGAACCTGATCCGTACGTATATTAACGGGGAACGACGTTCTTAACATTTTGCCGTTCTCCCTCCAATCGACGTCCGTCTCGAAATCGATGCGCCGGCTGCCCGCCGTCAGCACGACGGTCTGGGTCAGCGAGGACTCCCCGTAACCGTACTCGAAGACAAGCCCGATTCTCGGCCCCTCCCGAAGCTCCTGCATGCTCAGAAGGTGTAACGGTGTACCCGGATTCGCCGCATAGTCATGGCGGAAATCCCATGCGTCCCCGCCATCATGATAAACGCGAAGATCATTGCCTAATCGTCCCTGCTGGATGACTTCGCGGTTTTCCGCTTTATCCAGAACCGACAGGATAGCCCCGTTTTGATCGAATGTCACGATGACCTTGTCGTTCTCCAGGCTTCGTCCTTCAGCTGCAGCGTCTGCGCCCGCCTCTGGCGTTTTAGTCAAGATTTCTGAGGAAGATGCGGCTTCTCCATCCGCTTCCTGGCCGACATCATCCAATAAAACAGCATATCCCATCGATGGAACCTGGACGTGATGCCAGCGTCCGTTCATGCGCAGCCACTCTAGCCGCTCCCAAGGCAGCGAATTGAAGATGACGGTTTGCGAGGATGGCGTTTCACTGTGTGCGATATGGCCAGCTAAATAGTTGTAGGTGTCGGCAATCATGGTCTCCGTCTGCCCAAGCAGCTCTTCATACCGCGCCAGCGACTCATCGTACACCCGCTTGATCGAAGAGCCCGGAAGAATATCGTGGAACTGATACAGCAGGACCTCCTTCCAGATCGTCTCCAGCGTCTCAGCTGGATAATCCCGTCCTAGACGGGCTGCCAGCACGGAAGCAAACTCCAGCTCGCGCAGCGCTTTCTCCATCTTCCGGTTGTATCGCTTGCTCCGGGCCTGACTGGTCAAAGTTCCTTGATGCTTCTCCAGGTAGAGCTCCCCGCGCCACGTCTGGAATGACTCGCGCTCTTCATTCAACCGTTCGAAGAACTTCCACGAAGGCTCTTGCTGGACGGGAGACAAACCGAGCAGGTTTTTCTCTCGAGCCAGCCGTTCCAAATGCTCTTCGCCCGGACCGCCGCCGCCGTCTCCAATGCCGAAGAGCATCAAAGCATGGCCGGATACGTTCTTATCTAAATACTCTCGCTCCGCCTTGGCGATGGAACGAGGGGCTGCCGGGCTATTGTACGTATCTTCAGGAGGCATATGGGTCAGTACAGCGGAGCCGTCGATGCCTTCCCAGAGGAAGGAATGGTGAGGGTGCCGGTTGTACTCGCTCCAAGAGAGCTTTTGGGTCATCATGTAATCCACGCCGGACTTCTTGAGCAGCTGCGGCAGGCTGGCGGAGTAACCGAACACGTCCGGCATCCAGAGCGATTTCATCTCCAACCCGAATTCCTGTTGAAAATATCGCTTGCCGTATAAGATCTGACGAACCAGTGATTCCCCGCCAGGCACATTGGTATCCGATTCTACCCACATGGCTCCCTGCGGTTCCCATCTTCCTTCGCGCACCCGTTCCTTGATCTGTTCATACAGTGCCGGATAATGCTGCTTCATCCAGTCATATAGCTGGGGCTGGCTTGCCCCGAACACGTAGTCCGGGTAGCGTTCCATCATGCGAAGCACGGTCGAGAACGTTCTGGCGCCTTTCCGGATCGTTTCGCGGATCGGCCATAGCCAGGCCAAATCGATATGCGCGTGACCCACGGCGCTGATCGTTAAGACCGGATCGCCGCCTTTCAGGCTCAATGGTTCAGCCAGCTTCTTCTTCGCCTCCGCGACGCGCTCCGGCGAGAAATCCGTGAGCCGTAACGAAACGTCATACAGCGCCTGATAGCTTCTCTCTTTGCGCGCGGTTCCCGCCGGGAGCTGCTCGGCAGCTTCCAAGAGTACCTCGACATCGTAATATAGGCTTCGAATATCTTCCCGGCAGCTGGCGATGACGGCTTCTTTCAAAGTTCCTCCCTGGTATTTGCCAAAGAGATCGTTATTGCCCGCATCGGCCCAAACTTCAATATCCGATCCGGTCAGGAACATGTCATGAAGCCGGACGACGCGCTTGCCGGGGAGCCCTAAGGAAAAATCGAATTCCGAATTCACGGTGGTCAATCCCTGTACTGGCGATCCGTTCGGATCCATCAAACACAACTCGCCGTTAATGTCCAGCAGGAGGACGAGGTCCTCCTTCCGGCTATGCTCCGGAACGCTCCCGGCAAAACGGAACCAGGCACAGTCCCACAGATCCCCCCATCGCTGCCCATGGACAAGCGTCATTTTCGTTCCCGTCTTTCGATCCGAGTACGATATGGGTTCAGGCGTAACCCATGCCGTCACTTCCAACTCGGCAACCGGCACATAGATGGCTTCCCGGAGTTTGTTTAACATTTGTTTCAACGGTTCAAGCCTTATCGGTTCGTATGGCATGATGATCTGCTCCTCTCTATTGCATCAGTCGGCTGCAGGTTCCGTCATGGATTGGGCTATCCAATCCACTTGAATCACGGCCTGGTTCGCCGCGCCGTGTTCGTACTGCAGCAGGACGGTTAACGACTCCTGATCCCATACCCAGTCGGCAGGCATCGCTTGATTCCCGATAACGTACTGGACGGACGCCGGCTCGGTCGGACAATACAGCCTCGCGCTGGCCTGCATATTGGCCGGTCCCTTGGCTGTGAATCGGAACCCGGCGTCCGATTGGTCGAGCTCCTCGATTCTGGAGGAAGCTGCGATGATGGACACTTTGCCTCCGGAAGGACGTCCGGCTTCAACATCATAGAGAAGCGCCTGTTTCCCGGGGCTTAACGTAATTTGATCATGAACGGTGAGCTTTGAATCGAACAAGTCCACGACAGGACCCGAGATCGTCAAGTCTTTATCGGTGACGGATTCCTCCAGAACCGAAGCAATGATATAAGGACCGCGCCGCAGCTTGAAATAATGCTTGGTATGCCAGGGCGGTTCCTTGCCGAGAATCGCTTCGATGGCAGACTGGACGGAGCGGCGCAGCGTGTCTGCCCCTTCCTTCGACAAGGCCAGGTCGGCCGGATGCTGATCCAGCCAGCATACAATGCCTTTTCCCGCCTGATGGATTCCTTCGGCTTTTCCCTTCAGGTCAAGCTGCTCAAACAAATGCTCCCGGGGGGAGTTATATTTCGAGCCGAATGCTCCGCTTCCGAGCTCCGCGTTCCACCAGGCGCGTATGCCGTGGTACGGATCGCTGTCATCGCCGACATAGATCAGTGCGCCGCCATCCCGCACCCACTGCGCAAGGGCATTATGAATGTCAGGATACTCCGGCTTGATGAATTCATAGCTCAGCACAAGGACGCGATACGGAGCCAAATAACCGGGATAACGTCTCACATTATCTAGCTGAAGCGGGCGAACCGGGATGCCATGCTTCAGCAGCGGCAGCGTCAGACCGTAAAACGGAGAGAAATCGAGAAGCTCCGTGTCGCCCGCCTCCTGAAAGCCTTCGGGATCCGTGCCGTCATATTTCCCGGCATCGGGCGCTCCAGGTTCAGGCTTCATTCGCTGAAACATCGCGGAGTCTGCAATCAGAACGCCGACTTGCAAGTCGTCTTCCGCCGATTCGATCACTTTCTGGTCCATGTTGCCAAGCGTATGCATGACCTGTAGCAGCGTCGTTGCATAGTCGGACGGGATGGACTCTTTGCCTGAACCGTCTTCGGAAGGGTAAGTCCCTTTAAAGATTCGCCGCGGCCATGGCGAGACTTCATAATGGGAGACCCCGGGATGCAGCAGTGAGGCGACCACGGTTCTTAGATAGTTCTGCTTGTAATCCGCCCACGTGTGGTTCGGATTGTCTTCGATCGGGTCATGCAGGAACCACATGCGTCTGTCCGTTCCACGAACCAGTTCCTGCATCACGCCGTATTCGAGGTAAGCGGTTTCAAACGTCCGCTCCTTGCGCAGCCCTTCATATACATTCGGCGTCCGGGAGGTCCCCGTCCAGATCTGTGCAATGTACCCGTCTAT
Organism: Paenibacillus sp. cl141a; assembly: GCF_900109305.1. NCBI lineage: Bacteria > Bacillati > Bacillota > Bacilli > Caryophanales > Paenibacillaceae > Paenibacillus > Paenibacillus sp. cl141a. The sequence continues at coordinate 178,932 of NZ_FNZO01000007.1, forward strand.
GGACGGGAGCTCCACGAGCGCCGATTGCGGACTTACGATTCGCCATTGGGTGTAGTTGATCAAACTATGGGTCGGAACGTAAAAGCGAAGGATTCGATCATAATGCTTTAACGCGTAATCCTTCATCTCTGCGCATAACCGGTCGAGCACGCGGGTATATAAATACGCTTTCAATTTGGAGGCGCGGTATTGTGCGTCTGGCGAAGCATGCGGCGGAATCCAAGGCTCCTTGTAAAACAGCAGCCATTCCCGTTTGAACGCTTCCGAATAACCTCCGTTCACCCAAAATTCAGGCTCTTCCAGATGAATGGCCTCCACGCCCGCATCCACCGCGACGCGTATTCGGTCGGCGATGAAGCGGCCAAAGGAAATCGTAGGCACCATGTAAGGAATGACCGGTTGTTTGCCATGCAGGATCATCTCCCCATGGCGATCCTTCTGGGCTTCATCCCAATGGGGTACGCCGTCTATCTCCCCGTCCAGGTAGCTGTTGTATTGCCCCCAAGCGACACCGGTCATCAGATGGACGACGTATCCTTTCTCTTTCCATTTCTGAATCCGCTCTGGCATGGTTTCGTCAATCCCATAAACCATCACGAAGTCTGTCTGAAGATCATAGTCGGGGTGATACGGTGCAGACTCTTGAAACCCAGTTCGTTCTTCCCTGCGATCTCTCGGCACGTTTTATACCTCCCTGCTCAGGTTAAATGTACTGTCGCTTCATAACCTCCATCATTTTCTAGAATATAATATATAATATTAATATATTCAATATGTTTTTTATTCGAATTGAAAAAGCCTTCTCCGTTGGATGACGGAAAAGGCTTTTTCTTGGGGCGTGAATATTAAGTTCGTGGAACCTGGCCGGATGTTTGGCGAACCACAAGCTCAGGCTCAATCAGCATTTTGCTGTAACTCTTGCCTTCGCCCGAGCCGCGCAGCACTTCCAGAAGTTTGCCGGCGGCCTGATATCCCATCTCCCGCTCAAACTGCTTGACATGGGTGAAAATACTGAATTCCTCCACGATTGAAGTCGGATCGTCGAAGCTGACGATCGATACGTCCTCCGGGACCCTAAGCCCCGCTTGCTTTGCCATCTGATAGATCTGCACGCCCAGTCTCCCGTTTAGCGAAATATAGGCGGTTACCATGCGATTTCGGATGTAACGGTATAACGGGTGGGCTTCAGCATCCTTGAGCACGTTCAGCGGTTTGAAATCCGTAATCATATGCGCCGGATTGATGAGCGCGCCTTTGTCTTTCAATGCATCGATGTACCCTTCGATCCGCTCCTGAACCGTCACGGTCTGAAGGGGAGAATCCGAGCAGATGGCGATATCACGATGCCCAAGCTCCCATAGATGCTCAACGGCGAGCCTGGTGCCCCGCCTTCCATCGGCGGCAATATAATGGGTCTCGACACCAGGCAAATACCGGTCGATCAATACAAAAGGAAAACCGGACAGCTTCATGCCCAGTATCTCCTCGTTGTAGTTCTCCTCGTCGATCGGGAAAATCAGCAGGCCTTCGGCTCCGAGAGCCTTCAGATCCTTGATGGCGTCTTTTTCCTTGTCGAGTTTGCCGTCGGTCAGCATGATCATGCTGCGGTAACCTTCATCATTCAGAGCCTGCTCGATTCCCTCGATGAGTCTCATGGCAAAGTAATCATGAATCGTGGGCATAATCACGCCAATCATGCCCGTTGCCAGCGTCCTCTCTTTTCCCTTGAGCGACGAAGCCAACGGCTGGTTACCGGGTGAGAAGTCCGCTTCTTCCGCAACAAAACTTCCTTTGCCCGGCACGCGGGCAATCAATTTCTCGTTCGCTAATCCCGTCAGCGCATTGGCAACCGTGATCTTGCTGACATGAAACTGGTCCATCAGTTCCTTCTCTGTCGGAATGCGATCACCGGGCTTCATATTTTCTGATGCTATGACGTGTCGGATATAGTCCTGGATTTGCTGATACAACGGAATTCGATCATTTGTACTCATTCTAATCACATCACCAATTCATTCATGATATTTGAAATATATAATATATCCTTACACATACAAGCGCAATAAACAAGCATGAGCTGACAACGACTGTTACGACAACCCCTTGATACGATAGCGTTTAAACATGCCTGATTTGCAAGAATTATAGCAAGAATAATAGGAAGTTTTGTCGAACCTCTTGTAAAGTTATATTTGAATATATTAAATATGTGTTGGTAAGCGAAGTGCTGCACGATGATGGTGCCAAAAAGGAGGGGTGAATGTTAACGGATGAGCACGCGCTTCCAATTGACAACAGACCATAACAAGGAGTGAATTCGCCATGGCTCGTAGATTGACGATTCTCTGTTTAGCCATCCTTTGTGCTTTTTCATTAAGCGGCGGCGCAGCTTATGCTTCGGATACGGATGTACGGTCAGCCAAGCCTGACGGTTCCAATAACCGCGAACTGCCAAGTTTCAAGAAGCCGAAGCATTTGGATGCCGCAGATATTTATGATGCGCCAGGTGACATTAAATTGCTGTTAGGAACCTTGCAGGGAATCGTTAACCGGGAACAGCCCCGAATCTATTTGATCGAGTCCCAGGAAGAAGGGAAAATGACCTGGCTCGAAGATATAAACGTGCCTTATACGCTTCATGAAGACTATTGGGACGTATTCGCTGCTTATCGCGGCGAAGCCAAAGGCATGATTGTATATGATCCGGAAGTTCCCGACACGATTAATGTCGCCACCACCCTCGCAGGACTGAAGAAGGCGGTCGTTGCCAGTCCGGAGCTGGCCGCCCAATTGTCCAAAGCCCCTTATAACTTGAAGACGCTGGATGATTTGCGCGGCAAATTCGATAACCGGCTCGAAGCTTACACCTGGCAATACGAGAATTTGTGGAAGCAGACGAATCATCAAATGTTAATCGGTCTGGATCCGGATACGGCGATCCGAATTCCTTCAGGCCTGCCGGAATCCTTTGTAACGATTGCAGAGGAAAAGGAGCAGATTCGCGATGCAAGCAATCGTGATACTTACCAGCTTGATGTATCCTCCCTCTTGGGAAAATCAGAGGTATACCTTCGGTTTGACGATGCATTCACCCAGGACGGCTGGGGCCCTGCCGTGCACGAAGTAACGGTCAAGGCTGACGGCAACGTGATCGCGAGTTTCATCGCAGGTACACCGGAAGAAGAGGCCTATCTATATGATCGGCAAAATTCCAAGTTCAGTGAAGGACAGGGCGGTCACCGCTTCGCCGATAACGGCAGTTATTTTGTGTACGAATTCACCCCTCCTGCCGGAACCAAGAACCTGACCGCCGAAGTGGATATGTGGAACCAGTATAAGGTTTCTGCGGGAAATATCCGTCCGCTATCTGCTGAGCAGCAGGAACCCTATGGTTATTTAAGAGATTACGCGGTAGCCAACAAAGCGATGGTATTCTGGCTGGATTCCAATGTGCCTGAGCAAAAAGCGCTGTTCGAAAAAATTCTGTCCGGTGTGAAGCCGGGCACCCCGTACCTCGGCTGGTTCAGCAACGATGTGGAAGGCGAGTTCAGTTCGGTCGAGATCGCTTCCCGTTATGGCGTTTATGTGCTGGCGGCCGACTGGTTCAGCAATCTGACCGTCTTCTCGGGAACCAAGCCGAACTTCAAGCTGGCGAAAACCCCTCCGCAGCCGGCCCTGGAGAATAAGATTTACGTAACGTATACTTTTACGGAAGGCGACAACTTCCAATACAACCAGCATCGCATGCGCGTCATGTGGGATGACCCGGCTCGAGGCAAAGTCCCGATCAACTGGACCTCCAGTCCACTGCTTTATGAAGGTGCTCCAGCGATGTTGAATTACTATATCAACTCGGCTACTGAGAACGATCTGCTGATTGCCGGACCTTCCGGTGCCGGATATTTTTACCCAAGCCCTTGGCCGGATGCAAGCTTCAAGCAGTTCTTGCGGGCAACCGAGAAATACCTGAAAAAGACGGGAATGACGATTCCTTATGTTCTGAATCGTGTCGATAGCGAGAATGTGCCGTTATCTCCGTTTAAAGCCAAAGCATATGAGGAGGAATATAACGTACCCGGTTTATTTATTAGCTATGAAGACAGATACGGGGTTGAAATCGTTGGCGACAGCCTGCCCGTTTCAACGATCCGCGGGATCAGCACCGTGCAGGACGGATTGCAGGTCCTGAATGAGGCCAAAGCGAATTGGGACGGCAAGTCACCGCTCTTCGTTTCCCTCGGCATGCTTGCCTGGAGCATGACTCCGTCGGATGCGCTGGCTCTAACCGAACAGCTTGGAACAGACTTCAAAGTTGTACGCGCCGATCACTATTTCTCCTTGATCCGCGAAAGCTACGGCTTGCCGGCAAGCAAGAAATGATGATGTCTGGTTAAGCGGCTGCACATTTATTAAGGCAGCGTCAGGCCAAATCTAATCGGGTCTGCGCTGCCTGTTTCATTAATGGTTCTCCCCACGTCTTAGTGCCGGATCTGTTGCTATAATTCATAGCATTAACTATATGTAGTTAATATCATTAATTAAATATAATTAATGTCATAAATTAATTTATTAATGTTGTTAACTAATGATTTCATTTGTCTTTCATCTTACTGAAATCTGAGTTCTGCCTCCAATAATATTGTACTGACTTCGTTTATACTCCGTCTCTCCCCGCACTATTTCATCTCTTCACCACTTAAAAAGGAATAACGATTCCTTGCCTGCTCGGAGTCTGGAAAAGAGGTTAAATTATTTCTTGGGTAATCGCAAAAACCACATCGTTTCGACAGCCGATCTGATGTCCGATTCTCTTCCCCACTGTGCAGTCGACAATCACATGGCGATAAGATCCTCTCCTCCATACGATTCGCAGCCATATTACGGCTGCGTGCTTTCTCGCTCCATACATAAAAAACGCCAAATGGTAAATACTCACTGTATCGAATTAGCTTGTATTCCCGCATATGGAGATTAGTATTATGGCCACCACGAAAAAAATATCCCTTATCGACGTTTACTTCATCATGCTGCTTTCCTTGGGCATTACCAATCACGTTGTTCTGATCCCGCTTCTTCTGCAGAAAGCGGGCCGGGACGCATGGATGGGCACGCTGCTAACTATGATCCTGCATATTGGCTGGGTGTACATCTTGTTTTTCATTATGAAGCGGACCCGTCAACAATCCATCTTCGCATGGTTCAAAGACAGCTTCGGCCCCGTGATTGGCTGGATCTTCGTTAGCTTAACAACGCTCTATTTTTTCTGGATGACCATGGTGATCATAAGAGAAACAACGACATGGATTCGGGTCACCTACCTGCCGTCAACGCCCAAAACCGTCATCTCGCTCACCATTATGCTGCTGTGTGTTTATGTGGCGAACAACGGTATTCGCTCGATCGCCATCATATCCGGAATCCTGCTTCCTATTGTGTGGATATTGGGCCATTTTGTAGCCGTGTCGAATCTTCAATATAAGGACTATTCATTGTTGACCCCCCTATTCGTGGATGGTTACACGCCTATGCTCAAGAGCATGCTCGTGGCCGGCGGTGGATTCATGGAGATGATTGTGCTGATCTATCTTCAGCATCACATGAAACGAAAGATGAAATACCTCTCGATCGTCATATTGTCGATATTGCTGGGAGGACTCACCCTGGGACCGCTTATGGGAGCTATCGCCGCATTCGGGCCAGTTCCCGCGATGGAATCACGCTATCCCGCATACGAGCAGTGGATGCTGGTCACCATTACGAAATATATAACCCATGTCGATTTTCTGGCTTTGTACCAATGGATATCGGGGACATTAATCCGTATTTCGCTGTTCCTGTTTATCATGGCGGACGGTATTCCTTTTAAAAAACCCAAACGACGCTTGTGGTACTTGTTAGGGGTGGGTGTAGCCACATCCATCATCTCGATGATCCCGGTTATCGATCGGCAAATCGAGTTATTCGTGCTGGGCAAATATTCGCCATCCTACCTGGTCTTCCTTTCTGCGCTGACGCTGTTGATTGCCATTGCTGTCACATTTCGAGCCAATACCAAAGGGGGATAGAAGATGTCAAACTACAGAAATCGAAATAGCATGTTCCGCCGAAAAAAGAAACCATCCTCGGTCGCAGTGGACAGGCTACCTGCATCCGACGCATTGGATGAGGAAGCACTGCGATCCATGTTTGCCAACTCCGCGGATGTGATCATCAAATCTTTCCCGGGAAAGCATGAAGATGCTATCCCCGTAGTGCTGCTGTATAGCGAAGGAATGATTGATGCCATGGTGATGACCCAATATGTGCTGCCGGATCTGGAAGAAAAACTGGAACACTTCACGGATTGGGAGCCTTTAGCCAGAGAATTGGATAAATCGATGGAATGGAGCAAATTGAAGCAGCCTGCCGATGTCGTTAAGCTTCTGTTTGCGGGACGAATGATCCTTTTTTTTTCAAGAGAGAAATGCTTTTATTCCATCGATATTGCCTCGCTTCCCAATAGACAACCAGAAGAGTCCAATACGGAGGTCTCCATCAAAGGGGCTCGAGATGCATTTACGGAAGATCTGTTGATGAATGTGGCACTCGTACGAAAAAGATTGCGAACGGCCACGCTCCACAATGAGCAAATGATGATTGGCGATCGCAGCCAGACCAGAGTAGCCCTTCTGTATATTTCCGATATCATACGCCCGGAAGTCATCAACGAGGCAAAGTCGCGCTTAAAAGGCATCCATGTCGATGCGCTAGTAACCAGCGGTCAGCTGGAGGAGGCACTTTCCGATTCGACCCTCTCCCTGTTTCCGCTCATGGACTACATTGGGAGGCCGGATTTTGTCGTGGAATGTTTGCTTAAAGGACGATTTGTCATCCTTGTGGACGGGTCGCCGATGGCGTTGATTGCGCCTTGCAACTTGCTGGAGTTGTTAAAAACGCCGGAAGACTCCTTTTTTCCTTATCATTTCGTCATCTTTGAGCGTCTTCTCAGGCTCCTTGGCCTCGTACTCGCCATTATGCTCCCGGGATTTTGGATTGCCTTGATATGCTACAACATGGATCAGCTTCCCTTTCTGCTACTTGCGACCGTCACGGTCTCCCGTTTCGGGATTCCGCTGTCGGCGCCAATGGAAATGTTATTGATGCTGGGCATGTTCGAATTATTCAGGGAGGCAGGCATCAGGCTGCCGAAAGCTGTCGGTCAAACCATCGCGGTCTTAGGCGGCCTCATTATCGGGGATGCTGCCATACGCGCTGGCTTAACGTCGCCCGCCATGCTGGTCGTATCTGCAACGACGGCAGTCGCGACGTTTACTTTGGTAAACCAGACACTGAGCGGAACGGTCAGCATTATTCGGCTGTATGTGCTGATTTGGTCTTCCTTGCTTGGCATGCTGGGATTTTTTATTGGTTTATTCAGTCTCATTGCATACCTCTCCGTATTGGAATCCTTCGGACTTCCGTACCTTGCTCCTCTATCGCCGCTGACATTCAAGGATTTGATGAATGCCCTCTTGAAAAAACCGTGGGCTTTCAACAAAAACCGACCGGAAATGCTGCAGAATATGGATAACACTTCTGAAGAAAGGGAACCAACGTGAGATGAGAAACTGTACCCTTATCATAAAATTAATATGGTTAACGGTAATGCTCAATATGTTAACGGGCTGCTGGGACATCAAGGAGGTACAAGACATGAATTACATCACCGCCATCGGCATCGATCAAGAGGACGGTGATTTTGTCGTATACACCCAAATGATGGATTTTACGGCGGTCGCCAAAAGTGAAACGGGAAAAGCGGAAAAGCCGCCACAAGTGTGGACTTCCAAAACCAGAGGCAAGACGTTTGACATGGCGGTCAATGCCATCTATGATTCAGCGCAGTTACGCACAAGCTGGAGCCATATCTCATGTATTCTCATCAGTGATACCGTCTTGAAATCGAAGGTTCTAACCAAATTGGATACGATCGGTCGTTATCAGGAAATTCGTATGACGCCGTGGGTATATGGAACAAACGAGTCTATCGAGCAATTGTTTAATGTTCCTGCTTTCTTCAATCTCTCTCCGTTAAATACGATAGCTCATGAGCCTTCCGAAGAGTATAAACAGAGATCCTATATCGTACCGATTCGATATTTTGATTTTATGGCGCTGATCACCGAACCGGCCAGTACGGTACTGCTTCCTAATCTTTCGATCGATAAAGGGACTTGGAGCCTGAATCAAAAAGAAAATCCGAAGCTGATGATTAACGGAGTATTCGCTATATCCGAAGTGGTATCGAAAGGTTTCTTTCCTAACGACAAGCTCACCGGTCTACGCTGGATGGAACCCGATACGAAACGCTCTCACGTCATGATTACAAATAAGAGCGGGGAATACGCTGGGAACGTCGTTTTGTCGAATCCTAAAGTTCGCAAGGAATTGAGCATTGTCAACGGAATGCCCCAATTCCGCATCAACGTGAAGTTAGAAGGTAACGTGGTAGAAGCGCTCGACGACATGAACAAAACCGAAATGGAAAACCAGGCGGCCGCGGAAGTACGGGAGGAGATTATATCTACGTTTAAGAATGGAATTGCTTTAAAGACAGATCTGTACAGCTTGGAGCATGTTTTGTTTAAGAAAGACACCCGACGTTGGAAAAAAATCCACCAGACGTCAGTCCAACCGCTGGATGCGGGTTCTTTGGAAACGGTACATGTCGAAGTCCATCTGGATCATGCCGGCATGAAGCTGCTCCCCCATCAAGATGGACCCGCTGCGCCGAGAACCAAAAAAGAGGCGGGATCCTGACGATCTGCCGTTAAATGAACCCATAATAAAGGCAGCCGGCTCTTGGTGTCAAGAACGGCTGCCTTTGCTTTGAAGCAGGTAGTATTCTTATGTCATATATAATGAAGATGAAATAAATGTTGTTTGTTACGTTGATCGTACGCGCTTGGCTACACGACAATTTCCACACCTTCATCCTCAAACAAGTCATCATAAGCAACGTAGAGGCCTATGGCTGAGGCGATTAATACCAAAATGGCTGCGATGAACGCCAATTGTTTAACCGTAGCTTTGTTTGATCTCCCTTGCTGTCTTCGTTTACTTTGCACTCCTCGGCCCATATTGCATACCTCCCGCTTTCATGCCGTTACAATAAAATATGATTCGGACATGAAAATGTTGTTAGGCAAAGCACGCTTAATAAATCGTATGGATAAAAGGTGAAACGACAAACCCGGGGATTGATGGTGCTACGAAATGAAATACCGGGAGAATCTTTTTATCATAATGCAAGAGCGTGCTCATGAACAACTATAGGTCGTTAAAATGAAGCACCAAGCCCGTCTTGTCGTCGGATTTTTTGAATCTTGCGTGGGTTAAACATTCCGGGTCAGCCTCTTCGATATCCTGTAATTCTTGCGTATACTGCTCAAGGCCGTATAAGAGTATACGCTTCGCGATGTAGTCCCAATAGGATCGATCACTCGGCACATCGTTCACAGGCCAGAATAACCCATCCGTTAATAGAATCAGATGGGCGATTCGGGATCTATTGATTTTTCCGTATTCAAGAAAATCAACGGCACGGGGATCCCCGTTCAAGACGCCGTAGCCTCCATTTACGTTGCTCTTAAAGCGGTTTTCCCTAATGATATCAATTACCGTCCCGTGGAGTTCTTGCTGACGGGTCAGTCCCTGATTCACGCCCTCCTCCCATTTCGCGATGGCTGGAGTTTCCAAATGAGCGACTTGTCTCCAGGTTAACGGCCGGACCTCCCCGTCCTGGTACACGGCAAGGATCATGCAGTCACCGGTCTGCAGGAATTCCACGCGTTCCTCCTGAATTCGTACGAGAGCAAGAGCCGTTCCCCAGAGCCCGTCTTTTTTCTCCATGTCGACATGGGCTTGCTGCATGAGTTCTCTTAACTTATCGTTTGCTGCCGCAGCATGCTCCGCAAGCTGTTCCACTTGATCCAGTGATTCAAAAAAGTTCTTCACCGCTTGGGCAGCAACATACCCTCCCGTTTCCTTCTTATCGCTGAGGTAGGGAACTACGGAGGATATCCCGTCTAACACGCCGTACAATCCGGCCTGCTCATGAATTATGAGTGCATCTTCATTTAAGAAATGGATCCCCTTCAGGGTGTACTGCTCAATGGTTACCATAAAAGCCCCTCCTACACAATGAATTCTGTTTTATTGCTGGATTCGTTATTTTCGCCTGGCCGTATTCCAAAATAGCAGACAAGTTACGAGCATTGCGAGCAGAAAGCTGCTAATGGCCGGGACGACAAGCTGCAATACATAGAGCGGTCCCCTCCCTTCTACAACCGTCAACATGGCCATGAACATTACAAGGATATAGACCGTAACGAATACGCGCCAAAAGGTTATAACCGAATGCGCATGCGCTCTTTTCGTGGGCGCTACGTACAAATGACGGTGAACCCACCATGCAGTCAGGATCAAGCCTAATAGGGTGCTGCCGTGTTGGCCTAACTTGTACACCGGAATTTGTACGGTACCGATATGCAGCATTTCCGTAAGGAGGGGAATCTGATTGACGATCCATGCTCCCGTGTGCGTGAACTGATCCCATAGCAGATGCGTGCCAACGCCTGCTAGTCCTAAGAGGATTACGGCCAGCCACCCTATTGTAGAGACGGGTAGTTTCCCGTCCCGCTGCCAGCGGTACGGGAACCATGAAGGTAAATAAACGTGCAGAACCGGACGTATGACCTTCTCAAACACAACGTACAGCAGCAATATCAACGGGAGATTGAATAAGAGAATACCCGGACCCTCATGCCCCCATACGCCAGCCGCCCGAAAGCGGATGAAATACTCAAAATCCGGCGCCATGCACCCGATAATGAGTGCGGACACGGGTAACGACTTCTTCTTCCACCACGGCATCGTGATGACGGGGTGCGCGAATGTAAAAGGCATAATCTCTCCTAACTGCTGATTTTATGTATAAACGATTTTTTACTATTCTAGCATCAACACGCTTTGAAGGGTTACGATATTTTCGGCAATTCAAAAAGGACAGGCTTCCGCCTGCCCCACAAAAACCAAGATTTACAGCAGTTCACGTGCGAGCAGGCGATACACTTCCAGCCGCTTTTCCTGCGAATGCGGAATGCTGCATATCATCGCTTCCTGGAATCCGTAGTGCGCTTGCTCTTCCTGCAAGCGGGCTGCGATATCTTTTGCCGCTCCCACCAGATGAATTTTGCGCCCTTCCTGGATAGCCATCCGGTCAATTTCAGTTAAAGATACATTCTGAGCCTCTTCGGGTGTCATCAGCTGCGTAATTCGGCCCTTGCTCATCATCAGCCGGAAAATATCCTGAGGCAGCGCCTCATACTCCGCTTCTTCCTTTGTTTCCGCTGTTGTCACCATATAGGATACGTTGATTTCAGGCTTCTCCATGAACGGAGATGGTTGGAAGTTATCACGGTAATGGTCCAATATGTCTATGCTCATCGCTCCGTTAAAGAACTGTGCGAAGGAGTAACCGACCCCCATCTGTGCCGCTTGCAGCGCACTGTTGCCGCTGGAGCCGAGCAGCCACACTTCAGGCAAGGCGACTCCCGTAGGTGCGGCGGCATTCGTGGCATACAGTTCATCTTCCGGCACCTGATCGCGAAGAAGCTGCATGGTGACGGAGAGCTTGTCATACATGTTATGAAGCATCAGCTGCCGCCCTTCGGACAGAGCGTACATGGCACTCGTATCGCCGCCTGGCGCTCGCCCTACGCCAAAATCAATCCTTCCGGGCGTAAATGCGCTTAACGTCTTAAATACTTCCGCGAGCTTCAGCGGAGAATAATGCATCATCATGACGCCGCCGGTGCCGATGCGTATCCGCTCGGTTTTTGCCGCAAGCCTGGCGGCCGTCACTTCTGGTGCGGAGCTGGCAAACGTATGTCCTCCATGATGCTCGGCCATCCACATTCTGCTGTATCCCAATCCATCGGCCAGAACAGCCAGTTCTTCGGCTTTCATCAATGCACTTTCCGCCGTGTTGCCGCTGGTGACGGGAGCTTGATCCAGTACGCTTAATCTCATATGATATCTTCCCTTCTTCGATTCGATTAGATGACCATTTTGCTGCCGATCCATTCCTCCAAGGCGCTAACCTTGTCCTTAAAGCGTTCACCGCGCATTTCCTCCGACAACGAAGCGATAGTCTCTCGCTTTAATACAGCTTTCCAGGAAGACTCGGCTTCTTCCATCAAATCGGACAGCAAGCAGCAGCTTTCTTCTTTTTGCAAGTCGAGCATGTCCACGAGAATTCCGTGGGACGAGTATAGGGACTGTTGTCCTTCCACCGCGAGGTAAACGTCGTATACACGGATCTCCTCAGGTTTCTTTTTTAATCTGAAACCGCCCTTGATGCCGGGAACAGACGTGATCAGATCAGCGGTTACCAGCTTTCTCAACAATTTCTGAAAATAGGTCACGGAAGTTCCCAGCTGCTGGCTAATCGCTTCCCCGGGCAGCACCGCCCTGTCCGGCAGCATGTTGAGCAGAACCAGGGCATATACGGACTGTTCCACGCCGGTTTTCATATGCATAAACAGCACCTCGTTTTACGTATGGATTTGGTTTAAAATGCTATTCATATTTAAAGCGGATATTCAATATCCACGTTATATCATATATCAACCGGATTCAAATGTAAAACCAAACGGTAGCGTTCATCTCATATAAAATGCTGGACGGGATCGAGCTGATGGCATGACCTAGTTCAGCCACGTTTGGATATGACTTCATCATGACTAAAGCATGACAGGTGTAAGGCTTTTATATGACAGAAGTAACTGTTTCGATAGACTGCCAAACCCTATACTCATAGAAACGCATGACAAAAAAACACCGCTCTCATTGAAAGCGGTGTTCTTGTCTTAATCAATCCGGATCCCTAAGTGCCTGCCTGAGCAGCGGAATAGCCTTGGTCCGGTCATTCATGCCGATTTTCTCATAGATGACGCTAATGTAGTTGCGAACCGTACCTTCCGTGATATATAACATATCGGCGATTTCGCGGTTGTTCTTATATTCCGTCATCAGCTTTGCAATTTGCAATTCCCTGGGGGTCAGATTATAGTTCTGCACTGGAATCTGTGGAACTCCGGTCGTTCTTAACCGGGCCGCCAACTTTGCAGCCACCTTGGAAGGGAGCATAAGCTCGCCACGAATCGCCTCGCGGATCGAGGCGATGATTTTATGGGACGTAAAGTCTTTAAGCAAATATCCGGATGCTCCTTTGGCCAGTGCCTCTATAATGAAATCCTCTTCGGTGAACGTCGTGAGGATCAGCACGATCGTTTCCGGATTGGACTGCTTAATCTGATGCGTTGCCGCAATTCCGTTCATAACAGGCATTTCGATGTCCATTAACACAAGCTGTGGACGCAGCTGCTCCACCAGCTCGCAAGCGGTCTGCCCATTGTCCGTCGTAGCAACGACTTCCATTTCGGGCTCCATATTGATAATGGTCTCAAGGCCTTCACGGACAATGGTTTGATCCTCTGCAATGAGTATGCTTATGCTTGACATTTCTGATCACTCCTTAAGCGCGGAGCGGGGCATGGTGAGTAATAACACACAGCCTGCTCCATCCTTCGTGCTGACCTGGAAGGTGCCGCCCCTTCGCCGGGTCGTTTGCCGCATCATGGTCAATCCGAATCCAAGCCGTTCGGACGTAAAGGGCAGCCCGTTATTTTCGAGCGTAAACTGGATAGCGTCTTCAGTCTCGATCAACTCAAACCGGAAGAATGTGCATTGCCCGTGACGAATACCGTTCGTGATCCCCTCCTGCAAGGCATGGCGGATCAGCTTCTCGGCCTCCGGCTCGAGACTGCCATCGGAGACTTCAATTGTGTGCTCCACGTTGACTTCCGCATATTGCTCGGAGTCGTTGATGATTTGCAGCAAGGAATCCCGGAACGTTGTTGAAGCAGCCGCTTCCTCAGCAAGCATATGCACGGATTTCCGCATTTCATGAAGCCCTTTGCGGAGCAGATCGGACGCGTGCTTCAATTTCTCCGTCGATTCCGGTGCGTTTTGGGAAGACATTTTCAGACCGAGCTCTAACTGAACGACGCTGGCTGTTAGAATATGTCCTACGTGATCGTGAATATCGCCGGCAATTCGGTTCCGCTCGGCGAGCACGGATATTTCCGACAACGCTCTGGCCCGTTCTTCCAAAGAATGCTCAAGCTCAATGGTCCTCGCCTCCACTTCGCGTTCCAGCGTTGCATTCCAGCGTGCCAGTTGGAGATGCAGTTCAAGGCGTGCCAACAGCTCCTGCTTGTCGACGGGTTTCGCAAGATAATCATTACCGCCGTGTTCGAAACCGGCAATCAGATCCGTCATTTGACTTTTGGCGCTGAGGAAGATGACAGGCAATTCCCCAGAATTGTATTGCCTGCGTATTTCTTCTCCTAACTGGAGACCGGATACGTACGGCATCATGACATCCAAAAGCGCAATGTCCGGTTTGTATCCATTCTTGATCCATTCCAGGGCCTCTTGCCCGCTGCAAGTCGATCTGAGTGAATACTTTCCTGCCAGGAACTGCAAGAGTACCTGGACGTTAATCGGATCGTCATCCACGATGAGCACTGAAGGCAGTTGTTTATTGAAGTCTGGCTCCCCCTCAGGTTCAACAATCTCCCAATGTTGGAATGACTCCGTCGGAATGTAATCTGCGACAGGCGAAGGAGGGCTCTTCGGCTTTCCTTCGCCAGCCATGGGGAGCGTAAAGCTGAACGTCGAGCCTTCACCAAGAACGGAGGTTACTCCAATCCTTCCGTCATGCAGTTCAACTAGCTTCTTAGTAATCGAGAGTCCGATCCCCGTACCGCCTTGTTGAGATCGATCCAGAGGATTAATTTGTTCGAATGATTCAAAAATACGGTCCAGATCAGCTTCTGCGATGCCGATTCCGCTATCGGTTATCTGAATCGAAACTTGTCCTTGCAGCCTCTTTGCCGTGACGGTAACCGTCCCGGTTTCCGTGTAAGCGATCGCATTTCCAATTAAATTATGCAAGATTTGCTGCAACCGATTCTCGTCTGCCCTCACGTACATATCGTCCGGCAATTGATGGGATAGTCGAAGCCCTTTCTTCTCGGCTAATGGGTTGAGCACTTGAAGGGTCAGCTCGACGGCCAGACGCAAGTCAACCGTCACGATGACCAAACCGATTTCCTGGTGCTTGAGCTTTGAGAAATCCAATATATCGTTGACCAAATGGGCAAGCCTCTGGCCACTGACCTTCATGAGCCGCAAAAGATCGATGACGGGCGATGGCAGTTTGCCGGAGCTTCCGTCGATCAATGCATCGGCCAGACCGATAATGCCATGGAGCGGAGTACGCAGCTCATGCGATGTTTTTGCCAAAAATTCATCCTTCAGCTTGTCTAATGTCAACAAACGCTCCGACAATCGCTCCACTTGGGAAAATGCCCGGGAGAATTTCATGGACAGCAATAATGCCTGCAAAAATACAAACCCGAGCACACCGAACTGCAGCAACGCCGGCGTTGTTAAGACTCCATTACGGTTTAAGGTATCATTGACCGCCGTCAGGAAAATCAGGGTAAATCCGAGTATGAGGAGGACAGCTCCTTCTTGTCGTTGCCTTGCTACCTGAATGGATGCATAGACGGCATAGAGGACAAGCCCGATGGAATAGATCTGAAATGGGATCAGGGAATGATCATACACCCGAATATCTGTTGTAAGCACCAGTAACGTTAAGAATATCGTGAAAAACTGCGTCAAACGCCATATCTTGCGGGATAGAAATTGAGGAAACAAGTAATATATATATGAGATCAAAAATAATTCGCCGACGTAAATCGTTAAATACGATACTCTTGCAAACCATTCCCATGAGAACGCTGGGAATATTTCCAGTATAAATCTCGAACCCACCAGCATCGTTCGAACAGCCATGCACATACAGAACAATCCGAAATACAACGGAGTAACGTCGTTGCGCCTGAGCACGTACAAGAGAACATGATACACAGCGATCACCAGCAATGAACCGATGACGAGACTGTCTCTTACAAGCTCTACCGACTTCTCCTGTTGCAGTTGCTTGGCGTCTCCAAGCTCAAAGGCATTATTAATCCCGCCCTTGGGATACGTAAAATTGGCGACCTGAACCAGAAGCGTCAATCGTCCGTCCGAGTCCGGCTCAACGGGTACGACTACAGACGGACCATACTTCGGAATGGATGCCTCGTGCGTAGATGCTGGTATACCGGCCGATGCCGCCAGGGTATCGTTGACCCATAGGGCGTATGACGAATAGATGTTGCGCAGCTTGAGTGCAATCGGCTCTTCAGAATCAAGCCCGCTAATCGTCAAACGATACGTTGCATATCCGTCGGCTGGAAGCTTTCTGCCGTTCACTGAATAATTCGTCCAATACTCGGGCATATCGACGTACGCACTTACGGCAGGAAAGGTCCCCTGTTTCAGATCGTCCGGATCCAGCAGTTGGTTCCAATAAAATGCCCACTTTCCGTTCAGCGCAATGGACCCGTCAGTGCCGAAATCCCATCCTTCCAGCTGAAGCTCACCGTTCTGTACGCTCAAGGACGACTTCGCAGTTGCCATATCCGAATGGCCGGCTAAAGATAGGAATAGGTAAAAAAAAACAGGGCAGCCGCGTGTTTACGCCATCTCATGCGAGAATGGACGCAACATCGATATAAATTTCATCGCCTAACCGGGCATTCCCCAGCAGACGAAGATGTCGCTTGGATGTAAAATCTTTGGGTTCGTAACTGTTGGGTGCTTTAGCGGGGGACAACAGCTTTAGTTGGATATAGGTTTCCGCTACAAGTTTGCTGCAGAAGAAGTCGCGGAACGAAGTAGTGATGCCGAACTTGCCCTCGATGATCTCCCAATACATCTGTTTTTTATCCGGGAACACGGCATCATGCACTTGCTCGATAAAATGATCCAGCAGCTCGTACATTTCGGGTGTTCGATCTGCATGCAGATGACGGATCGCAAACATCGTATCGTAATGGTTGCTGACATCGGTTGACAATCGATCGCGTAATTTCACGAGCTGAGGACCTGATTTCTTGATATGTAACCACGTATCCTCCAGATTATCGAGCGATGTGGATTCCCATAACAGCACTTCATCGTTCGGAGCGCGCACGACCATCGCAACATGTGACCACGGACAATGTTCCAGCGCTTCAATTCGAAGACTTCCCTTGGCTACCCCATGAGCGAGTAGAATATCTCCGGTCTGAAGCTTAGGTTCAATCTCATTATAAGGAACGGTATTTTGGTTCATATTATCCCCCTAGGCTGGTGAAATTCACCATGAATTTTGTCCTTCAGTTTAATACTAAACGGAACCCATAAATTGTCAATCACTGAAATTGGGCTATGGCATCGTCTTTGTCCCTTCTCGAATCCATTTTTAGTAGATATAGGTGATTATCGGTTCGTACAGATCTGCTTTCGGTTGTCGGTTTACGCAAACAGGCCTGCCCGGATTTGCTACAAGGCAGGCCTGTGTATTTTAATGGTTTTCGATTACATATTCTGGCGCTTCTCCTGTCACGCTTCCTCCCATAACCGCTTCAGATTGTCCAAACCCAATTGGGTTCCTTCCCTGCAATCCTCCATGCCCTCGAATTCCAGCGTTATATCCCCGTCATAACCGGATTCTTTAATGAGTCGAAGGATTCGCCGCACATCCAGATCCCCCTGCCCGAAGATAGCGCCTCGTAGGTAATTGCCATGGGAGGTTCTGAACCACTTCCCCCCGCCCGGATCCTGATCAAACGGACGATAATAGAAGTCTTTCACGTGGACGAGCGAGGCCAGCGGCAAGTTGCGTTTCACGCCGACCAGCGGCTGCTCGTCAACACATAGAAAGTTGCCGATATCCAAGGTCGTCTTGAAGTTCGGACGGTCGACTGCCTGCAGCACGCGCTGCACCCGGTCGCTTGCCTGCACGCTCACGCCATGGTTTTCGATTGTGGTCGTGATGCCGGACCGGGCCGCGTAATCCGCGATTTGACGGCAGCCTTCCACGATCATGTCCAAATGGGTTTCCACGTAATCGATGCCCATCTTCTCCGGCGGCAGCGTAAACGCCGTTACGTCATGCCGCATATGCTTCATTCCCAGCCGGTTGACCGTATCCACGTGGCGCTTGATCCGTTCGACCTCCGCATCGAAGTCGTCCCTGTTCTCCTGAACGAAATTAGCGGGCATGGAATAGTTGGATAGTGCGATGCCGGCTTCGGCCGCCCGTTCACGCACCGCATCGGCAAGTCCGGGATTGTCCTCCAGCGTAAATCCATAGGGCACGATCTCCATATGCTGTCCGCCGTTCTCCGCGATCCAATCCACCACATCCAGCACCGTCATCTCGCCTGCACGGATAGCCGGCAGCAAGCTGTAGGTGCTCACACCAACCCTCATTGCATGATTCCTCCTTTATTTGCTTCTTCCATCGTAAGCTTCCTGATAGATTACCAGGTAGCGGGCTACATTCATGGCCTCCAGCTGCTTCACGTAGCTGTCCCAGTCTTTATCCAGATCGGCATCGCCAATCACGAAGCGTGCCATCATTTCATCCACGTAATCGTTGATCGTTTTGGACAGATCCGCTACCTCGGACGCCTGCTCGTTTGTCAAAAACAACGGCGGAACGGTGCTGACATCGGTTGGTTTGTAAGGTTCGTATTTATTCTTCGTCTCGTTGTACAATACGACTTCCAGATCGTCGTCTCCTTTGGCAACGGCGCTCAGGCGGAATTCATTTGTCCGCAAACTCGGGCCGGTTTGTATCCAGGCAATATTTTGCACCGTACCGTATGATTTTAGCTCCGACCAGACCGCTGGCTCCCCGTTGATGCCGACCTCGCCGTCCTTCGCTTCCCTCCATTCCTGGTCCGGACGGCCATAGACGCTGCGCAGCGTATGCTCCCGCTCGTACAGGCCATCTGCCCAGCGCAGGGCTAGCTCAGGATGCTTGGCCTTTTTCGTGATGACGAATGCACCCGGGTTTAATCCGGTGGAATCGAGAGCCGCATAGCGAACGCCGTTAGGACCTTTGAGCGGCGGCACCGTCTTATATTCCAACCATCTGCCGCTTTCGCCGAGGAGTTGCGTAAATATCCCCTGATGGCCGCCGGTTGAAGCACCCAGAATGACCGTATCGGGATTCTCCCCGATCTGGATCAGCTGATTGTCATCCTGCGTGAACGACTCTGGAGCGAGTAATCCCTCGGCATACAGCTTGTTCATATACCGCAACCCTTCCCGCCACTCCGGTTTGTTGAAGGCGACGTCAAGCTTGTCGTCTCTAATGAATATATGCTTGTAACTTGAGCCGTAAACCGGATTATAAATGAAAGAGTTCAACAGGAACGCATCGATGGAGGAGCTCCAGGATTTCGGTGAGATCGATAGCGGAATTTCATCCTGGATTCCGTTTCCGTTCGGGTCCTGTTCTTTGAAGGCCTTCAGCACCTCGTACAGCTCATCGGTGGTTTCCGGCATCTTCAGATTGAGTTTCTTCAGCCAAGGCTCATAAATCCACATCTTCTGGCTCATGGAGCAGTGGTAGCATTCATTCACTTCCGGAAGCGCATAGATATTGCCGTCCAGCGCGGTAATCGTGGATTGGATCTCGGGATTATCCTGGAATAATTTCTTGGTGTTCGGCCCCTGCTTCTCGATCAAATCATTCAACGGGAGAAAGGCGCCCTGCGAGCCGTAAATCATCTGCTGCGCCGGGGATATGTTCAATCCCAGGATGAGATCGGGATAGTCCTCGCTGGCAAGAACGAGATTCAGCTTCTCCTGCATGCTCTGCTCCGGAACGACCTCCCACTCGATGTGCACATTCGTTTTTTCTTCGTACCATTTGGTGAAACCGTTCGTTTCGAAATTCTCAACCAGCGGATTTCCCCGCACCATCACCTTCAAAGTGGTTTTCTCTTGAACCAGCGGATAGGTTCCCGGTTCGGATAATACAATTGCCTCGGTACCCGTATTTTGTGCTTCATCCGCGCCTTTCGGGCCCTGTGACCCGGTACAGCTTGCAAGAAGGATACTGAATACGGTGATAGCACCCATAATAACCCGTGTTCTTTTTCTCATAACGTCCCGCCCTCCTGAAATGATGGATGTACTATCCTTTTAACGAACCGATCATGACCCCTTTGACAAAAAACTTCTGCAGGAACGGGTAAACGATCAGCAGCGGAACCGATGTCACCACGATCAGCGAATATTTCAGCAGCTCCCGCAGACCTTGCCGGGCCGCCGCGGTTTTGGCGTCGCCGAGCATTTCGATATTGACCTCGTTCTGCACCAGAATGTCGCGGAGCACCAGCTGCAGCGGGTACAAATCCGCGCTTTTTAAATAGATCATGGCGTTGAAATATTGGTTCCAGTGGCCGACGGCATAGAATAAAGCGATGACGGCCAGGATGGGACCCGAAAGCGGCAGCACGATGCGCCACAGGAACCGGAAATCCGTACAGCCGTCCAGCTGCGAAGCCTCCAGCAATTCCGTAGGGATTGTCGTCTGGAAGTAGGTCCGCATGATGATGACGTTCCACACCGACAGAGCGCCGGGAATGAGCATCGACCATACCGTGTCAATCATGCCGAGATCCTTCACCAGCAGGTAAGTCGGGATCAGTCCCCCATTAAACAGCATCGTGAACACGAACAGCAGCATGAACAGGCCGCGGCCCCGAAAATCTTTGCGTGACAGCGGGTAAGCCGCCATGACGGACAGAATGAGATTAATCGAGGTGCCTGCCAGCGTATAGAACAGCGTGTTCATGAAGCCTTTGGCAACCATCGTGTTTTTGAACACCGCACGGTACCCCTCGAGCGTCGGTTCGACGGGCCACAGCCATACCTTTCCCGATAAAACCGCGCTGCTGGAGCTGAAAGAAGCACTGACTACATAAATCAACGGATATAACACAACGATCAAGAAAACGGATAAAATGACATAGTTCACCACCGTAAAAACGCGGTCCGAGCCGGATTCCTTCATGGCAGGTGATTGCATACATGTCCTCCTTTCCTTACCATAGACTTTCCTGCTTCAGCTTTTTGGCCGTCTGATTCACGATCAGCAGCAGCGCGAAGCCGATGATCGCTTTAAACAAGCCAATCGCCGTGGCATAAGAGAAATTCATCGCTTGGGATACCAGTCCAACCTTGTACACATACGTGTCGATGACCTCGGAAGATCGCAAGTTCAGCGCATTCTGCATTAACAGGATTTTCTCGAAGCCGGTCTCCAGCATTTGCCCCGTATTCAGAATGAGCAGTATGATGGCGATGGGCATAATGCCCGGCAGGTCAATATGGCGCATTCGCTGCATCTTCGAAGCGCCGTCGATGACGGCTGCTTCATGGAGTGCCGGATCAATCCCTGAAAGCGTTGCCAAAAAGATGATGCAGGAAAACCCGACGTTCTGCCAAATATGGGACCACACGTAGATCGACTGAAACCAGGAGGCCTCGGCCATGAAATGATACGGACCAGCGCCGATCCAGCCGAGCATCGTATTGATGAGTCCCGTTCTCGGGTCCATAAACTGCAGCATCAGGCCCACCAATACGACCAGAGAGATGAAATAAGGCGCGTATGTAACCATCTGGACGGTGTTCTTGAAACGCCGGTTTCTTACATAATTCAATCCGAGCGCGAGCAGAATGGGAAACGGGAAACTGGCTATCAGCGTGTATAAGCTGATCGAGAACGTATTCTTAAGCAATCGCCAAAATTCATGCGATTGGAAGAAACGTTCGAACTGGGCAAATCCAACCCATGGACTGCCATTGATTCCTTTTGTGACGTTGAACTCTTTAAACGCAATCTGCGCGCCGTACATCGGCACATACTTGAAGATGATGATGTACAATAACGGGAGCAAAAAAAGCGCGTACAATTGCCAGCTGCGGATGATACTCTTCCAGCCACTCAGCAGTTACCACTCCAATCTTCAATGGGATTCGTCCCGATCCGGTCCGTGATTGGAGTATATACAGCCGGCTTGTTCCGCGTAAATCTACATATTTCCGGTCAACTATTCAGAATTTTAGAATGGGCTGTTATTCTTCAATCCGGTATTACGCATTTCTTTAGATTAAGCATCATCTCCGGCCCGGTGAAGGCGTCTGTACTCGGTGGCGCTTATCCCGTTTACGCGTTTAAACGCCCGGCTGAAGGTGTTGAGCGACAAATAGCCGCAAGCTGCAGCGATGTCGCTGATCGGCTTGTCGCTCGTCGCCAACTCCCGCTTTGCCTCATCCATTCGGAGCTTCTCAAGATACTCCGAGAAATTCAAGCCCGTCTGCTCCTTGAAGAAGTACGATACATAAGCTTCGGACGTATGGGTTTCCCGGGCGAGCGCGGATAAACTCAGATCGCTCTCCCCATAGTGCTTCTCGATATAGCTCAGCAGCCGGTTCGTTAAATGAGCATTATGGCTCTTCTTCCTCTCCTCGTTCTTCTGACATAGGCGAACGAAAGCGGCATAGAGAATATTCATGGCTTCAGCAGGGGATAACACGGGATTTAACGCTCGGATGACGGCATCCGTTTCCTCCGTTCTGTAGCTACCATCATTCCCTGTCTGTTCGTTGCACTTCATCAGAGTACCGCTAAGCTCCTGGACAAGGAGCTTCTCGACGGCCATCGGCATTTGCCGATCCGACTTGTTCTTCTCTTTGATCTGACGAAAAAGCTGCCTTGTCTCATCCAGATTGCCGGCCTTCACAAGCTGGATTAACCGCATTTCTTCGTCTGCCGGGTAATAATAGGCAAAGGCCGGCATTTCCATCTCGGCATGATAGAAGATAGGAGACTTCTCGCTCCATCCCGCATGATGCAGGACGAACTTGGCCTCCCCGTAGGAACGATACAGCTCGGCAATATTGGACCGGAACTCGCCTACGGCCATGTACAGGCCCGTGCCGGAAATTCCAATCAGATGCTCATAAATCGACTGTAGATTTCCACGCATTTGTATCGTGAATTCCTCTTTGTCCGCTGCCGTTCCCGACAAGACCAGAACCAATTGATTTTCACCAAAGTCATGCAGCAGCGCCCCTTCTCCGCATAATGATTGAATCCGGTCGCGGATGTTGATTTTCACAATATCGAGCTCCATCAGCATTTCTTCCATGAATGGCTCATGGTATCCTCGAATATGAAGAAGCGCAACCGCATGGTAAGATCCCCGGAGCTGGACCTGCGCGTGTTCCATGGCAGCCTCCAGCTCCTGCATCGACATGAAGCTCCCTTTCAGAAGACGGTCAACCAAAACGTTTCGCAGCATCGGAATCTGCTCTTCCAACCGCTCCTTCAGCGAATCATGGCTTTCAACCAGCTCGGAAACGGAATGGCCGATATAATCAACGGCGTTACGCGAAGCAGCATGAGCTGCTTCCGATCGGGTTGAAGGCAGCAGCTGAAGGATTTTGAGGAGCGGCCTGCTGCTTCGATATGCCAAATAACCGGCTACGCCTAACCCCAACAGCAGAGCTGTAACGAAGATGGTTAACGTCAGCTGCTTGATATAATATACCTTTTGGAGCACCACAGATTTAGGTTGGGCCGATACATAGCTCCATCCGTTGTAGTCAGATGTGGATTGCGTCACAAGCATCTCCTGTTCATCCCATTGGATATGGTTATCGACACTTCTCATGGGAAACGCTTTCATATAATCCTGTTCTTTCAGGCCGATAGAGCTGATTAGGTTTCCGTTAGCATCCGCTATATAGGCAAAGCCCTCTTGTTCCGGATCGACCTTGCGGAGCATGTCCTGGATCTGCCTATTGTTAATCAGGACCGTAACGACCCCGCTGCTGCTTTTGTTCCCGAAGGATTGCATATAACTCACGACGGAGTATGGTTTGCCTTCATAAACAACCGAATGTCCCGGCGTATACGTTTTATAATGATACTGCCCGAACAATGCTTCCCTCCATTCGCTTGACGATTGGCCTTCATAACGCAGCAGCAAACGATAATACTGGTCTGCCGTATACACCTTGCGGGGAGAGATGACCATGCTGCTGTTCTTGTACGCGACGAAATAATCCACGATGAAATGATTAACCAGTTTGTAGTTAAACAAGCTCTTTTCCAAATCCCACAGCCGGTATGGGCCTGTGCTGGCAAATGGTTCTTTCTCGAATTGAAAGGATTGGATCTTGGATTCGCTCGACATCTGCCGTGCAATGTTCTCGATTTCGGCAAATCGCTGATCCAGCGCTTCCTGAATTTGTTGCAGTGCCGCAGAGGTGCTCTTTACCGTCTCGTTTTCAATCAGCTCCGAGGTTTTCCCATAAGCAAACCATCCAACCAATAGGGAGCCTACCAGAATGACGGCATACGGTATAAAAAATCGAAACAACAGCCCTGCCTTTTCTCCCGAAACGGATTTCACCGGCATCTTCCCCCTTTCTTCCCTTCAGATATGATCCAATATATCAAAGATGGATGCGCATAGTCAGTAGACCGAAAGGCACTGATTCCCCCCTTATTAAGCGTCCGTAAACGCAAAAAGAACCGCCGATGCAGAGCCCATTCGACCCTTCGGTTTAACCCCGTTACCTAGCTTCGGCATATCCTTATCCGGCATATTCGCAAGGGTAAGGGCATCCCGCTGCTGCAGGTATGCATGATCTGTTCATGGGCAACATGCACGGCTCCACCGGAACGATGAATGGATTGAATGGAACTGGAGACTGTCGTAAATTCAACCGTAAATTGGTTATCCTCATCACTATCCCTTATACTGGATAAGATATTATCATTTTCGAGAGGAGACCATACCGATGAATGTGAACGAATCTCTGAAAAATGCGTTGTTTACTAAGGAATTTACCCATAACCCTTATCCGGTGTACGAGAAATTGAGGCAAAGCGATCCCATTATGAATCTGCAATTTCCGGATGGTCGTCACGGGTGGCTGATCAGCAGTTACGCTGAAGCCGTCGAAGCGCTCAAGGATGGCCGGTTCAGCAAGGACGTCACGAAGGCAATGGGCGTGGAACAGACCAGCGTATTCAGCACGAATATGCTGTTCTCCGATCCGCCGGATCACAAACGGCTTCGCGGATTGGTCCAGAAGGGTTTCACGCCGCAGAGAATCGCGGATATGCGCAGCCATATTCAAGAGATCGCGGATAACCTGTTGGATGCCGTCTCCTCCAAAGACACCATGAATCTTATTGACGAATATGCCTTTAAGCTTCCCATAATAGTAATCAGCGAGATTCTCGGCGTACCTGCCGAGGATCAGGACAAGTTCCGGGTATGGTCCAATTCCATCATCGGCGCTTCCAATCAGCAAATGAACGAGCAGGTTGTCCAGCATATGAACGAATTCATCGCTTATTTGAAGGATTGGTTCGCCAAGATTCGTGAACAGCCCGGCGATGATATGATCAGTCAGCTGGTTATTGCCGAGAACCAAGGTGACCGCTTATCCGAACAGGAGTTATACGGCGTCGTTACCCTGATGATCATAGCCGGTCATGAAACGACGGTGAACCTGATCGGCAATGGCGTGCTTGCATTATTGGAGCATCCGGAGCAGCGGAAGCTTCTGCAGGAACAACCGGAACGGATTCATGGCGCCATTGAGGAAATGCTTCGCTACAACGGTCCCGTAGAATTCAGCACTTCCCGATGGGCAGCGGAGGACTTGGAATTTCACGGCGCTCGTATGAAGAAAGGCGACTTGGTTGTCATCGCCCTTAATTCCGCTAATCGCGATTCCGCACAATTCGAGAATCCTGATCTGTTCGATATCACCCGGGAGAAGAGCCAGCACTTAGCCTTCGGCAAAGGAATACACCTTTGCCTCGGAGCACCGCTCGCCAGGCTGGAAGGTGAAATCGCAATTAACACGCTTCTTCGCCGTTTTCCCGATTTTGAGCTTCAATGCAATATCGACGAGCTGGAATGGAGGCCGGGTATGATCGTGCGCGGCGTGAAGGAGATCCCCATTTCACTTCGTTCTTAAAAAACAGCAGAATATATGTACACCTAGTAAAAAGGCGAACCCTAGAAGTAGTTCGCCTTTTGTTTGTGGATATGTTCAATTAAGTTAACATATATAATATTATGTAAACTAGTTAACTGATGAACAACGAGCTTTAGTCCTTTACCGAAGCGATTAATATATATCACTCGTTTTATCCACCCGGTGTTTAAGTTATTGATATGGTAATAATGGGTAAAATTAGAAAGTATCACTCTGTAAAACGATGGACTTCAGAATTTTATAACGGAAGAGGATGAGACGAATGAAGTCTTCTAAAACCTATGAAAATCAACCACAGCGCTCAAACTACGCCGAACGCAACCTATGGGCCGGCATCTTGTTCGGGTTAGGGCTGGTCGGATTTATCGATGAGGTGGTATTTCACCAATTGCTGCATTGGCATCATTTCTACGATAAGTCTACAAGCGATATCGGCCTTGTCTCTGATGGTCTGTTTCATGCGTTCAGCTGGTTTGCTACCATTGGCTCCACGTTTCTGATTGCCGATCTGCACCGAAGAAACGCGTTTTGGGCTAAACGATGGATTGGAGGCATTCTGTTAGGCGGTGGCGCTTTCCAGCTTTACGACGGCATCATCCAACACAAGTGGATGCGACTGCATCAGATTCGTTATAACGTCGTAATAAGACCCTATGATTGGGTCTGGAATCTGATTGCTGCCGGCATGATCATCGCTGGCATCATACTCATTGTACGAACTCGAAACCGCGTTCCTTCCCGGAAGGCCGCATCCTAAGATGAGTAGCCATTCGTTTCATCATCATGGTGCCGGAATGTTCGAAGGCGCTACTCTATGGCACCCTTGGGAATGGATTTTGAGTTTCTTCCTCGCTGGCCTAATTCTGCTCTATTGGACAGCTGCTGCGGTTTCCAACCGACGCCACCGCATATGGCCTGCCCATCGTTATGTTTGCTGGATTGCGGGATTGAACTGCATAGGTTTGTCGCTGGCTGGCCCGTTGGCCCGGCTTGCCCCTGCGAATTTCCCGATGCATATGCTTGGGCATCTGCTGCTCGGCATGCTTGGGCCACTGCTGATTGCGTTTTCTGCTCCAATGACGCTTCTGCTTCGGTCAATCAACGTGCTGTTCGCTAGAAAGATAAGCCGATTGCTTAAGAGCAAGCTCGTCCACTGTATCTCACATCCATTGGTGGCCGCTTTGTTGAATATCGGCGGCTTATGGATCCTCTACACCACCGGGTTGTTCACGGCCATGCATTCTAGCCTAATTCTTCATATAGCCGTTCATTTTCATGTGTTTGCAGCCGGATATCTATTTACGGTTTCTTTGATCTGCGTGGATGTGGTTCCCTACCGCCGAAGCTTTCGGCTTCGTGCGTTCATCCTGATCATTGCCATGGCGGGACACGGGATACTCTCCAAATACTTATATGCCCATCCGCCCGACGGCGTCCCTTCCGAGCAGGCAAAGCTTGGTGGAATGCTGATGTATTACGGCGGCGATGCCGTGGATCTTGTTCTCGTGTTGTGGTTGTGTATGCAATGGTATAGGTCGTCCCGTCCGCGATCGGCATCGTTTCATCCAATCTCGGATTAATCGCCGCTTACCGGATTATGCTTGGTGTCACTGGTCTCCTCCGGCAGGCTGTTGGATATGCTCGGTACATTGCGCGGCTTATATTCAATGAGTTCCGAAGAGTATATGGCTACAGTCATTCTTCCCCCGTTCCCGAATGCCCGAATGAGTATGGGTTGATTATAGGCGTTCTCAAAAACAAAGTCCGGGCCTCCCCAGCTAACCGTCGCGTCACGTCCAGGCAGCACGTAAGGGACGTTCCGGCTGTGAGAGTAGCGCTTCACAATCTGCAAACCTGCACGGTCAATCGCATTATACAGAGTCGAAGAAACCTGACAGATTCCGCCTCCCACTCCTTCGGACAATTCGCCTCTTACGATCACGCCGGCACGTTTGTAACCCCTGTCCACCGTTCTCATGCCGACGACCTCATTGAACGAGAACGTTTCCCCGGGGAATACGACTGCGCTGTCAATCGCTTGAGCAGCCAACGAGATGTTATGGGAACGATTTTTGTTATTGGAATTAAAATAGGTTACATAGTAGCCGATCGGCTTGACGCGAATGGAAGCCAGCAGCTCGGTATCCACTTTCGGATATATCGGATACCTCGGCGCTTCGATGGAAGAAGCCCCGGTGCCGTACCAATACGAGTAGTATAGCTCCAATAGCTTGCGGCGGTCCAGACGATGGCCGTTCTGACCCGGAACGATCTGGCCGCTGCTGCCAATCTTGGCATTTCGGGCCTCCATATAGGTCTTGCGATCAAGTTTATCCACCCATTGATCGTATTTGTCCATATCCAGCAGCGGGAACACATCAAGCGCATGTTCGCTTCGATTCACGCTTTCCATGACTTTGCCTTCCTGGGTAATCGTTAAATTGTCGTTCTCCGGTTCAGTCCCTTGCAGGAGCATGAACAGTAGGCTAATGACCGACATCCATTTCAAGTGGGTTCACCTGCTTTATCTTTGTGTTTTCCTCGTCTTCGTGCGTTTTTCCTGCTATGCCCGTTTACACATCTCTTTGGTATTATGATTGCATTCTAGGTAAATCATTCAAATTGTTTTCTTAACCAAAAAAGAAACCCGCACATTCTTTGTGCGGGTTCATGACATAAGTACAATTTTATAAAGAGGCTTGTGTCTCTTTCCTGCGGCTAATAGGCATGACGAGAAACAAAAACGAGCTGACGGCCAGTAATTCCGCGATCCCGATGACGGTGCCCATCGGAGCTGCCGTCGTTCCGTCTCCAAGCCCGACAAGAGGGCTGGCGGCGGCGCC
The DNA here is from genome assembly GCF_900109305.1 of Paenibacillus sp. cl141a. Lineage (NCBI taxonomy): Bacteria > Bacillati > Bacillota > Bacilli > Caryophanales > Paenibacillaceae > Paenibacillus > Paenibacillus sp. cl141a. The sequence continues at coordinate 207,875 of NZ_FNZO01000007.1, forward strand.
TAAGAGCAAAGGCAGCAAGCCGAGCAATGCAGATGCGCTGCCTGAGGTATGGGCTTCCTGCTTCTGCATCGCCAGTGATGTTGTCGTTGCGCTAACCATCCCTACGGCCGAGACGATCAGAAACAGCATCGGGGCTATGAGAAACAGTCCGCCGCCAAGCCATGTAATGGCAAGCAGCGATGTGCCGCCAAAGACTGCAATAAGAAGTCCCGTCGTCAGGAGTCTGGTTTCTCCTGTGCGGGAAACCAATCTGCCGGTAATTTGGGAGAACAGGACGATACCAACCCCATTAACGGCAAAGAATAGGCTGTACATTTGAGGAGACACCCCGAAGATATCCTGCAGTACGAAGGGCGATCCCGAGATATACGCGAACATCGCGGCCGATACGAACGCTTGGGAGAGCGCATATCCGATAAACACGCGATCCCGAACCAGCGTTCCAAAGGTTTGAAAGGTTTGCCTGATCCCGCCGTTGGCCCTATTCTCCCGGTTCAACGTTTCCGGCAGACCACACCATACGGCAAGCAGCATCAGCAATCCGGTCAGAAACAGGACGACGAATACGCCGCGCCAAGACACAAAGTTCAGAATAAAGGCTCCGAATACAGGAGCGATAATCGGAGCCAATCCGTTAATTAGCATCAGCAACGTGAAAAATTTGGTCAGCTCCGAGCCGGTGTATAAATCGCGCACGACCGCCCTGGATATGACGATGCCGGCTGCTCCGCTTGCTCCCTGCACGAAGCGGAGCGCAACCAGAACCCAAATCGACGGTGCAAATGCGCACAGTAAGGAGGTTACTGAATAAATAATCAGGGATATAATCAGCGGTGCTTTTCTCCCCCGTATATCGCTGAGCGGCCCGGCTACGAGCTGTCCAAGCGCCAGTCCGAGCAAAAATGCCGTCAAGCTTAATTGGGCTAACGATGCCGGCGACCCTAAACTTTCCGAAAGTTTAGGCAGTGCAGGTAAATACATGTCAACGGAGAGTGGTCCAAATGCCGATAGGGATCCGAGAATCAAGGCAAACTGGAGTCTCTTTCCGCGAGTCACGACCATAGCTGAACCGGTTTCTTTGGTGGAAATCGACATACTGACGGATACTTCCTTTCTCTTGAAACACATTGATGCGTAGATGATATGATGCTGGCAATCCTTCTTGGCTGCCAAGCAACTATCCTATCATAGGTTATTTTTTTGTATATTACCATCCATTTTTACTAGGCCAGCGGGATGCGCAAAGTAAACGTTGTGCCAATGCCCAGTTCGCTATGTACCGTAATTCTCCCGCCATGATCTTCTACAATTTTCTGGCACAGGGACAACCCGAGTCCTGTTCCTTCTTCCTTGGTCGTATAGAACGGATCGAAAATTTTGGCTAAATTTTCATCGGCGATCCCTTTGCCAGTATCCTCGATCTGAACAACGGCCATCTCCTCTTCTGCTTTAAGCGAGATTCGAACGGAACCGGTGTTTTCCATCGCCTGGAACGAATTACGGATCAGATTGATCAGTACCTGAATGATCTTGTCCCGGTCCATCACGATTTGGATCGGTTCATCGCTTAAGTCGAGCAGAAACACATGTCCGTGCGAAGCCGCTTCGGATTCACATAAGGAGTAAACGCGCGTCATGCAATCCGATAGGGACTCAACCCTCATATTGCTGACATGCGGCTTTGAAAAATGTAAAAATTCAGCCGTCAGCTCCCCTACCCGCGTGATTTCTCCCATGATAACCTCGTACCAGGGTTGTATATTATAACTTTGATTTTTGGAAAGCTGTATAAAGCCTTTAATCGAAGTCAGCGGATTGCGTATCTCGTGGGCCATTCCGGCAGCGAGCTCCCCCACCATCTTCATTTTTTCCGTTCGGATCATCTCCTCCTGGCTTCTCATCCAGGAATTGCGGCGCATCTGGAAAATCCGGTCCTCCGCCGTACTGATGATCTCCTGATACGTTAATGCTTCATGCGGGTAGCAAGTAATGCTATACGTCACCTGTACGCCGATGTGCTCAAAATTGAACATGGTACTGTCGATGTTGACATGCTCCGGAAGCAGTACGGCGAAGCGGTCTCCTGCATAGCGCGAGGCGGCCAGCATATCGTTCAGGAACAATCTCCGCAAAGCACGCGAGAATCTGATCAGTATCTCATTTGCGGTGGAAATGTCCTTCGCATTTAACGATTTAAAGTTGTTGATATCAAGCAGCACCAGCTGAAACGGCTTGTTGACCTCAATGAGCTGCTGGACTTTATGCAAATACCCATCATAATTCAATAGACCGGTTAATGCATCATGGTACGTTAAGTAATCATTCTGCTTATATAAATTCTTCTTCTCTGATTCCAGAAAGTTTACAAAGTGGAATGAAATCACAATCACAAAGGAAGCCAAACAATCAAACACGGAGACCAGAACATTGTATTTCGTAAACGGCACGTAAGTCAGACGGATTAAAGAATACTGAAGAATGATCAGGAAGCAGAGCGGCATCGTTTCCTTAAAATGTTCTTTTTTATGAATAATATTGATGATCAGTATGTAATACAGCAGGATACACCAGTTTAATTGACTCACATAGTGAAACGCCCCAAGGAACAGAAATTCAACATAACGAAGCCATTCGTACTTACGATCAAAAACGACGGATACGTACAATAAAGTTGCCGTGAGCAGCATCAAAGGAATGGACGTTTGATAACCGAGATAAACCGACGACACCATGATAAAAACCGATATCAAGGGAACAAATAGGAGCTTAAGGACTACGAACGACACAGCAAATCACTCCTAAATCGCTATTACTGGCGCATATTGCAGAAATCAAAGAGGCAAGTTCCACCAAATATGGTACACCATATATATGCGTCTGAACAGCAGGAAAACATGACTTTCAACAAAGCTGCCCTCTATTTTTGCAAAAAATGCCGTTATTCTGCTGTCAATTGCTATTTTCAGCTAAATTTCCTCATACCGAATCGATAGAATCCGGTCGGTTACCGGATGATACGAAACCGTAACATACACCCCGATTTCAAGATTCCCTTTCTTAAGCCACAACTTGAACTTCTCCTCCGCCAAAACACTGGATATCTTGGTTCTGCCCATATACAGGTAGTCCACGACGTCCATATCATATTTACGCTTCGTTTCGGTCACGGCTAAGGTCCCCCACTTGGCGAAGGCAGGCTCTTTTCCGTTCACGGCATGAATCAAAGACTGTGCAATTTCGGTCAGTTCTCGCTGTCCGATTTCTGTGGAAGACTGATTTGCTGTAGTTAAGAGATATTGCCAATCCGCCTTTTCAAATACCAACAGCTGCAGCGTATTGAGCGGACCCCTGTAGTATTTAGCAGCTGTCTGCTCTGTCAATTTTAATGCTTGAAACGATAAGTGTTCCAGCTGCTGTCTATTTTCAAGGGGATATAACTCGATCCTGTAGTCGTTCTCGGGTTTGAATTCGTTTCGATAGTGGATCTCCAAATGCTCGTCAAGTCCGGCATGCGTGCCATAACAACGACCATATCGATGCGTAAAAGCTACGGCAGGCATTTGCGGCGGGAGATGGATTTCTCTGCCGAAACGCTTCTCGCAAGCCCTTATTGCTTCCTCCGCAAGCTCGGCACCGCTTTCAAAAATAGCCTGCTGAAACGGAAAATCCGAAGATTCCATAGTCACTTGATCAGCAACGGGTGTGATCCCGAGCGACAAAATGCTAGCGAATAAAAGGGTGCCCAGCATGTTACTCCTCCTCCTAGAAAGATTGGCAGACTTGCCTGAGTCTAAGATTCCCGCTGGCGCTCTTCTTATTCCCATTTTGGGATTCGTTGGATAATTCCCTTGAAAAATACACACACTGTGACGGACTATGCATGAGATTCGAGGTGAGTACGCGTGGGGATGAAGCAGATATTAAAATCTATTTTTGTGGTCACTCATGAGCATTCTGAAACCGGCACATCTCTATATAATCAACAGGATCCCAACCCCCAGGAAGAAGTTTCGCTGACGCTGAAGCATGTCGTGGATCAATTTGACGATTCGGCCGACTTTGTCCATAAAATCTATCTTCATGGGCGCCTTCATGTTATGTATTTCAGTCATTTGGTCAATGAGGATCGGTTGGAACGGGATCTGCTTCCTCCCATTTTGAATACCGACAACCCGCTAGATTTGTTGACGGAGCAGTCCCAATATGAGCATGTAACGGATTCGAAGACCTATGTGGAAGGTATTCTTAGCGGTATGGCCGCGTTTTATTATGAAGATCAAGCTTTCATGATCGATGTTATTTTCCCGACATCCCGGACGGTGGCTGAATCCGAAACGGAATCCATTATTATCGGACCGCACGAAGCATTTACCGAACAAGCCTATACGAATCTGTCTTTGATCCGGAAGAGAGTGCAAAGTTCTCATCTCAAGGTCATCAAACTTTCTGTCGGCGAAGTTACGAAATCGGATATCTATGTTCTGTATATCCAGGACATCGCGAATGAGAAATACGTCAAAGAAGTAATAAAGCGGGTCGAGGCTATAGAGATTGATGCCATTCACGATACAAACATGTTGATCCAGTGCATTGACGATGATCCGTACTCGATTTTTGCGCAATATTTGACCTCAGAGCGGCCGGATACCATTGCCTCCAAGCTGGTTTCGGGACGAGTCGTTGGAATTATGGACGGAAGTCCCACTGCGTTTAGCGCGCCCGCCAACTTTTTTGAATTTTTCTCGTCTTCCGACGATTATTACCAGAGGTGGAGCATTGGTACGGCGACCTTGTTCTTAAGGTTTGCAGCCCTCTTGATAACAGTGACGTTGACCGCCCTATATGTCTCGGTTACCTCGTTTCACTATGAAATGATTCCCGAGAATCTGATCCTTACGCTGACGGAGTCCAGAAGCAAAGTGCCGTTTCCTCCCATTTTCGAAGCGCTGCTCATGGAGACGACGATCGAGCTGCTGCGAGAGGCCGGGGCCAGGCTGCCTACCAAGATTGGACAGACTATCGGTATCGTAGGCGGTATCGTCATCGGCCAGGCGGCAGTGCAAGCCGGATTAACCAGTAATATTCTGATCATCTCCGTCGCCTCTTCGGCCATCGCTTCCTTTGTCATCCCGAATTATGTGATGAGCGCATCTTTTCGCTTGTTCCGTTTCGGGCTTATCGTATTGGCCGGTTTGTGGGGGAATATGGGACTAGCGCTTGGCTTGGCCTATATGGTCATTCACTTAAGCGGCTTGACGAGTGTCGGCTCCTCCTATCTAACACCCATCGCACCATTCGAGCCTTATGACTGGAAAGACGTATTTCTAAGGCTTCCCTTTTCCACATTGGCCAAGCGGCCTACGCAAGTCAAAGCCAAAAACAAGGTCAAATTAAAAATGAAAAGGTGAGGCAACTTGAAGGAAAAACTATCCCAATTTCATACTGCGATCCTCATCTACATGATTCAAACGGGGGTCTACGTATTCAGCATTACGCAGGTGGAAGCTCAATATTTTGGTACAAACGGCTGGCTCATTACGATCCCGGCTTCCATCCTGGTCTGTCTGAACATTTATCAGATGTACTGGGTGTACCGGCTGGGCGAAGGACAGTCGATATTCGACATATTGGAGAAAAGCATCCCCAAATTCATACTAGCCCCCTTCTATCTGGCGATCAGTACGGTATGGGCTTTAATCGGCTGTCTCGTGGCCAAGCAGTACGTGCTGATCTTTCAGATGTTTGCATTCCCGACAACCAACCCGATGGTATTCAAAATAGCGATCGATATCCTTGCTTTCATGCTGCTGACCAAGGGATTGTACAATATCTCCAAAGCTTCCACGGTCTTTTTTTGGTGTACCATTTGGATGAGTTTGCTGCTGCTGTATTATGCAGGGGAATTTCGTATTGAAAGATTAACCCCCTATATATTTAAAGATAGTTCCAACGTGTTGGAAGGAATGTTTCAAATCTATTTGGCATACTTGGGTTATGAGTTATGCTTACTGTTGTTTCCCTATACCGATAAGAAAACCAAATTGTTCAGGGCCGTCATCTACGGAAATTTGATACGTTCGGTATCCTATACCCTCCTCGGCTTTGTTTCGTTTGGCGTCGTTGGCAGCGATATGCTGAAGATCATGCTGTTCCCGTTACTGGATTTGCTGGCGTATATCAAACTTCCGTTTATCGAGCGAATCGAGAATCTTTTTTACGGCTTCTTCCTGTTCACGACCCTCATTACGCTAGTGCTTTATTTCTGGGCAGCGGGCGAAAGCACCCAACGTGTCTTTCCAAAAATCAAGATGAATGTGCAGTATTTCTTTATCATTCTTGCAGCACTGCTGATATCCTACATACCCGCCGTATTGAACCGAATCCGGGAGTGGCTTCTGTTTCTGGGTTACATCCAAATCGGGTTTGCTTACATCATGCCGTTGATACTAATTATGCTGCTCCTGTGGCAGCGCAGAAAAAGGCAGCGTGATGCGCAATGTTAAAAAAATATGCATGCTTGTTCCTACTCTTATGCATCCTTCCTCTGGCAGGCTGCGGCGATCAACGCATCCTGGAAGATCTGGGGTTCATCCAGACGACCAGCTATGATATTCTGCCGGATGGCAATTTAGCCATTTCAGTCTCCATTCCGCAAGCGGATCCGGAAACTTCCGCCAAACGGGAAGTGCTGACGGCAATGGCCAAGAGCAGCAAAGAAGCAAAGATGATCATGTCCAGACAAACCAGCATGCTGCTGGTAAGCGGGCAATTGCGGAACGTACTGTTCGGGCGTTCGATGGCGGAACACGGGCTGCACGGACATCTGGATACCTTGTATAGGGATCCTTCCATATCGTCTCAGGTAAAAATAAGCGTGGTTGAAGGAAATGCCGGCGAACTGTTAATAGACGATTACAAACAGCATCCGCGAACAGGACGGTATATCGACATGCTGTTAGAAAAGGAAGCACTCGGTCAGACCATTCCCAAGGTAACGCTATTTAACTTTGCCAGGGATTATTTCGATCAGGGCGTTGATCCGGTTGCTCCGATAATTAAGAAGCATGACAAGAACTACATTACGACGAATGGAATTGCGTTATTTAAAGATGATCGCTATGTTGCCAAGATCGAGCCGCAGGATGCATTGATTTTCTCCTTTCTGAAGGGCAAGTTCAGAGAAGGTCAACTTAACATTGATCTGTCGGAGGATCCTAAGGACAAGAAAGAAGTCGTCATGTTCAGTTCATTGATCAGCTCACGAAAAGTCAAGGTCGTGCGCGGAGACCAGGGCATTGACAAAGTGATGTTTTACGTCAAGGTTTCCGGGTCCGTTCTGGAATACATCGGCGATGCCAGATTAAGCAATGACCGCGAACGGCATGAGCTGGAGCAGCGAATCAGCAAATATATTACGAAAAAAGGAAATGCCATGATCTCGATGATGAAACAGCATCAGGTCGATAGTCTCGGAATCGGTAGGTACGTCCGTAACCGGATTGGCTATGAGCAATGGAAAAAGATGGATTGGCGGCAAGAATTGCAAAAGCTGCAGGTCGAATGCGTGATTGACGTCCATATCAAAGATTACGGGAAATTTAGATAATGCTTGGTATGACCCCTTTCGGGGTCTTTTTTATTGACTGAAAAAAATCGTTTCTTTTGAGGGTTCGATAAATTTGTAATATTAATGTCATATATTATAACATTAATATTGACTATTTCTTTGTCTAATGCTACATTTATCCAAAATAAACACCATTAAGCAGCATGGTAGTCGAAACTCTGTACAATTAATGTTATGATTATTAACACAATTGAATGCAAAAGGAGTGGCTAGGATGCATTTAACTTACCAGGAGAGAGACAAATTAATGCTTTTTCTGGCAATGGAATTAGCACAGAAACGATTAGACCGCGGGTTGAAGTTAAACTACCCGGAAGCGGCCGCACTCATTTCAGGTTTTGTTGTCGAGGGAGCTCGTGATGGTAAGTCCGTAGCCGAATTAATGGAGGAAGCCCGTCATGTGCTGTCCGCGGATCAAGTGATGGACGGCGTTGCCCATCTCCTCAGGGAAGTTCAAGTCGAAGCTACCTTTGTGGATGGCACCAAGCTGGTCAGCGTTCATGACCCGATTCAAGGCACACCAACCTCTTCCGGCATTATTGCCGGTGAATACGACCTGCGAGACGAGCCGATTCAGCTGGTGCCTGATCGGCCCCGCATTACGCGTGAGGTTACAAATAGCGGCGACCGTCCGATTCAAGTAGGGTCGCACTTCCATTTTTACGAATGCAATCCCGCCTTAATATTCGAACGTAACGGAACGCAAGGATACAGGCTCGATATCGCCTCCGGTTTGTCGGCAAGATTCGAGCCCGGAGAAATCACGAAGGTGACGCTTGTTCAAATTGGCGGGAGCCAGGAAATTCACGGTTTTGCAGGTCTGACGAACGGAAAAACCAATGGGATGGTGAGCTTATGACAACAATCGACCGCGCGACTTATGCCAGCATGTATGGACCTACGACAGGGGATCGGGTCAGGCTTGCCGACACCTCCCTCTGGCTTGAGATTGAAAAGGATTATACCGTTTATGGGGATGAATGCGTCTTCGGCGGCGGTAAAGTGATACGTGACGGCATGGGGCAGCATCCGCTCGCTACCCGCGCGGAAGGGGCACTGGATCTCGTCATTACGAACGCTATCATTGTGGATACCTGGGGAATTGTGAAAGCGGACATCGGGATTAAAGACGGATACATTAGCGGTATCGGAAAAGCAGGAAATCCGCTTATGATGGATGGTGTCACCGACGGCATGATCATCGGCGTGGGCACGGAAGTTATTTCCGGAGAGAACTTGATCGTAACGGCCGGCGGCGTGGATTCGCATGTGCATTTCATCAGTCCGCAGCAAGTCGAAATCGCGCTCCAGAGCGGAGTCACTACATTCGTTGGCGGAGGCACCGGGCCCGCAACAGGCACATTGGCAACCAATTGTACGTCGGGGGTATGGAACCTGCAGCGAATGCTGCAAGCGACCGATGCACTGCCGATCAATATGGTTTTTCTGGGACGCGGAAACAGCAGTCGTCCGGAAGCGCTGGCCGAACAAGTCCAGGCAGGGGCGGCTGGACTCAAAATCCACGAAGACTGGGGCAGCACGCCCTACGTCATCGACAAGTGCCTGAGCGTTGCCGAAGAACTGGATGTACAAGTCAACATTCATACCGACACGTTGAATGAAGCCGGTTATGTTGAAGACAGCCTGCGCTCCTTTAACGACCGGGCGATTCATACTTACCATACCGAAGGTGCGGGTGGCGGTCACGCGCCGGATCTGCTGCGGGTTGCTTCCATGCCGAATGTCCTCCCCTCCTCGACCAGTCCGACCATGCCTTATACGGTGAATACGGTTGACGAGCATCTGGATATGCTGATGATCTGCCATCATCTGGATCCGCGTATTCCCGAGGATGTTGCCTTCGCAGCGTCACGGATTCGTGCGGAGACGATCGGGGCGGAAGATATATTGCATGACATCGGGGCGATCAGCATGACCAGTTCCGATTCGCAGGCGATGGGACGGGTTGGTGAGGTCGCAATCCGCACATGGCAAACGGCCGACAAAATGAAACAGCAGCGCGGTCCGCTCGGGCCGGATTCCAAGTCGGACAATTTCCGCATCAAGCGATATATCGCCAAATATACCATTAACCCGGCCATGACCCATGGGATATCCGATTATGTCGGTTCCGTCGAGGTAGGAAAAATGGCCGATCTCGTACTGTGGAAACCCGCCTTCTTCGGAGCTAAACCGGAGATCGTGCTGAAGAGCGGCATGATTGTCCATGCCGTCATGGGAGATCCCAACGCTTCCATCGCTACACCGCAGCCGTATATGTACCGGCCGATGTTTGGCAGCTATGGTGGCGCACAAGCAGCGCTATGCGCCACCTTCGTTTCGCAAGCCTCCCTGCAATTAGGGACGCTGGATCCACTGGGCTTGAGGAAGCAGCTCCTGCCTGTCCGGAACTGCCGAACCGTGAGAAAGGCGGATCTTGTTCATAATGGGGAGACGCCGGAAATCATGGTCGATCCGGCGACCTACGCCGTAACCGTTAACGGCGAGAAGCTGACAAGCGCCCCATCGTCTCATCTGCCGTTATCCCAGCGCTATTTCCTGGTATAATGATCAAGTTCCTTGCAACCTTAATAAGAAACTCCAGCTATAATCCAATAATAAACAAAAACCATGAGCGGCTCGGTTTGCTGCTCATGGTTTTTATTTATTCATAGCTTCTCAGCAGCGCATGCGAACATGCCGTTTGAAGATCCCTCCAGCAGCGATTGATTTCGGAATCTTCCATCGCAGCGGATAAACCGAACAGCGGAAACAGTTGCTGGCCGCAGGATAAAGCGGCATGGGCTGTTTCGATGCTTTGGGACGTAACCTGTGCTTCCGTGACATTCGATAAGGCACCGTTGGCGATCAGCTCTGCCCACGACGCTTCTACTCTCTTATAAAAATTAGCAACCGATAACAGAAATGCCGCTTTATTCTCGTTCAGTTTGCCGATCACATGGGAAGAACTTCCCCGCTTAACCGCAAGCGATTCCGCCGCTTCAAGGAAATGCTCCGCGATTCCGATTGCAACACTGGCAAAGGATACTTGAGCAAACGGAAGGAATGGATAACGATAGATCGGCTCGTTCTCGTACCCTTTCATTTCCGTAAGCGAGAATGTCATCTCATCCGGAACGAATGCCTCTACAGCGGATATGGTGTGGCTCCCTGTTGCCCGAAGGCCAAAGGCGTTCCAATCCTGCTGGATTTCGATCTGGTCAGGATTCATAATAAAGGACCGGATCTTGGGTTCGCCTTGATCCGCAGTCGGTTCGCCAGAGGCATCTTGTAGCGTGGAACCCTGTTGAATAACTGCGTTGGCCGTAAAGGTCGTGGCATAAGTAGACCCGCTGCAATACTTCCAGCTGCCAGTCACGATATAACCGCCGTCCACCTGTCTGGCGGTACCTGTCGGCATGCCGCTGCCCGCAATCACCGCTTCACGGTGCGCAAACACCCGGCGGCTGATATCCGGACTCATCAGTGCGGCAAAGAATCCCCCGCCTGCTCCTATCGTAACCAGCCATCCCAGGTTGCCGTCGATGCGGGCACTTTCTTGAAAGATGCGCGTTGCATCCGGCAGAGTGGTCATCCTTCCTTCCAGCACGTCGGGAACAAATAGGTGAAACAAACGATGATCATATATGGTGTTCAGCACGTCGGGAGTTACTTGTCCGTGTTTGTCCATCCCAAGCGTTTGTTCTCTTATGGTTTGAATCTCTTGTTCCTTAAAAAACATGTCTCCACCGCTTTCCGTGATCATTTCTCTTTAAAAAAGATCGTCTGTTCTTTATGGAATCATAATCTATGCATTTAGTAATCTATTCTTTAGGAGCCGTTTCATCGATCTGGATTAACGCCTTTTCCAAGGAGCGCATCAAAGACACTCGTTGTATTTTATGATCCTCATAAGTGCTCAACAGGTGATTAATTTCAGTTTGAATATTGCCCGTTAAGGCTTCCGAGCCAGACAATTCAGATAATCCTAGGCTTTCTGCATCTAGCTGCCGCAATTCCTCCATGAAGCCTGTCTCCGTATAATTCATTTCCATCATCTCACTTAGCAGCGACTTCAGCTTCGCAGCCTTAGCCAGGCGTTGTTCATGACTCCACTGCTCCTTTGGACCCGATGCATCCGCAAGCGAAACGCTGTAGTGCCGCATGGCATCCAGCTCACCGGAGTATGTTAAAGCACCTGTCTGAATCAGATGACGAATGCGATACTCGATGAAAGAGTCGGAAACGGTTAATTCCCCCTGTCCGATGACTTCGCCAATAACCCGAGCGGATTTCTTGAAGAATCCATGCCTGGCATCAAGGCGGTATACGGTTTTCAGAATTTCTTCATCGTAGTAAGACAATGGAACGGTGCACAGCATGTCACCTTGAAACACCCGAAGGAACCCGTCTTCGCTCAACAGGCGCTCCCAGTCTGCCCGATAACCTGCCTGCGCTTGCGGCGACAATGGAACCGGCTCGGCTGCATCCAGAACATGCTGAAGCTGGTTCGCGTTCATTTCAAATGTTCCTTTGAACCGCTGATTTGGATTTTGCTGATGAAGCACGCTTGTCGCATTCACCAATCTTACCTCAGAATGATCCGGCATTAAGGTCAGCAACCTTCGCAGGGCCAGCTGTTCCGCCGCGGCATCGCCGGCCCAGATCAGGCATGGCATCTCTTTCATCTGCTGAGGCCAGGTCAGCCACGCGAACGCTGCCTGCACCATCGTTAATTTCCTGTCTTCCGCATGCGCGGTGCTATAACGTTCCTCAAACCACTGCTTTCGGGTGGAGAACGAACGGGCGAAATCATGATCGTTCGGAAGCGGTCCGGCCATAAGATGATCGCCTAATGTCACTACGATTTCACCGGGTTTCGACTGGAGCATGATCCTGAGCGATCCTGCCGTCGACTCATCAAAGGCAATATGGATTCGCGATACGTTCCCCCGATGAATCGGCGATTCCCGCAGGTAGGCTTCATTCCCCATCGCCCACTCTTTATCGAACGCGTCAACGAAGAGCTCAAGACTTTGATGCTTACCATCTGCAAGCAGCTTGGCCGATTCTGTATTCATCCGGTCCTTCAGCTTCAAGAGCTTTTCAGAGAAATGGTTAATGGCCGTGCTCTTTCCCTTTCGATATTCCTCCAGGGTCATATGCTCGCGGAGTGGAACAGACGGATCGTACATACTCTGTCCTTTCCATCCGGAATATGCGAAAGTACGAGCGATTCCGATAACCCCCATCGCATCAAGCCGATCCGCATCTTGGACAATTTGGCCTTCCAGCGTTTGCATAGCACTCCCTGTTCCGCCTGAGAATGACATCGTACCGACGATCTCCAGCACATGCCCCTGATCAGATGCTTCTACGCCGGCTTGTTTCAACCAATGGCGAACCCGCTCGTAACCTGCTTCTTTTGATTCGTTCAATTTCTCGTCGGCTACGTCATGGAGGACTGCCGATAACTCACATATGTATACGTTGGCGCCTTCAAGATGAGCCAGTATCCGGGCGATGCGGGTGACACGCTGAACGTGCCACCAGTCGTGGCCGCTTGCATCCCCTTCGTGTACGGCGCGAGCAAAGTCTTGGGCTTGCCGAATGATATGACTCTGAGTTTTCATTTGATTCTACCTCTCCTATCCCGGGTTCCGGTCTATAAGCTCTATTATTCCCGATTTACCTATACGCCGCAACATGGAGTAAGTTATCGGCAGTTGTATCCCCCATGCGAATGGGGGCATATGATAAACAGAACTGTGTTGATGCCCCATTACAACCGTATAGTGTCACCTTCGGTTAGGATACAGAAAGGAACATGACGGCCATGCTGGTGTTTATTCTACCTGGATCATATCCTCATTTAAGCGAAAACACCGTATCCTCGGTTTTGCGTGTTTTTTTAAATGCCCGTCCTATCGTGATTCAAAACGAACAGGAGTCTGCAGCTATCATGAACGAAGCGCTGTCCGATAACCTGGATTCGCCATGGTTCATGACGCTCTATGCCGGAGATACGGTACAGCCTAAGGCGAAGAAAGAATTCGAACGATGGCTGCAAACTTACGCTGACAGCTCCGCTGGCTTTATACTGACTTCCGTAACCAAAACAGACCAGCCAACTGTATTTCAGAAAAGACCTGTTCCAACCTTCACTCCCCCCCGCGGCCCCCTGTTATGGCGTACGAACAGCGTGATGAATGGACAGACACCGGGTTTTACCAGTAATGATCAGCTGCCGTTTCAGAAATATGTGTTGATTGATAAACAGATCCAGCTCTCCAGCCACTATGAATGGACGGAAGTAGATTCTGACGGGATCTTATACCATCATTGTGCTGCCCCTCCCTGGATGAAGGAAGCAGAGGAATGGAACGCAATCTCTCCGCTTCTTCAAGCTCCATCCCGCGTTCAGACTATCAATGAAAAACAAAACACGCCTATAGTTACCATTGCGCTGTGCACATTTAACGATGGCGAATACTTGCCATGGGCTATTCGTTCCGTATTGTCTCAGACGATCTCGGATTGGGAGCTGATCATAGTTGATGATCATTCAAGTGATGATACTCCAAACATCCTGACGGGATTACCGGTAGATAAGCGTATAAATAAAGTGAGACTGCATCAAAATCTGGGTAAGGCTCATGCCCTGAACCAAGCGCTTCAAATGGCAAGGGGGGCCTGGTTCCTTGAGCTGGACGCCGATGATTGGCTGTCACCCGATATTCTGGAAGTTCTTCTACTAGAAGCAAAGAGGGAGCCGAATGTTGGTGTATTGTATGCGAATCATGTTGAATGGATCGAGCGTATGAATAAACAGCTCCTGTACCAGGGGGTCCGAACGGGACCTTCCCATTTGTCCGCGGAGAGACTCTTGGCAGAAGCTATGGCAATAGCCCCAAGAATGTTCAATGTCTCTGTAATCAAGCAGCTAGGAGGATGGAACACCTCGGTCCCTTTCGAAGGACGTCTATACGAAGATATCGAGATGTTATCCAAGGTTTCAAGCTTCCATCCAGTTTACATTTCTCAACCGCTATATCATAGAAGAATTAGGAGCTCAAGCATGACGCATCGGCATCTTAATCACTATGAGAAATGGAAGAACTCGATGAGCGATATGTTGAAATAGATATCGCAAAGTTCCTTTTCTCAAGTTATTACTAAGGAAGTATGCGAACCAATGATATATTATCGTTGATGATAGTGACCTGCCTTGAGGATGGCAAATAGTTTGAGCTTACAACCTGAACCGTGATCAACCCGCCTGCTGCCGATAATAACTGTCCCTGAAGGAACTGATTGGCCTGGATAACCTCTACAGTCCGTCCAAGGAAAGTTGCCAGTATTTCCGAAAAATCCATCCACTCTTCCCTCCCTGTCCATCATTATTCAATAGATAAAATATTACTTAACGGTATTATGGCAATACTTCCGTTAGGCTCCGAGATTTGAATATAATTGTCTCCAATAGACACCAATGAACCGAAAATCGAACCAGCCGGGGTTTCGATGGTTATTCGAGTATTCAGGCGCGAACTTAAATAAGCAATGACATTATTCCAATCCGCATATCCATAATTCTCCACTTGCTTCTGAAGAGCGTTTACCCGTATGGTAAGTCGTCTGAGCTGTATTTTGATTTGAGATATGCTATGAATCAATCTCCGACGCAACCGATTTAGCTTGCTCAGGACCGTTATCGGCTTTTTAGCACGCTTATGTTTTCTCTTGCCAACAATGAAATTGCAATCTTTTTGATGGCTTCGGTTCCAATATCTCCTCATGCTAGCTGCCTCCCTCCATATAGTCACTGGTACAATATGTATAAATCCATCCAATGGAAACCTGAACAGCCAAAGATAAGAAAAGGGCCTACAACTATAGATCCGATAAATTGTTGCAAGATATTTCAATGCGGAAATCATACGTTACCCATTTTGATAAAACCCATGCCGGATGGTGTTCTACCCATACAGATGCATGGGGTGATACATACTTTGTTAAAGAGACAATCACACACGAGAGAGGAGGCTACTCTTGAATAAAATCACGAACAACCGGCGCAGATCTTCTACGAATCGCACGAGTCCCCGTCAGATTAAGCTTCGAAAATCAAACTATAAATTATACAAAAAGAAACGGTCCGTTCAGCCGGTACCTCCGATTTTCCTATCACATACAACTCATCAACAATCCGTTACCACTTTTGAATACGAGGCTGCCCCTGTCCCTGCTGCGCCCCAGGTAACGGAGATTTTTGCAACCGGGATAGCGCCGTTATACGACATTATTCGTTTTCCCGTCATTGATTGGCAATTCAGATGGCAGCGGCCGCAGCAATTATCCGAACAGTTCGCTCAACAGGGACATCGTGTTTTCTATGTAACAACGGAGATCATCGGTTTGCGCAAGGAAGAGGCTTCCAAAGAAGAGGTAGGACGTTTTGTCTCGATTAAGAACATCGATCGAAACGTATGGCTCGTTACTTTGTGCGCGCATAAACCTCTAAATCTATATAAAGATGAGATGAGCAGCTGGGATATCCAGTACCTAAAATGGTCTATAGAGCACGTACGAGACAAATTCGGGATATACCAAGTGGTATCGATTGTCGATTTACCGTTCTGGACTCCTCTTGTCACGGCCATGGAGCAACATCATATCGTGTATGATTGCATGGATCATCATGCGGGTTTCACGACCAATGATCCTGCCATGCTCCATCATGAGGAACGCCTGCTTCGGGTGGCCGGGCTTGTCGTAACGTCCTCACAGCATTTGTACGATTGGGCTATTGAACATAATCCATCCACGGTCCTTATCCGCAATGCCGCTGATATCTCTCATTTTTTTAATCCGCCTGAACCATCGTTGACGGAGCTGAAGTCCATAAAGCAGCCGATTATCGGTTATTACGGGGCGATATCCGATTGGTTCGATATACGCCTGATCGAAACAGTGGCCAGAAACAGACCCGAATGGACATTCGTTCTGATTGGACACACCTTTGGTTGTGATACCACTGACGTCGAGAAGCTGGACAACGTCGTACTTTTGGGCGAGAAGCCCTATCACGAGCTGCCAATCTATTTACATCGATTCCAAGTTGCATTAATTCCTTTCATGAAGAATATGCTCACCAAGGCTACAAATCCTGTCAAACTGTACGAATATCTTGCGGCTGGAAAACCAGTCGTATCTACCGACCTGCCAGAGGTTGATGCCGTTGCTTCCGATATGGTCTCCATTGCAGATACGCCGGATAAATTCGAACAGGCGATTCATGAAGCACTTCAGGAATCCGGTGCCGAGCAGATCAAACGAAGGCAAGAATTCGCCCGTCACAATAACTGGGTTCAAAGATACCAAGTTCTAAACGACCACATCACCCGATATCTGTTTCCTAAGGTTAGCGTCATTATTGTCGTTCACAATAAATGGTCTTACACCGAGCAATGTCTCCGCAGTTTGCTGCAAAAGGGACATTATCCAAACCTGGAAGTTGTTATCGTCGATA
Source organism: Paenibacillus sp. cl141a (assembly GCF_900109305.1). Lineage (NCBI taxonomy): Bacteria > Bacillati > Bacillota > Bacilli > Caryophanales > Paenibacillaceae > Paenibacillus > Paenibacillus sp. cl141a. Next base: position 225,034 of record NZ_FNZO01000007.1, read on the forward strand.
ATGCCTCGACGGATCAAACTTCTTTCCGCCTTAAAGCTCTTAACAACCCGCTGGTTAAAGTTATTTCGTCTCCGGAAAATCTTGGTTTTTCCGCAGGGAACACACTCGGATGCCTGGAATCGACAGGAGAGTATATGATCCTGCTTAACAACGATACACTTGTGCCTGATGGCAGCTGGATTACCCGATTGCTCCGGCCATTTCATGAAGACCCGCAAATGGGAATGACGGGCCCGATGTCCAATTATGTGGGTAATGATCAAGCGCTGGATCATTTCATCGGCGACGCGGTATACGGTGCCGATGTTCGTTGGTTACAGGATTTCTATGAGCTGTACCGTCAGAAAATCAGATATACCGATTTGCTTGGATTTTTCTGTGTAGCCATGAAGTGTAGTGTATGGGATAAAGTCGGTTCCCTTGATCCGGCCTACGGAATTGGCATGTTCGAGGATGATGATTACTGTGAACGGGTCCGCAATGCAGGTTACCGTCTGGCTATCGTCGAGGATGCTTTTGTATATCATTACGGCAGTGCCACCATTAAAGAGCTGAAGCCGCAGGCATACGATTCGTTGTGGGAAAAGAACAAGGCATACTACGAGCAGAAATGGAACAAAAGCTGGAGATTGCCGAAAGGTCCTCACAGCCTGTTTCATTTGACGGATCATCCGCAGGAAATTGCCAACCGGATTCATGTAACAGGGAAGAAGTTCGCTTTAGTTCTGGGCGATAAAGAATGGAATACCCATTCCAAACGCTGGCAGAATATCGTCATGGGATTGACGGAGGATGAGAACTTGTATGTCATCGTCTATGCACATGAATATCACGGCAACCCGATCATCGGAACTCGCAAGGTGGGGCCAAGACTGTATTTCACAAACCGGATCGATTTATTCTCTCAAGTCACATTTGATCATGTAATATATTGCGGTTCAACCGACGTTTACCCCTACCTGCGTTCCGACCATTTTGTAGCGGATTCGCTTTGTTATCATGATCATCGGCTCAAAGCTCTTCAATCCAACTTGCCCAATATCAAGGTGTTTAGGGATGCTCTTGTGACTCATACCGTACGTAATGTCATGTCTCTTACAAGGGATATATCGACCGTATAGTATAAAATGGAACTCCCTAAATAACTGGAGAATAAAAGCCCATCCATGCTTCTGAAGTTCGTTCAGAAGCATGGTCAGGGTGTTTAATTTGAATGAGGCTCTTTTTCCATTTTCTTTAAGTAACGCCGAATGACTTCTGGATGACGACCTTGAAAGGGAGTTGTGGTTATCTCGTATTCCGAATGCTTAAAACTCCAATCTGGCACGCCTTCGTTTTCAAGTAAATTAACGTCTTTTCTCCGGTTGTCATTAAATTTGATCTTACGTCCCATAGCATAATGATAATGGTATATAAACACATCGCTTCGCCCTCTTGGAATACTCCATATGCTCTGCCCTTCTGCCGCCTCAAGCGTGCAATGATGCTTCTCATTACGATAACGAATCCCTTTATTCGCCCTCCACATTCTCGTTATATCATTGGACCATCGCTCATCCCCTGGGCTATTCACTCGAATGGTCCACGGATCTCCCCAAAAATTGACGAACGGGAACTGATATATATCCACGTCAGCGTTGGCCATAAGCTCCGGCAGTGCTTGTTGAAAACGATCATCCATCAATTCATCGACATCCAGATTCATAATCCAGTCTCCTTGAGCTTGATCGATCAGGAAATTACGTACTTGGGATTCATTCCAATCATCGGTGTAAGGCATTCCATTCTGCTGCAAACGAAACAACCGCATTGGATAACGATCCTGCAGGCGTTCAATATGCTTCAAAGTGCCATCTGTGCTTCCTCCATCTACAATAATGATTTCATGAGCAAAACGGCTCACGCTTTCGATATATAAGGGGACGAACGTTTCTTCATTCAAAACCGGTACAATGACCGACAGCTTCATGGAATATCCTCTCCTTCCTGTTCTGGCCCTTACGCTTAACCTCTGCCGATCAGATTGCGCATAGACTGAACATCCCCCCTTGCCTCCGTGTATTGTTTGTATAAGGCATAGTTGGTTTCATAATGGGGATTGCCTTCAGGTCCGACAAACGGGTGCCAGAAGTGCACCATTTCTCCGTCCAATCGAACGTGGGTACCGATAAGGGTGTCCACTGCGTATGCGAAGGCCTCATCCTCCCCGCCCCAACCGATAAACCGTTCATCATATCCCCCCACCGCATCAAACGAATTTCGTTTTAATGCATTCAACCCTCCCAGATAATAAGCGCTGTTCTCATCTCTATTTCCCAGTATCGTTGGGATCGGCCAATCCGCTGTTTGAGACAGGATCCTTTGCGAGATGTCCTCCGGCAGCCGTAAAATACGACTGAACGGGATAACCCATTGACGGTCATTCACGTAAGATATCGTTTCCAGCACGAGGTTGGGATCATATACAATATCACAGTCGGCAATCATGAATACATCTCTGGTTGCTTGGCGGGCTGCACGGTTAATGGCTTTCGACCTGCTGAATGGATTACCGGAGACTTCACCGACACATACTTCTATGCCCGGCATCGTCCGTGAGTAGAAATCCAGCGCCCACCTGAACGCAGCATCCCTCGGCCCGCCATGATCCGACTGGTAGGGAATCAGAACGGAAACTTGGTCAAACATCTTTTTCTTCCTCCTTACCTGCAGAGCTTGACTAAATTTGAAACAAAACGCGGAGCCATCGGCTCATCGCATGGTCGATCCTCCAACCTGACTCTATATTACTCCTGCACCTTAACCCGATTTCTCGAAGTTCATCCGTCCGACTTCTCCAATGGTTAATCTTGTGTATAAAATCTTCGGGAGAGTCACTATCCAGTATCAGTCCATGGGCAGCCGGGTGAGCTGCATCTTTTGCATTACCGACATTCGTGGAAAGAACGGGGACCCCGCAAGCATACGCTTCCAGCACAGTAGCCCCGCTTCCTTCATTGGCTCCCGTGTTCAACAACAAGTTCAACTTATGATAAAAACCCGGCATGCTTTCGTAAGTGTGAGCACCAGAAGTTTCGATAAAAGCGATTCCTTTGTCACTCTTGAAATGCTCTTTAATCCGCATATACAAAGTATTGTAGTTTTTAGAGGTTTTCGAGGGATCACCGGCCCAGCCGATCACGAATGGAGCATTGTCTATTCGAGCTATAAGCAATGGCTGAAACAATTTGTCATCCACGAAATGACCGATATACTCCACAGATGCATTTGGTGCTATGGCCTGCAAGATGGAGGCCAGTCTCCGATTTATAGCGCCCAGCTTTCCGATTCTAGGAATGACCAGCCTGAGAAAGTCAGGATCGGGAACGAGTTCATCCTTCCATTCCCTATAGGTTTCGTAGTGTTTACTGAAGTAATAATAGGAGACGGCTGCCGCTGAATCGATGCGGATATTCTTGAAAACGCAATAAGCCGCAATGCCAAGACACATGGCGGATATGTGATCATATTGGTGATTCAACTCTCCACTGCTTTTGTGCTCAAGATAGAGATCCAATTCGCTCATAGACATGAGGTCCAACGATGGATGATATTGCTGAATAACCTTCGCATTCTTACCCAGGATCCACCAGGGCACGTCATAGATCAGCAAGTGCCTTCCCATAATGTCGACCTCCTTATCCGCTCGTAATAGAGTATATTCGACTCCTCCCCGACAAGTTTGCAGGAACATGCAAAATGATGAATACGTCCACCATGAACAATAAAAAGCTACCCATGGCGTAGAATGAAACCTACACTAAAGGCAGCCGTATAATTCCAATGAATTTGACTGATAACTAAACTTTTTTATCGATAATATGTTTATTGGCATCGATCTCTTGAATTTCTTTTCTCAACGCTCTCATCTCTTGAAGCATGGCATCCATTCTAATGATGATTTTGGATGAATTGATGGCGTAACGAATGACAATGATGGAAACTACGATACTTATCACAATCATGAAAATCTCTACAAAATCCATATAGTCAAAAAAACCTCCGTATTATGATGGCTGAATGAATTCCTTAAGCAAGCCCTGCATCATGGCAAAAATCAGTTCGGAATCCTGCAGCTTATTCTCCTTTATCCCGCGCCAGCAGTCCGTGACGCTCATACGTACCACGTCAATGCGCTCGTATCCCTCGAGCTGCTGGCCGGATTGGCTTATTACCTCATCGGTATAATAGACATGTGCGATCTCGTTGCACATCCAGGACGCCGGGTACAGCTTGCCTAGGTAGTGAAGCTTACCGCAGATGAAGCCTGTTTCCTCCAGCATTTCACGTCGAGCCGCCGATTCCAGGTCCTCTTCCTCGCCTACGCCGCCGCCAGGCAGCTGAATAACGTAATCATCCACGGGCGTTCGGTATTGACGGATCAGCAGCAGCTGATCACCATCCTTTGCCAGAATAACAACGGACACATAATTTTTCTTGGTATAATACACTTTGCCTGACGTTTCCTCGCAAATCGATATTCCGTTATGGCGGATCAATAACTCGCTATTTACCATACGGGCAGATGCTCCTTTTCAAGACGATTGGTCATTTCCTCCCGTCGAATTCTTCTTTCAGGATGGAGAATAAATAGGAATCATGATAACGGCCCTTAAACCATAAGTGCTGCCGTAGATGTCCCTCCTGCTTCATACCGATGTGACGCATGACGCTAGCAGACCCGACGTTTCCCGGCCGACAGGTGGCATAGATCCGGTTGACTCCCAGTTCCTTGAAGCCGAAGCGGCACATGACCCTAGCGGCCTCGGTAGCATAACCCTGCCGCCAATAAGCAGGATTCAGACAGTACCCAAGCTCGGCATTCGTATCCGATCGATGAAGCTCCACGCCTCCGATCAATTGGCCGCCATCCTTTAATACGATCGCCAGCTCGTAGCTGACACGGGGGCTCTGCTCTATCATTCGGCGGATTTCCCCTATATACTTCCATGTATCTTCTTCCGTATTGGGTCCCCACATCGTATACTCGGTCACTCTTGGATCTGAAGCATAGGCATGAATACTCGCAAAATCCTCATCCCGGAAATCGCGGATCGTCAGTCTAGGGGACTCTAACTGCATAGGTACCTCACTCCTTCATGAAGCCTCCGGCACAGGCGGAGGTGATTTTTTCCAATTATACCACGCTGTATGTCGCAGATAAAAAAAGAAGCCGGGCAGCCTATCACCCAAGCTTCTTTCAATATCTCACATTAAGAAATTCCTTCCAGTTTCTTCTCCCTGTCATGCGTTTTGAACTTATGAATATAACGGGAAAGCACGCCATGTCGCGGAGAGGACAGAAAGCTGATGATAAATACGATTCCGGTTGCGAATGCCATGGATCCCGAAATGGAGGTGTCCAGCCATACCGCGATATAATAGCCCATAAATGCCGATATGACGCCAAAGGCCCCGCTTAATGCCAGCATGATGGAGAGTTTATCGGTCCACAGATAAGAAGCTGCGGCAGGCGTAATTAACATAGCCACCACCATGATCGCCCCTACGGCATCAAAGGATGCCACCGTTGTGATGGAGACGAGCGACATGAACACATAATGCATAAGCACGACGGGAATGCCGATGCTGGCCGCCAGAGCCGGATCAAAGGAGGTGATCTTCCATTCTTTATAGAATGCCAGGATCACGATAAGTACGACCAAGAGAACGGCAGCCAGCATGAAGGTCGCTTTCGGTACCTCGCCTAAAAGCGGAACGTACATCACATCCCATGGCACAAACGTGATTTCGCCCATGAGCGCATGCTTTGTATCCAGATGGGCGTTGCCAACCTGTGTCGCAATCAGGATGACGCCGATGGCAAACAAGGTTGTGAAAACAACGCCGATGGATGCGTCCTGCTGTACGCCCCGGGAATAAAACCATTGAACAAGTACCGCCGTCAGCAGGCCGGCTATGATCGCACCGATCAACATATGCGGACCGCTGAGTTCTCGGGTAACGATAAACGCCGTTACGATACCGAGCAGCACGGTGTGGCTGATGGCATCGGCCATCATCGCCATTCTGCGCAGAATCAGGAACACGCCGACGATGCCGCAGGACAATCCGACGAGCGAGGCTGTGAGTAAGATCCATGCGGTATAGGTCATTGATTGCTCCCCCTCTCCGATATCCGGGAACTTATAACGGCTTGACTACCCACGTCCACATGTTGTTTTTTCTGGGAGCGGAGCTGCAGAGCCTGAATCAGCAGACCCTTCTCTGCCCCAAAGACCAGAGAGATCGTGAACAACACGGAGGAAGCTACAACGATGAACGGCCCTGTAGGCCATCCTTTTCCCATCGTGCTCACGAGTGTACCGACAAACCCGGCGCCGCCTCCAAATATAGCCGACAGAATGACCATCATTTTGAAGGATTGAGTCCAATATCTTGCGCTGACGGCCGGAATGATCAGCATGGCCGCCATCAAAATGACGCCCACGGCCTGAATGCCGATGACGATGACAAGTACGAGCACCCCCATATAGAGGGTATTCATCAGGCGACTGTTCATCCCTAACCCCCGGGCAAAATCAGGATCGAACAGAAATAGCTTCCATTCCTTAAAGCCAATCGAGACTACGAGAATGACCAGAACAGCCAGGATTAACATCGTAAATACATCCTTGCGAACCATGGATGCAGCCTGACCGAAAATAAAGTTATCCAGTCCGCTTTGATTCCCGCCGGCCGTACGGTTCACGATCGTGAGCAGCATAATGCCCAATCCGAAAAACACGGATAGAATCATGCCCATGGCCGTATCCTCCTTAATGCGGCTGGAGGTCCGGATCCACTGGATCATCCAGGCCCCGATCAAAGCGCTGGCGGCTGCCCCGAGAATCATGACCAGCAGGTTCTTGCTTCCCGTCAACGCAAATGCGATCACGACACCCGGCAGCGCCGCGTGAGACAATGCATCGCTCATCAGGCTTTGCCGCTTCCAATAGGCAAGACAGCCGATCATGCCGGCTGCCATGCCCAGGATTAACGTGCTTAACAGTACCCACTGTGTGTTCGGCGATAATAATGAATTGAGCATGTATTACGCCTCCTTCATCCAGCGAAGCGAACCGCCGTATGCACGGTATACTTGATCCTTCGTGAAGACTTCTTCCGTCTTCCCGTGCGCAATGACCGTACGGTTCAACAGCAGCACATGGTCGAAATAATCTTCAACCGTCTGCAAATCGTGATGGACCACCATCACGGTTTTGCCCGCCGTTTTCAGATCCTTCAGGGTAGTCATAATCGCCCGCTCGGTTGCGGCATCGACACCAGCTAACGGCTCATCCATGAAATAGAGATCGGCATCCTGAACAAGCGCTCTTGCGAGGAATACGCGCTGCTGCTGTCCCCCGGAGAGCTGACTGATCTGCCGGTCGGCGAAGTCCGCCATGCCCATCTGGTCGAGCGATGCCATTGCTTTTTCCTTATGGCTCTTGTTCGGTCGTTTCAGCCACCCCACCTGTCCGTATAAACCCATCATAACGACATCCAGCGCATCGGTCGGGAAATCCCAGTCCACGGATCCCCGCTGCGGCACATAGCCGACGCGGGTTTTCGTTTTGCTCAAGCTGGATCCGAAGAAGGAAACATTCCCCGACAGCTTCGGATGAAGCTCCAGCATGACTTTCAGCAGCGTGGATTTGCCGGCGCCGTTCGGGCCGACGATGCTGGTTAGCGAGCCCTGCTCCACGCTGAAGGACACGTTGTGAAGCACTTTGTTTTTTCGATACGATGCATGGAGATCTTGAACTTCAAGTACAGACATCTTATTCACCACTTCCTGATAACGCGTGATAGATTGTTTCGACATTGTGACGGTACATCCCGATATAAGTGCCTTCCGTCGTTCCTTCCTCGCCCATGGCGTCGGAGAAAAGCTCGCCACCGAGCTTAATGTCAAGCCCTTTCTTGGCGGCGCCCTCAATGACAGCATTGATCGATGCCGGGTTGACGCTGCTCTCGACGAACACGGCAGGCACCTTGTGCTCCAGCAGAACGTCGATCGTGCCGTTAATATCCGAGAGGCCGATTTCATCCTCAGTGCTCAGGCCTTGAAGTCCAACGACTTCCAGACCATGCATGCGGCCGAAATACCCAAAGGCATCATGAGCGGTGACCATGACCCGCTGCTCTTCCGGTATTTGCCCCAGCTTATCCTTGGCTTCCGCCTTCAGGTCATCTAATTCCGCAAAATACTTCTGCTTGTTCTCTTCAAAATAGTCGGCATCGGCCGGAGACAGTGACTTTAACTCTTCCACCGCAGAGTCCAAGGAGGTCTTCCATAGATCGATATCAAACCAAACGTGGGGATCGGTTGCCTGCGCATCATCCTGAAGCAATTGATCCTTTGGAATGGCGTCCGCAATCGCGAGTACGGGTTTGTTTTTTCCGATCTGTTCGAAGATTTCCGTCATATTGCCTTCCAGATGAAGACCGCTATAGAAAATAACATCCCCGCTATCCAACTTCTTGATATCGCCTTGTGTGGCATTATATAAATGCGGATCGACGCCAGGACCCATCAAGCTCAGCACCTCCACCCGATCTCCTCCGATAACGGAGATGGGTTCCGCAATCTGTCCAATGGTGGTCACCACGCGTATTTTCTTGCCTTGCTGCTCGCTTGCCGCTCCGTCCTGTTTCACTTCTCCCTTAGCACATGCGGATAACACCAGCAACAAACTCAGAATGGCTGCCCCCATAAATAATCTGCTTCTTTTAGTCCCCTTGTTCTTCATCTTTTTCTCCTCCACTCCAAATAATAAATGAGAATGACCATTCTAATGTGAAATTAAGCAACCTCGTCCTGCTGTCATCCAATTGTTTTGCTCTAATGCAACTTTAATTCCTATGTACAAAAAATAATCCATCTTTAGGTTTTTGTCAATGTTATTTTATAAATTCATACATGCGGTATCTCAATCCATTTCCTCAAAAGCTTGATTTAACCCATAATATCCGAGTAATCAGGAGATATTTTTCGCATAGGCAAAATATTTAGCTATATTTAAATATTTTAATAGGTCAAGGCTTCATTCATGTTCCATGCACAAAAAAGACGACTTCTCGTCAAGAGAAATCGTCTTCTTTTCCTATTGTTTGATCAATCACAACCCTTGGGTTATCCAAAAAACCGAATGTGCGCAAATTTGGTTTTAAACCGGTCGAGTTTCTTCCTGGCATTGCTGCGGTTATCAGGCAATAGCTTCACATCGGCCAGAGCACCGATCGTTTCAACCACTTCATCAATCGATAGATGATCGGTATCGATATGACGCTGGAACACTTCATTCGAGAATCCGCTCATGCACCGATCGATTTGCTGCGCTGCCCACGAATTCGCACCTTCCCCTCGGCTCCGCAATCGTCTTAGCAGGACTTCCTTGGAAGCACACAACGTGAAATGCCGGACAACCACGCCATCCCGTCTCAGGTTCCCAACGATTTCATCGAAATATGACTCGTTTGATATGGTCATCGGAGCAATGATCAATTGATCGGATTCCTGGTCCATATACTTGAACATGGAGTAGTTAAACTCCCTCCACATCGGATAATGCTGAAAATCATCGCGTGTGGCATCCTTCGGAAGATTATCGCGAATGAAATAACCTGCATTCTCCGGATCGTACACGTACGAGTTCGGTATTCTTCGCTGCAGCTCATGCGCAGCCTGGGTTTTGCCCGAGCCGAATGCGCCGTTCACCCAAATAATCATAGATGAAAGAATCCCTTCCTTATCAGGGTTTTGCTTGTATCAAATGTCGTCTCTATGTAAAATTATGCTTTTCTCAGAAAGTCCGGCAATCGAGTCAATGTTTTTCCGTGATCGCGGACAAATCCATATTGTTCGTATAGACCATGAGCATCCCGCGTCGACAAGATGCCGAATAAATTTCGGTAGTCATCGCTGGTGGTAATCGTTTCGATTAACTTTTTTCCTATGCCATGCCCACGATAAGACTCATCCACAAACACATCGCATAACCAATTCACGGTTGCGTCGTCGGTCACGACCCTGGCAAATCCGATCTGCCGGTTGTCGATATAGGCGCCAAAACATGTTGAGCCCTCTAGCGATTTCTTAATTTTTTCATCGGAGCGTTCGTTAGCCCAATAGCTTTGACGCAAAAAATGTACAATGGCGTCCATATCCAGGAGGGAAGGGTTGCTGCTTATCAAAATCCGCTTCAGATCGAAGTCCATCGTCACACCGTCAGTTCCTTTTACCGGAGCCAAATGCAATCACGTAATTGTCCGGATCCTTGATCGCAAAATCCTTCCACACGCCCCAGTCTGCTTCCATGAGCACAGGCTCTTGGACCACTTCTGCCCCGCTGGAGGTCAATTCTTCATATAATTCATCTAATTCGTGGTGCGTGTCCACATAAGCATATGTATCCCATGGCGTCTGTTGGTCCTTGCCTGCCGGATTCGGGTTAACGTCCGTCATCGTTGCCGCCTGAATCAGTTTGAAACCGAGCGCAAAATCATCTCTGACTGCCCAGACATCGTTCACTTCACAACCGAGCACCTCTTCATAAAATTTCTTGGATCGGGAAAGATCGGATACCAAGCGAACTTGAACTGAGAATTGAATCTTGCTCATAAAATCATCATCTCCGGCTACTTTTCTTTCCATAATACAATCGTCCGATTCGCTTAACAAGAACTTTTCGTAAGTGCTGTATGCTAAGAATAAAATTCGATGGCAGGGTGGCCTGCATACGTGGTTTCCGAATATTCGCCCGCCTTATATTCCGAGATGATCGTTGACCAGAAGTTTTGAGCCGGCAGATTTTTTTCCAGCCAAGCGATGCTCCACTTCCCCCTGAACCATTCGAATACTTGGAAAGCCGCCTGTTTGCCGATAGCTTGCTTGCGGTATTTCTTTAGAATAAAAAATTCTGCCATGGAGTAACCGGGTGCTGAAAGATCTGATGCTTCGATTTCCCTCACCAATACAAATCCGGCAAGCTTCCCGGATACTTTGACAAAGTAAGGGTGGCGTCCCTCTTCGGTCCAGTAATGGTCTAAATACTTATAATCGTAAAGACCGTGCTCGTTAACGTCATTATCGCTGTCATCCTCATACGGACTCATATCGTATTGATATAACTCCATGAGGCTGCGCAATACGCTCTTCTGTTCATATGAAATCCTTGCAAGTCTCACAATCTCACCTCTCATGATATCTCAATGGTCAAACCATCTTCTGGTCATAAACTAGCAATTTCCATCTATTGCTGAGCCATTCAATAGCTTGTAAAATATAACAGTTAATATATCACACATAGTTAAGGAGAGAAACCCATGACGACAGTCCAACAGCAAGCGGCCAAGCGAGCCATGATCGAATGGCTGGCTAATGAACGAGAGCTTGGACATCAGCCCAGCAAAATCGAATTAGCCGGAGAATTCAATCTCCATGGCATGCAATACTACATATTCAAATATAAGAAGACCATGCTTGGAAAATGGCTGGTTGGCGTGTGCGGCGGTTATGAATATGCCTCGGACACCGAGCATTGCGGTCATGTATTCAGTGAGATGCAGCCTTATCATCCTGACACCGCGGAGGAAGAAGCGATATCCATGGTCAATATGATCCGGGAGTATTGGATGCAGCAGGCGGCGCAGTATGAATCGGCGGAGAATCCAGAGGATGACGCAGCAGACAACCAAACATCCTCCGGCATATTCAACGGCTTCGTTCTGTTGAACTCGCCCGAATGCGATCTGGAGCAGATCAAAGCCAATCTTCTGCGCGATTGGAGCATCTCCTACTCCCCGGAAACCGGCAGCGCCGAAGAGGAGAAGGAAGGAATGCTGGTCTTTGAGACGGAGGGCTGCATGATTGCAGTCAGCTTCATCGATGCCCCAGTGCCGGATGGTGAGGCCGAGCATTACGCTCAAGAGAATTACCTGTGGCCGGAGGCCGCCGAGGTCACCCGAACCCATGTTGCCCAGCTTATTCTGGCCGTGCTTAAGCGCTCCGCGTCTCCGCTGGATAGCGGCAAAGTGTTCGCCAAACTCGCGGCCAGCTGCCTGAAGCTGCCGAATGCCGTCGGGCTCTATTCGTCCGGCACCGTATTTCAGCCCGAGTTCTATATCGAGATGGCCGAAACGATGAAGACCGAAGATCTGTTTCCCCTGTTAAATCTCGTATATTTTGGTTTAGTTGGCACCGAAACCGGAATCAACGGATATACCTATGGGCTCAGAGCCTTCGGCAAGGATGAGATCGAGGTGCTGGACAGCCAGGTGACCCCTGCCGAGCTCCGTGAATTCCTGATGGACATTGCTTTATACATCGTGGAGCAGGACGTCACGCTAAGGGACGGGGAAACCATCGGCTTCTCCGCGGAACAGAAACTTCCGATTACCCGCTCCGAGGGCGTGTATCTTCCTGATGACACTCTTAAAATCAAGTACTGAATTTAACGAATCAACTCTCCGACAAAGCACGCCAAGTCATCGAAAAGGACTTGGCGTGCTTTTTATATCCCACGACTACGCCTTTCTTGACGGCTTCCATTCCATGATGGAATTTTGAAACTGGCATACGCTGGGCGGCCGCTATCATTTTGCCAAATTGCTCGATTTTGCTATAATTGAAATTGCATTAAATCTATATTTAATGCAATTTCTGTTCTAAACGATTGGACGGGTGTGAAGCGATGAACTATACCGAAGTTTTTGAGCACTATGAACGGGAAGTAAAGCTGTTTCTCTCCTATATGAAGGATCGCGAATACGCCAAGGATACACAACAGGCCTACCTTCATGATATCAAGCACTTCCTGAACAGCCTTGAGGGGAAACCCATCACGGTAGTCACGGATATTGAAGTGATGTATTATCTGACGCAGGTGCGGGAAAGCGGTGCCGGCGCACGATATCGAAATCGCTGCCAGTCCGCCATCCGTCTCTTCTATAAAGTCATGATCCGTTTCAAATTGGCGAGCACCAATCCTGCCATGGATATCGAAAAAGCCAAGGTGGAGAAGAACCGTCAGCCTACCTATCTTCAAAAGCCGATTCTGGATGCTTGCCTGAGCGGGATTGAAGGAAGATATAAAATTCGAGACGTGACCATCATCGCGCTTATGGCCTATGCGGGTCTTCGGGTTAGCGAAATCGTGAAGCTGAATGTATCGGACTTTGATCTGGAGAACTCCAGCATCGGGGTGCTGGGTAAGGGTAATAAATGGAGATACATCCCCCTCCCCGCCGAATTGAACAATCTGCTGCAAACGTACCTCGAAGAACGGATGGCTCCCAGAAGCTCAAAGGATAACGCCTTCTTCGTATCGCAGTTTCGGCGCAGAATCAGTAAACGCATGGTGCAGACGATAGCCGAGAAGACGTTTGAGGCGATGACCGGGCAGTTTCCGCAGTTATCCGGGCAATCTCTATCCGCTCATAAGTTAAGACACTCCTTTGCCACCGAGCTGCTGCGCAATGGGGCTGATCTGCGTGCTGTGCAGGAGCTCCTCGGACATGAGGATATATCTACCACCCAGATTTATACCCATGTGCTGGATGAGACAAAAGAACGCGCCATGAACAAAATCCGCCCGGCGATCCCTCTTCTCTTCTCACCTAAGCCGTGACAAAGGATACGTTTTGCAAGCACTCAACCTGTAACATAGTCACTGCTCATGTTCCTTCTGCAAGTGAAAACGGCAGCAACAACCATGCTGCCAAAGGAAGTTCGGATTCCCAATGCCCGTATGTACGCGAAAAAGCCCCCTTATACAAGGGGGCTTTCCTGCAAATATGATGATCCTGTTACGCCTGAATGAACAGGCTGAACTCCTGGCCGTTTTTGACCGGTTCCTGTGCCATGGTGTAACCGTGTTTGACGACTTCCTCCGGCACGTTCCGAAACGCGGACGGACAGTCCGAAATGACCTGAAGCGTTTGTCCTTTTTTCATATCACGCAGCGTTTCGAGTGTATAGATGACCGGGTAAGGACAAGATTCACCCCGGAGATCCAGTGTAAAATCAACGGACATGGGTTGCATCCCCTTTCTTGAATCCTACGCCGAAGCGGTAGTTTTTTTGCCAGTACGCGGCGACAGCGAATCCGACCCCGAGTACGAGCAGCGTAACCATTAATGCAGCCGCCGGACCCATGGCGGTGATCAGGTTGACAGGCGAGCCGCTCTTCACAAGCAGATTGTATACCCCCATGTGATCCCAGGCGTATGCTAATGCGGTAGCTCCTACAATGTTCCCGATAAAGACAGGCAAGAAGACAACCTGTCCTTCCATCAAACGGTACATCATGCCGGTTTCGCAGCCGCCCGCCATGACGATGCCCAGACCGAACAGGAGTCCGCCGATCAAGGTGCTAGGAGCGGTGATTTTCGTAATCGGCTCTAATCCGTACACAAGTATAATGACCAGCGTAACGACGGAACTGACTGCCATGCCCAAAGTAATCGCTTTGGTCATCGTGGCCCGGCCGCTGATCCACAGATCACGAAAAGCGGAAGTGAAACAGATCTGCCCTCGTTCAATCAGAATGCCAAACGCTGCGCCGAACAGGGCGGCGGTCCCCAGCATGGTGCGGCCCGTTGCATAGAAGCAGACAATCAGCGCAAGGTAAGCCAGACCGAGTACTGCCCCTAAGATCGGTTGCCTGTTTTTGCCCTGTTTAACGCTTTGCAAGCTGCCGCCCTTTTTCAACACGGGCTTGCCTTTCCACCATCTTGTGTTGACCAGCTTGGCGCCAAGGAAAGTGCCTGCCCCCGTAGCCACGATGAAGATCCAGGCATGGAGCGAGAACTGGGGCACACCGGTAAAAAAGGCCGCGAGGTTGCAGCCCAGGGCGAGTCGGGCTCCGAAACCCGCGATAATGCCTCCGGCAAACCCCTGTACATAACGCCGCTTCTGTCTCGGCATGCGGATCTTGAAATTACCGCTTAGCAGAATCGTAATTAGGGCTCCGATGAACATCCCCCAGACAATCCAGCCGTCGGTCCGCGTCCAGGTCGTGCCGTTCATATGGACGAGGTCGAAGTACGCCCAGCCGGAAACATCCATCCCCACAAATTCCAGAAGATGCCCGCCCAGACGGGTGAACTCACCGGTTACGGCCCAAACCGTATGGGTGATTCCGAAATAGACGGCGCTGAGAATACCGGCCATAACCATAACCAGATAGGGACTCCAGTAATTCCCGAACCATGTTAAATATAAATTTTTCACCTTGCTCAATAACTCCTCTGCCGCAAAATTAACGATCCTGATCCATCATAAACCCACAAATTTCATTTTACTATAAAATCCATCCTGCGGAACAGAAAGATTAAACAAAAAAAGCCGCGAAATTCGCGACTTCTTTTGCTTGCAAATGGCGAGTTTTACATGCTCGTACACGTTTACAGCGGCGGGTGTTCCACTCCCATTTGTATCCACCCTTCCTTTGAAGGGCCATATACCGCCGGGATATTCAATCCCGCTTGTCGCATCAGAACGGTAACCTGTCCTCGATGGTGGACTATATGCTTGATCAATCCCATGAAGATGGTAGCATTGGATTCCTGACGACCGAAAGCATTCTGAACCTGCGTTAACGTAACATCCGTCCATTGTTCTTCAACTGCTTTTGCTGCGTCGGCACTTAGAAGCTTAAACGTCTCCGCGATTTGCTTTGCTGCAGGCACTTCCGTTGAATTTGGTATCTGCTCGATGACAAAGCCAAATTCAGACAAATATTCAGGAATATTCGTTACGAAGTGCCATGCAATCCTTCCGAGCGTCCTCCCTTCAGGATATACTTGCTGCTGTAAGGATTCATCCGTCAAACTGTCTAAAATCCTTTGCGTTAGAGCGGCTTCGTTCTTCCATTCCGTGATGAAATCGGCAACGGTTCTATACATGATAACCCCATCCCTCCTTGAGAAACTCGTTCTCTGCTTGGTAAAATCGGTTACACGTTCCATCCCCCCGGGAGAGGACGTCGGATGACGTGCTCAATCCAATCATAATGGCCAATAGTGACAAGTATTGTCATCAATACAAGATTTTATTTGCGATCTTTGGAAGCGGGGCATTGGCTCCGACGACCACTTTCCAATTGTGATTGCATGAAGCCGTTATGAACCCACGTCCCGATATATACTCCTCCACTAAATCTGCCGTATCGATGAGAATCTCGCGAATCACTCTCTTGCCCCGGAACATGACGTAGTCTCCTCCTCCGCTAGCCCGGTAGCTGTTCATGACCACATCCAGCTCCTTCTCGTCCGGGAGATCCACTCCGTTGTATTTCAGCTTGATCACCCTGGATCCCGGAGGCTCCGCAATGTTTAGCGTATATTCAATGCCTTCCCACATGTCATAGTTATAATGCTGGGGTTTCGGCTCCAAATATGCCGGATTTACGGCAGGGCTCCCGTTCGGGCCGACCACGAAATAGCAGGCCGTCTGCTCCAGCGCGGCCCGGATGTCTTTGCCGGTCAGGCGCAGCACGACCAAGGTATTCGGAAACATGAAATTCGTAAGGATATCCCGCCTCGTAATGATCTCTCCGAAACCCTTGGAAGATTCGCTTAGTAAAGCCGCGCAGGAAACGTTAACCCCCGCGAATTCAAGCTGCACGCGATGAATGAACTCGATAAAAGGATGCTCCGTAAGCCGGCAGGCTGCCGGATCGCTCAGGCTCATGCTGCCGTGAACGCGTCCAATCGTTTCGTTGAGCCATGCCTGAGTCCTGTCTTCGAGGTCCCCGCTGGAAAAAAGCACGGTCTTATCGGCCGCCGTCCCGTGCTCCGGTCGCAGCAGCTCGGCTCGTTTCTCCACGATGACCCAGCGTTCTTGTTCCCGAACGAGATCAACGCTGATTTTGCCGATAGCCTGGCCGTTGCAGCCGGGCTGAACGACAGCCACCCCATGCAAATGCGTACCAAGTAGGCGATGCTGGTGCCCGGTGATCAGCACATCGATGCCATTCACCTCAGCACACATCGCATAGGCCTGATTTTCTCCCGTCAGATTTTCCGCCGGCTCCCCCGTCTCCATATCACGCTCGAATCCGCCGTGGTATGCCACGATCATCACATCGGGCCGCTCTTCCCTTCGGATGCGCGGCACCCATTCCTTGACGGTTTCTAAGGCATCATGGAATTCTAGACCCTGAATGTGAAACGGGTTCTCCCATTTCGGAATATAATGCGTCGTCACACCTAGAACCGCCACCTTGATGCCGTTCAGATCCTTGATCAGGTAAGGCCGTCCGAAAGCGGGCTTCTTGCTGCCCTGCAGCCGGATGCCTGCTGACAGCCAAGGGAATACGGAACTTCGCACGACGTTGTCCACGGTCCCCATACCATAATTGAATTCGTGGTTTCCCAGCACCGCCGCATCATAACCCAGTCCATTCATAGCCGCAATCATGGGGTGTATTTCGACATTGTTTTTCAATGCATAGGCAGCCAGCGGAGATCCCTGAATCACATCTCCATTATCAATCAGCAGCAAGTCCGGATGTCTGCGCCGTTCTTCACGGATCAGGGACGCCAGCTTGCCAAGTCCGATATCCCGTTCGTCCCGGGTTCGGTAATCGGTTGGATACAGATGTCCATGCAGGTCGCTAGTAGCCAGCACGGCGATCGTTCTTGTGATCGTCGATTTCATGCCATCCCTCCTGTTCGTACCTTCTCCTTCCTATTCTATCAACCGAGATGCAGCTTTATATTAAAATTCCAAAACTTTACAAAGAGTTATCAATTCCTTGACAGACCATTAACACTCAATCCTTATAGTGAAGCAGGTAAGACAAAATAGGAAATCTAAAAAACGGAGGTCATTGCTTTGAAAAAATGGATGAAATTCACGATGCCCCTGCTCTTATCCGTCGCTGTCCTCAGCGGATGTGGAGGGAATGCCGACACCGGCGGCAAAGCCGCTGCTAACGCGAGCCAGGAGAAACCGCAAGGTACGAATGCGGACAGCAGCCCAGCATCGGAACCGACCGGTTACGTCCCGGAAAAACTGACGGTGCAATTCGTCCCTTCCCAGAATGCGGACACGCTTGAGGCCAAAGCTAAACCGCTAGAGAAGCTGTTGTCCGATAAAGTCGGCATCCCGGTAGAGGTCAGCGTATCGACCGACTATAACACCATCGTAGAGGCAATGGCATCCAAGAAAGTGGACGTCGGCTTTCTGCCGCCCACCGCCTATGTATTAGCCAAAGAGAAAGGCGCTGCCGAAGTCATTCTTCAGGCCCAGCGTTTCGGCGTCAAGGATGAAACCGGCGAACCGACGGAAGAGCTTGTTGATTTTTATAAGGCGATGCTGATCGTGAAAAAAGACGCTGCCATCCAATCCGTGGCTGATCTGAAGGGAAAGAAAATCGCCTACCAGAACGTCTCGTCTTCTGCCGGCTATGTATGGCCGGCTGCAGTCTTGATGGATAACGGAATCGATCCGCTGAAGGACGTTCAGCCGGTTACGGTCAAAGGTCATGATCAGGCAGTCCTTGCCGTGCTGAACGGCGATGTCGACGCGGCAGCCATTTTCCAGGATGCCCGCAATGTCGTCAAGGGGGATTACCCGACCGTGTTTGAAGATACGCGCGTGCTGACCTATACCGAGAAGATTCCGAACGATACGATCAGCGTGCGTTCCGATATGAGCCCGGAATGGATGGAGAAGCTGCAAAATGCGTTTATCGAGATCGGGCAAGACGAGGAAGGCCACAAAATCATTTCCGAAATTTACACGCATGAAGGTTATGTCAAATCGGATGACACTCAATTTGAGATTGTCCGGGAATATGGCGAAAAGGTCAAGACCGAGTAAAAAGATAAGGGACTGAAGACCATGATTGAAATTCGCAATGTTTCAAAAACATACGCTAATGGAACCAAGGGATTACATCATATAAATCTGACGATCGACCGCGGCGAGTTCGTGGCGATCGTCGGGTTGTCCGGTGCCGGTAAGTCGACCCTGCTGCGGTCGATGAATCGGCTTCATGACATTACCGAGGGAGAAATCGTGATCGGCGGCCAATCGATTACATCGGCCAAGGGCAAGGAACTGCGCCGCATCCGCCGGGATATCGGGATGATCTTTCAGAGCTTCAACCTGGTGAAGCGCTCTTCCGTGCTTCGCAATGTGCTGGCCGGACGCGTCGGCTACCATTCCACCCTGCGTACCCTATTGGGCCGTTTTCCCAAGCCCGATATGGACTTGGCCTTTCAAGCGCTGGATCGGGTAGGCATTGTCCAAAAGGCGTATGCCCGCGCGGACGAGCTTTCCGGCGGACAGCAGCAGCGGGTCGCAATCGCCCGCGTGCTGGCGCAGGAGGCCAAGATCATTCTGGCGGACGAGCCGGTGGCTTCCCTGGATCCTTTGACCACAAAGCAGGTCATGGATGATCTGAAACGGATTAACGCGGAATCCGATATTACGACCATCGTGAATCTGCATTCGATCGATCTGGCTAGACAGTACGCTACGCGGATTATCGGTATGCGCGCCGGAGAAATTGTTTTTGACGGCCCCGTGTCGGACGCGACGGACGAGCGATTTACGGAAATATACGGACGGCCATTCGGCAAGGATGGAATATTGGAGGAAACGGCGGTATGAAGATGGAACTCGATACGGCGCCATTCGAGCAACCGGTGCAGCCTCCCCTGCTTCGTCCGAAACCGCCGGGCAAACTAAAGCATTACTTAACGGCGGCTTTCCTGCTGCTTCTGGTATGGGGCAGTTCGCTTCAGACGGATGCTACCTTCAAGGAGCTTGTGGAAGGTCTGCCGAACATGCTCGACCTGCTGCGGGAAATGTTCCCGCCGAGATGGAGCTATCTCGACAACATCTGGCAGGCGATGCTGGAGACGATACGCATGGCGCTGATCGGGACCACGCTTGGCGCCTTTTTGGCGGTTCCGGTGGCGCTGCTATGTGCAGGCAATCTGATCAAGAGCCGCTGGATCACTTATCCGGTCCGCTTTTTGCTGAACTTGGTCCGTACGATTCCGGACCTGCTGCTCGCCGCTTTTTTTGTCGCGATACTGGGACTTGGTCCACTGCCGGGAATCTTTGCCCTATCCGTTTTTTCGCTGGGCTTGATCGCGAAGCTCACCTATGAAGCGCTGGAAGCAATAGATCCCGGTCCGCTGGAGGCCATGACTGCAGTCGGTGCAAATCTGGCACAGTTGATCGTGTATGGCGTCGTCCCGCAAATTCGGGCGCATTTCGCTTCCTTCACCTTGTACACGTTCGAAATCAACATCCGTGCCGCTGCCGTACTCGGTCTGGTAGGGGCCGGCGGCATCGGTCATTATTATGAAGTGACGCTCGGCTTCTTCGAATATGACAAAACATGCATGATCATCATCTTCACCCTGGTCGTGGTCCTGGTGATCGATTACCTTAGTACGAAATTGCGGGAGAAATGGATATGAGCAAATCATGGAACGACGTCGTTCCCCAACCGAAAAAAAGCCGCCTCCGCTTACTGATCTACGCCCTGCTTGCCGTTGTTTATATCTGGGCCTTTGCGGGCATTCCGTTCTCCGGGATCAAGGAGACCGCCGGTCAGGTGACGAAGGCCATATTCACCGGTTTGTTTTCGCCGGATTGGGATTTTGTCTACTTGCCAGGCGGAGAAGATCTGCTTCGGGGCATGCTCGATACGCTGGCCATTTCCATATTGGGGACGGTCATCTCGGCATTGATCTGCATCCCGTTCGCTTTCTGGGCCGCAGCTAACATGAGCCGGACGGTATTCGCTTCCGGTTCGGGCAAAACGCTGCTCAGCTTGATCCGCGTTTTTCCCGAAATCGTGATGGCGCTGCTGTTTATCAAGGCGGTCGGGCCCGGATCTTTTGCCGGCGTACTCGCATTAGGTCTGCATTCCGTCGGCATGCTAGGCAAGCTGTTCTCCGAAGAGGTGGAGCAGATTGATACGGGTCCGACCGAGGCACTGATTGCTGCGGGGGCGACGCGGCTGCAAATGGTGCGATTCGCCGTACTGCCGCAGGTGCTTCCGGGTTTTCTCTCGTATATCCTTTACCGTTTCGAGATTAACCTTCGCTCCGCCACTATCCTCGGGGTCATTGGCGCAGGCGGCATCGGCACACCGCTCATTTTTGCGCTGAGCTCACGGAACTGGGACCGCGTCGGCATCATTTTGCTCGGCATCATCGTGATGATCACCGTGGTCGATTTCATTTCGGGATCGCTCCGGAAAAAGCTGGTTTAACCAACCGTGAATAACTTTGGAAGCATCCTCCATACTAGGGAAGAACAACAGATTTGAACCTAGGAGGAACCCTAATGCTCGACAACTTGGAAAGCGACTACGACTGCTCCAAAGCCGGCGACGATCTCCATCAACTGAAGCAAGAGCTTGCTGCGTTGCGGGGACAAGGCACTGGAGACTCGGAAACCCAGGAACGATTGAACCGATTGGAGAATCAAATCTCCTTCATCATGAACAAGTGCGACATTCATCATTAACGTGCAACCTCCCTCTTACATTCGAGATCTGTTATGATCTTGCCAATAACAATGTCACACCATTGATTTTGATTGGCATGGATCTTCAAAACCCCTCCATGATTAAAAAAACCTCGTATCCGTGAAGGATACGAGGTTTTTAAGTTATTCCTTGTTGACCAGCAGATAGAGTATCGTCTACTTTACCACGTATTCCATAGTAAATGCACATCCCGCGCTTCTGTAATAGAGACTGCCGAGTCATCATTTTATCAACCAATGTTATTTCCTCCAGCTAACATCGGCTATAATCTCAAAGTAAACGTAGCGATCGTTTAAGAAAAAAAATATACAAGAACCCGAACCTTTTTTCGATACAGAGACAATATAGGGTGTAAGCTGCTTACCCAGGAGGGCCCTCTGAATGCAAAGTGAATATATGTTCCAATTACTCCAACAAATGAAAGACGGTGATCAACAGGCATTTCATGCGATGTATGATGCCACCTATCAGGACGTCTACCGTACCGTTTCCTTTCTGGTGGATCATCCGCAGGACCGGGAAGATGTCATGAATGAGATATATATGCAAATGTGGACGTCGCTGGCCAATTACGATACGAACCGCCCTTTCCATTTCTGGCTGCATGGCCTCGTCATCCGTCAAGTGCAAAGATTTCGAGTCAAGCGCTGGCGGAGATTCCGGATTTTCGAGCGCATTCGTGCCTTCGCCCGGGAAGAGTCGCATTGGGATCAACCTTCGGTATTGATGGACGGGACGAACCAAATGATATCGCAGGCCATTCATAAACTGACGGCTAAACAGCGAACGGTCATTATTCTCCGCTTTTTTCACGACTATACGCTGGAGGAGATTGCTGCCCTGCTCGATATTCCGCTGGGTACCGTCAAGTCCAGATATCATGCGGGCATCCAGGCGCTTCGAAAAAACATATGGAATCTCCTCCCGGAAAGGATGGAAAAGATCAATGACTATTGAACGCAAGATCCGAGAGCATCTGCGCAAAGAAGCAGAAACGTTGGATTGCCCTCAAGCCATTACCAACCGAATCGAACAATCCTATACACAATATTTGCAAAGACAAAGGAGTGGAAAAACCATGAAAAAACGTTTTATAGCTGGAATAGTAGCAACGGCGATTTTGATTCCAACCGCAGCATTTGCTGCCCCTACCCTGATTGAAATGCTGACCAGAACGCCGATGACCATTGAACAAGTCAAGACGGATGAGATTGGCAAAGCTACCCTTGAGAAGCTGTACCGCGCATTTCCCGAAACCAAAAAGTTTGAAATCATCGATGCAAGCACCGTTCAAGGTGTCCAAACCAGCATCATCCTCCAGGAAAAAGGAGGAACCGGCAAAAAGATAGCCCTTCATACCAACAGTATGACGGGTGAGATCGAACACGTGATTCAAGAGAATTGGGAGCCTAAGGAGAAGCCGCTCACGGCTTTAACCGAACAGGAAATCAAGTCGAAGGTCGATCAACTGATCCATGCACTATACGGCAGCAATGAAACGTACGAGTTTGCTATGGAGCCAATGGAAAATCCGGATCAGAAAACGTTGATGCTGAATTACACCCAAAAGGGATCAACAACCCCCTTCTATCAGGTCCTGGTTCAGGGACATTCCATCAGTCTTTCGCTGATTGGAGGTGAAACGTCGTCCTCAGACGATAAAGTAGAAGGTTTCTTCACTACGAATGGCAAGCCTGATTATTTTGCAGATGCCTTTTTGAATGACGACAAACTTTTTTCCTTACTTAACATGAGTCCGATTGAACTAAAACAAGAATTAGCTAAAGGTAAATCCGTAGTGGAGATTGCAGCATCCAAAAATGTCTCGAAGCAGCAGGTTGTGGATGTCATTGCACAATCACAGGTTGATTTACAAATCCAAAGTGAAGCAAATGGCGAACTTCCTGCCAACAACCTTTCAAATGATCACATGTTACAAGCGATTGAACCGAAAGTATTGCAAGTTATTGAATACAGAACGGTAACCCCATCGAAGAAATAACTCATTGATTCAACCAAAAGCCGGATTCCTTCATGAAGGAAAACCCGGCTTTTTCATTGAATCCAATCTATGCACATTTTCGTTAAAGGGCTTGCCCCTCCTTTACTTGCCCCAATGATTTTAAGCAATATACTTCGTGCTTTCTTGGATTTCGTCCCATTCCTCATATTCATTATCTCAGTTTGTGTCACGTTCATCTTCTCTTGTCCTGTTCGGTTAGTTAGGCTTCCTCCATGTGCCGCTAATGAAATCTTAACCCATGAAGATGTACTCCCCGTAACGACAATATGAACGGAGTATGAACTGGCAAAAAAAACTACGGTCTCACATGCAAGGAAGTTTGCGCATGAGCCGCAGCTATGATTTTAGACTATGAATCTAATGAATGTACAGGCGTTGTAACCGGTTCATGACACCATGTCCAGCTTGTCCGATTACCGTGAAGTTGAAGCCCATCATCCTTCAGTTATCCGACTCTGCTCTTTTTTTGAATTTCATGATGGACCAGACAACCAATAGCACCAGAATGGCCAGACATACGCTGATGCTGACACGGTTCTGACCGTCAATAAGAAACAGGACCGCGATCACTGACAAGCAGAGGGCAGTTACCCCGGTTATGTAGGGGAACCCCCATACCTTAAAGCTGGGCTGCTTCGGATAAGCTTTGCGCAGTTTCAGCTGCGAGAAACAAATGCAGATCCATACCAGCACAACGACAAAGCCAGGGACCGCCATCAAAACCCGAAACAGCTGGTCTTGCGCGATCAGTCCAAGCAAGGAACCCGCTAATAGTATGATCGCACAGAGTTTCAACGTATTAAGCGGTATGCCTTTATTCGTGGTTTTGGCCAAGCTCTTTGGCGCCTCTCCGGCGGCTGCCATGGAATAAATCATGCGCGTCGCGCCATATATGCCGGAATTGGCTGCCGACAGCACGGCCGTCACGAGAATAAAATTCATGATGTGGGCCGTTCCCTGAAGCCCGGTAGCCGACAGCACTTGAACAAAAGGACTCGCCTCTCCGCCGAGCTGGTTCCACGGAATCAATCCGCATATAATCAGAATCGGCAGCGTGAAGAACAAAATCACCCGTAAAATAAAATTGCGCACGACTTTCGGCAGGATTTTGTCCGCATGCTCGGTTTCGGTCAATGTGAGTCCGATCAGCTCGGAGCCGCCATACGAAAAGGTAACGACCAGCAAGGCGGAAAAGATGGCAAACCATCCGTTGGGCAGGAACCCGCCGTGCGCTGTGAAATTGTTAAGGAACGGGGCATCGGAACTCGGAATCACTCCGAACATTAGTAAGCTCCCGAGCACGATAAAGATCATAATCATGGCGATTTTGATGCCCGCAAGCCAGAATTCCACTTCGCCAAAGCTCCCGACGCTCATCATATTGATGAGAATAATGAGCGCTGCGCTTGCCAGGCTCAGCATCCACAGCGGCACGTCGGGAAACCAGTACTGCAGAAAGCTGCCTGCCGCAATCACTTCGATTACGCAAACCGACAGCCACATAAAACAATACATCCAGCCCATGACAAAGGATACCCGCTCTCCGAACGCTTGCCGAACAAAGTCCTTCATGTTTCGCCCCGGATATACCGTAGCCATCTCCGTCATGGCACCCATCACGACCAACAGCAGCAGTCCCGCAAAGATATAAGAAAAGATCACGCCCGGTCCGGCAAGACCGATCGTCTCGGCGCTTCCCTTAAATATGCCGGTGCCGATGACGCCGCCCATAGCCATAAAGCTGATATGCCTTGGCCTCAATTTCTTCTGTAGTGAATCTCCATCTTGTATTGCCATATGCATATCCTCCTGATGACGATCGTATAAACCCAATGATTAGTATAACCTTTTCGGTAAAGGAAGCAAAAAGAAATTATTAGTTTACATAATATTTATTACGGTAACTATTTATTCTCTGAATCCAATTCATGGATTTGGGAGACCAGGTCTTCCGAATTGGTACGGAACGTTTGGTTCGAATCGGTCCAGGCCGATTTCAGAAAATAGGACGCATGAAACCGCCATCCTTGATGATCCGGATTAAAATCCAATTGAATCTCACGCCCCGGCCTTCCCCGGTACACTCTCGAACCGGGTTTGCGCCAGCTGCCGATTTGGGTGATCCTGTCCGGATTCTGGCCCGTGATATATGTAAACCGATTATTGTAGGGGATGTCCTTCAAATAGAATTTGGGACACCCCACGGCAAACACCTGAACTTCCTGCAATCCAAACTTCTCTTTCATATATAATCCTGTTCGGTAGGCCACTATGCCCCCAGCACTGTGCCCGATCAGGATCAGGCGGTCGCAGCCTGCGGCATGGTCGCGGATGATCTCCCCAGCGTTGATTACTCGAAGGGAGCGCTCACGCGCCAGATCATAGCCGACTTGAGTAAGCTGCCGGGCCAACAGACGGAATAAAGCGCCCCCCTCCCTGCCGTTGGCCATCCCGTAAGGAAAGATCATCACAATTTTGGCATTTGGGTATCTTCGGGCTATCTCGATGGCTGCGTCTTCAAAGTTATTCCGATAGGTCAGAACTCCGGCAAAAAAACAAACAACCGTACTGCAATCCAGGGAACAGGTGCTATGGGGAGATACGAATGCTTCAGTCATGTTTCTAATAGCCCCCTCCTAGTTCGTTTCAAATTCCTTGTACAATATAATAAACCCTCATGATCACCATGCATCCGTATCTGCATGGTATCATGAGGGTCCTGCTTTCTTCCAATCGGCTCGTCTTATTTTTTGGCAGCCAACCATTGGGACAGTACATTAATTTCGTCTTCCGTCAGCTTGCCCTGGAATGCCGGCATTCCATTGCGCCCATTCGTGATGATGCCCGCAATTTGGCTGGCATCGTATTTGGATCCTACGTTTTGCAGGCTGGGAAAGCTTCCGCCTCCGCCTAAGTCGGTAGCATGGCAAGCCATGCAGTTGGCATTATACAGTGACATGGCTTCATCGTTGGTTGCATTCCCGCCGGTTGCTCCTTCCGGAGCTTGTCCGCCGTTTTCTGCAGGAGCTGGTGCTGGCTCGGATGTCTTATTGCCGCCGCATGCTACCGCTGCAAAAGCGAAAGTTGTCAATAGCAGTACAAACAGTAACCCTTTTTTGAACATTGTTGAAACTGCCTCCTTTAGTATAGTGCGAGCTATACTAACAGCCCGCCTTTTTTGCTGTATTCCAGGATTCCCTCCGCTGTACGATAAGCAAGAGCCCCGACCGTCCCGGTCGGATTATAGCCGCTATTATGCGGGAACGCGGATGCGCCTACCACAAACAAATTTTCCATATCCCACATTTGCAAGTAGTTGTTGACGGCCGAATTGCCAGGGTTCTCTCCCATAATCACCCCGCCGGTATTATGGGTCGATTGGTATGTCGTAATTTCGTAAGGTCCCAGTTCCTTCAATTTCATAATGTTCTGGCCACCCATCTCCTGCACGATCTCCGCGCAGCGATCTGAAAGATACCTGGCCAACTGGCGGTCCTGCTCTTCGAAATCAAACGTGATTCGAATCAACGGGTCTCCGAATGCGTCCTTATAGGTGGGATCCAAATCCAGATAGTGATGCCTAAAAGGCATTGATGAGCCCTGAGAGCCTACGGACAGCACGCTGTTTGCATACTTCAAGGAATTCGCCTTAAACTCTTTTCCCCAACGCGGTGATTCCTCCGGTACCGGATTGTTTTGAATGGGTCTTTGTCCGGTTATGGTGTGGGCAATGTTCCCCCCATGAATGAACTTCAAGTCCGAGTGATCAAAATTGTCGCCGTTAAAATCGTCCAGACCCATACCTAGGCTTCCCGCACCGGCAAACAGATTGAATTTATCCTCAAAAAATCCGGCGGCATTCCCCTTGATCACCTGATAGGCATAGTTTTTGCCAATGACGCCCGTCCCGCTGGACGAGTCGTATGGTTTGCCGATTTTAGAGAGGAGCATCAAACGGGTATTGTTAAATACGTATCCCGTGGATACTACGATATCCGCCGGTTGTTCGATTTCCTCTCCGGTCGTGAGGTCCGTGTACATGACGCCCGTTGCCTTACCTCCCTTATGCAAAATTCTTCGAACATAAGAATGGGTTCGGATTTCGAACTTTCCGGTTTTTTTCGCAACAGGAATCACGGTAACGACAGGATCCGCTTTCGCTCCGTATTCGCAGCCAAACCGCTCGCAGTATCCGCAATACTGGCATGCGGCTCGTGATATGCCATCCGGATTCGTGTAGCTTTCCGACAGATTGGCAGAAGGAACCGTATACGGATTGAGTTTCAGGTTTTTCGCAGCATCCGCAAACATCTTCATGGATGGCGTGTGGAGCATAGGCGGTGTAGGGTACGGATTCGAACGTTTCCCTGCCAAGGGGTTTTCCTCGCCGGAGATGCCGGTCGTCTTCTCGAACTTATCAAAATACGGCTCGAGCTGATCGTAGGTGATACCCCAGTCCTGGATCGTCATTTCCGGCGGTATTTTATCTTTCCCATAACGTTCTTCCGTCATGCTCCGGATTTTAAAATCGTAGGGCAGGAAACGGAACGTTTGCCCGTTCCAGTGCACGCCGGCTCCCCCCAGTCCCTCCCCTAACAGAAACGATCCGTACTGCCTCATCGGCAGTGCACGTATTTTTTCGGTGCTGCGAAAGGTAATCGTTTCTTTGGAAAGGTCCTGCATTAAATCGTACCGAAGCGCGTAACGGAGCTCATCGTGAGCCATGTAGTAGTCTTCCGTTACCCTTTCTTTACCTCTTTCCAAACCGACGACGGATAAACCCTTCTTGGTCAATTCCGAGGCGATAATCCCGCCAGCCCAGCCGACGCCGATAATGACAACATCCGTTTTCGGTAATTTTTTGGCCATTTGTGTACTCCTTTCGCTATGGATGAGCTGTTATAGGTGGTCCTTTAAACTCTTCGGCGGGATGACGGTGAAATTCTTCTCAATAATATTCGTGTAAGCCATTTGGTTACCCGGATATTGGCGCATCGTCCAGCCCTGCATATTTTTATTGCCACCGTATAGGGGATCGCTGTAAACCCCTTCCAATGTGCTGCTGCGAAGCAGGTTGAAGAACCCGCTGGCCGAAATCGTTGTCAATTTGACATCGTCGTTCTGAAAGGCAGTTAACACGGCATCCTGTTCCTCCGGCGCCAGGCTCGGGAAGTCTTTTTGATACTTTTTCTGACTGTAGTTCTGAATCTCGCGGAGACCAATATAGAATATCTCTCGCCGTCTTAATCGGCCTTGATAGCCTTGCGTTTTCTCTCCAACATAGAAAGGGGGCTGCATATAATCTCTTGCATTGAAACCCCAATCACCGGCCAGCTGGTGGTCGATGAAAAATGCAGCGCCCAGCTCTTTGGCTCCAGGACCATTGTCATCCGCCGGAAAAATGCGTTCTACGGCTGCTTCCGTAATCCTGTATTGTTCCTGGTTAAAGAACATTAACGCTTGGTTGTAGTTGTTTTCATTCTGCGCCGGCGCCGGCGCTGCAGGCGGAGTTTTCTGCTTGGGCAGAAGATAGCCGAGTACACCGCCCAGCACGACACCTCCCACGGCATAACCGGAGTTTCTCAGAAACTTCCGCCGTGACATCGTCTGCGAGCCGTCAGGCTTCGCTGGTTTCGTTTGTTGTTGGTCTTGTTCGCTCAAACTTTCAGCACCCCTACTCTTCATCATTTTGAATAATGGGTATTGTCCCCATCAAAATTTCATTCATACATTATTCTCCATCCGGGCATGATAAAATTACTACCGATATGGAGGCGAATGCTCATGAAACCATTTTGGAGCAGGTGGAAAGGTCCCCTCTTGGGTTCCGTACTGCTTCTTTCATTAACAGCCTGCTTGAATCAAACAGACAATCAACAAAATGCGCAGTCTACCCAGCCAGGTAACCCCGACACTGTTCACCTGCACAGTGCCGATGTGATTCCGAGCTATCATGGGCCGAAAACCGAAACGACCAACGTCCAAGGCAAAACCACTAGCGGTATGGGTATGTCCGTGTACAGCATGATCGGTTCATCCAGCCTGCATGAAGGCGGCGTCTCTTCCCATGTACAGTCAAGACTCGCAGGTCAAGGCATCGACGGAGTGAAGGCTTTTGTCTTGAATGACACGATTGTCCTGGCACGCGCAGAATCACAGGTTTCTTCCAACCACTATGACAGCATGCAGAAGAAGGTGTTAAGTCAGACGGAAGGAATGTCGGGCAAAGGTGAGCCGAACGAAGGTGTCATGGGAGTCAAGGCCGCGGACAACGATAATATGTCGCAAGCCAAAGAGCAAGTGAAGAATATGTTTAATGAGGAAGTGCAAATTCTGACGGTGACCAATCCGCAAGCACCTGCGCTGATAAACCGCATTGCCACGAAGCTGCATGATTCACCGCGCGATGAGTCGATAGCCAGGGATATTTCGGAGCTGCTTCGGATGGCTTCGGATAAAAAATAGCTAAAGGAGTTGATCATATGCCTCTAGGAAACATCGGCGTGACAGGACTGATTCTCATCTTGTTGATCGCCTTGATTATCTTCGGCCCTTCGAAGCTGCCTGAACTAGGACGGGCCTTCGGCCGAACGCTAAGCGAATTCAAGAACTCCACGCGGGAACTGGTTTCAGCGGAAGATATCCAAGACGGAGATAAATTGAAATGACCGAGCAGGTACAGGAGCAGGAGCTGCATCTATTAGAGCACTTAACGGAGCTCCGCAAGCGGATCCTCATTACATTGGGCACCTTCTTGGTGGCCCTTTGTGCCGCTTTTCTATATGTGGAACCGCTGTATGAAATGCTGACTCGCGACGTTGAAGGGCAGCTCCAAGTGCTGGGGCCGACGGATGTGATATGGGTATACTTCATGATTGCCGGCGTAATCGCCCTTGCGGTGACGATGCCGGTAGCCGGTTTTCAAGTATGGCAATTTGTCGTCCCCGGTCTGAGCACCGTGGAACGCCGGGCTTCCTTGGCGTATATCCCCGCAATTGGGGGGCTCTTTCTCGCAGGTCTGGCCTTTGGCTACTTTATCGTATACCCTATGGTCCTGTCCTTCCTGGATTCGCTCTCGAATCATTTCATTACGGCCTATACTGCCGAAAAATACTTCCGCTTCATGATCAATATGACCGTACCGTTCGGCGTTCTGTTTGAAATGCCGGTTGTCATCATGTTCTTAACGTCGATCGGCATTCTGAATCCGCTGCGCTTATCGAAGATGCGGAAAATTGCCTATTTGCTGCTGACGGTTGCAGCCGTCACCATAACGCCGCCGGATTTTGTGTCGGATATTCTCGTCATCGTGCCGCTGTTCCTCTTATATGAGATCAGCATCGGACTGTCTCGCATGGTGTACCACAAAAGGCTGAACAAGCTGGAGCTCATAAGCGAGTAACACCTTTATTATTGCAAAACAACAAAAAAGCTTGGAGATCTCCTATTGGGATCCCAAGCTTTTGTTGTTTGAAGCCAACATTGTTATTTCATGAACGTTAGAAAATGGTCGGAACCATTCCCCCATCCATACGAATGGGAGAGCCTCTAAACGCGGAAGCATAAGGACTGCATAAAAATGTTGCCAATCTGCCAATCTCAAAAGGCCTAATGAATCGTTGAATTTCAGATTGTGGCAGGTTTGCGGCCATGAATGCTTTCTCTTTTTCCGAAAAAGTCATATCTTCATTGGCGAATATACCCTCGATAATATGCTGCACGTTCTCGGAGAGAGTCGGTCCCGGCATAATCGTATTGACGGTAACTTCGGTTCCTCTCGTTAATTTGGACAAGCTTTTGGCCAAGGATAACAGCATGGATTTTGTCATGCAGTACTGCGGCATTTGTCCGGAAGGCATCACGGCTTCTTCACTCGCCATAAAGATAATGCGGCCAAAATCGTTCTTCAGCATGCCTGGCAAATAAAATTGGGTTAATCCGTTTGCAGCAAGCACGTTGGTACGGAAGTATGTCTCCCATACTTCATCGTCAACGTCCTCGTACGACATGATTTCGTATATCCCCATATTGTTAACCAGAATATCAACATGAGGGTATTTTTCGAATAGAGCCTCTCGTTGACCGATATCCACCAAATCGGCGGTTGCCTTTTGCGGAGAGGTATTCGGAAATTTCGATTTTATTTCGTGTACGGTTCGTTCAACCTCTTCATCATTTCGTCCGTTAATGAGAACATGGACTCCCTCTCTGGCAAGTTCAATGGCAATCGCCTTGCCTATCCCTTTCGTAGAGCCTGTAACCAACGCTGTTTTATTGTTTAATTCCATATCCATAATTTAAACATGTCTCCTTTGCGATCTGGATCATGATTATATTACCTTGAATGGATAGCCAGGTAACTAGCCTATGGCGCCAAAGTTCTTGCTTCTCGCGCCATTTGCAGCGCGCCAATTCGAAGGGGTATCGCCTTCCCACATGCGGAACGCGCGGTAGAATGAGTTCTGGTCTGCATAACCAATCAAAAACGCCACTTCTTTAAGATCGATAGAAGGGTCTGCCAAATACTCGATCGCCTGCTCATGTCTGGCTTGTGTCAACAGCTGCTTGTAGCTCGTGTTTTCATCTGTCAGCTTGCGCTGAAGAGTACGGTCGCTCATTCCCATTTCTTTCGCGACAACGTGAATGTCGGGGCGCCCTCCCGTGAGGAAGCGTTTCAAGATCCATTTGACCCTATCGGAAACGGAACGGCTGTTCCGCCGTTCATCAAGCGATCGGTCCAGGGCGGGAGTCAGGATCTCCAGCAGTTCTTCATTGTAAGAGATAAAGGGACGGTCCAGATCTTGTCGAAGCAGCGAGAGCCGATTGCGTGCTGCGCCAAACCGGATTCGGCAGCCAAAAAAAGCTTCAAGGGTCTCTACATCGCCCATAGGCTCGGAAAATTCCACGAGTCGTGCCCTCAACGGTTGACCGGTCCCCCGGCGTCCGAGCTCAAGCAGATATGCCAGCGTGATTCCGACCAGCATCGGTGGACCGGTCTGCAGGCTGTTCCCCCACTCCAGATCAATCGTGCAGAGCTCGCCCTGCTCGGTGATATGCAAACCTTCAGGCGGGCAAAGCTGTTTGTACCGTGACATTCGATATAAAGCCTCGCGATAGTCACGAGCGTGGTAAGTCGCTAAGACGGTTGGCGGGTACTTCGCCGTTTCAAAGACGGTTGCAAGCTCGACGATGCCCTTGGCCAGATCACCCACGAGATCGGAATATGCCTGCCAAATCGCGAAGTATTGGGCGGTGGTGACTTCCGCTCCAGTGATGATCGTAAGCGGCAAGCGCGCTTTGCGGGCCACGTCCTCAGCGGCAATCCCCATTTGTCTTAATCCTGTCCAAAATCCCGGAGGGAGTTTAATCCGGTCGGACACATGAGACTTCATATCTATAGAACTCCTATTCATCATCGGATAGCCAAGTCACTTTGCTGGACGGTCTTTAACCACTCCCTGGCCAACAACTGGTGTCCCGCTGCCGTAGGATGAACACCGTCCCATAACCAGTATTCCGCCGCAACGTTTTGGGCTGCTTGGTTGAATACTTCCTGCAAAGGAACAAAAAGCGTGTGATATTCCTCTGCCAACTGCCGAACGATTGAACCGTATTCATCGATCTTGCTGCGCCATTGATCCCATCCATTCGCGGTAGCCGCCGTTTGCAAAACAAAAGGCTCGCACAGCACCAGGCCGGTTTCCGGTAGAACTTCCCTTGTTTCGCTCAGCAGTTGGCGATAGATTCGTTCGAAACGGTCTGTTGCTCCTTCGGGCTGACCTTGAATGATACGGCCTGCATCGTTCACACCTGCCAGAATACTGATGAGATCAGGCTTCAAGCTAAAGGCATCTTCGTTCCATCTTGCATACAGATCCGATACGCGATTGCCGCTGACCCCTCGATTTATAAATAGCGGCTGGCTTTGGGCGAATTCCAATCCGAGCTGCGCAGCGATGAGATAGACGTAGCCATGTCCCAAAATATGATTAGGGTCCTGGTTTCTTCCCCAATTGCCGTCAGTTATCGAATCACCCTGAAATATAATGGTTTTTCTCTGGTTCTCCATAGTCGCTGTCTCCGATCTTAAATAATGAGATTGTTTAGCTATTGTACCTAAATTCCCTCTACCTTGACCAGTGTATCGAAAGCGAGTTCCAGGATTTAACAACTGGGATTGTATTTTTATACATTGTTGTTAGTTGTTTGAATAGCTCGCTAAAGAGAGCCCCAAGAGGTTTCGCTTCTCGACATCTCATTAAAAAGAAACTCCATTTATAATAGCAAATAAAGAAGTCGCCGATTCTGGCGACTTCTTTCGTAATATGATATAGGGATACAGGAATGACTATGGCAGCTGCCGGTATTCTTCCTCCAGAATCGACATTACAATCATATCATGGTATGCTCCGTCCCAATATAGCGAGTCTCGCAGGGTACCTTCCCGTACGAAACCAAGCTTCTCGTAGACATGAATGGCCCGGGGATTAAACGCATATACGCTTAACTCGATACGGTGCAGTCGTATACTTTCGAAACCATAACGCAGCATAAGCTTCAAGGCCTCCGTGCCGTATCCTTTATTGCTGTGCCGATCGGAGATCGATATGCGGATATTGCCGCTGCGATTATTGAGGTCGATTTCGTTCAGGACCACTTCTCCGATTAATTCGTCCGATTCCTTCTCCGCAATCATCATATCCAGGCGATCCTCATGGGCGTATCCGATGTTATGAATCCAAGCCGCAATCGAATCCTTGGTGAACGTCTGCTGTGTTCCGGTTAATCGGTTAGACTCCGCATCCTGCAATAATTCGAAGTATACATCAAATTCATCTTCCCTTACGGGACGGAGCACAATGCGGTCCCCTTCTATCCGTGTTTCAAGCCTTTTTTTCATTTCCCTAAGCCTCCAAGTTTTGTTCCACTTATTCGAGATATCCAAGCTAACTCTAAAGTACCATGGATTCGCCGATCTGTGCAGACGATAAAACACTTATAGTTAAACTATCCTGCCTCCAATTTCACAAAAGCGTTGAGATTGGACGGTTTATTGGTTTCCGAGAAGTTAGAACGATAACCGGTTCGATCTCAAGCGGTTCGGTTACAGTTTCATACCGACAGGCTACGTTACCATTACGATCAATCAGGAAATTCGTGAAATTCCACTTTATTCATTCACCTGCGTAAATGTCCGAATGTTTATCCAGCAGAAAATTCTTCATCCATTGCCCGTTCGGAGTTTGAGTTTCAATGCCTTCGAATGGTGCCCGATGTGTAAGATAAGAGAATATCGGTTGGGCTGCCGGACCGCGACCTCGACTTTTTCAAACAAAGAAAAGGTCGATCCTAAGCGGTCCTCGTAACATTCATGAACTTCTGCATGGCTCCCAGGCTCTTTTTCATTGAATTGGTTGCACGGAAAACCAAGTATTTCAAATCCCTGTTTACGGTAACGTATATAAAGCTGCTCAAGGTCGGCAATTTGACGGGAGTATGCACACCTGCTGGCAGCATTAACAATTAGAAGAACCTTGCCCTGGAATTTGGATAATGTGTCCTCACTGAGAGGAATAAGACTAACAACCATCCATCCTATTGTGCGGAGGTTGCGGCAGGTAACCATCCTTCCAGCAGCGCTCCTCCCTCCGGATGGTTGCTGACGGTTATTTCACCTCCGTGCCGCCTTATGATTCTTTGTGAAATGGTCAACCCTAACCCGCTGCCTCCAGTTGATCGGCTTCGAGACGCCTCCCCACGGTACAAGGGTTCAAAAACGCGCTCCAGGTCTTCCGAGGAGAAGCCCGGTCCGGTATCGCGTACCGTAAACCTGATCCGGTTGCCGTCCTTGCAGCATCGCACAGCAATTTCACCATCCAAGGGTGTATGCCTGACGGCATTATCAAGGAGATTATTCATGGCGCGCTCCAATAAATGCGCATCGCCGCTTAGGTGACAATCTCCCATGGATTGTTCGGTAATGGTAATATGTTTGTCAGCCGCCAGCGGCCGCAGGCTGTCCATCGAATTCTGGATAACATCTCTCAAATCAACGGTGCTGCGACTCAGTTCCGTCTCCAAATATTCCATCCTCGTAAATGTGAAAAGATCCTCCACGAGACGATCCAACTGCACCGATTTTTCCTTGCATACCGCTACA
Source organism: Paenibacillus sp. cl141a (assembly GCF_900109305.1). Lineage (NCBI taxonomy): Bacteria > Bacillati > Bacillota > Bacilli > Caryophanales > Paenibacillaceae > Paenibacillus > Paenibacillus sp. cl141a. The sequence continues at coordinate 260,786 of NZ_FNZO01000007.1, forward strand.
TATTTGGCGACCATCTGCGGGGATTGAGCGATTCCTTGTTCCAAGCCATCCAAATAACCCCGCAACGCAAACAACGGCGTCCGTAAATCATGCGCAACGGCAGCAATCACGAATCGGCGTTCCTGCTCCAATTCGGCTTGTTTTTGATAGGATTTCTCAAGCCCCTTCACCATCACTTCGAATCCATCGCGTACTTCGGCGATCTCGGTGACCCTGGATGAGGGCAACCGCGCGTTCCAATCGCCTGTCGCGATTTGCCTGGCTGCATTCCCCATCTTCTCAAGCGGTTTGAGCACGAACCGTCTCATACCCATGCCGACAATCAAGATTGCAAGCAGCAGTCCCGCAAAAGCCGACATGACCTGTTTTTCATTGGTTCTTGGCAAATACAGAGTTACCCTACCCAGCAATTGACTATCCTTGATGACGGAGAATCGTTCCGTTGACAACGACGTGCCGCTGCGTTCCGGATTAGACCGATACAACTCCCGATCTTCCGCGGATTGAAGAAGAACATCCATTTTCGCTTCATGCAGCGCCGTTTTCAATTGATTTTGCCAAGCTGGTTCCGTCCATTGGCCGGAGCCGGCTTCAATGAAGCGTATCATTTCTGATACATTACTTTGCAGCGTCTCATTTTGCAGACGTCCTTTTTCGAAGCTGAGCGTCTTGGTCTCCATAAAATGGGCAGTGACAAAAAAGATCCACGGTAACAGAAGGATAAAGAAAAAGCAAAGCATGGTAAAGGTTCGAATGCGCAGCGTCTTCATGTCAACCACCCTCAAAGCGATAGCCTACTCCCCACACGTTAACGAGGAATTGCGGCTGGTTCGGATCGGCTTCGATTTTCTCGCGCAGCCGGCTGAGATGGACACGGATCGTATGCCTGTCGCCCACCCCGTCCCAAAATTTCGCAAGCAGCTGATCATAGGTGAAAACATGTTTAGGATGCTCGGCGAATAATCGCAGAAGTTCGAACTCCTTCGGCGTGAGCACGACGTTATTGCCTTCCACGACCACTTCTCTTGTGGACAAATTCAACCGGAGGCGGCCGTAATCCAATACCCTCCCCTCCATTGGCTGACGGGTCGCGGAGCGCCGCAGTACGGCTTTCACGCGGGCCACGATCTCCCCGGGAGAAGCCGTTTTGACGATATAATCATCGCCTCCGAGCGTCAGCCCCCGGATTTTGTCCACATCGTCGCTGCGGGCACTCAAAAAGAGAATCGGAACATGGCTTTCCGCCCGAATCCGGCGGCACAGCTCAAATCCATTTTGTCCCGGCATCATGATGTCCAGTACCATGCAATGAATGGGATGCTGTTGGAATATGGCCCACGCCTCCTCCGCATCACCAGCAGTCTTCACGTGAAAGCTGTCATTCTCAAGAAAGTCCCTTAATAGTTCGACGATGCTATGGTCATCGTCGACAACGAGTATCGTATTGTCTCCGCTCATGCAAATCCCACCTTTGCCTTCTAGTTTATCATTTTTTTTGCATGAACCGACGAGAGCCCATGAATTGTGATGGTTTGTTTATACTTTTGTGACCTTTTTACGACTTCGTTTGAGATATTCGTTTGGTAAGCTTCTATTTGCGGACAACGGACGGGGCTTCATTCAGGTGGTCGTCCGGGCAATCCATGTTAAAGGGAGGTTATCTTATGGGATTGGAAAACGACGGGTTTTCGTTTTTTCCTTTCGGCGTTTTGTTTTGTCTTACGCTTTTTAGTATAGCAGCTGTTCGGATCTACGCGATTCGCCATCGCTACAAAGACGACAGGCTGCAGGACAGGGACATCGCTTTGATTCTGAAGAGCCGATTGGCAAAGGGTGAGCTGGATGAGAAGGAATATCGCATGCTGAAAGAGCTACTAACCCATTAAGGACGGGAGGTTTTATATTGCTAACTGTACAAATCGTGTTATTTGATGGCTTCGACCTGCTGGATGCCATTTCGCCTTACGAGGTTTTCTGCGCGGCAGCGAGGTATGCAGAACATGAATTAAGCGTGGAATTGGTCACGGCTGAAGGACCAAGGGCTGTGGCTAGCGGCGTTAACGGATTAAGAATTGAAGCGAGCGGCCGACTGAATCCGGAATGCGCGGGCATCATTCTCGTGCCTGGCGCGTCGGGCGAGGTCGATGGTGATGGCCCCGATTCGATTCCGGTTATTTTGGGCCGGGCAATGAATACCGAATTGACCGGTATGATCGGGCAGGCACTCGACCGGCAGGACATCGTAGTCGCTACCGTATGCGGCGGCTCTCTGCTGCTGTCCATGGGAGGACTATTGGAAGGGAGATCTGCGGTAACGCATCACCTCGGCATGGACTTGCTTGGTGCAACCGGGGCAGTCCCGATCAAGGCACGGGTCGTGGACGACGGCAGCCTCGTTACCGGGGGCGGTGTCACATCCGGGCTTGATGTGGCACTGTACTTGGTTGAACGGGAACTCGGACCGCGCATCGCGCACGCGGTAGAGCAGTTATTCGAGTACGAACGAAGAGGAACGGTATGGAAGGCGATCGGCCTGGAACCAAGCACGCAAAAGTCTTTGCCGGGCGACAATGAACCGATCGTATCACCGAACCATGGGGTGTTGACTAGCGCAGCCTCGGGTCACCAACTCACGCAGGCTTCTATGTTCGAAGGGGATTGGGATACGATCATCGCTACGCCTGTAGGGAAAATGGAAGTCAGGCTCTCCATATCGGCAAGGAACGACATCATCGAAGGTACGGCAACGCAAGGAGATGAAACCATCCAATTCAGGAGCCCTGTGCTTCAGAACGGCAAGCTGGCCTGGTCGCTTCCCATCACGAAACCCATGCGCCTGAACCTGAAATTCGAAGTTACCGCGGACGGAGATGTTATGACCGGAACCGCCAAAGCCGGCATGCTGCCGGCATCCAAATTAACCGGAACACGGGTTTCCTAAGAGTCGGAGGTTATGGAACTGCATGAAGAATCGGAAATCATTATATCGGCTGCTGGCCTGTGTCAGCCTTGTATTTATTCTATACGCCCTGGTCAAAAACTATTGGATCGATCCCGGTGCTGCTGGTTTTTTAAGCCGAAAAACCGGGCTGAAGCGGGAGCTGAATCTTCCGGTCTGGTTGAATGTCATGTACGTTCATGTTGGATTTGCTTGTCTGGCCATGGCGTCGGGCTTGATCAATTTTTCCAATCGAATGTTTGAAAAAAGCCGCCGGTTCCATCGTTTCAACGGCTACGTCTACCTCGTGTCCGTACTGGTGGTTGTCCTGACCTCCGGATATATGGCGCCTTACGCCACCGGCGGAAAAATCAGCAGCATGGGATTCAACGCGCTCAATCTGATCTGGCTGTTTGTCACCATGACGGCGTTCATCCAAATCAAGAGGAAACGAATCAACCTTCATCGGAACTGGATGATCCGGAGTTACGCCTTCTGCTTCACGAACCTGTTGATTCATCTTATCACTTCTCTTGTTCATCAGGCTTTCGGTATGATTTACGCCACAAGTTACACCATTGGCCTATACGGCTCTATTGCGCTGCTGATCGTTATTCCTGAAATCATCATCAGAACGAAACCAACCGAAAAAAACGAACTCATTCCTTGATTGGAATGGTTCGTTTTTTATTTTCAAATTCTACCGTGGTGTTCATAAAATTCTGTTTATCGCGGCTCGCTCATCATTTTTGGGTTTTTATTGGGATAGATACGGTTTGATCATAGGTTTTAATGTAACGGTATCCATCCAGCAGCAGGAATTCCGGCTTATTCGTTGCGTCAAATGAATACGTCTGCTCCCATAGGATATTGCCGTTCTTCAAATCCCAAGGACGTGATCTGGATATGGACGATACAGGAACCTTCTTCCCCCCCGTTTGTACGGATAATTGATCCGTTTCCAAGATGGTAAATTGTTTTCTGGCTATCACGATATCATAACCGGCATCGGTTTTCGTGACGCTTCGTATCCATAACTTCTCATTGCCAACCTGGATCGATTGATCAGACGGTGACGCAAGGGAGATGGGTTCTGCTACTTTCTGATATCCATCGAAGGATTTAAGAACGATTTCAATCGTCTCTATTTGATCCGTAGGAAGGACGTCGTATTCCAGTTCAAATCCTGGGATGCCCTTTTCGGCGTATCGATCCGACCGCATTCCCCAAAACTTCACTTCCGTGCCATTGACATAAAGCTTGGTTTTACCAGGAAATCTGGGGAATCCCTCGTCCTCAAATTCGTAATGACCCTTCACGATGGTAGAAGTTGGTGAAGCCGTAATGGAGTCATAGTGGACAGTCCCCTGATCAACCGAAACGGATTTTGATATATCCTCCTTAATCATGCTTTTCATCGCTTTGTTCGCTTCAAACTTGAAGGAGACCGGATAAGCTGCCCTCTCCCCGTTATCCAGCCACTCACTGAAGGTAACGGTTAATGTTCTGGAAAATGGGCTGACCGGCTCGAATTTATACACGCCCTCGTACCAAGTCTCGTCTTTGCTATAATTGCCGCTCCCTTCTCTCGGACGGGAATCCGTCATGAAGCCATGTATTCCACCAACGTTGTAACGAAAAGAACCATTGTCGGAAAGCACGCTGCCTGCGGGTCGATCGATACTGTAATACATAAGAAATGCGTTATCGTCCGCGATGACTCCATTAATGGTTATGACCGTACCGTCATTCAGCGTTTTGCTTTTGCCGACCGTTTGTCCATACCCTTGCTCCGTAACTTCAGAAAAGCTAAGTGAGTTCAGTTCGATTTTATCCAGCAGCTTGACGCCATAGTAAGCAAATGCAGGATATTGATAGGTACCGACAATCAGGAGCAGTGCCGCGGCTATGGATGCAGCCCATACAAAAGCTCGATTCCGGTCCTTTTTCTTGGCGGGAACTAGCTCAAGCGCATGCCGCAGTCGCCCTTCAAGTTCTGGCGGGGCCTGTACGGAATTCAGGTTCTCTTGATGCTCCTTCAGCTTCTCCTCGATCGTTCTCAAGGCGATCACCTCCGATCATGACTTTCAGTTTCAGTATGCCTTGCGAAATTCTTGATTTGATCGTGCCGATCGGTGCACCGGTCATATCGGCTATGGTCTGATACGGCAAATCATGCACGTAGCGGAGCTCAATCGCTTCTCGCTGCCTTGGATTCAGATGAGATAGCAGCACCTGCAGATCCATCTCAGACTCCACGCAGCGATAGGGATTATCGTCGGTAAAAGTCATAAGAGCAGTTTCCTGATCGTCTCCCAGCGGAAGAAATCGTTCCTTTTTTCGGAGTAGTGTTTTGCAGCGGTTGACTAGAATCGTTTTGCTCCAGCTATAAAAGGCTTCGCTCTTTTGCAACTGATCCAGCTTTTCATACAGCGTAACGATCATGTCTTCCATGGCATCCATCGCGTCATGCTCATTTCCCATGTAGCTGTAGGCTAGACGATAATAAGCGTCCTGATCGGCTATGATCAACTGTAATAGAGCTTCCTTATTTCCTCGTTTGGCTTGTTTCACAAGACGGCTGACTCGCATATTCTCCCCCTCTCTCATGTATAAGAGCTAGAAGCAATGATAAAAGTTCATTCCGCACAAAAAAACTCCACACCATACACAGGTAAACGTTTGCCTATCCCTGTGCGGGTGCGGAGACCAATGAATCCAAAACAGAAACTAACCAAGCTCGAAGCTTAATGGAGCTTTGACGTATTCTGTTTTTGTGTTATTTTCAGTTTCTCCGGGGTAACGTCTTCACCATTCGGGTCCACAACTTTCAGCGTAGACATGGTCGAGAGAACCTGCCCTCGGATGGCTTGCAAATATTCCTGACGAAGCTGCTGCTGTTCAATGTATTCTTCTTGGCTCAGACCCTCGGTCTTCTGCTTGCGGCTCAGTTCATTAATTCTATGCAGTGAAGGTATGGTCATGGTTATCTTTCATCCTTCCGTATAACAAGTTGTAACAGTCAGTTTACTGTAAATAACCTGCGGTTGCAACTGTTGGTACAAGCCTGAGTAATTGAGTTAATCTATCCTACCGGTTAGCTTAAACTATAGTTGGTTCATTCCGACTATAAGCCAAGTCTTCCGAGAAATACACACCCAACTGAACGCGATGATAATAGACCTGATTTACAATAATCTGATGTTATCAAAATCCATATTGAGTTCCTTTCATTAACTGCCCGTTACTTGTGTTTTCGCAGGCAAGCAAAGAGATTAAGATCAGAGGGATGCAAGAAAAACCGATCATGGTGACGATCAATTTATTTCGGATACTGCGTTGAAATGGTTCCAGAATGAAGCGAAAAATCCCAGACAATCTTCTCAATCAACTCACAACCTTTTTCCACGAAGTCATTTTAATCATTCACTGTAACATTAGAACAGGATCTGCATAGCTAACTGAAGAAATCCTAGCAGGTGGATCCTTACCTTCAACAAGTACCGATAATATTAAAATGAAAGCGGTTTCTAATCAATAAAAAGATTGACCCAAATTTATTGGATTTTTTTACCCTTAAACCGGTATTCCTATTCTTTTTTAAGTCAGTGAGATTACATCTTTCAGTGATTCAATCCAATTTCAGCGCAATTAAATAAACCCTTCGAATTTATCGAAGGGTTTCGTTGTTATGTACGGTGCTGTCGAGAGGACTCGAACCTCCATGGGAGGCAGCCACCTGAATCTTGTATAAGCCTAATTCGCAAAGCGACAAGTTCCTGAGCTTTACGGGCTATCATCCCCCACAACTCTCACCTCAATTTTATCTGTGGGTTATGGGCTGAACAATTTGTCCTTAGCGTAAATTTACGTTAAACTGGCGGCTCCATCTGTCTTTTATCCGTTAGGCAAAATCGCGATCACTATGATGGTTGATTTTTGTTCTGAACGGTACGTGGTGCATAAGCGCATAGAAAGACGCGTACGCCTTCAGTGATGATACGTTTGGTTTGTTCCTTCTCTAATGTCCCGTTTTTTCTCGGTTGATCAAATACCAATAAAAACGTTAAGGCAGCGAAGTGCTTTGTAGCCATTACAGGATCTGGCACATCGAGCAGTCCGGTTTGTCCAAACTCGGCAAACCTCCTGGTAATCCCCTCTTCCGTTGCGTTATCCAGCTTTTCTAAAAACGAGGCTGGCAGATTGGAGGCTTCCATTGCAACCAGACGGATCAGAGCGCTGTAATCGGACGAACCGTTCGCAGAAGCTACGAATTGTTCGCAGAATAAGATGAGCGCTTGCTCCAGATCCTCAAATTCCCAGAGGTAGTCTGATATCCCTTGCTTGATCATGTCCAGAACCGCCCGACTGGTTTCTTCCACAACAGCAAGCAGCAAGCTCTGTTTGTCGCCATAATAATCATAAACGGTCCGTTTGGAAACCCCCGCTTTAGCTGCGACCGCATCGACGCTGGAGCGATCAAACCCATCTGAAAGAAACAGCTCTCGTGCTGCTGTAATGATTTTAGCTCGTTTATCTGAAGAACCTTTGCGGATTTTTTTGTTTTCCGTATTATCCATACTTACGTTCCCCCCTACAGGTATACTATCAAAATTGAGTTCCACTTTACAAACTACACTGCACGGTGTAGTATAATCAATGCAACCTATCACAATCTATGAACAAGGAGGATTTTATCCATGAAAACCGTGCAGTCATTTGTTGATGTTCTCATTGTTGGGGCCGGACCAACAGGGCTTACACTTGCCTGCGACCTTGCCCGTCGAAACGTCGACCATCGTATTATTGAACGAAGCGCCTTATATAACGCAGCGTCTCGCGCCAAAACAATCCAGCCCCGCTCGCTTGAGGTCGTTGATGATTTGGGGGCCGTTCGTTTCATTATGGACACAGGGGCCGTGAATTTGGCTGTACGTTATTATAACGCAGATGGCAGGAGTGTGGATAAGCCGGATATCGCCGTTGCAGCCAGCGCCGAACTCGAGACACCTTATCGTGATCCGGTCTGGATTGCTCAGTATGATGTGGAAAAAGCATTGCGCGACCGCTATGCGGCGCTTGGCGGTCAAGTCGAGTTGGGCGTGGAAGCTGTAGGGCTTGAACAGGATTTGGATGGTGTGACGGTAACCGTGAACACACCGCAAGGAGAAGAGCAAATTCGCGCTCTTTATGTCGTCGGCGCTGACGGGGGCAAAAGCAATATCCGCAAGTTTATTCACTTGCCGCTGGTTGGAGAAACATACGATCAGGAGCGATGGTATCTTGGCGATGTACGATTGGAAGGCCTGGATCGTGACCGTATCCATATCTGGACCTCTTCGGAAGGGATGGTCGGGGTGACACCGCTGCCGAAATCCGATATTTGGCAGCTGCAGGCTACAATTCCGGCAGACATCGGAGAACCAGAGCAGCCGTCGCTAGAGGTGTATCAGGCCATGTTTGACCGTCGCGCAGGAGCCGGACGTGCTCGGCTCACGGATGCTTCCTGGCTGTCAATCTACCGAGTCAACGTCCGTATGGTTGAATGTTACCATAGCGGCCGGGTCTTCCTTGCCGGCGACGCAGCTCATGTTCATTCGCCGGCCGGCGGTCAAGGCATGAATACGGGGATGCAGGACGCATACAACCTTGGATGGAAGCTGGATGCCGTCTTAAACGGAGCGGACGCCGACTTGCTTGACACGTACGATGAGGAGCGCCGCCCAGTGGCTCAAGCCGTGCTTGAGGATAGCACGAAAAAGATGGGAGAGGTTGTAGGGACGGCGACTGAAGATGGAGCACTGTCCCAATCCTTAAGCACCATATCCGACGATCTGACGAGCGGGCTTCTCACTTCCTATCGGTCAAGTTCGCTTACTCGCCCGTCTGCTCGAACGATTGTTACCCGTTCATTGCCCGGGGATCGTGCTCCTAATGCCGAGGGTCTGCAAGGTACAGGGTTTGCAGGAAGTGTATTTGACCTGTTGCGCGGTCCACACTGGACGCTTTTGGCTTTTGCAAACGGCATCGATCCTTCTCTGAAGAACCTCACCTGCGACGTGCTCCATGTGCATTGCATCCTGCCTTCGCATGTGAAGGGAGCGGAAGGCATCATCGACACAGCAGGGAACGCCTATCGAATTTACGATGTGGCAAGCGAAGAACTCGTATTGATTCGTCCCGACGGTTACATCGCGCTACGGGCCTCCATTAATGATACCGGAACGATTTCGAATTACTTGAATTCCATTTATCACACAAACTGATTTGGAAAAGCCGGCGGCGATCTTGTACAACATCTCATGTGACCGCCGGCACTATTAATGAACTAAGTTTTAATTGATGATACGGGAAGGACTGTTTCTATGGAAGAAATGGTTAGAACCGTTAACCTGACAAAGCAATACGGAAATAAAGTCATTGTAGATCGTGTTTCGATTTCCGTTAAAAAAGGAGAAATCTATGGATTCCTGGGGTTGAATGGCGCAGGGAAAACGACAACCATTCGAGCTCTTCTCGGCATGAGCAAGCCTTCTTCCGGAGGAAGTGTATTTGTTTGGTCAGCGCTGGGCGAATGGGAATCCCGATTTGTCGAGACGAGTAGGTTATATGGTGGAAGTTCCTTATGCCTACCCTAACTTTACGGTTAGAGAGAACTTGAATTTGATGGCCAGGTTGCGAGGATTACCGGTTCCAAGGGCGGTTGACGAAATTATGGAGCAATTGAAGTTGACCCAATATGCGGATAGTAAGGCAAGAGATTTGTCACTTGGTAACGCGCAAAAACTCGGATTGGCCAAAGCGTTAATTCATAAGCCGGACGTTCTGATTCTTGATGAGCCATCCAATGCGCTTGATCCCGCCGGAATTGTCGAGATAAGGGAGATGCTGAAAGCTCTAGCTTCTCAACAGGGTGTTACCGTGTTTATATCGAGCCATATCCTTGAGGAAATGTCCAAAATGGTGACAAGCTGGACATTTGGCCGTGAGTATTCGGATCGGACGCTTAAGGATTTGCTCGGTTTGCCTATATCGCGCGGTTATCTGGTGCCGATCGGCTTTGCGTTTACAACTTTGATGCTGGCATTGGTATTTGGCCCTACTGCCATTGGCAAGTATCTGCCCTGGTCTGTACCTGCGTTGCATCTACAGGAAAGTGGAGTCGCATCATTTCCCTTGGCAGATGCCAGTTATTTTCTGGTATTTTTAATAGGACTGGCAGGCGTCAATAGGTACGGTGAAATGGTTGCAAAACAGAGAGCAACGATGATTAACGCGGATTAAATTTCTCAAGTTTAGGGCGCATCCGTTCAATGAATCGCCTGCTCAACTGTTATCTCCAATACTTTTTCTGTGTTGTTAGATTTTTCTTGGTCTCTATTGCCGGATTCTTAATCCCTTCGACACGTCACTATAGTCACATAGGGGATTACAATTGAACGGAACCCATGTATTATCATTGTTAGGAAACATTGAGTCCGTGAGTATCCCTCACCAAAATATGAGCTACCACAATTACATGTATATCTAGGATAGAATTCTAGCTTTAATAGCCGGAATTATGAAAACAGACGTATTTTATTCAAACTTGTAACCGATCCCCCAAACTGTTTTAATGTATTCGGGATGCTGTGGGTCCTTCTCAATTTTCTTCCGTAACTTTCGGATATGCACGATGATGGAGTTCTTCGATTCCATAAATGGTTGGTTCCATACCGTTGTATAAATCTTGTCCATACTAAGTACAAACCCACGGTTTACTGCCAATGTGTGCAGCACTGCGAATTCTTTAGGAGTCAACTTAACCTCTTCCCCAGCAACCGTGAGCCGGCGTGAAACCGTATTAATAATCAGTTCATGGATTCTAATCTCCTGCTCGTCCTGAACCACCCTACTGTTAAGATGCGTATACCTTCGTAGCTGTGATTTAACGCGGGCGGTCAACTCTAGTGGGCTGAATGGTTTGGTAACGTAGTCATCCGCTCCAATGCTAAGACCGGTAATCTTATCAATATCTTGGCTTTTAGCAGAAAGCATGATGATCGGCAAGTTATTCTCCTCACGGATTTTCATACATGTCTGAATCCCGTCCATTTGCGGCATCATAACATCTAAAATGATCAGATCCACCTTATGTATTCTAATTAGTTCTAGTGCTTCGTATCCGCTACATGCCTGTAGTAGCTTATACCCTTCATTTTTCAAATAGATTCTCATGAGATTTATGATCGCGACTTCATCGTCCACCATCAATATGGTTATTTCCGACATGGATCCTCCTTGAAGAACTGCTTCTAGATGTTATAGAACAGACAGCGTCCCTCTCATCGATTGAAATAGAATCTGCACTTCTTGACCATGAGAATATAATAGAACGCCTCTGAATACACGGAGACCAGTGTTTTCCTGTTGTCCGTCTCCACGGCTTAGATTTCTTAACATTTAATTCATTCTTGTTCAGGAGGTAAATCCATGAGTGCACCAAACATTTGAGATGCTGTTGCCTTACCCAGTGTAAGATATTCTAGTCAATATAATCATCTCCCCTATCATCAAATCATGGTTTGGAAGACTTTAGATCATGCCACTAACTCGAATAGTTCAACACTGACCAGACATCGGGCATTCACCTCTTTATCATAAACCGTCAACGTTTTATTAACGGAGTCGTACGTTTCTTTTAATTCCTCTGCAGAATATTCCCTTTTTGGAGCGCATGTCGCTGTTTTTTCTCCTCGTAATATTTGCTGTATCAACGTTTCACTTAGTCCAGCATCATCTTCCCAGCCAAAAATCATCTTGTACTCCCTAGAATTGGACATGTTAAACTCTCCTTCACGATCCGCTATCATTTGATTTTGAAAACCTTCTGTTTCATCTTCACTAAAAGCCCACTGATATGTTGAGTTTCCGTATCAACACCAAGCAAATATACCCTCTTTCCGGATCCTCCGCACCTCGCGCCACGGGAAGGAATTCAGATGATAAATTCACATTCATGGAATGTTTCGTGATATCCAAGAATCATTTCATGATCAAGATACCGTTCATGTCAACCAGACCCAATTCGTAAGCCTTCATAATCGCCTCAAACCGCTGACGTGCAATGTTGCTCTGACCATTCTGATGTTGGTAAACACGGTTATATTCTTGTTCATCAGACGGCGTTTGACGTGCAAAATCTGGATTGACTACACGTTGATTATCAAGCGCGATCATAAACTCTTCAAAGTTCATTGAACGAGAAGACTGAAGCAGTGGGCTGCCCTTTATCTTCAGACGATTTACTTATTTATGCTTTAATCAATCGATTAGATTTTGCTTAAAAGATTCCAGGCATTTCTCAGGAATGCAACATCCCCTTATCAAATACGCTTCAATACTCCCGTACTGTTTCAAAATATCATATAGTACTTCTTCCAAGTAGTCACGACGAACTTCCAACATGGGCTTAATACGCTCAGGTGATACTCTGTACAGGCTCATCAATCGAATAAATTTCTCTACTTTTTTCATTCTAGGACCAATACGTACGTTGGAATACAAGTAATCCATCATTACGGACTCATAGTGTACCCCCAGAAATAATTGAATGATTGCTGTGACAAAACCTGTACGGTCCTTACCCCCAGTGCAATGGATTAAGGCGGGAACATTTCCAGCATCGGACAGCAGGCAAATAATTTCTCTGATTTTATCCTGGCTACCGAACGCCATATGATGATACATATCCTTCATCATTTGTTCAAAGTTCAAATTCCCATTGTTATAAACAAGAAGTTTCATTAATTCAAAATGGGTATATTCCTGACTTTTATCCTGAATGGAAATAGATTTAACCTCGATCCCCTGCTTGAGCATCCGACTTTTCTTGGACTCTTGTTCACTTGCTGTTCTCAAATCGCATATCAATTTCAAACGTAATTCATTCATGAGTCCGATATCTCGTGTAGTCATACGTGATAACTCATCAGAACGAAATAGGACTCCGGTTTTTATTTGTTTTCCATCCTTTGTGTGATGTCCTCCGATGTCTCGAAAATTGGTTACGGCATCGAAAGATATGATATTATTCGTAACTTCCACGATCCTGTTTTCCTCTCGAATTGATTTCATAGCGATGTTATAAACATACTGTATTGCAATTGAACGTTTGGCTGACAGCTATCTACTTCGCTTTATCAGGATAATATGACTAATTGGTTTTGTAAAGAACTAATAGTTTTTTTGATTGTTCTTCATGTTGACCTTTTGTTTTTTTATACGCCGTAAATCCCCTCTAGTTGGCTGTATTTATGCACGTCAGACAGCAGGTTTTGTCAGAATACGCTTTACTAATTTCCAGTACCTTTAAAGATTTTCTTTCAGAACGAGGAAGCAACGGCCCCCACTATTATTGATCAACGGGGATTCTCTTTTTTGGTGCTCGAACTCGGAGTGTTCCCACTAAAAACTTGATGGATACCAGTTTGACACAGAATACCTTCTTCGATACTATAATTAATGACTTTTTGGTTTTATTAAAAACTTTTAAGTATAAAGAGCGGTGTCGAGGCAAATCTATGATATGGAGAGGTCATGACTTTGCTTCCGCAAATCTTCTTGCAAAATTTCAAAAGAAAGCAGGTTCACCATCATGTCAGATCCATCTGCTGTAATCCTTAACGTCTCAGAAGAAAGACTTTTTACGCCCAAAGACATTATTGCTCCATTACTTGCCGTCATCATTGGTACCTTCATGGTCCTGTTGGACAGCACGATCGTTAATGTCGCCGTACCTACGCTAGTACAATATTTTGATAGCCCCCTCCATGCCATTCAATGGTCAATAGCCGCGTATACGCTTGCTTTGTCGGCAGTTATTCCCCTTGCCGGGTGGATGTCAGATAAATTTCAACCCAAACGGGTGTTTCTAATATCCATTGGATTGTTTACGATCGGATCCGTACTGTGTGCGTTTGCCCAAACTGCAGAGCAGTTAATTGGGTTCAGGGTCCTTCAGGGAGTAGGAGGCGGCATGGTATCGCCGATTGGTATGGCGATGGTGTATCGCCTGGCACCACCGGACAAAAGAGGATCCGTTATTGGTATGTTCGGTATTCCATTGTTACTCGCTCCAGCGTTGGGTCCCGTCATTTCGGGATGGTTGATTGAGTTTGTCAGCTGGCAGTGGATTTTTCTGATCAATCTCCCCATTGGAGTAATCGGGTTACTTGTGGGGTTAAAACATCTGCCACTCTTTCCAGAAAAGGAGGCACCGTCCCTGGACATTACCGGTATGATTCTTGGACCATTAGCCTTTGCGATGATCACCTTTGGGGTCAGTGAAGGAGGAGTAAACTGGACTTCAGTCAAGACTTTATCCGGTCTTTTCATGGGTGGAATAGCGCTTGTTCTTTTCATATGGTCTTGCTTGAGGCGAGACCAGCCTTTGCTTGAGCTGCGTGCCTTCAAATCCGTTGATTTTACACGAGGTATTATCATTTCTTGGTTCATGCAAACCGCCATGTACGGCTCGGCACTTCTCTTTCCGCTGCTTCTTCAACAGATTCGAGACTTTACACCGCTGACGACAGGGCTTATTCTGCTTCCTCAGGCGGTCGGTTCCATGATCTTCATGCCTATGGCAGGCAAGCTTTTTGATAGAGTCGGAGCGCGTCCCCCACTTCTGGCGGGGATGACATTAATGACGGTAGCCATATTTACGATGTCCTATGTTCGAATCGATACCTCGTTAGCACTCATTATGGGCGTATTATTTATAATGGGTTCCGGTATGGGGTTATCGATGATGTCTTTGAATACGCATGTATTAAATGCTACACCAAAGAACCTTGTAAGCAGAGTTACTCCTCTCACAAGCGCTTCACAGCAGGTTATCGCTTCGTTTGCCGTAGCAGGCTTCACGGGTTACTTATCAACTCAGATGACATCAAAACTATCGAATGACCCGATTGCAGCCGACACCCTGGAATCCAATGCAGCATCTTTCGCTAGTACTTTTTTCTTGGCTGCTTGCTTTGCATGTATTGGGTTGGTTCTTAGCTTTTTCCTGGGAAAGCCAAAACAAATAACGGATGAGTCAAATCTCCATTGAAAGGCAGGTATCCCTGATATGAAACTCTATCTTCATCCTAAAATGTTGTTGTCAGTCACAGTCTTGTCGGTCCTTGCCTCATGTATTGTTAGTTTTTATTGTTCTCCAAACATTCCGATCCATTTTAACGGAGGTCAAGCAGATCTGTTCGTAAACAAATATATTGGACTATTTATGATTCCGGCATTCATGATTATTACGCTTTTCATTCAGAGGATCTATAACCAAGCGGCCTGGCTGATCTATTTTTCGGTCTGCCTGCATCTCTTTCTGTTGTGCGCCGCTTTGATTTATTAAAGTAACTTTGAGCAACTGGCTGATTACAAATTATTAAAGAGACGACAGTAGCCGTTAAACATAGGAGGAACTTTCTTGAGATTCGGAGAAATGGTTATCATTATTTTCATTATTGTATTAGCTTTAGCCACCATTTGGGGACAAAAGACGAAAAAAAGATGGCTGATTTACTCGTTAATCGCTCTATACGCCGTAACGCTCGTACAGATTATTGTAGGGGATTGTCGTTGGCAAATGATACCTTGTTATGCGGCTTCGGTTATACTTACGATTTGTATCATTTTTAGAAAACAAGATAGACAACAACGCTCCAGAAGCAGGAGATATTTCATAGCCTGGTTGTGGACCATAATGTTGATCCTCTATACGTCAGTTATGGTCGCACTACCTGTCCTACTGCCTGTGTTTACCTTCTATCAACCACAGGGTCCCTACTCTGTGGGAACAACCTTATATCACTTTATTGACAATGAACGGCCTGATGAATACTCTGCCGATCCAACGGACCACCGCCAGCTGATGGTACAGCTCTGGTATCCTTCCGACCAAGAACCAGCGCAGGAAACCGTACCTTACATTCGCGATGTATCTGCTATTACGCAAGGTCTGGAACATGCGCTTTCATTCCCGGCTTGGACGCTAAGCCATCTGGGCCTTGTTAAGACCCATGCTTATAGCAATAACGGCCTGTCTTCAGCGGAGCAAAAATATCCGATCTTGATTTTCTCTCATGGTATGACGGGTTTCCGCGGTCAGAATACCTTCCAAGTTGAAGAGCTGGCCAGTTATGGCTATATCATCGTAGGGATCGACCATCCCTACGACGCGGCTGCAACGGTCTATCCGGACGGCCGAGAGATTTTGATACGGATGCCTAACCCTTCAGGTTTTGAAGCGTTGGATGAACATATGCACCTTTGGACTGATGATGTATCTTTTGTTTTGGATCGACTTGAACAATTGAATAAACAAGATGAACAGGACCTTTTTACCGGCCGTCTTGATTTAGACCGAATCGGAATGTTTGGACATTCTTACGGTGGAGCCGCAGCTGCCCAGATGCTGCTGAAGGATGACCGAATCAAGGCCGCTATCAATATGGATGGAACCTTATATGGAGACCCTATGCCCAGCACGGGACTGAGAAAGCCATACCTACAGATGAACGGTGAAAAAAGCATCGATAAGTCGGTATTCGACAATAAGCTGGACCAAGCGATAGCCCAGAGCGATAAAACAAAAGAGGAATACGAAGAATTTTGGGAAGAGACGGTGAGAAGGCGGACAAATGCTCTGCAAGGAGGCGGATATACGATGACGATACCGCATACTTCCCATATGAGTTATACGGATTTTCATCTATTTTCCCCGTTATTGCCTAACCGAGGAGAAGATCCAAGATTCGTTCATCGCATTATTAATGAGGTCAGTGTTACTTTTTTTGATCAGTATCTAAAAGGCGGCCCAAATAATGATATGGATCGACTCGGGGAAAAATATCCGGATATTGAGTTGGTTCATGATTGAGCGTTCATTTACAGAGCCTGGATCTGTTCTTCAAATAACGATTTGATCAGTGTGTATTGGCGAAAGAATATTACACCGGTATGTACCAGCTGGCTTTGATGTATATTAGACCCATGTGTAAATAAATATGACCTGATTCTCGTTTCTTTTGGAATCCGGCTTTATATAAATCGTTAAGGAGGCGCTCTATGAGCTTATTAAAGGAAAAAATATTACAATCGGCCATTCGTTTATTTGCTGAAAAAGGATACCAAGCTACGTCGATTCAAGATATCGCGGATGATTGCAGCATCGCAAAAGGGTCGATCTATAAATACTATGGCTCCAAAGAAGACTTGTATATCAGCATTCTGGAGAAACGGCAGCAAGATATGATTGATGCTGTGGAGAAAATCCGCGAAAGAAAGTTGCCTATTCGGGAGACGTTTCTAGAGGAGATCGCTTATCAGTTCGATTTTTTTATAGAGCATGGTTATTATATCTCGCGGGATCACAATGAACTCCCACCGGCAAACAGTGATAAAATCGGCTCCGTTATTCATCAACTCCAATTAAATATGTTCAGGTATTACCAAGATATCTTGATCCGTCATTATGGAAAAGCGATATCCGAATGGAAATGGGATGCCACAGCCATATTTAATGGATTGATCCGAGAGTATACCTTTCATGTATTGTTTGGGTTCAAACCACTTGTTCAAAAGGAATTAACCGTTTATATTGCTGAACGAATGGATGATTTTGTAGAAGGATTAGCACATCGTCCTCCCCGTCCCCTGCTCACCGATGAACTCATGAAGGAATACTCCATGATTAATTTAGAAGCACTCACGTTTACACAAGAGTTACGGAGAGCCGCATTAATGGAAATGATCGAATCCATAATCCCGGATCTGCCGATTACGAATACCAGAAAAAAAGACTTATCTGAGGTAGCGGTAATGCTGCGGGAAGAGTTCACTAAAGAACACCCAAGGAACTTTTTAATCCAAGCGCTGTTGCGGGATCTATCATCTGAGAATGAGCTGGGCTTTTACGCAAATCAGATTCAGCAATTGATTCGGGATCGTAACACAGATCACTAAACGCATATTGAAATAGCTAATAAAATGAACATAAATTTTCATGTCGTTGAAATATGTGTCGTTGAATTGACAAAACCCTATAGCCTTACCTGCACCAAGCAAAATGGACTGAGCCGAAATTAATTCGGCTCGGTCCATTCAAATATGCGGAAGATGTCAAACAGTATGAATCCACGGTAGTGACCGATCAAGATTGATGAGGATGAGGAAGGCAACCTCTGCAACGTCTTGTTGTTGACAATTTTACGAAGCATTCATGTTCCTATGTCCAAATATCCAATCCCACGAAAGTGTTTGGAAACAAATCGGAACCGGCACACCATTTATGCGGCTTTCTACGTCTATGTGTTCAACCCGTCCGACTCTATACAGCTCTCACCCCTTAACTACACGCTTCATGAGGACCGGGATCAGGATAAGCGACAGAACCGCCACTAGAAAATGCAGAGGATTGGCAACCGCCCCGATATTCGGTTCCATTGGATTCGCCACGGTATTCACGGTGGTTAAGACGGCCATGACCAGACAAAGAATCGCATAATACAACCCTGCTCTAGAAGATTTGTTCCACAGGACACGATATATGAAAGCACCGATCAAATTGGCCAAGAAAGCTGATATCGTGATGGAAAAGCCATTTAGCATTTCAAACTGATAGTTATTGGCAGCCATGATTGCCCATGCCAGAAAATTGGATAATAGGACGGAAATAATACCGGCTATAGAACCTACTGCAATCGTTTTACTTACTGTAGCCGGAGCGGCTTTTAGATTTGATGCTGTTTGCATAACATGCAACTCCCTCTATAAACTTATTGGCTTTGAAATTCTAGTGCCGATGAATCGGCATCAATTCGGGGCTTACGAAGAGTAAAGCTTAGCACCAACCCGATAAGAGCCAGAATGGCTGTAATCAGGAAGGCATCACCATACGCTGATGCAACATTTTCCGGTGGAACATTTGCCATACCACCATTCGTTCTGAAAGCAAGAAATCCGGTTAAGCCAGCCACGGCAAACGAAGTTACGACATGCTGTGCCGCCGTGGTCAGTGAAGTGACACGACTGATAAGGCGGCGCGGGGCGGAATTGAGGACATGCGTGTTAAGCGCCATCATAATAAGCCCCATCCCGCATCCGATCATAAATAAAGGAATCAGAAGGATCAAGAGTTCGGTATCCAAAGAAACTTGGGATAACCAGAAGAGAGCCGATGAAACGGCGGTTAATCCAACCAGGGCTAAGGGGCGCGCGCCAATCTTGTCAAACAGTCGGCCTCCTATCGGCGTAAACACAATTGAACCGACTGCCTGAGCCAACATGATCAAGCCCGTATCCATCGGGGAGTAGCCGCGGACAGTCTGGAGATATACGGGGAACAAGACCAGGACACCGAACATGGCAATTTGTACGAGCCACAGCAGCAAAATGCCCTTGGTGAAATCAGGGGATCGAAAAACGCGCAGTTCGAGCAAAGGCTGCTTGTGCCGCAATTCCACAACAATAAAACCAATCAAAGCCACGATTCCGATTGCAAGTCCGATTATCGTCCGGCTGGATGTCCAGTCCGTCCCCCCTTCATTGAGTCCGAAGGCCAGCATCGAGAAAGCGACGGGAGCAAGAAACATTCCCACCCTATCCAGCTTCGGCGCATGTCCCGGAGGAAAAACCGGCAAGAACTTCATCCCCAGAACTACTGCCAACACACCGATGGGCAAATTAATTAAAAAAATCCACTGCCAAGATACATAGTCGATCAGCCAGCCGGACAGGACAGGACCAATCGCAGGAGCAATCAGGATAGGTATGCCCAGCACACCCATCACCGCACCTATTTTATTCGGGGGCGCCAATCGGTAAATGACAGCCATTCCAATTGGCGTCACCATCCCACCCCCGAGCCCTTGCACAATTCGGAAAATAATTAATTGTTCGATGGTCTGAGCCATGGCGCAAAGAACGGAACCGGCTGTAAAAAGAACGATGGTAGCCAGAAATACACGCCTTGCCCCAAATCGGTCGATCATCCAGCCTGCCAACGGAATAACAGCCGATAATGCCAGCGTATAGCCGGTAAAAGTCCATTGAACGACAGATAGCGTACTATGGAATTCCTGCAGGAACTTGGGCAAGGCAACATTTAAGACGGTACTGTCCAGAATAACCATAATCATTCCTACGACCACCGCCATGAGCGGGGACATGATGGTTCTCATGGAGAACGCCGATTCTGTGTCATTTGTCAGCACAGTATTAGCCAGAATGATCCCTCCTTTCTCTGTCGTATTCTTCAGAATCGCATTGCCAATTCGGCGGCTTTACTGACACCAGCTGTAATAATGTGTTCCGCACGTTCCGGAAATTGATTGTGCCCTTCTACGATCACCTTTTCGAGAGAAGTGATGCCGAAAGCGTTTAGAACTTTGGCCACATAGGCTACCGCCATCTCCGAATTTAGAGCGGGTCCTTCCGAGTAAACACCGCCCCTTGCATTTAGAAGGACGGCCTTTTTGTCAGAAAGCAAGCCAACCGCACCATGCTCGGTATACTTAACTACTTTGCCAACCTGATATAAATAGGACAAGTAGGTTAGCAGTTGGGCTGGAATCGTGAAATTCCATAGCGGAAAGGCAAAGACAACTTTATCTGCCGCCATAAACTGTTCCAAATAATAGTTGGCAGTATCTGCCGCTTGTTGTTCCTCCGAAGAGGTGTCCAGCCCTTGTGCCAATTTGTAGAGTCCGCTGAACATCTTGTTGTCGAAATACGGAAGTTCAGCGCGAAACAAATCCAGTTCGGTGATTTCATCCGATGGATTTGAGTCCCGGTATACCTCCAAAAACATGTCATAAAGCTGAAGACTTACCGCCTGTTCCCGATCATTGGCCTTAATAAAGAGAACCTTCGACAAAATGACCACTCTCCTTTTCTGTGATTATTAAAATCATAGTTAAAACCAAAAAAATGCATCTTCCGAAATACAGTTTATTCCACAACTGTGATTTTGTCAATCATAGTTGTGGAATCATTTACTTCTCTTTGTTGATCCTAACTATCAGGTCTGCGATCGTATGCTGTTCTAAGACTCGAATCAGCTGTTGCTCCGATTCATGGATCACTTCCATAAACATTTCCCGCGTCTCCGTAGCGAAAGGTCCGTTGGATGTCGTTTCCAACAGGCCCGTATACAGAGGCTCCACCATCTGAATAGCCCGATACACATCGGCGAAAGTTACATCCTTGGGATGTTTGCTAAGAGCATAGCCGCCATCCCGGCCCTCTCTTGCTTCGACTATGCCCGCCTTGACCAAACGTGAAAGTACCCGACGGGTTAACGTAGCTTCGCTGCACATGTGACCAGCGATTTCGTTGCTTGCACAGTGTCCTTTATGGTGACCGGACATAAAAACAAGGGACTGCAGAGCATAGCCGAGCCACTTGGGAGTTGCCGGTGTTGTATATTTTTCCGTTATCATTAGTCAATCACCTCTATGTTATGAACGGTATAAGTAGCTCTATTTTAACAGCAGACCACTCATGATGCCACTCTTCGCAGCTCTTATTTGAAAAATAACAGCCCTTCCTGGAACGAATTATGTTCAATTGAAAAAGCAGAGGTCAGATGTAATTATTGATGTTCAATATAAAGGTCACCACTAACAAATGATCAAGTGAATAGGTTGTTTGATCGTTTTTATAAGGTCGATTATTCAAGGAGCAGCGAAGGCATTCAGGCCGGCGCAGGTCTCGGTCTTTCTATTGCGAGGAATATTGCAGAATTGCTTCAGGGCAGTTTAAAGCTTCAACATATCGATGATATTTTTTCGTTCCAGATGACATTGCCCCTGAACATATCTAGCAAATAATTCATGATTTTACGGTAGTTCATAGACGATTATTTAAACGGTAGTTGAATCATATACTTTAAGTAAAATACGATGCTCCCAGGTTAATGAATACTATGAAAAATGCTCTTAAATTCTTGAACAAAGTCAATCGGCAGCATAGGGTCATCAGAAGCGGCTACTCGTTGAAGCTCTTTTAGCATGTTCATTGATTCTTCATCCAAATTTGACACATCGTTTGCTTGGTGAATATAAATATACAGCAATACATGACGAAGTTTAATAGAATCTTGTAAATATACTATTTCTTCTTCTTGGATTGTATTTTCCTTCAGATATCCTTTCATAAAATGGCGGAAAAACAATTTATAATATTCCGTTTTATTCTCAAATTCCTTAAACGGATAAAAAAGTGCATAATACAATGTAATCCCAATATCGTTTACGAAATACGTATAACCGCAATCATCAAAATCGAATAAATAAATGTCTCCGTTATGCAGATAAAAATTACTTTGATGAAAATCAGTATGAGTTAAACCATATGTATCTTTGGACTTGGGCAGAGAAGTAAGTTTTGCTAATCTTTCTTTTAGAATTGAAATCATCACATCATCAGGTCGTAGGTATTTCTCCGCCTTAAACTGAACTTCTTGGTCCCAGGCTTGTCGTTTAAACGCCGGATTACTCCATTCATAACTCTTTGTGGCATGATGGATTTTCCCTAGAAATTCGCCCCATTTTTCGTAAAGCGATTCATTCCAATCTTCATCCGACACTTCTTTTCCAAGAGACATTTCGTATGAAATGGCTAGGAACGAACCATTTTCTGCAGCAATTTCTTCAACCATATTACCCATGGTCGATGGAACTGCATTTGAAACTGCCAATCCTTTATTCGACAAAAAATTTAAAAATTCAATTTCACCCCGTATATTATTTTTTGATCTTCTAATTGTATGTGAGATTTTAAATATGAAAAATGCGTTGTTTTTCTGGTATTCATAAACAAAGCTTTCATAACCGCCCAATGAACGAATAGTGTCTTTATTGATGTCATATCGCTTTATTGCTTCGGTAAGAATCTTTTCAGTGAATTGATCTTCAATTTCTCGTATCATTTTCTATACCTTCTTTCATCCCTAAGTTAAGTAGTTGCATAATTTTTTCATCGAAAATTCAGGCGAACACCTGACGAAATAGTTGCTAGCAAGTGTTGTTTTACAACGATATTATAATAATTTTTATATTCTGTACTGCTACCACGCTATCCTTCCCGTTAGCTTAATGAATTCGCATGGAAACCCAGTTAGATATTTATCTAATTGGTAATCGGACTATGTTCGTCCTTTACGGGAAACAGTACAAGTTCTTGTCCTTGATTTTGTACATTGTGCACTGCTTCCTGTTCGCACGATGCGTGATTCAGGGGATGCTAGGACTGGCTGTCGACCATATGCACTTTGGACAAGAACGTGTACCGATGAAATAAAAACCAGCTAATGTTTGTCAAGCATTTCAGCTTGGATGAGTTCTCTTTTCGTGATATACTTTTTCCGACCAACCCGAATAACCTCCACATCTATGGAGGTTTTGGTTAAATATGGTTTAAGCTTGGTAGGGCTGCCCTTTCTGCAAGATGGCGAAAATGTGATGCAACACCTTGTTGGCGCAAGCGATCACGACCACCTTGTAGGGCTTGCCCTCTTTTCTTTTTTTCTCATAATACGAACGAATTCTTGCATTCGCGTTTTTCCGCATCCCACATTGCACAGCCAAATAGAGAGAACGTCGGAGTCTTTTAGAGCCCCGTTTCGTTATTCTTGTATTCGTTGCTGTAAACTTTCCTGAACTGAAGATGCCCGGGTCAAGGCCCGCATACGCCACGAGTTGTTTTGCATCGCTAAACTGCTTAACATCACCCACTTCAGCTATAATGGCTGCGGCCAGTTTCGTTCCGATTCCCGGAATGCTTTTCACGAGTTCAACTTCGGGCAGATTTGCCGCCATGTCCTCCATTTGCTTTTCCAACTCGTCCAGCTGCCGGATCATCGTCAGCAATAAAGATACCATTCCGAGCAATGCCTTGCTTTGAGACGGACTACACCGAGCCTCTTTCCAGTGATTCAACACTTCCTCCAGCTTCCTGGCTTTTTCATTCGCCCATCGTTTAGAATGGGATCTCCCTGCAATTCCCTGAATGACTTCGTTCCAATCTTCGGCATTTCCCTCTAAACAACGGGCCAGTACCGTCAATGACGTTGCCGAAAACACATTGTAGAACACCTGCTCATATGTCGGAAACACTTGCTCAAGTAAAGCTCTACTGTTCAGCTTCGCCTGTACAAAGATTCCCGTGACGAACTCGTGCTGCCTTGTCAAATGCTGTAGCTCCGTAAACGTCTCATTCCACGTTCGGTGCGGCTTCACGTCGCCACGGTAGTACATCTCAGCCAGGTGCCAGGCATCCAGGGCATCTGTTTTGACTTTGCGTAACTGTGTCCCTTTCG
>NZ_FNZO01000003.1:0-331991 GCF_900109305.1 Paenibacillus sp. cl141a
GCTGCAAAATAAATTATCCGGTATTAGCTACCGTTTCCGGTAGTTATCCCAGTCTTGAGGGCAGGTTGCCTACGTGTTACTCACCCGTCCGCCGCTAACCTTCAGGAGTGCAAGCACTCCATCAAGTCCGCTCGACTTGCATGTATTAGGCACGCCGCCAGCGTTCGTCCTGAGCCAGGATCAAACTCTCCAATAAAGTTTGACTTGCTCATTTCTTAACTGACGAGAATTTGTTCAATTCTCTATTTCAACGTCCCACCGAAGTGGTTCGTTTTACTCACTCGTTGTTCAGTTTTCAAAGATCAACTTCTTCGTCACCGGCGAATCTCGTCGCACCAGCAACTCTTATAATATATCACATTCTCAGTTACTTAGCAAGCTTTTTTCGAAAAACTTTTAATTCATTGAAAGCTGCGATATATTCCCGCTCAGAAGCGGCAAAAAATAATATACCACAGCATTTCTATGTAGGTCAACCCTTTTTTAAATAAATCAGTAAATGACTTCTTCTATATAGAGCTGCCGCTGCTGCATCAGGTTAATGATCTCTCCCTGAACGGATACCATCGGTCTGGTTGGATGCTGGCTATCGGTAAAAACAATCTCTCCCGAAGTCCCATTGCTCAGGCGCACGCAAGTACCTGAATGGAGGGCGGTTACCTTCTGAATAAACGTCTGGACGATCTTGGGGTCCAGCTTGCCGAAGGCTTCCAGCTGGATTTGTTCCAGCACAACATAGGGCGATTGGGCATTCCGATAGAACTTATCCAATGTCATTGCATGAAAGATATCCGTAACGGCGACGATCTTGGCATAGATATGAATCTTGTTCCCCTCAAGGCGGAGTGGATATCCAGAGCCATCCACTTTTTCATGATGCTGAAGAGCTGCGAGCCGTACTCCTTCATTCACTGCCGCCACATTCTTGAGAATCTGATAACCATAGGTCGTATGCTGACGTACTTCCTCGTTCTCTTCTTCGGTTAGCTTGGAAGGTTTATTCAACACAATGGGATCAATCTTGGCATTTCCGATATCATGCAGCAATCCTGCAAAAGCGACCTGCATCCAATCTTTCTGCGGAAGCCCCACCCATTGTGCCAGCTTATAGGAGGAAAGGGCGCAAAGCACAGCACTGTGATACCGGTAATCATGGCGATTCGTCATGCGTGGAATAAATTTAAGAATGTGATACTCATGTTGGTGCTTCAATAAGTTTTCCATCTGATTACGAACTTCATACATTCGAAGCTCGCCTGTTATTGCGGATTGATAACAGTTTTTGACCAAGGTCATGGTCTTGTCATATTCCTCATGCAAGGCCAGATCTTTTCGGGCAGGCGCTTCTTCGTTCCCGTTGCCCTGTTGATTCCCCGTAAAGATCAGTGAAGGCTTTTGCCCTGCGGATTTTACGGTCGGTATTCTTGTGCTCTCCGCTTCAACGGACTCTACGGTAACATGGTCCACCATGAAAGCCTTTAACACTTCCAGATCCCGGGGAAGCAAGACCTTGCCTTTTTGAAGCAACAGTCCCCCCAGAGGCGTATGTACATCTTTAGCCAGCTTTACTCCGGCCACTACTTCATTTACGGCTTTGATCGTCATGATCAACCCTCTCCATCTAATAAGCTGCGTCATGGCAGCTAACTTCACCTTATAATATACATATTATAGTTCGTCTTCCGCAGCCTGTACAATACCAATTCCCTGAATTTGTAATCCGATAAAACAAAAAAAGAGCATGGATGCAAATCTGCATCCATGCCAAGCTTCTTCGTTATTCTTCGGTCGGCTCGGCCGGCTCGATTGGTTCTGCGCCGTCTTGGCCTACTTCTCCCTCTTCGTCGGCATCCGGCTCATCGCTCTTATCCGCACGGCAGACGGTACCTACGGCATCGTCCTCGCGGATGTTGATCAGCTTCACGCCTTGAGCATAGCGGCCCATGGTGGAGATGCCCTCCATGCTCGTACGGATGATGGTGCCGCTTGCCGTAATGATCATGAGGTCTTCTTCCGACTTCACGACCTTCAGTGCCACAACCGGTCCATTCTTTTCCGTAATATTGATGGTCTTGATCCCTTTACCGCCACGGGTCTGGCTGCGGTAGTCGCTTGCAGGCGTCCGCTTGCCGTAACCTTTGGTCGTTACAATGAGGATATCAAGCTCCTGGTCCACTACGTCCATGCCAATGACTTCATCATTGTCATCCAGCGTGATCCCTTTCACCCCGGTCGCGCTTCTTCCCATCGAGCGAACATCGCTCTCCTTGAAGCGGATGGACATTCCTTGCGCCGTTCCCATAATGATTTCTTGCTGACCGTCCGTCAGCTTCACCTCGATCAGGGAATCGTCCTCGCGCAGATTAATCGCAATCAGACCGCCCTTGCGGATATTCACATAATCCTCAAGCGGGGTTTTCTTAACGACACCCTGGCGTGTTGCAAAGAACAGGTAATTATCGCTGTCAAAGTTCTCCACCGGAATCACGGCATTGAT
The DNA here is from genome assembly GCF_900109305.1 of Paenibacillus sp. cl141a. NCBI lineage: Bacteria > Bacillati > Bacillota > Bacilli > Caryophanales > Paenibacillaceae > Paenibacillus > Paenibacillus sp. cl141a. Next base: position 2,498 of record NZ_FNZO01000003.1, read on the forward strand.
CGATTCGCCCTGTTCAATCTGAATCAGGTTGATGATCGGCGTTCCGCGGGCGGTGCGGCTCAGCTCTGGAATTTCATAGGCTTTTAACCGGTACGCCTTCCCTTTGTCTGTAAAGAACATCAGGTAATGGTGGGAATTCGTGACGAAGAGATGCTCGACAAAGTCCTCGCTCTTCGTATCCATCCCCACAACGCCGCGTCCGCCCCGCTTCTGGCTGCGATAGGTGTTCGCAGGCAGACGCTTGATATAACCCGTATGCGTAATGGTGATGATCACTTCTTCGCGCGGAATCAGATCCTCGTCCAGGATGCTGTCTTCCCCGACCGTAATTTCGGTACGGCGTTCATCCGCAAAGCGTTCCTTAATCTCTTGCAGCTCATCATTGATGATCTGAAGCACAAGATGCTCATTAGCCAAGATTTCACGGAGTTCCGCGATTCTGGCAAGCAATTCCTGATATTCGTTCTCGATCTTCTCACGTTCGAGTCCGGTCAGACGCTGCAGACGCATATCCAGAATGGCCTGTGCCTGCTCATGACTGAGACCGAAACGCTCCATCAAGCCCTCACGGGCAGCCTCTGTGGTTTGGGAAGCGCGAATGAGGGCAATGACCTCATCGAGATGATCCAGTGCAACCCGCAAACCTTCGAGAATATGAGCGCGGGCCTCCGCCTTCTTGAGTTCGAACTCGGTCCGGCGGCGGATAACGCTGACCTGATGCTCCAAATAGTGGAACAGCACGTCGCGCAGATTCAATATCTTCGGTTCATTGTTCACAATGGCCAGCATATTAATGCCGAAATTCGACTGCATGGCCGTATGCTTGTACAGGTTATTCAAAACGACATTCGGGTTGACGTCCCGGCGCAGCTCAATAACGATCCGCATGCCGTTACGGTCCGATTCATCGCGCAGATCCGTAATGCCGTCAATTCGTTTTTCGCGAACCAATTCCGCAATTTTCTCTACCAGACGAGCCTTGTTCACTTGATACGGAATCTCATGAACGACAATGCGCGCCTTGTTATTATTCTCTTCGATCGTCGCCTTCGCCCGCATCGTAACGGAACCGCGTCCCGTACGATAAGCCTGGCGAATGCCTTCGCGTCCCAGAATATAACCCGCTGTCGGGAAATCCGGTCCCTGGATGTATTCCATCAGTTCCATCGGCGTGATGTCAGGGTTACGAATCATCGCCTGTACACCATCGATGACTTCACCAAGATTGTGAGGCGGAATATTGGTAGCCATCCCTACCGCGATCCCCGACACGCCGTTTACCAGCAGGTTAGGATAACGCGCAGGAAGAACCACCGGCTCCTGCTCCTCGCCGTCATAGTTCGGAGCAAAGTCTATCGTCTCTTTATTAATATCACGCAGCATTTCCATGGCAATCTTCGATAAACGAGCCTCGGTATACCGCATAGCCGCTGCCATATCGCCGTCGATGGAACCGAAGTTCCCGTGCCCATCAACAAGCATGTAACGCATGGAGAAGTCCTGCGCCATCCGGACCATGGATTCATAAACTGCGGAATCACCATGAGGATGGTACTTACCAATAACTTCGCCTACGATTCTTGCCGATTTCTTATGCGGTTTATCCGGAGCCATTCCAAGTTCGGACATCGCATACAGAATACGACGGTGTACTGGCTTCATTCCGTCCCGTACATCCGGCAAAGCCCGGCTGACAATGATGCTCATCGCGTAATCCATAAAGGACTCGCGCATCTCGGTACCAATGTCCCGATCTTTGATTTGGGAGAAATTTTCTTCCGCCATGCTGGACCTCCTTCATTTTCCTATCAACCATGCCTTGATCTATGTGAAAAAAGCAGAATAGTGATCAGAAACCTAGAAACGCACTAACCTTTATTATATTACTTTCACAAACATCGCACAATTAAACACGGGATGGATCAAGTGAAAGCATGATTTTTGCCCGGAAACCGGGATATACGCCCTGTCCTCCGTGCCCCTTTTCACATACAATGCATTGCAAAGGACTTTTCGAATCATCACATCTTTATATTATACCACTGTTTGTCATACTTGTCCTATGTTTTCCGGGCATCCCCTCTCTTGTCAGAGGCGGCCACAGTCTTTTAAATCAACCGGTAGCACGAGTTTGTATTACGAGACAGGCAAATCCTGTCACTCCAATCATACAGCTAAGAAAGGATGAAGATGTTTGACTATCCAACGCGTTGCAAGCAAATGGGCGAAAACGAAAATACTGTTGAAAAACAAAGGCCTCGCCTCTTATGTTCCCGCTACCCGCCTATATTCATTGGAGACGCTTGAAGACATGCTGAATACGCATACGCTTGTGTATATCAAGCCTGACCGAGGGACCTACGGCATCGGCGTGATGTCGGTCGAACAGCTCCATTCCCAAACCGCGGATACTGATGAAACAACGAATGCTTCCTACATGCTTCGTTACGACCATAAAACCGAAGTATTTACCTCTCTGGAGAGTCTCCATAAAACATTAAGCGCCTTGTTTCAGGGCAAGGACTATCTGATTCAGCAAGGCATCCACCTGCTCCGCCATAAAAACCGTCCCTTTGATCTTCGTGTACTTACCCAGAAGAGTCCTTCCGGTCAGTGGGTGAGCACAGGAATAATCGGCCGGGTCGCGGCCAAAAATAAAATCATTACCAACCATCACAGCGGCGGCGTGGTTCATCATTACAAACCGCTAATGCTCGAGCATATGACGGCTGAAGAAGCAGGGAATATCCGTAAAGAACTGAATACGCTTGGAGTGAATGTCGCTTCGCAGCTGCAAAAAACGTATCCGAACCTGAAAGAAATCGGCCTGGATGTTGCGATTGACGCTCGCTGGAACATTTGGATCCTGGAGGTTAATACCAAACCTGCCCTGTTCCCGTTCAAGAAATTCTTCAAGGATCCCAGCATCTACAAACAGGTAGAAAAATACGCTAACGCTTACGGACGTAACTTATCAAGCAAGAAGAAAACCAAAAAAACCGGTTAGAAAGTCTCTCTGAATCTTGGATCCTGTTATGCAACGACTCACGGCCTTTGCCCGTTATTAAAAAAGAGGGGTATCCCCTGAGGCCTTCACAGACCTTGGGGATCCCCCTCTTTAGCTTGCAGTACTTTATACGTCCAGATTCCGGACCGACTTCGCATGCTCCTGTATGAAATCCCGGCGCGGCTCCACGTTGTCGCCCATCAGGGTATCAAACAACGTATCGGCCAAGATTGCATCCTCGATCGTCACCTGGAGCATCGTACGGCTCTCGGGATCCATCGTCGTCTCCCACAGCTGGCCGGCGTTCATCTCGCCAAGACCTTTGTAACGCTGTACGTTGATTTTGACGTTCTCGCCGAATTCCTTGATGATCTCGTCGCGTTCTCTCTCGCTGCCGGCATACCGGATCACCTTGTTGCGCTCGATCTTGAAGAGCGGAGGTTGGGCGATGTAGATATAACCCGCTTCCACCAGCTTGCGCATGTAACGGTAGAAGAACGTCAGCAGCAAGGTACGAATATGCGCACCGTCGACGTCGGCATCGGTCATGATAATGATTTTGTGGTAACGGGCTTTGGAGAGATCGAAATCCTCCGCAATCCCCGTGCCCAGAGCCGTAATGATGGCTCGGATCTCCGCATTGGACAGGATGCGGTCAAGCCGCGCCTTTTCGACGTTGAGGATTTTACCACGCAGCGGCAAAATCGCCTGGAAATGCCGATCGCGCCCCTGCTTGGCGGAACCGCCGGCAGAGTCGCCTTCGACGATGTACAGCTCACTGATGGAAGCGTCCTTGGAGGAGCAGTCCGCCAGTTTACCCGGCAATGCGCTGACTTCAAGGGCGCTCTTCCGGCGCGTCATCTCGCGGGCTTTACGAGCCGCTTCGCGGGCACGCGATGCCTGAAGCGCCTTCTCCAGGATCCGGCGGGAAACCGCCGGGTTCTCCTGCAGGAACTCCTGCAGTTTCTCCGCGAACAAGGATTCCACGATCCCGCGCACTTCGCTGTTGCCGAGCTTGGTCTTCGTTTGTCCTTCGAATTGCGGCTCCGGCACTTTGACCGAAATGATCGCCGTCAATCCTTCACGCACGTCGTCACCCGACAGGTTGCTGCTGTTGTCTTTGATCAATCCCGTTTTGCGGGCATAGTCATTGATGATCCGGGTGAGCGCGCTCTTAAAGCCGGATTCATGCGTTCCGCCTTCGTGCGTGTTGATATTATTGGCAAAAGAATAAATATTCTCGGTATAGCTGTCGTTATACTGAAGCGACACTTCCACCTGAATGTTATCCCGGGAACCCTCCACATAGATCGGGTCTTCGTGCAGAGCTTCCTTCTTCTCATTCAGGAATTTGACGTATTCGATAATACCGCCCTCGTACTTGAAGTAGTCGGAGGCCCCGGTACGTTCGTCCGTCAGCGTAAGCGCGATGCCCTTGTTCAGGAACGCCAGCTCACGGATCCGCGTCAGGAGAGTTGTATAGTCATAGACCGTCGTTTCCGTGAAAATCTCCGGATCCGGCAGGAAGGTTACCGTAGTCCCGTGATCGTCGGAATCCCCGATGATTTTGATGTCATATTGGGGTACGCCGCGATGATATTCCTGCTGGTAGATGTGCCCGTCACGTTTGACCTGAACCACGACTTTCGAAGACAGTGCATTCACGACCGAAACGCCGACACCATGCAGACCGCCGGATACTTTATATCCGCCGCCGCCAAATTTACCGCCGGCATGAAGGACGGTCATAACCACTTCCAGCGTCGACTTCTTCAGCTTGGCGTTCTCGCCGACCGGAATGCCGCGACCGTTATCGATAACGGTTATGCTGTTATCCTCATGGACAATGATTTCGATATGGTCGCATATTCCCGCCATCGCTTCGTCAATACTATTGTCCACAACTTCCCATACCAAATGATGCAAACCCTTGGCACTGGTAGATCCGATATACATACCCGGCCGTTTACGAACGGCTTCCAATCCTTCCAGTACCTGAATCTGATTCTCATCATATGTCGGTTGATTCATAGACATGCCTTCACCTACTTCTACAGATTCTGTTATGCCTGAGCTACAAAATGATTCGCTCGTTTCTTAAGTGTTGCAGAGGAAATCGGAGAGTAATAGACGATCGATTTCGTCACCACGATGGATTTCGGATCCTCTTCGCCAATCAACTCCACGACTTTATGCTGCTGGGCATGCGTGACGAACTGCTTGGAGATTTTCGAGGATTTCTCTATCGAGATATCGAATATCCCAACCAGCTCTGACGAACGGATGATCTTCTCTCCGCCCAAATGAATATACATATGGAATCACTCCTTAAGAGCCCACCTGTCCGTCATGGACATGATAAATGCTGGCACCCTTCAATTTGTCGGTATTCAAACTCTCAATGCCCGTCGCCGTGATGAATGTCTGCACTTTGCTCTGGAATGTCTCAATCAATTGTGTCTGCCGGTACGGATCCAATTCAGAAAGCACATCATCCAGAAGCAGCACCGGATATTCACCGATCTCTTCCTGTATCAGCTCGATTTCAGCCAGTTTCAAAGATAGCGCCGTCGTCCGCTGCTGACCTTGAGATCCATACGTTTGGACTTCTTTGCCATTAATATAAAAAGCCAGATCATCTCGATGAGGACCTGCCAATGTCATACCACGCCGTATTTCTTGCTCTTTCATTTGTGATAATTTTATCATAAATGTCTCAAATAAGACAGCTTCATCTTCTTCCTCCGCGTCGGCAAAGGATGGAAGGTAGTGCAAAGAGAGGTCTTCCAGGCCGTTGGTGATCCCCTGATGGATGCTTTCCGCCCACTTTTGCAGCTTTTTTATAAATTGTTTCCTCTTCTTGACGATTTTAACACCATGTTCTGCCAATTGGCTGTTCCAAATTTCAAGCATCGCCTGCTCGGCGCTGCCCTTCCCCCACAATTGCTTCAGCAGATTGTTGCGCTGCACGAGCACCTTCTGGTATTGCTGCAGATGAAACAGGTAGCTGGGGGCCACCTGCCCGATTTCCATGTCAAGAAACCGGCGGCGGACCCCCGGCGTGCCTTTGACAATCTCCAGATCCTCGGGAGCAAACATCACGACATTGAGCGAGCCGATGAAATCGCTAAGCTTCCGCTGCTCAAGCCCGTTGATTTTTGCCTTCTTCCCCTGCTGAGACAAGCTCAGCTCCAGCCTCAAAGTGCCGTACTTGCGATCAATCTCGGCAGATATATGGGCGCTAGACTGCTCGAACCCGATCAATTCGCGATCCTTGGAGGTACGGTGGCTCTTCGTTAAAGCAAGCACGAAGAGCGCCTCCATCAAATTCGTCTTTCCTTGGGCATTGCGTCCGATGATCAAATTGACATCGCCAAATGCCTCAAGCTGCAGCTTCTCGTAATTTCGGTAATGCTGCAGGCTGACATTTTTGACAAACAAGCTTATCCTCTCCCTCGTCTTCCGCGCTTAGCGCCAAAGCGGCTGCGGGAGGCTGTCTATTGTGCTGCCACCTGAAACGTCCCGCAATCCTCTACCTTGATGATGTCGCCGGGAACCAGTTTGCGTCCGCGCCGCTCTTCCTTCTCGTCGTTGACCAGAACTGCCCCTTCCGCGAGCAGCGCCTTCGCCATCCCACCTGTGGATACGCAATCGGATAGCTTCAAGAACTGATCCAGCTTGATATATTCACTGTGGATAAAAATTTGTTTCATGACTTCGTCCTTTCATCCCTATCAACATGGGGATAACTTTAATTGGCCGTACGGTACGGCAGAATAATATATTGGCTCTTGCTGTCGTCGAGCGGCTTCAGGATGATCGGGCTCATGACGCCCATGAAAGCAATCATCAGCTGTTCACTTTCAACCACCTTGAGCACGTCCAGCATGTATTTCGAGTTGAACGAGATGCGCAGCGGCTCCCCTTTGAAATCGATCAGGTCCAATTCTTCGCGAACTTTACCAAGCTCGGAGGAGCTGGAAGAGATCTCGATGCCGCCATGCTCCATCGTTTGCAGGAGAACAATGTTTGTTTTCTCCTCTTTGGAGAGCAGATAGGCACGGTCGATCGACTCGCTTAATTTTTTTGTGTCCAAAACCAGTTCTGTTTTATGCGAGGTTGGAATAATTCTAGAAGTATCGGGATAAATGCCGTCCAATATACGGGAATAGAACAGAACACGGTCAATTTTAAATAATACCTGATTATCCGCGACAACGATATCAACCAGCGTATTTTGGTCCGGAATGATTTTGCTCAGCTCGTTCAGCGTTTTGCCCGCAATCACGACATTGTTGAACGAAATGCCGTCAGCTCCCTCAAGATGGGCGGAGCGAGTAGCCAGTCTGTGACGGTCCGTGGCCGTAAATTTCAGCTCATTGTCGTTCAGACTCCATAATACCCCCGTCAAAATAGGCGTGGTTTCATGGGTGGAAATGGAGAATACCGTTTGTTTGATCATGTTTTTCAACAGATCACCTGGCAAAGAAACGGTTTGGCTGCCCTCGATGTTAGGCAATACCGGGAATTCCTCCGGATCCAAGCCGACCATCTGGATTTCCGTGGCCCCCGAAGAAATAAAGGTCTGGAAGTTTTCTTTGACCTCCATCTGAATTTCTTGGGAAGGCAGTTTCTTGATGATTTCAACGAAGAATTTGGCTGGCAGCACAACGCTGCCAGGCTGCTCTACCTGAACGATGGTATGCTTCTCATCCTCCGCAGGAATAAACGATTGAATGGAAATATCCGTATCGCTGGCTGTTAGCGTGACGCCCGAATACGTGACATCCAGTTTAATGCCGCTGAGGATCGGAATCGTGGTTCGGCTGGAGATCGCCTTCGATACGTGTTGAATGGATTCGTTTAATACATTTTTTAATATGCTGATTTTCATCAAGTTCACTCCTTACGGAAAAATGAGAGGGGGTTTTTCTCTTGGCGAAAGCCAAGGGGATTCCCCTCTTTATGGTTAATTTATTTATTAATTATTATTAGTAATAGTAATAGGGACACTGAATATGTGGATAAGCCTCGTAAAAGGCATAAAATTAAGCCTATCCACATGTGTATAGATTGTGCATAGGCTTTGAACTTGTTCAGGTTGGATTTTTGATTTTCTCCGTAATGTTATTGACCACTTTGAAAAGCTCCTGGTCCGTTTTCAGAGATTGGGTAATCTTCTCATGGGCATGAATGACAGTGGTATGATCCCGGCCTCCGAATGCCTCTCCGATCTTGGGAAGAGAGTAGTCGGTTAATTCGCGGGACAAGTACATGGCAATTTGCCGCGGAAACGCGACGGCTTTGGTCCGTTTGCGGGCTTTGAAGTCTTCCAGTCTCAGGTTGTAAAACTCGCCGACCTTTTGTTGGATATCCTGAATCGTAATCATTCTCGGCCGGCTGGACGGGATGATATCCTTCAGGGCTTCGGCTGCCAGATGCGTTGTAACGTCCTGATTGGTCAGGGAGGAATAAGCGACGACACGGATAAGGGCACCTTCAAGCTCACGAATGTTCGTATCGATCTGATTGGCGATATACATCATGGCTTCGTTCGGAATATCCAGATTCTCGGCCTTGGCCTTCTTGCGAAGGATGGCGATCCGCGTCTCCAGATCCGGCGGTTGAATGTCGGTGATCAATCCCCATTCGAAGCGGGAACGGAGCCGTTCTTCCAGCGTCGGGATCTCCTTGGGGGGACGGTCACTGGATATGATAATCTGCTTCCGCTCTTCATGCAGGGCGTTAAACGTATGGAAAAATTCCTCCTGCGTCGATTCTTTCCCGGCCAAGAACTGGATATCATCAATGAGCAGAATATCAACGTTGCGGTACTTGTTGCGGAAGCTTTCTGCACGGTTGTCCCGAATGGAGTTGATGAACTCGTTGGTGAATTTCTCGGAGGAAATGTACACGACTTTGCTGCTGGGATTGTGCTCTAAAATGTAGTGGCCGATGGCATGCATCAAGTGCGTTTTTCCAAGGCCTACTCCACCATAAAGGAATAACGGGTTATACGCCTTAGCCGGAGCTTCGGCAACGGCGAGCGAGGCAGCATGTGCGAACCGGTTACCCGAACCGATGACAAACGTGTCGAACGTGTACTTCGGGTTCAGCATATGGGACTGAATTTCTTCACCGGATATTTCAAGCGGCGGCGAGGGCTGCTGCGGAGCAGGTTCGTGTGCCTTCGTCTCTTCGATCACGAAGCGAACGTCGACCTGCTTGCCCACCACCTCCAGCACGGTTGCACTAACCAGCTTGGTGTATCGGCTCTCCAGCCATTCCACAGCAAACGTTGTCGGCGCGGAAATGACGACGGAGTGATCGTTAATGGTCAATGCCTTGGTAGCTTTAAACCAAGTGTCAAAACTCGGTTTGCTCAGCTTGGTTTGTATGATCGATAATATTTCTTGCCATAATTCGGAAGTATGGCTTTCCAAAACTGTCACTCCTTTAAATCTTCCAAATGTGGCTAGAGCCATGTGTGGAATTGTCGAAAGAAAATGAATGATGTCTAATTATCCCCAGAACCAACTCCTGTGGAAACAAAAAAATATGGATAAATTGAAATTGTTCACAACTTTATCCACAGCCTGTTGATAATATTATAGCTTCATTCACATATTCACAACCAAAAGTAATATCATCATAGCAAAAGAAGGCCTTATTTTCAATGTATGTCGCTAATTTATCCACAAATTCAATACGTTGTGCATAATTATTATTCACACCACTATATATTGTTTATAATCTGTTCGGCATTCGACATCATTGGCCTCAAAGCGCGAAAAATTATTCACAGCTTGTCCGATTGGCAAGCAGAATTTTCTTCTCTCACCATCTGTTCATAACTTCTGGTTGAATGTTCTAGCAGCCGCACAATCGACCAAAGGTGAAAAATAGCTGTGGATAGTCATCCAAAGTCCCCAAATGGAATCTCCAAGTTTCCTTTCGAGGGCTTTTTTTGTTGCTCAACTTAATAATGGCTCTCTAGTCGATTTCAGTTGATAGATTCAGAACGCTTATGGCGTCGAATGGTCGGCGAGCGTCCAGGAATGACTCGGACCTCACCCGCGCAGTGTGCGCAGAAGTTAAAAACATCTGAGTATAGGCTGTTCCATTGCAACCTTCTTTGCGGACGACCGTACTATAAGGAAAAATGGAGCGGGGGAACCATGGATGCGGACCGAAGGGAAGGGCATGAGCTGGAGAAAAATAGGGGTGCTTCTTGCACTGGCCGCCCTATTGGTTCTAATCGCGGTATGGGCTCAGAGCTATTATTCGAAGAAAGTGTTTCATATGGAAGACATAAAGTACGCGAAATATGCCGATTCGGGAAATGGGACCATCGAGTACAGAGGATCATTTGGCCGCGGGGAGCCAATCTATGTCCATACCGGTGAAGAAGGGAAAAGGGTTGAGATTGCCGGCGAAATATACGAAATACGGGCATATGGCCACGGAACGGGGCATTCTTCGTCCTATGAAGTGATCTATCCTGACGGGAAAGTCTACCGCGTGGAACCGTTTGGGGACCGGAGCTTTCTTGCATACGACGAGAAGGGGGAGATGGTGATACCCGGCATGAGGTTCATGGACGGCAGCGGCCAAGTTTATCGATCCGATCCGGATGAGCCCCGCTATTTCCCAACGGAGCTGGCCAAGGCTGCTGACGAGCGGTTTCATGACCCGAATGGCAGCATAGGATTTTTTTTGTTGGCGCTCGGGATAGGGATCATGAACTGGTGCTTCTTCAGATATGAGCCTTTCCAGCGGTTTATGTTTCATATTTCACCATCAAACTGGATGTATGATAATCCGGAGCCCAGCGATTTCTACTTCTTTATGTGCAAGGCAGGGGGGATTTTCGGTATGGGATTCTCGCTGTGGATATTTTTTGCGCAAGCCTTATGACAAAAAAAGCCCGTTTTCGTCATGGATCGGATCCAGCGAAAACGGGCTTTCCTTATGATATACGAACGTTTAGAACTTCAAAGCATGGCCTACCTGACTGTTATTGAAGAAAACAACATCGGAAGCCTGCTGTTTTCTGAGAAGATACGTCGAACGGTGTTTTTCTTACTATAGTAAGCTTACGCGTTCTCGAATCGGCGCTGGAATTCGGTAATGGCCTCATAATCTTCCTCCAGCTTCCGGGAAATGCGGATGAAAATCGGCAGTAGCGCTTTATAAATATCGGCGCTTTCTTTCACGGGTTGGTGTTCATGGGTGCCGCCGACCATCGTCTCGACGATATCGAGCGATTCCACTCTGCCTGTGGCGTACAGTCCAAGGACCACTGCGCCAAGACAAGAGCTCTCGTAGCTTTCCGGCACGATCACCTGCTGGTCAAAAATATCCGCCATCATCTGACGCCAGATCGGTGAACGAGCGAAACCGCCGGTGGCATGAATTTTGGCCGGCCGGCCGATTTGTTCCTCCATCGCCAGCAGAACGGTATACATATTAAAGATCACGCCCTCCAGCACGGAGCGGATCATATGCTCTTTTTTATGATTGAGCGTTAAACCAAAGAACGAGCCGCGGGCATTCGGATCCCATAATGGCGCGCGTTCTCCCGTCAGGTACGGGTGGAATAGGAGTCCGTTCGAGCCGGGCGGAATACGGTCCGCGATTTTGGTCAGCACATCATAGGGATTGATGCCCAGACGCTTGGCCGTTTCGATCTCGGAGGCGGCAAATTCATCGCGAACCCAGCGGAAAATCATGCCTCCGTTATTGACCGCGCCGCCGATGACCCAATGCTTCTCCGTTAAGGCATAGCAGAAAATACGTCCTTTCGGATCGGTCATCGGCTTGTCGACGACCGTACGGATGGCGCCGCTCGTACCGATCGTGGCCGCAACGACGCCAGGCTGGATGGCGTTCACGCCCAGGTTCGACAGAACTCCGTCGGCAGCGCCGAGCACGAACGGCGTGGAGACGGAGAGCCCCATGGCTGCGGCATACTCGCTTTTTAAGCCCTCCATGATATGTGTAGTAGGGACGATGGTCGACAAATGGTCCTCGGTGATGCCGGCAAGCTCCAGCGCCTGCGGATCCCATGCCAATGCCTCGAGGTTCATCATCCCGGTGCTGGAAGCAATGGAATGATCAACGACATATTGGCCGAATAGTTTGAAATAAACGTATTCTTTGATCGAAATGAATTTGGCTGCTTGCGAAAAGAGGGAGGGCAGCTCATGCCGCATCCACATCAGCTTGGTTACGGGTGACATGGGATGTATCGGAGTGCCGGTTCTAAGGTACAGCTCCATGCCGCCAAGTTCCTTTTTGAGCTTCGCCGACCAGGCTGCACTTCGGTTGTCCGCCCAGGTAATGCAGCGGGTCAGCGGGGTGCCTTGGCTGTCCACGGCAATGACGCTGTGCATGGCTGCGCTAAAGGATACGAACAGCACTCGAGCCGGATCGATCCCGCTCTGCGTCGTGACGCCTTGAACCGAGGCGATGACGGTTTGAAAGATTTGTTCCGGGTCTAGTTCGGCCGTAGAGGGCGTCGGGGTAAGCAGCGGATATTCGCCGCCGGCCTTGGCAACGACCTCACCGTTCTCCCTGAAAAGCACCGCTTTGGTGCTTGTTGTTCCGATATCGACGCCGATCATATAGTTATGTGTACTCAAGAGACCTACCTTCTTTCTACGTAAGGGCACCCGGCAGCTGCTTAAAAAACAGCGCTTCGGGAGCCCTCATGTGTCTTATTGCTTCATTATACAATTACATTCAGAACAAGGGCCAACACGAGCCCGGTCACGGAGAGAATCGTTTCCAGCACGGTCCAGGATTTTAGCGTCTGGGCTACGGTCATATTAAAGAATTCTTTTACCATCCAGAAGCCGGCATCGTTCACGTGGGACAGTACGATGGAGCCTGCTCCGGTAGCGAGCACCACTAGCTCCACATTGGCGCCCGGCGTCATCGCAAGCACGGGAGCAACGATTCCAGCGGCGGTTGTCATGGCTACGGTTGCAGAACCGGTTGCGATGCGAATGAGTGCCGCGACAAGCCATGCGAACAGAATCACGTTGATGTTGGCGCCGGTTGCAATTTCGGCGATGGCATTGCCGACGCCGCTGTTGATCAGAACCTGCTTGAAAGCGCCGCCTGCACCGATGATCAGAATGATCGTGGCGATCGGAGCGAGGCATTCGCTGGTGAAGCGGGAAAGATCATGTTTATTAAAGCCGCGGGCGAATCCAAGCGAGAAGAAGGAGAAGACCGCAGCAATGAGCAGGGCAATGATTTCATGACCGATAAACTTGCAGAACACGGAAATGAAGCTGGTGGACTCCGGATCGATAATATCGGCCGCGGACCCGATAAGCATCAGAATGACCGGCAGCAGAATCGTAAACAAGGTGATGCCGAAGCCTGGCAAGCCTCGTTCCGCTTTGCTTGAAAACTGCTCGGCCAGCTCTTCGGGCGGTTCGGTTCGAATCCGTTTGCCGATAAATTTACCGAACACAGGACCGGCGAGTATCGCTGCAGGAATTCCGACCAGGAACGAATAGAGAATGGTCATGCCAAGGTCCGCATCATAAGCTTCAATGGCAATCATCGGAGCGGGATGCGGAGGCACCAGCCCGTGAACGGTGGACAATCCGGCTAGAATCGGAATGCCGATGTGCAGCAGGGACATTTTCGTTTTGCGTGCAACCGTGAACACAATAGGAATCAGCAGGATGACGCCAACCTCGAAAAATACGGGAATACCGACAATAAAGCCGACGATCATCATGGCCCAGTGGACGCGCTTCTCGCCGAAGCGGTCCACGAGGGTGGTGGCGATTTGCTCGGCGCCGCCGGATTCGGCCATCATTTTTCCCAGCATGGTACCAAGGGCGATAACGATCGCAATCGTTCCGAGCGTTCCGCCAAGACCGCCGGTTATCGAAGTAATCACATCCGCAGGCTGCATGCCCGTCAATAGACCGAGGATCAGTGCGGAGATCAGTAAGGTTACGAAAGGATTCCATTTATATTTGGAAATCAGCACGATCAGGAAGACGATCGTCAGCAGTGTCCAGATCATTAAGGTAGCGTTATGACTGAGACCGAATAGTGAATTCATATCTTGCTTCCTCCTATAGATTACCCAGTTGAATTGGGAAATGGTTAATATCATCGGGCTGTTCTGCGGTAGTATACCCAAAACAAAAGCGAATTCTATTGTATACTTGTCGACAACTTAGAGCATACACATGTAATGTCAGTGCGGAGGAAGGGAGGATTATATTAACCCTCCGGAAAACTAAGATGAAGCGTCCGACGGGAATCATCGAAGTAATGCTGAACCGCCGTTTGGATCCGTGCCGGATCCAGGGATTCCATCTCCGCAATAAGCTGAAGATGCTTGTCCATGACATAGCGAACCTTGGCGCCCCCGCCACCGAATACCTGCCGCGTCGTAATGAGCATCACCGTGATCACGATAGGGCGAATGCTCTTCCACAGATGAAGAATTCGTTTATGGTTGGCTTCCGTTATAATCCGTTCATGAAAAGCCAAATCCTGATAGGAGAATTCCACTGGATCCTGATGTTTGGCGGCAAGCTCCATCCGATCGACGATTTGCTTTAAATGCTGGATCAGTTCCGGCTGCGGATTCGCAAACACATGTCCTTGCACAAAGCTCTCGATAAGAAAACGGACATCGTATAATTCCTCGACTTCCTTGAGCGATAAGCCCATGACGACGGCTCCCATGCGCTCCAATTGAATCAACCCTTCGCTGGACAGCGTTTTCATCGCTTCCCGCACAGGGGATCGGCTCGTGCCGAATTCACCCGCGATCCGGTTCTCGGATAGGATTTCTCCGCGCTTGATGGTGCCGCTGATAATCTGCAATCTGAGTTCGCTGGCAATGGCCTCTCCGAGAGAGGCTCCCTGAAGCCACGTTGAGGGAAATTTCATAGCGTAATTCTCCAATCCAGTACTGATTCTTGACGTTCTCCAGTGATCATCATACCACAAGGAATGAAAGGGGGACCATGCCCAGCTTGGTCATAATGTCTGCAGGGAACATGCCCTAAAGAAACAGCAGGGTGCTGAAAGAGAATATAGGTTATTCCGATTTCTCAACGGCATGGCCGCCGAATTCATTGCGAAGCGCGGCAACGACTTTGCCGTGGAACGTATCTTGATCAAGGGAGCGATAGCGCATGAACAGCGACATGGCGATGACCGGTGCGCTGGCTTGAACTTCGAGTGCCGTTTCCACCGTCCATTTGCCTTCGCCGGATGATTTCATCACGCCTTTAATGCCTTCGAGCTTCGGATCCTTGGAAAAAGCGTTTTGCGTCAGTTCCATGAGCCAGCTGCGAATGACGGAGCCGTTCGACCATACCCGCGCGACATCCTCATAGTTAAAATCAAACGCGCTCTTTTCCAACACTTCAAAACCTTCCGCAATGGACTGCATCATACCGTATTCGATGCCGTTATGGACCATCTTCAGAAAATGCCCGCTGCCGCTTTCACCGGCATACAAGTAACCGTTCTCGACAGCCATATCCTTAAACAAGGGCTCAACGCCGCTAAATACGTCGCGGTTGCCCCCAATCATGAAGCAGCCTCCATTATGCGCGCCTTCCATGCCGCCGGAAGTGCCGGCATCGAAATAATGAATGCCCTGCTCCGCCAGGCGTGCTGCACGGGCGATGGAATCCTTATAATGCGAATTGCCGCCGTCAATCAAAATATCGCCGGACTCGAGCAGGGGCGTAAGCGATTCGATGACCGAATCCACGATCTTACCGGCCGGCACCATCATCCAAACGATGCGTGGTTTATCCAGATTAGCTACGAGCAATTCGGTGGATGCCGCAGCTTCCGCGCCGCACTCGGCGGCTTGAGCGACCAGTTCCGTATTTAAGTCGTAAGCTACGACCTGATGCTGATGGTGAATCAGATTCTGAACCAGGTTGAGGCCCATTTTCCCCAGACCGATCATGCCTATTTTCATAAAACAATGCAGCTCCTTCTTAGGTGTATACTTGTATACAACTTAAATTCAATGTTTATACTACTCTTTTATGGCTCTGGTGTAAACATGGGAGATGAAGAGGGCTGGAGGGCGTAATATTGACCTAAAAGGGACCATCCACAACGTGTTCAAATAGGTTATCCCCATGTGGATAATTCAAAACTAGCAATAATGACTACTTGTGGAAAACTTATGAGCTGGTCGAAGTCAAGTTTGGTTTGACTTTTGGGCCTGAACGTGATTAAATGTATAAAGGCATTTTCTGTGAAGATGAGAACATTATCCGCTAGCAAGTAGCGGTCTGTTTACAAGAGATACGTCCATAGACGTCGGTTCAACAAATCGCGGTCTATTCTTCCGTGAAAGTGCGTCGATTGACGTTTTGATCTTAAAATATGGGTAAGCGATATTCCTGTAAGGGGGTGCATTAATTCATGAGACCGACTTTCAAACCGAATGTAAGCAAACGCAAAAAGGTACACGGCTTCCGTAAAAGAATGAGCACGAAGAACGGACGCAAAGTATTGGCTAACCGCCGTCAAAAAGGCAGAAAAGTACTGAGCGCTTAATATTGTGCCACGAAGACCACCGAGGTGGTCTTTTTTTCGTAATATCTGCTGCGGTGTGAGGAGTTTCCTTTGAAACCGGCAGAATATAAGCTACATGGAGTGGTAAAGGTTCGCAATCGGGTGTTTAGCGCGGTTTTGGCATGCCTATACTATTATAATAGTAGGGATGTCACAGCAGCGCAGGATGTAATGAACTTGATTAACGGCAGGGCGGTAGAAACTTGTGCATAGAAAACTTCGTTTACGGAACCGCGCTGATTTCAGCCGGGTATATCGACACGGAAAGTCCTTCGCCAATCATCAATTTGTTGTCTATTGGTCGCGCAAAAAAGAGGTAGAACAGTTTCGCGTCGGCGTTTCGTGCAGCAAAAAGATCGGCAATGCGGTTGTCCGCAACCGGATGAGACGGCTGGTTAAAGAGATTGTCAGGCACCATCAGCACCAGATTATCGAGCATATCGACCTGATTTTTATCGTTCGAAAGGGAGCGCTCGACAAGTCCTATCAGGAGCTGGAGAAAAGCGTGCTTCATGTATTGAGGAAATCGTCCCTTTTGAAAGCGAAGAGGGGCTGAACCATGTGTTTATTTGTCCATATAAATATGTTATGATTTACCGTGGAATGGAATGGCGAAGAGAGGGGTTTTGAAGTGTCGTTCATGAAGACAAGACGAGGAAAATGGTTCCTCCTCACCGCTGTAATACTCGCAGTGGCCGTTATATCAGGTTGTGCGCCTGGAGCTGACCAAACGCGTACCATTGAAGACTTGAAAAATGGGGGCTTTTGGCAAAGCAACGTTGTTTATTACTTTACATGGGCACTTGATACGTTTGCGACATGGTTTAACGGCGAATACGGATTGTCCGTACTCGTGATGGTGCTTATCGTCCGTACCTTGATTTTACCGCTGACTCTGAAACAGGTCAGAAGCTCGAAGGCAATGCAGGCCATCCAGCCTGAAATTCAGAAAATTCGCGAGAAATATAAAGATCAGCCTGAAAAAGTCCAAATGGAAACCATGAAGCTTTTCCAGGAGAATAAGGTTAATCCGATGGCGGGATGTTTGCCGCTGATCGTACAAATGCCGATATTTATCGCACTCTATCATTCGATTTACTATAACAATCTCCTTCGTGATCACGAATTCCTGTGGCTGCAATTGGGTCAACCGGACAAGCTGTTTATTTTGCCGGTGCTTGCCGCTGCAACCACTTATTTCCAAACGAAAATGATGATGAAGATGAACCCGTCTCCGCAAATGGGGATGATGCAGTTCATGCTGTTCGTTTATCCGATTCTGATCTTTGTAATGTCCTTCCAGTTCCCATCCGCACTTCCGTTGTACTGGTTCTACAGTAACCTCTACACGATCGTGCAGAACTACTTCTTGTACCGCAACAATGACAAGGCTGCAGTCGTGGCAAGCGTTGCCAGCGCAACCGAAGGTCATAAGAGCAACAAGAGCGGTAACAAGGGCGGGAAGAAGAGTGGCAGCAAAGGCGGGAAAAAAGGTTCGAAGGGAGCCAAGAAGTCGAGATGAGTAAAATCGTCGCAACAGGAAAAACCATTGAAGATGCTGTCGCACAAGGGCTGGCCCGCTTGGGTGTAAGTCAAGACCGAGTATCGGTTCAAGTATTGAGTCAGCCATCAAGAGGATTCCTGGGCCTGTTCGGGGTCAAGGAAGCGAAAGTCGAACTAACGCTCCTGCCTGACGGTGCCGGCGGCGAACCATCTGTGAAGGAAGTTTCTCCTTCGGGTACGCAAGCTGTTCCGGCCAAAACGGTTCGGGTCTCTCATGCCTCCGTGGCGACGCAGGCAGCGCCTGCGGGCATCGCGATTGCCGAGAGCCCCGGAACAGCTTCTCTTGAAGGCAAGGACCCTTACCAGGAAGCCATCGCCTTTCTTATCGATACTGGACAAGCCATGGGGCTTGATATCTCCGTTGAGATGGAGAAGGGAAAAGACTTTACGACGCTTCAAATTTCCGGAGCCGGACTCGGACTGATGATCGGCCGCCGGGGCCAGACGTTGGATGCACTTCAGTATTTGGCGAATATCGTAGCGAATCGGTACTCCGATAGTTATCTGCGCATCGTACTGGATGCCGAGAACTTCCGCGACCGCCGCAAGAAGACGCTGGAGGATCTGGCCGATCGATTGGCGGGACGGGTTCTGAAGACCCGCAAAGAGATTGTGCTAGAGCCTATGCCTGCTGCGGAGCGGAAGGTGATTCACGCCAAGCTTCAGTCCCATGGAGCCGTGAAGACGTACAGCAAGGGCGAAGAGCCGAACCGGCGGGTTGTCATCACGCCCAAGTCGTCCTAAATGAGTTGAAGAGCCTATATAAACAATGACTCCTTAAGCTTCGAGAGGGAGTCATTGTTTTTTAGAGAGACCTATACGCAAAGACTTCCGCAGGAGGTTTTTGTTTAAGATGATAGATCAAGCAGCGGGGGAGTACACCGTTTGGGGTATAATCCCGAGGTTTTTTAAATAGAAAGAGGTGAAGGAAACGATGTTTAGCGATACGATTGCAGCCATTTCTACGGCAGTCGGTGAAGGCGGCATCGCGATTATTCGCGTCAGCGGGCCGGACTCCGTTCGGGAAGTGGAGCGTATATTCAAAAGTAAAAACAAACTAACGCAGGTGGAGTCCCATACCGTTCATTACGGTCATATTGTGGATCCGAAAACGGGGGAAAACCTGGAAGAGGTGCTCGTGACCGTCATGCGTGCCCCTCGTTCGTTCACGACCGAGGATGTCGTGGAGATCAGCGCCCATGGCGGCGTCATCTCCGTGAAGCGGGTCATGGACCTGCTGCTTCAATTAAACATCCGTTTGGCGGAGCCCGGAGAATTTACGAAGCGGGCCTTCTTAAATGGCCGGATAGATTTGTCTCAGGCCGAAGCCGTCATGGACCTGATCCGTTCGAAATCGGACCGTGCCTTCTCCGTTGCCCTCAAGCAGGTCGAAGGTACATTATCACGCAAAATCAACGAGCTGCGCCATACCCTGGTCGAAACGCTGGCCCATATCGAAGTGAATATCGATTATCCCGAGCATGACGTGGAGTCGCTCACCTCGGAATTCATTAAAGAGAAAAGCAAACTGGTGATGGGGGAAATCGATAAACTGCTCAAGACCGCGCAAGAAGGGAAAATTCTGCGGGAAGGGATTACGACTGCCATTGTCGGGCGTCCTAACGTGGGCAAATCCTCGCTTCTGAACACGCTGGCTCAGGATAATCGGGCGATTGTCACGGATATACCGGGCACGACTCGCGATGTGATTGAGGAATTTGTCACCATTAACAACATTCCGTTGAAGCTGCTGGATACCGCAGGCATTCGGGAGACGATGGATGTGGTGGAGCAGATCGGCGTGGAACGATCCAAGCATGCGGTAAACGAGGCAGATCTCATTCTGCTCGTGCTGAATGCCAGCGAACCGCTGCATCAGGACGAATTGGAATTGATGGAACAAATACGCGGTAGACAATGCATTGTCATTATGAATAAAATGGACTTACCGTCTAATCTCGATCTGGACATTCTCCATCGGTATTATCCCGATGAATTGATCGTTCCGATGTCGGTGAAGGCGCAGGAGGGGATTGACCGGCTGGAAGAGGCCATATCGAACCTGTTCTTCAGCGGCCAGATTGAAGGCGGGGATTTGACTTATGTGAGCAACGTGCGGCATATCGCCTTGTTGAAGAAATCCAAGCAGTCCCTGCAGGATGCCTACGATGCGGCCGAACAGCTCATTCCGATCGATATGATTCAAATCGACGTGAGAATGGCCTGGGAACAGTTAAGCGAGATCCTGGGCGAAGCGGTTGGCGATTCGCTCATCGATCAAATTTTTTCACAGTTTTGCTTGGGTAAATAAGCTCCAGGGCTTACTATATAGAGTAGGAACAGCTCAACAATTTCAGGGATATCCGAGGTGGATGCCCCTTGATAACGTATATAACACAATAAGAACAGGAGGGTGAGCTATGAGTTATATGGGTGGCACTTATGACGTGATTGTAGTCGGTGCGGGTCATGCCGGTTGTGAGGCTGCACTGGCATCCGCGCGTATGGGTGCTGAAACGTTGATGGTTACTATCAACTTGGATATGGTTGCTTTTATGCCTTGTAACCCGTCCATTGGAGGTCCTGCCAAAGGACATGTCGTACGCGAAATCGACGCGCTGGGCGGAGAAATGGGCCGCAATATCGATAAAACCTTCATTCAAATGCGCATGTTGAATACGGGTAAAGGTCCGGCTGTCCACGCGCTTCGCGCTCAAGCGGATAAGTTTTCTTATCAGCATACGATGAAAGAAACGATGGAGAAGGAAGAGAAGCTTACCCTTCGTCAGGGTATGGTGGATCAACTCATCGTGGAGGATGGCGTGTGCGTGGGGATAGTGACCCAGACGGGTACGGAATATCGCGCCAAAGCCGTTGTGCTGACAACCGGTACGTATCTGCGCGGTAAAGTCATTATGGGCGAACTTATGTATGAGAGCGGTCCGAACAATCAACAGCCTTCGGTAAAACTTGCGCATAACCTGCGCGAGCTTGGATTCGACCTTGTTCGCTTCAAGACAGGTACGCCGCCGCGGGTGCATAAGGATACGATTGATTTCTCCAAGACCGAAATTCAGCCTGGGGATGAGAAGCCTAAGTTCTTCTCTTACGAAACGAAATCCTCCGACAATGAGCAGCTTCCTTGCTGGTTGACGTATACGTCGGTGGATACGCATAAGATCATCAATGACAACCTTCATCGCGCGCCGATGTTCTCTGGCATTATAGAAGGAACGGGTCCGCGTTATTGCCCGTCCATCGAGGACAAGATCGTTCGTTTTGCCGATAAGCCGAAACATCAGATTTTCCTGGAGCCTGAAGGTAAAAATACAAAAGAATACTACGTGCAAGGTCTGTCCACCAGTATGCCTGAGGATGTTCAGCTTGCGGTGCTTCGTTCCATTCCCGGAATGGAGAAGGTAGAAATGATGCGTAACGGTTATGCGATTGAGTATGATGCCATGGTGCCAACGCAGCTGTGGCCTTCTCTGGAAACCAAGAAGCTGCCGGGCCTGTTCACGGCCGGTCAGATCAATGGAACCTCGGGATATGAAGAGGCAGCAGGCCAAGGTATTATGGCTGGAATCAATGCGGCTCGTAAAGTGCAGGGCAAAGAGCCTGTCATTCTGGATCGCTCCCAGGGGTATATTGGAGTGTTGATCGATGACCTGGTGACGAAAGGGACGAATGAGCCGTATCGTTTGCTCACCTCCCGTGCAGAATACCGTCTGCTGCTCCGTCATGACAATGCCGATCTGCGCCTTACCGAAATCGGTCATGACATCGGACTGATCTCGGAAGAGCGTTATGCCAAATTCGTGCTGAAGAAGCAGCTCGTTGAGCAGGAGATCGAACGTCTTCGTCAAACGAAGGTGAAACCGGTTGAGGTGAATGCGATGCTGGAAGCCGCCGGGTCAGCACCGATCGTGGACGGAAGCAATATGCTGACCATTTTGCGTCGTCCGGAGATTACGTTTGCCATGGTGGAGTCTCTCTCGCCGTCTCCTTACGAGCTGGATGAGGAAATGAAGGAGCAAGTCGAAATTCAAATCAAATATGCGGGTTATATTGAGAAACAGCTGGGACATGTGGAAAAGCTGCAGAAGATGGAGAAGAAACGCATTCCGGAGGATATCGTTTACGACGAGATCAACGGACTGGCCATGGAGGCTCGGCAGAAGCTGAACAAGATCCGACCGATTTCCATCGGCCAGGCATCGCGCATTGCCGGCGTAACGCCAGCGGATATTTCGATACTTCTCGTTTACCTGGAGCATTATAACCGGGTAACCGCAGCGAAAGGATAAGGAATGGACGACATTCAGAAAGCTTTTGTTGACCGGCTCGGCGAGCACGGGATCACGATTGACGAGAAACAGCTTCATCAGTTTGAGATGTATTACGAAGTGCTGGTGGAATGGAATGAGAAAATGAATTTAACCGGGATAACCGAACGGGAGCAGGTTTATACGAAGCATTTTTATGATTCGATTACGCTTGCCTTTTACGTGGATATGAACAAGATCGGCAATCTGGCGGATATCGGATCAGGTGCCGGCTTCCCGGGAATCCCGTTAAAAATCTGCTTTCCCCATCTCAAACTGACGATTGTAGATTCGCTGAATAAACGAATTACGTTTCTGAAGCATGTTATTGATACCCTCGGACTGTCCGGGGTTGAGCTGATCCATGGGCGCGCAGAAGAGGTTGCCCGCAAACATGGGTACCGTGACGGGTTCGACCTGGTCACAGCAAGAGCGGTAGCTCGAATGGCTGTATTGAATGAGTTCTGCCTGCCTTTCACGAAGGTAGGGGGACAATTCGCGGCGATGAAGGGCAGCGACCCTACGGAAGAGGTGAAGGAGGCGGCCCGCAGTTTGAAAGAGCTGAGAGGGGCGTTGAACAAGGTTCATTCGTTCTCTTTGCCTGTAGAGGAATCTGGCCGGCATATCGTGGTGATCGATAAAAAGGGAGCGACGCCTTCCAAGTATCCCCGTAAGGCGGGTACGGCCAGCAAAACGCCGATCGTGTAAGCAAAAGCGACTTCGGAAATGAGATGCGAACAGATTATAGAGGAGGACTCTTATAAGAGTCCTCTCTTTTTTTATTTACTGTATTTGTATTATTGATTAAGAGAGGGCATGTTAGTGAACTGATGCATTCATCCTTATATGGAGTAATACCGTGAGGCTCGCATTTAAATCCGGGTGTTTAGTTTGCTAACCATCGTCTTGAATAATAGGAAGTGTCATTCGTTGGATAGCGAAAGGCTGAGTTCGGAAATGTTTCGTTTCTAAAACAGGTGTAACACATTGGCTACTAAGCATTAGTCCCTTGGATGTATTTGTTAAGCTTTGAATGTTTCACGTGAAACATTTCAAATGTTTGAGGTACGCTGAATATATGATATCTATTATTATGGCAGGATTATATTTCCTGGTAGAGTTGTAACCTGCGCCAAGACACTTTTTAAGGAATAAGTTGGATGGAACTATCATGAATGAAAGTTCCCATTTTATAGGGTCAATTGCTTTCATTGCAGATGATGATAGAAGCGAGTTCATGATTGGCAAATCCTACAATTATTATAGATGCTGTGATCATAGATAAGGCAATGGAAGGGGAGATACGGTTCAAGAACATGATTTTGACGGATAAACTTTGGAACTGTGCACAATCCTGTATAAAGCAAGCGAGAAATGCAGGAAAAAAGGTGATATTGGAGAATAGAGTTATAGGACAAAAAGTGGTAGAATAGAATCGTAGTATCCATTTGAGCTGGCGGGCCCTTTTGCCCGTTCCTTGAAGGGATGAAAGAGTATAAATCCTGGTTTGGTGACTTTTCCATCCTTGCTTCGTGCAGTCAACAACCATTGATCGTTGTGACTGCTGTTTTTTGGAAGTGCCATATTAACCCAAGGGGTTCTTGGCCTCATGCGAAGTAGAACAAAATATATACCGCTTGTGAGATATCGATTGATAGTAAACATCATGATATTACCTCCTGATCTATCTCTCAAGAAGCAACCGCTTCATGCAGCGGGTTTGATCAGAGAAAACACGGCTATCGCCACAGACGATTTTCTCTAATCAGCATGAAATCTGTTTTTGCAGGGAAATGCCTGACATCACAATGATTTCCAGTACCGTAACAACTTGAATGACTAGTTCTAGATGGTGTCTGGAACGATCCGTGTATGCTCCACATTGTGGTTGTTCAATCGTTTAACCGATTCCGGGATAAACCGGAGGCTTATCCGTGCTATCATGAAATTAGGTGGTAATATACGGAATGAAAGAACAATTTTCGAGATTGTTTGGCTTAGCGGCAGAGCGGAACCAAGGGGATGAAGTGAAACAAATCCCGGTAAACGAGGTTGTCAGCAGCCCATACCAGCCACGGACGATTTTTGATGACGAGAAGATTGATGAGCTGCTTCAGACGATTAAAACCCATGGAGTCATTCAGCCTATCGTCGTTCGCGTCCGAAACGGCGTGTATGAGATCATTGCAGGGGAACGCCGCTGGCGTGCGGTTAAGAAGCTGGGTCTGGACACGATTCCGGCCATTGTTCGGGAGTTCAACGATTCACAAGCAGCCTCCATTGCGTTAATCGAGAACCTGCAGCGTGAAGGTCTTACCTCAATTGAAGAAGCAGTCGCTTACCAGAAGCTGATCGATCTTCACCAATTAACACAGGAGAGCTTGGCACAGCGACTAGGCAAAAGCCAGTCCACGATTGCAAACAAGATTCGTTTGCTGCAGCTGCCGGAAGCGGCCAAAGTGGCTTTAATGGAACGCAAGGTGACGGAGCGTCATGCGCGTGCACTGCTTTCCTTGGATAATGAAGAAACCCAGCTTAAAGTGCTGGAAGAAATCATTACCAAAGAACTGAATGTGAAACAGACGGAGGCTCGTATCGCCTTTTATAAAGAAGTAACGACAATGAAGAAGGCCAAGCGCATATCGTATAGTAAAGATGTTCGCCTGGCCCTGAATACGATTCGTCAATCGATTGATATGGTATCCGGATCAGGGATGGCTATCAAAACAACGGAGAATGATCACGAAGATCACTATGAAATCGTTATAAAAATACCTAAACGTTAAGATATGGTGTGAAGCGGTATGCATCGTACCGCTTTTTCTGTTGATCAAGAGATCGAGATTCTCTGCAGCAGCGATATCTTTGCTTGTTAGGTTTTGTGCTGCAGATGAGAAATATGTAATTTTAATTATTACTCATTTTCATCGAGCGCTATATCCTGGGCATCCCGTATTTTACGGGATCGCTCACATATTACATATACAGCTTTTCGCTGTATATCATCTATTGCGACTACTTAGAAGAGTCTTCCTACATTGAGGTGAAATGAGTGTCAAAGATAATTGCCATAGCAAATCAAAAGGGCGGTGTCGGCAAAACGACGACTTCCGTCAATCTGGGAGCTGGATTGGCTTCGCTAGGCAAACGGGTGCTTTTGGTGGATATAGACCCCCAAGGTAACACAACGAGTGGGGTTGGCATTAACAAAGCCGATGTTGCAAATTGCATTTACGATATTATCATCAATGAAGTACACCCGAAGGACGCCATCTGTGGGACGAATATCGAAGGACTGGACATCATTCCGGCCACCATTCAATTGGCTGGCGCCGAGATTGAGCTTGTTCCTACGATTTCTCGTGAAGTACGATTGAAGAAATCACTCCAATTAGTCAAACCCCAGTATGATTATATTTTGATTGATTGTCCTCCATCGCTTGGCATTTTAACGATCAATTCATTGACGGCGGCCGATTCGGTCATCATCCCGATTCAATGTGAATATTACGCATTGGAAGGTTTGAGTCAGCTGTTGAATACGGTTCGCCTCGTTCAGAAGCATCTGAATACATCACTCAAGATAGAAGGCGTATTGCTGACGATGCTGGATGCGCGCACGAATCTGGGCATTCAGGTGATTGAAGAAGTGAAAAAGTATTTTCAGGAAAAAGTGTACAAAACGATTATCCCGAGAAATATTCGTTTGAGTGAGGCGCCGTCTCATGGACAGTCGATCATTACGTATGATCCCCGTTCAAAGGGAGCGGAAGTATACTTGGAGCTGGCAAAGGAAGTGATCTCTTATGAGTAAACGTTTGGGAAAAGGGCTGGATGCGCTGATTCCATCTTTGTCTATTCATGATGATGACAAGGTAGTGGAAATTCCGCTCAGTCAATTGCGAGCGAATCCGTATCAGCCGCGAAAGACTTTTAACGATGAGGCGATCCAGGAGCTGGCGGAATCGATCCGTCAGCATGGTGTGATTCAGCCGATTATCGTCCGCAGCGTGCTGAAGGGCTATGAGATTATTGCCGGGGAGCGAAGATTCCGGGCATCCCAATATTGCGGAAAAGCAACCATTCCGGCGGTGGTTCGTTCCTTCAGTGACCAACAAGTAATGGAGATTGCCCTCATTGAGAACTTGCAGCGCGAGAATCTGAACGCCATGGAGATTGCGGTAGCTTATCAAGGGCTCATGGAACAATTTTCCTTAACCCAAGAAGAGTTGTCATTGAAGGTCGGTAAATCTCGTTCCCATATCGCTAACTTTTTGCGATTGCTTTCATTACCAGAAGAAGTGAAGGAAAATGTTTCACGTGGAACATTGTCGATGGGACATGCTAGAGCGATCGTGGGAATTAAGGATCCGATTCTTGTCAAACAGCTGGCGAAACAATGCGTGGAGCAGGAATGGAGTGTCCGCGAATTGGAGGAAGCGGTTAAGAATCTGGACCGCAAACCAGCGGATAAAGCGAAGCCTAAGGTCAAGAATCGCGATCCTTATATCGATCATCTGGAAGAAGATCTTAGAGAACGGTTTAAAACGACCGTCAAAATTAAGCACAATAAGGATAAAGGGAAGATTGAGCTTAATTATTACAGCAAGCAGGATTTGGAGCGGTTGTTGGAACTGCTTCAATAAGAGCAGGCTTAGTATCTGAAGACTCCGTTGATGAGTGGCTGGTTAAAGATTGAGTTTGATTAAAACCAAAGACATGTCGACGTTCCTGAAAGGGAATGAGATATGTCTTTATTTAACTAAACGTGAGGTACTTCATTTATCGGTGGAAGTTGAAGATGCTTGAATATGTATTGTAAAGGGAAAATACTACGGAAAAATGAAGGGGAAACATCATGGACCCGATCGTTTATCTGGATCATGCCGCCACATCATGGCCCAAGCCTCCTGAAGTGTTTGAGGCAATGAAGAGGGCCATGGAAGAGGCGGCTGCAAATCCGGGGCGAGGCAGTCACCGAATGGCGGTGAAGGCATCCCGTGTCCTTTATGGAACACGGAAGACGCTGTCAGATTTGTTTGGAGTGAAGAACCCCAACGATATTGCGTTGACATCGAATACGACCGAAGCGCTTAATTTAGCCATCAAAGGGTGTTTGCGTGAAGGCGATCATGTCATTGCGACGATGATTGAGCATAATTCTGTGCGCAGGCCGCTTGAATATTTGAAGCGCACCCGGGGGATACAAGTAGACTATGTTCCCGTTGATGAGGAGGGTCAGCTTGATCTGCAACGAATCGAGGGAGCCTTTCGTTCTAATACTAGGCTTGTTGTGTGCAGTCATAGTTCCAATCTGCTTGGTTCCATTATTCCACTTGTTGAGATAGGAGAACTGGCGAAGAAGAAAGGGGCTATACTGCTCGTGGATGCTGCCCAGAGTGCCGGTATGCTGGATATTCATGTGGAGAAGATGCATGTGGGTATGCTGGCGTTTCCCGGGCATAAAGGGCTCTTGGGGCCTCAAGGAACAGGGGGACTGTATATCTCGTCTGATATTGATCTGGAACCATTGCTGCATGGAGGTACCGGCAGTCAATCGGAGGCAATTGAACAGCCGACGGTGCGTCCGGATCGATATGAGGCAGGAACGCCGAATACGATTGGATATGCGGGATTGCAAGCAGGTGTGCGGAAGGTGCTTGAATGGACACCGCAGCATATTTACCGGCATGAATGGGGATTGACGCAATATATGATGGAGGGCCTGCAAGAGGTAAGAGGCCTTCGTTTACTCGGTCCTGCTCTTGGAAAAGCACGGACAGGCATCGTGGCTTTTGTGTCTGAAAAATTCGACGCGTCCGAAATAGCTTTTCGACTGGACCGGGAATATGGGATTGCCGTGCGTGCCGGTTATCATTGTACACCGCTTGCCCATATGGCATCAGGAACGGAACATACGGGTGCAGTCAGAGCGAGCGTTGGGATTTCTACGAGCCGTGACGAAATCGAATTCATGCGAAAAGCGATCAAGGAAATTCACAGTTGAACAAACGATCAAGATGGAGAAGAGGAAGGAAGAAAGCATGTCTGAATTAAATGAATTGATCATGGAGCAGCTTCATTGGTTTGTCGTCGGAATGGTCATGATCATCTTGATCTTATGGATAACCTTAATTGTTCAAGGGGCAAAATTGCGCAAGATGAAGCGCAGATACGATGCGATGATGGCAGGCAGCGGGGTGGAAGATATCGAATCGCTGCTGGTCCAGTTGAAAATCCAAATGGATGAAATTGAAGAAGGGCATGCCAGTCATCAAAAAATGCTGGATTCCATCAACGGCAGCTTGAAAGGAATGAAATCCAAAGTTGGCATCGTCAGATATAATGCATTTGGCGAGCGGGGGAACGAAATGAGCTTCTCCCTGGCTATCCTGAGTGAGGAGGAGGAAGGGATCGTTCTGACCGGTCTGCATAACCGGGAGAGCTCCTATGTGTACGCCAAACCATTGAAGGATGGGCAATCCAAATATCCATTGTCTCCGGAAGAAAAGGAGGCCGTTACTCTTGCGCTGCAAGAAGGGAAGAACGGTTCCACTCTTTGATCCCTGCAAACAGGCAGGTTGCAATAATATCAGATAAACGCATGACCAAGCTTAATCGAGTGTTCTGCAATACGAAGTATTCCATAAAGCCGCCGACATTGACGATTCCCGTGACGTGGATATCGCCAACCGGCGGTAATTCTTTATGTACGCCGGCTCCAGGCTTAAGAGGGCCATCGGCGATCTGAATGGAGCCTACGCTGGTTGATTGGCCTAAGCAGGCGTCAATACCGATCACAAAAGGGTTATCGAATTTCTCATATATGGCGGTCAGCGTATCCTTCAGATTCATGGCGTGGACAGGCTCGTCCAGCGTCCCGTAGAGATGAAACAGCGAACTGTTGTAGCGGGCAAGCGAAGTGCCGACCAGCGGTCCCAGGCAGTCACCGGTGGACCGGTCGGTGCCGATGCAGACAATGACAAGCGGCCGGTGCTGAATACGGGCGTCAGAGAGATGAAAGAGCAAGCGATGTATAATAGCAGAATGGATATTAGGGTCCGTGTGTGGTATTTTTAAGCTGGAAGCCTCCGGGCGAGACGTGATTTTAGATAGACGGTTCATAGAATCTTCCTTTCGTCTGCATTTGGTAGTATCAGTATATGGATGAAAGACTGTTTTTATACTTTGCGTTTTGCTAAAAATACGATTTCATCATTTCGAGCGATGGCCGTGCTTTGAATATGTATAGGACATGGACCCGCAGAAGTTCTATGAAATGTTGATTTATTTTAAGAGTTTTATATAAAACTCTTGTTTGCCGGACATGATGATGAGAGATACATACAACTAAAATGATAGGCAGCATGAAGGAGGATTGGGCAGTGGAAGGTGCGATGGTGATCGCATTCGATTCCACCCAGCAGGCGCTGCGCGCGGAAATGCTGCTGGAGTATGCGGATATCGAAATAGATCTGTTCCCTACGCCGAAAGAGATCACGGCTGGCTGTGCATTATCGATTCAATTCCCCCCTGATGCGTTAAAGGAAGTTCAAGAGATCATCCGGCTGGAGCATGTGGAGATCCGGGGCATTTTTGCGCTTGATGACAACGAGAGGTATATCAACATCGAAGAATAAGGGAGGACATCAGGGATGAGGGGCTTTGGTTACTTGTCTGGGGAAACTACAGAAGATGGTGTAGATTTGCAAACGATAGCTGAGGAGGCAGAGGGCTTGAAAGATAAGATCTGGGGATGGTTAACGAATGAAGAGATGTGGACGAATATTCTATCATCCGGCATTCGGGTAATCATCATATTTATTCTGACGCGTCTCGTGATCCGGGTTGTGTATAAAATGATTGATCAGTTTCTGCTCCGGCAGGAGAAGAGCCGAATCCAGGTGAACTCAAGACGCTTTGTCACGGTAGGGGAATTGTTAAAAAATGTAACCTCCGTCGTATGTAACTTTGTCATGATCTTAATTATTCTGTCGGAGTTCAACTTCAAGCTAGGACCGCTGTTGGCTGGTGCCGGTGTACTGGGTCTTGCCATCGGTTTCGGTGCACAAAGTTTGGTGAAGGATGTTATTACCGGCTTCTTCATTATATTCGAGGATCAGTTCGCCGTAGGTGACGTGATTAAGAGCGGCGAGTATCGGGGAACGGTCGAAATGATCGGACTGCGCACATCGCGTGTCAGGGGGTTGAACGGGGAAACCTATATCATTCCGAACGGGATGATTACCAGCGTTACGAACTACTCTCTTTCCAACTCGCTCGCGATAGTGGATCTGCCAGTGAAGAACGATCAGCAGGTGAAGGATACGATCACATTGATTCAATCGGCACTTACGGGAATCATGGACCGCCGGCCCGAGGTGCAGCGTTCGCCGGATGTGCTGGGGATCCAGTCTTTGACAACGTCGGAATATGTGGTTCGCATCGTAGCCGAGTGTAATCCGAATGCCAGGGAAGCTGTGGAACGCCAGATTTTTACCGATATCAAACAGGCCATTGAAGCACGCGAGCTGGGGCAAGAACGCGCTCAGGGTTGATCTATTCGGTAATCCGATGTTATATAATAGATATTAAGCGACGAAACAAAAGGGAGCGGTAACCATGGAGCGCAAGGTTTTTCAGTTAGGGGATATCGTTCAGATGAAGAAGCCCCATCCTTGTGGAAATAATGAGATGGAGATTATTCGCATGGGGATGGATATTCGGATTAAATGCACGAAGTGTCAGCACAGCGTGTTGATCCCCCGTGTAAAGTTCGAGAAGAATATGAAGAAGGTTTTACGTTCGGCACAGGAATCGGAAGGGGCAGGAGATACACCTTAATATTTCCTCCCCGAAAGATCTTCCCAAGCCAGTGTTCATGAAGCCGGTAAGGCGAATCTGATCGAGCAGCTAAAAAGAGATGGAGACAAGCTATTGACCAGATAACGTTTCCATGATATAATCAAACTTGCTGTGGAAAGGTACCCAAGAGGCCCAAGGGGGCTGACTCGAAATCAGCTAGGCGTCGCAAGGCGTGCGTGGGTTCGAATCCCACCCTTTCCGCCACCAATCGTTCTAAGTTCCGCTGTTATGGATGCAGACGATATTGTTACATAAGCCGAGGCGATAAGCTGTACGGACGCCTTTGAATAAAACACCCTCATGCAGGTTAGCCTGCATGAGGGTGTTTTTCGTTGTCGAGAGGATGACTCCAGATCAGGAAGCGGGATATGAACATAAAAAGAAGGGCCCTAATGGGCCCTTCCTTCTGGGTAGGCGGTGCTTGCGAATTGGAATCATTTTATCAGCACTTCTGCGAACCTTGTCAACCAGCTTCACTTGTCCTGAAGGTCAAGCACTCGGCTCATTTCCTCAGCTTGCAATTCGTGCGACGATCAGAAACCTTCTGCGTTGTTCAGTTGCAACGTTCAACGGAACCACACCTCTCTCATGCACCGCCTGATTATAATGTGCGCCTAAAGGCTGTTTGTATACATGCTAATTTCAACGGATAACAATTTAGAGTAAATGGTCCGCATTCATTGCTTGAACGACAGCCATATAGGCAAAGCTCGATCGTGGGGCAGTGCTCAGGATCTAATAGGACGGACACTGAACAATACCATGGGGCTGGAACACTCCTGGCTGTTATTTAGGCTGCACCCGACGCTTGTTTAACCATACGCGATCATCATTTTGAGTTTCAGGAAAGGTGTCGCCCTTGCTCATTTTAATTTGACGCGGGTTCTCGATGCCCATAATATGGTCTCTAACGCCAACTTCCATATAAATGCCGTTGTTTGGCGCTTTGTCGCCTGCACGAAATTCGGTCTGTTCTCCCATTATGGAATTCCTCCTCATTATGATGGATGGACTGCATGTATTATCATGCGCCAACAGACCTGAAATCATTGCAGGGAAAGAGAGAAAGGCACGGTAATAAAGGGAAGAGGGCATGTTTGGTTTTGAAAAGAAACTTGCATCCGATCATCCGTTCTGGTATAGTATTATGGTGCGAGTTAGACTCGCTCCTTGCTCTCAACATCGATTGAGGGCCGAAGTCCATAAGGAGGTGAAACATATGCGCAAATATGAAGTGATGTACATTATTCGTCCTGACATTGAACAAGAAGCTGTTCAAGCTGCAGTCGATAAATTCCAAGGCATCATCTCCAACGGCGGAGAAATTACAAAGCATGACGTAATGGGTAAACGCCGTCTTGCGTATGAGATCAAGAAATTCCGTGATGGCGTCTACGTTCTGGTAAACTTCAACGCAACACCTGAAGTTGTAGCTGAGCTTGAGCGTCTCATGAAGATTTCTGACGAAGTCATTCGTTATCTCATCACGAACGACGTTGCTTAATACGGACCAAACTTTGTAATTGATTTCGTTCTAAGGAGGGGATTGGATTGTTGAACCGTGTCATTTTGATTGGCCGACTGACTAAGGATCCCGAGCTGCGATATACTCCTTCAGGTGTTGCTGTAACGCAATTTACACTTGCTGTTGATCGTCCGTTTACTGGACAAGGCGGGGAGCGCGAAGCGGATTTCATTCCGGTCGTGACCTGGAGACAGCTTGCGGAGACTTGTGCAAACTATCTGCGCAAAGGCCGTCTGACGGCTGTAGAAGGGCGCATTCAAGTGCGAAATTACGAGAATAACGAAGGTAAGCGTGTATACGTCACCGAAGTCATTGCCGATAATGTTCGCTTCTTGGAGTCAAACCGTGAAACAAGCGGTGGCGGAGGAAATCGTGAGGAATCATCGTTTAACGGAGGAAGCAACAGCAATAGCGGTGGCGGAAACCGGGGGAACAATAACTACTCGCGAAACAACAATCAGGATCCTTTTTCCGATGAAGGAAAACCGATCGATATTTCGGATGATGATTTGCCATTTTAATACGGAAAGGACTGACAACACATGGCTTTTAAACAAAGAGAAGGCGGAGACAACGACAAAAGACCGGCACGCCGCGGCGGCCGCAACAAGCGTCGTAAAGTATGTTTCTTCACTGTGAACAAAATTACTCACATTGACTATAAAGATACAGACCTGCTCAAGAAATTCATCAGCGAGCGCGGAAAAATCCTGCCTCGTCGTGTAACAGGTACTAGCGCTAAATATCAGCGTGCCCTGACGATCGCGATCAAACGCTCCCGTCAAATCGCATTGCTTCCATACACAACGGAGTAATCTTTTGTGCGTAAAGCGGTTCAGCCTAATCATTGGCTGGGCCGCTTTTTTATTAGGTACAACGCAAGTGCTTACTTCAACATCTAGCAAGGGATAACATTGGCCATATGCGGTCTGTGGTAGAGTAAGCAACGTCAGGCAGATGGTTTCAGGATCACACGTCGCTGCCCATTGGGAATTGTGAAAGCATCCATGTTGAGAGGCAGAGGTTAATCAGATATAAAACTAGAGCAGGTACAGACTATTCGGATCTCAAACAGGCTTATCCAAATGTTGGGGTATAATGTCTTCATGGAAGAATCGTGTCTCCTCTGAGTGTACATTGTTAAAGTGTAGCAACGATCAATAAATACAAGCCTAGTGTAAAGCTTTCCAGTTTTAAAGCCCTGAAATCATGTCTGCTTTGAAGGGACAGTGTCTATTGTAAGCAATACAATGATAAGAACAATGGGTGCTCCTGCTACAAAGGAATCCATGAATGTAGGCCGATCGCAAAGTAGGCTGAAAAAATTCCTTCTATTATATATAAGTATCTGTAGCCTTTCCGCATGCAGGGTGAAATGATATTTGTCTTGTATGTAGAATGCGATCCTTCTCCTATATCGAAAAAAGAGAATGGTAAGGGCCTATATCTTATTCTCATATGAAGTTTGATGTCTATCGTGTACAAACATGATAGACGAATATGGCCGTGACCATGCGGTAAGAAAAATTTAATAATGCGATTACATTAAAATTGCAGAAATTTTTCAAACTGGTGATGTCCTCTCCAGGGATACAAGCGGACATGAAGTGGAAGCTCCATGATGTTAGTCTTATTATGCATATTCCTCCTCCATTATCCAAACGATAAAGGAAAAAGGAGGTAGTCGTATGTGCAGAAGATTTTCGCTGTCCGCAGGGCTCGAAGAAGTGAATCAACACTTTGGCATCCACCGGGTCATGTATTACTACAAAAGCCGGTACAACATTAGTCCTACCCAAACCATGCCCGTCATTGTACAGGAACAGGGGGAGCGGGTACTCGATGAGTATCGGTGGGGCTTGGTTCCATATTGGGGAAAAGACGCGGTCAATGCCGATATTACAACAGTTGATCAGAATCCCACTTATCGCAAAGCGATTGATACGAGGCGATGCATTATACCTTGCAACGGACTATATTACTGGAGAACGGTCGGCAAACGGAGTTATGCCGTACGGACCGTGATCGGAGAGAATGAAATATTTGGTATGGCGGGCCTATACGAGACATGGCGGGATGCCAGGGGAAATGAAATGAGAACCTGCACGGTGCTGATGACGGATGCAAATGAAGCGATATCGGAGTTCGAAACAAGGATGCCGGCAATCTTGTCGGAAGAAAACATGGCCAAGTGGCTAGACCCGGAAATCCAGGGAAGGCATGCAGTTCATCCGCTGCTCCATACTTACCGCGGACAGATGCGCATATATCCGGTAACGCCTTTAGTGGCCGACGACACGCATGATCATCAACAGTGCATTGAAGAAATGGATTTGAAGCTAGCTTGGGTGAAGAATCTGTAGTTCGTAAGTATGAAAGAACGAAGTTGATTTATCTGACATGAAACAGAACATGAAAGCAATCCGGAAGATGCCCCCGGGTTGCTTTTTTAAGCTTTAATACAATAGAGAGACGAAATCATGAAATGTAATACCTCCAAACAGGCGTCACCTAATACAGAATTGAAGCATACGGTTAGGATAAAATATTACATAAAAATGGGCTTTATTTAGATTGAGCAGAGATTAAACTATGATTGTGTGATATAATATAACATATAATTCGTTTTATAACACTTTTAATCAAAATATTAGAGATGAATTCAAATCATTTGTGATATAACATCACATAATTCCGACAAAATCGAAAGCGATTATAGTTATAAAATGTAAATAAATCTTGATATTACATACATTTTCAGTAAACTAAGGATATACAACGGAGATAAACTGAATTATTAACCTCGAAAACGACGATAAAAACATGATTTTTGAGAAATATGAAAAAAAGTAATTGACGTTACCTAAATTTACACGTATCATAACATTAATTTTATAGGCAAGAAGATATTGCTAGAGACTTTGGCACTAATTGACCAATGGTATATTTTCTGTAAAACTTTCAAGTTATTTCACATCATGCAATGACATCCTAGAGAACGAAACGTTCAGTACCGAAATTATTTAAGGATGATTTCAATATTCGTCCTGATAATTTATATTGCAACAACATTTTTTAAGAGGAGGATTCGCATGAAGAAAAGAATGTCACTCCTGCTGGCAATCATGCTTCTGGCCATCACGGTATTAGCAGCTTGCGGAGGCGGAGGAACAGCAGAACAGCCACCAAGTCAAGGGGATCAAACAGAGCAAACTCCACCAGCTGAAGGCGAAGATACTACAGAACCGCCGGCTGAAAATGGAAACGACAGCCAAGGCTACTTCAAGGCAGAAGATCCATCTGCTAATCCCGCGAATGCGTTGGCACGTAAAGACACACTCGTCGTTGGTATGACAGCACCTAAAGGGGTATTTAACCCATTCTACTGGCAAACAGCGTATGACCGTTATGTTGTAGATGCAATTTTCGATTCTTTCTTCTCGCTGAACGGTGATGGAACTTATAATAATCGCCTGGCTGAGAGCGTTGAAGTATCCGAAGACAAATTGAAATACACGTTTAAATTGAAGCCGGGTGTAAAATACTCTAATGGCGAACCGGTTACTGTGAAAGACTATGCATTCGCAATGAAAGTTTATCATGACTCCAGCTACGACGGTCAATCCGATCTGCTGTCCGTGAACATTAAAGGCGGAAAAGAGTATAACGAAGGTAAAGCTGATGAAATCTCCGGTATTAAAGTCATCGATGACAATACCATTGAAATCGAAGTTACCGAAGCAAATGCCATGACAAAGGATAACCTGGGTACTGTATTTTTTGTTCCAGAATCCGTTTATGGAAAAGGTTACAAGCAAGGCAACCTGGAGTACATGAAAGACCTGCATGCTAAACCAGTTGGTAGCGGTCAATATGTGCTGAAGAGCTTCTCTCCTGGACAAGAGGTTGTTCTGGAAGCTAATCCGGACTACTTCCTGGGCGCTCCAAAAATTAAGAACGTCATCTACAAGACTACAACTGACGAAACCAAATTGGCTATGTTCCAATCCGGTGAAATCGATATGGATATGGTAACCGTTAACGAAGATAACGTAGAAGCGTTGAAAGAGATGGGCTTCTTGGATATTAACATCTTCCCAACCAATGGTTATGGTTATGTGGCGATGAATCATAAAGATCCTAAATTCCAAGATCCTAAAGTTCGTCAAGCGTTGATTTATGGTTTGAACCGCGCCGAAGTTGTTGAAATTATCTATGGTAAATATGCAAACGTCATTAACATTCCACAATCCAGCGTATCTTGGGCTTACACGGAAGAAGGTATTGAGCCTCATGAGTTTGATATCGAGAAAGCGAAGCAGCTTCTTGATGAAGCAGGCTGGGCTCCAGGTGCTGACGGCATCCGTGAAAAAGACGGCAAGAAATTCGAGGTTCATTTCTCGGCAACAGCTGACAACCCAGTAATTGATGCTTTGATTCCGGTCATGACACAGAACTACCAAGAGCTGGGCATCAAATTGACAGCTGAAACTTTGGACTTTAACGCCATCATGGATAAGAAGGACAAAGGCGATTTCGAAATGTTCTTTGCTGCATGGGGCTTGACTCCAGATCCAGACTCAACAGTTTATATCACGAATGGACCACAAAACGACATCGGATATTCCAATCCCGACTATGATGCTGCTATGAAGAAAGGTCTGAACGCCTTTGATCTGGAAGAACGTAAAGCGGCTTATGCTGAAGCATATCAAGTGCTGAATAAAGACGTTCCGGATCTTCCGATCTACCAAAGACGTGATGCTTGGGCAATCAACTCCAGATTGACAGGCGTTGACATCACACCTTACAAAAACTTTGCAATTGACCTGTACAAAGCAGAAATTCAACAATAGCATCAAGAAACATATGCTCAGCTCGCAAGAGCTGGGCATATGCACTTATAAGCCGGGAGGAATATTATGAAGCAGTACATTATCCGGAGGCTGCTGCAGATCATTCCGACATTGATCGGGATTTCGATTATCATATTTGCGATATCATCTTTAGTACCTGGTGATTATATCACTGCAGTGGACAACCCGACGATGACTGCTGAGAAAGCAGCTCAGCTTCGGGAAATTTATGGTTTGGATAAGCCGCCGGTAGAGCGTTATCTTACATGGGTCGGCAATATGTTAAAGGGTAATCTCGGAGATTCCCTTGTGCACAAACAACCTGTCACAACCGTAATGAATAATTATGTATGGAATTCCTTTTTTATTGCGATTTTCAGTTTAATTTTGAGTTGGGTTATAGCTGCTTTTG
Organism: Paenibacillus sp. cl141a; assembly: GCF_900109305.1. Lineage (NCBI taxonomy): Bacteria > Bacillati > Bacillota > Bacilli > Caryophanales > Paenibacillaceae > Paenibacillus > Paenibacillus sp. cl141a. The sequence continues at coordinate 40,644 of NZ_FNZO01000003.1, forward strand.
CTGGCGTATTCTCAGCGAAGTTTCAGTATTCCTTGTTTGACAAGATCATAACTTTATTAGTTTTCTTGTGCATGTCACTGCCTTCTTTCTTTATCGGACTCCTGCTTATCAAGTTTTTTGCCTTGGATTTAGGATGGTTCCCTGTTGGCGGTATGAAGACTTCGGGAATGAATGGAAGTACATGGGATCAATTGATCGATATTGCATGGCATATGTTCTTGCCAGTTACCGTACTCACGATGCTGAGCACAGGCAGTTTGACGCGGTATTTCCGTACAAGCATGCTGGAGGTTATCCGTCAGGATTATATCCGCACAGCCCGTGCAAAGGGATTGAAGGAACGTACGGTTATTTTCAAGCATGCTTTGCGTAATGCCATGCTTCCTGCGATCACGCTGATGGGCTTTGAGCTGCCCTCTTTGTTCGGCGGCGCCATCATCATGGAGAAAATTTTCATTTGGCCTGGGGTCGGGCAGGTATATCTGGAATCGATCAACATGAGAGACTATCCATTTATGCTTGGTTTCACGGTATTCATATCCGTACTGACACTTCTCGGCAACCTGTTGTCTGACGTTCTGTACGGAACTGCAGATCCAAGAATTCGCTTAAAGTAGGAGGAGATTCATTTGTCCGCAGAGGCTGCACCTTTAAAAACGAATCTACCAGTTCCGAAGAAGCAGCCGGATTCCCCGTGGCGGATCGCTATTCGCCGTTTTTCCAGAAACCGTCTTGCTGTCATCGGACTTTTCATAATTGTATTTATGTTTTTGCTGTGTTTTATTGGCCCTTTCTTTTCACCTTATTCTCTGTATGATTACAGTGTACTGGACAAGAACCTGCCGCCAAGCTCGAAGTATTGGCTGGGAACGGATAAGCTGGGACGCGACATTCTCCTGCGCATGATGCTTGCTGGACGAATATCTCTTTTGGTTGGTCTTGTTGCGACAGGCATTTCGGTCATCATCGGAGCAACCTTGGGAGCCTTAGCAGGTTTTTATCGTAAATGGGTGGACACGCTGATTATGCGTATTGCTGATATCTTTATGGCATTGCCTACGCTGCCGATCCTGATCATTTTGGGCGCGATATTGTCTGACCTGAAGGTTGAACCGTCAGATCGTATCTATTTCCTGATGTTGATTATCGGGGTGCTCGGCTGGAGCAGTATCTCCCGTCTTGTACGTGGTCAAATCTTAGGGCTCCGCGAGCAGGAGTTCATGCAAGCAACAGAAGCTTTAGGGCTTAAAGATCGCCGGAAAATTTTCCGCCATCTGCTCCCTAATACGGTCCCTATCATTATTGTATCTGCAACCCTAGGGGTAGCAGGCGCGATTATTTTTGAATCTTCACTAAGCTTTCTCGGGATTGGTGTTGTTCCACCGACGCCGTCATGGGGGAATATGATTTCTGCCGCTAACAATCTCATCGACTTCCGTAAGCGGCCGTGGCTGTGGATACCGCCAGGCATGTGTATTCTGGTTACCGTAGTTGCAATCAACTTGATCGGTGACGGGCTTCGCGACGCGCTTGACCCGAAAATGAAGAAGTAGGAGATGCGAATATGGCAAAAGAATTAGTAGAATTCCGTAATTTAAAAACGCATTTTCAAACCTCCGCAGGCACCGTGAAAGCCGTCGACGATGTAAGCTTCAAAATCCGTGAAGGTGAAACACTGTGTGTGGTGGGGGAGTCAGGCTGTGGTAAAAGCGTAACAGCCATGTCTCTTATGCGTTTGATCGATACGCCTCCGGTAGGAGGAGAAATCCTGTATGAAGGCAAGGACCTGCTGAAGATGAGCAAGCGCGAGATGAGCTTGATTCGCGGCAATGATATCGCCATGATCTTCCAGGAACCCATGACCTCGCTCAACCCGGTATTAACGATCGGAGAGCAGATTGTGGAGCCGATCCTGCTTCATCAGCTCGTAAACCGTAAAGAAGCAAAACAACGCGCCATCGAATTGATTAATCTGGTTGGAATCCCGCGTGCGGAGAAGATTTTCGACTCTTATCCGCATGAACTCAGCGGCGGTATGCGCCAACGGATCATGATCGCGATTGCCCTCAGCTGTAATCCGAAGCTGCTGATCGCGGATGAGCCTACAACGGCGCTTGATGTTACGATTCAAGCCCAGATTCTGGATCTGATGCGCGACATTAAAGATAAACTCAACACTTCGATTATGCTGATCACGCATGACCTTGGCGTTGTTGCCGAGATGGCGGATTATGTTGTCGTAATGTACGCAGGCAAAGTCATAGAAGAGGCTCCGGTCATCGAGCTGTTTAAACAGCCGAAGCATCCATATACCAAAGGTCTTCTGAAGGCGAAGCCGGTCATTAATCAGACGCAAGAACGTCTGTATTCGATTCCGGGACAAGTTCCTAACCCGGTAGATCTTGGAGACAACTGTCATTTCCATGATCGCTGCGAATTCTGCATGCAGATCTGCAAGGAGAAAACGCCTCCGCTCGGTACGGATCCTAACGGCCATAAGGTCGCTTGCTGGCTGTATGAAGAGGAGGGGAAAGCCTAATGAGTCAAGCACTGATCGAAATAGACGGTTTGAAGAAATACTTTCCCATCACCGGCGGCGTATTTCAACGAACCGTGGGCAATGTAAGGGCCGTTGACGGAGTCAGCTTTACCATCAACAAAGGTGAATCCTTCGGGCTCGTAGGTGAATCGGGCTGCGGCAAGAGCACCATTGGACGAACCATTCTTCGATTGCTGGAAAAAACGGAAGGCAAGGTCATCTTCAACGGTACCGACATCCATACCTTGTCCAAGGAGAAGATGCGTGCCCTGCGTCCGAAGATGCAGATCGTATTCCAGGATCCATTCAGCTCGCTGAATCCAAGAATCAAAGTGGGCGAAGCCATCGGCGAAGCACTCATTGATCATGGGTTAGTTAATCGTAAGGAACTTAAAGACCGCGTGATTGAAACGCTGGAAATTTGCGGCCTTGCTGCCTATCATTACGATCGGTATCCGCATGAGTTCTCCGGCGGACAGCGACAACGGATCGGGATTGCCCGTGCGTTGATTCTGAATCCCGACTTTATCGTCGCGGATGAGCCGGTATCTGCATTGGACGTATCGATTCAAGCACAAATCATCAACTTATTAAGTGATTTGCAGCGCGAGAAGCAGCTGACTTACTTGTTCATTTCTCATGATCTCAGTGTTGTAGAGCATTTGTGCAACCGAATTGGGGTAATGTATCTGGGATCGATGGTAGAAATGGCCAGCAAGGAAGAACTGTTCCGCAACCCGCTGCATCCTTATACGAAAGCATTGCTGTCTGCCGTACCGGTACCGGACCCAACGCTGAAGCGTGATCGGATCGTACTGAAAGGCGACATTCCAAGCCCGGCGAACCCGCCTTCAGGCTGCAAATTCCACACACGCTGCCCGCTGGCTTCGGACCTGTGCAAACAGCAAGTACCGGAATACCGCAATGTAGGAAATGATCACTTTGTTGCTTGTCACTACGCTTAATAGGACTCATCATATCCAGATTTTCTGACAGCAATCAGCGTGATGATTAGAAGATTTACAGATTCATAGAAGGACTTCCTATCGTCTGCGGACGGTTAGGAGGTCTTTTTCGTTTTCCTGACACAGTCGTTTCATTTACAAAAATTTCTAAACAGAAAATTCAAAAAAAAGCAGACCAAATGCCTCTTTCAACCGTCTATAACTATGGAGGGCTAATTCTATGAAAAAACGGTGGCTTTGGCTGGTCATGATGTTGCTAATTATCGTCCCCATAGGGGCGGTTGTCATAGGAAATATAGAACGAGCGGGGTTTAAACCGAAGGTCGACGCGCGAGCCGTCGTCTTAATGGATTTAAACACCGGGCGTATTTTGCTCAGCGAGAATGGCGACGTACCCTTACCGCCTGCTAGCATGTCCAAACTGATGACCGAATTGGTCATACTGGATGAAATTAAGACCGGGAAGAGATCCTGGGACGATGAAGTCAAAATAAGCGATACCGCAAGTGATGTCAGAGGCGTTAAAATCGCCTTGAAGCCCGGCGAAATTTTGACGGTTCGCGAATTGTTCCAGAGCATAACGGTTTATTCCGCCAATGATGCGTCCGTGGCGCTTGCCGAGCATTTTGCGGGCTCCGAGGAAGCGTTCGTCCGGAAGATGAATGCCAAGGCCAAAGAGATTGGCTTATCCAGCGCCACCCATTTCGTGAACGCATCAGGCGTCGAGCAGGGCACCGCCAATGGTCACGCCTGGTCATCGGATGGAGAAACGGTAATGACTGCAGAAGATACGGCTAAACTAGCCGCACATCTCATTAGAAGCCATCCGGATATTCTAAGCACTTCCAGCAAAACGCAGACGAAGATAAGCGGACGCAATTTATATTTGAGCAACACCAATTGGATGCTGCCCTCGCTTGGCGGTCCATATTCCTACGAAGGCACCGATGGATTAAAAGCAGGGTACACGGCGAATGCAGGGTACTGCTTTACGGGAACAGCCGAGAAGCAAGGCAGCCGGCTTATTGCCGTTGTCATGGGTACCGAATCCAAAGAAGCAAGGTTCGAAGAGACGCGAAAGCTGTTCGATTACGGATTTTCTAAAACCTTGACGTGGAGAGAGCGGCTGGATGACTGGTTCCAATATTCGGGGACCGCAGCCACTCGTCAGCATGTGAACAGACCGGTTTAACGAATCAATGAGGATTTGGTAGATTTATAGAACTGCCCGTGAAGGGTTCACATTTGACAATATTCTGGTTTACAATAGATGATGTGTTGCAACTGACCTACTAGTATGAAGTGAGTCAACGGGAGGAGTTCCCGTTTAATAAGAGAGGAGGGTGAGCCAAGCAGCTTAGGGTGCAAGCAAAGACCTTTAACGATCTGACTTATCCATTAATTTATTTTATAATAAAGAAGGAATTGAACTCATGAAGAGGAAATCATTATATATTACGCTCGCTGTTGTCATATTGCTGGGCTCTTCCGCATTTCTGTTCAGAACGCAGCTTGCGGTCGTGGCATTTGATCTGTTTATGGCAAAGGACGTAGAGGAATCATTACAGAAATCGTATAAGCCGCTTCAGAGCGACAAGACGCCTGAACCGGTCGTACTCCAGAGCAAGCCGTTCTCGGTCATGCTGCTGGGAAGCGACCAGCGGGAAGACGAGCCGGCTCGTTCGGACACGTTGATCTATGCGGTTGTACGTCCCATGGAGTCCAAAGTGCTCCTAATCTCGGTACCGCGGGATACGTACGTCGATATTATCGGCAAGGACAAGAAAGACAAGATCAACCATGCGTTTGCATTTGGCGGTCATCAAATGGCGAAAGATACGATGGAAGCATTTTTCGATGAGGAACTTGATTATTATGCCTCCATTAATTTTCAAGGCTTGAAGGATGTCGTTGACGCCATTGGCGGCGTCGAGTTGCCGATCCGCAAGGATATCGTCAACAAAGGCAGGGATCATGAGAAATTCACGATTGAAGCCAACAAGCCGATTTACAATGGCGAGGAAGCCTTGAATTATGTCCGTTATCGTGAAGATAGCGACTTTAATCGGGCGAAGAGACAGCAAGTATTTTTGGATGTAGCGGCTAAGCGGGTCATGAAGCTGGATCAGATCGGCAAGGTGCCTGAACTGATCCAGATCATGGGAGATAATTTCCAGACCGATATGCAGCCTAAATTCATTATTGACCTGGCGAAGCAGATGCTGACCGGGGGGAAAGTGGATATGACCAGCTATACGATCATGGGAGAAGGCATGAAAATTAACGGCATCTATTATAATGAGGCCGACATGGAGGACGTGCAGGAAGCCCGCGATCTAATCGACAACTGGATGAACCCAGATACGCCGGCAGACCAGCTGCTGCAGCCTAAAGATGCAGAGAAACAGAAATTGCAATAACATAAACACCGGTACATCCGAATGATGTCATAGTACGTTGCTTCATCTCAATCAGCAGTCCGGATTGCCTGGCTGCTGATTTTGTGCCCTATACAAGGGAATCGAAACGACGGAGTTAACGTATGTATGAGTATGGATAGGGGAAGGAGTAACCTGCATACCAAGCTTTTGGATCAGGAAGGTTACTTAACATGACTCCATGAGGTTGGAGTCATAAGGAGGATAATGCATTATGAATATCGCTTTTTTTCTATTACCGAAGCAGGAAGTGATTTGTTTAACGCTGGACTCCACGCTCAGGCAGACGCTGGAACGGATGGAGTTTCACCGGTACACGGCGGTGCCCGTGCTGGATAAGAACGGGCAATATGCAGGCACCGTAACCGAAGGCGATCTGTTATGGCATATGAAGAACTCGGAAGGCAAAATCACTTTTGAGAACGCTTCGAAATTTTTGCTGAAGGATGTTCCGTTCCGCATGGATATCAAGCCGGTATCGATCGATGCCCGGATGGAGGATCTGATTAATTTGGCCAAGGTACAGAACTTTGTGCCTGTGGTGGACGACATGAACCGATTTATCGGGATTGTCCGCAGAAGCCTAATCATCGAGTACTGCGAACGCTTTGTTTCCAAGGAGACGATGGAATCCCAAGGGGCAACATAATCAAGCAGGAACGAAACAACAAAGGGCGTGGGACCACGGGGACATCGTGGGTAACACGTCCTATTTCTATAGAATCGGGGCAGTAGCTGGCATGCAGGGGAATAACCGGTGGCCATTTGGAGTACAAAGAGAAGGTAAGTTATCTCTGCCATGGGGAATAAGGTTGGACAGGGTGCCCTAGGGCCTTTGTGTGGGCGGCTTTTTTTTATGCTATAATGGAGAATAAAGCTGTTTTCAGGGAGAGATGGATATGCCGAATATGCCGAAGGACTTGGATGTAGCGAAACGCGCCAAAGTGATTGAATGGCTTAAAACCGAAGTAATTGATCATGTATCCCGGTTATTCAAAGCTCTATGGGAAGGCAGCACTACAAAGGTTGGAGACAGTTTGGCAAGCCTGATGATGAGCTCCTACATACTGGGCCGAAGGCTCGGCTTGACCTATCGGGATTTGGACGATCTCTTGTTGGAGAAATTGAAAAAGCATAAGCAGGAAGGACATCAGCTGGAGGATTGGTACCAGGATATTTCCGCGCTCGAAGAACATTTGCGTAAGAGGTGAACATATTGAAATTGCGCTGGACTACGGCGGTATGGAGCGTTGTATATTTGCTGCTGCTGCTGTCACTACTCACACCCTTTTCGATCGTAACGGCTTTCTTGTTGGTTCTGCCGGTTGCGATTCTGTTTACGGCTTTGAATACAAAATCATTTATCATGCATGTGGTGCCGGTGTGGCTGATTGCTCTTCTGATTCATCCCATTTATTTACTGCTCGCGATCTATTTTGCCATTCCGGGGATCGTGATGGGGTATTTATACCGGAAACGGAAGGCAGCCATGCAGGTGCTGAAGTATGGCATGGCCGTCATGCTGGTGGAACTGCTTGTCCTGCTGATGATCGGCACGGCCTTCTTCCAATTGAACCTGTCGGAATATGTGGATGAGATCGTAAAGATGACGACCGCTCCGCTTACCGAGATGGGTGTTGAAGGCGGCCTGGGCGGCCAGTTCCTTGGCACCGAACTCGATACACAACTCATTAAAGATCAAACGATGCGTTTGGTACCGTTCGCGATGATTATCAGCTCGTTCCTTATGACGGTGGTCACCCATGCTTTGGCACGGCCCACCCTCAGCAGCATGGGCTTATCCGTGCCGCGGCTGAAGCCAGCCAGAGAATGGATGCTCCCGCGTTCACTGATCTGGTACTACCTGCTCATTTTCTTCATCAACATAGCAACCGTCAATTCGGACAATACCTTCATGAAGATGATAGTGGCCAACGCTACGCCGTTGCTGCAGATCTGCTTCATGATTCAAGCGCTGAGCTTCTTCTATTATTTGGCACACGAGCGGAAGTGGCATCCCATCGCGCCGCTTTTGACGGCCATACCGATTGTTCTGTTCCCGCCGGCAATGATTATCGGAATCCTGGATCTGGCGTTCCCACTTCGTCAGGCATTTAGTAAAAACAAAAGATAGGGTGATGAGTCATGCCTAAATTTCTGCAGAAACGCTGGCACGGCTATCATACCGTCTGGGCGTTTGCGCTGGTGCTTCTGCTTGTTATTTTTCTGTCGTTCTACAATACGATCCTGGGACTGGTCGGGCTGCTGCTTGCGGTGGTAGGCGGCTACGCGATGCTGAAGGCGGAGATGAAGTTTCGCCGCGAGCTGGTGGATTATATCGGAGATCTGTCGTTTCGGATTCAGCGGGTCGAGGGCGAAGCGGTCAGCGTGCTGCCATTTGGCATTGTGCTGTACAGCGAGGATAAGACCGTGGAATGGCATAACCGATTCGTAGTCAATATGTTTCCCCAACAGCCGCTGGTTGGCGCTTCCTTGCAGGAGCTGTTCCCCGAGCTGGTGACAGCGCTAAAGGAAATCCAGGAGAAGAAGGATAGCAAAGAGAAGCCGCCGAAGGAAATTCGGCTGGAGATTTCCCATGAGGATAAGTACTATGGAGCCACGGTCATTCCGGATGAGCGACTCATTTATCTGGATGAGATCACCGAGCTGGCGGTGCTCAGGCAGCAGTACGAGGATGAGCGGCTGGCCTTGGGCATTATCATGATGGATAACATCGATGAGGCCTCGCAGGGAATGGATGATCAACAGCGGACGGCACTCATTGCAAAGGTCACCAGCGAGATAACGAATTGGGCCCGGGAGTTCAATGTCTACTTACGGAGGCTCTCCTCGGACCGCTATTTGATGATGCTGAACCACAGGTCGCTCGATGCGCTGGAGAACAGCCGTTTTCTCATCCTGGACGAAGTCCGGGAGATGACGGCCGATCTGAAGGTACCGCTTACGCTGAGCGTCGGTCTTGCCTTCGGTTCAGACGATATCACGGAGCTGGGACAGCTAGCCCAATCCAGTCTGGATATGGCACTGGGCCGGGGCGGAGATCAGGCCGCTGTCAAAGCCGGCCAAAGGCTCTCCTTCTATGGCGGTAAATCCAACGCGGTAGAGAAACGAACGCGCGTAAGAGCGCGAGTCATTTCCCATGCGCTGCGCGATTTGATGCAGGAGAGCGACAAAGTGATCATCATGGGCCACAAGCTGCCGGATATGGACGTGGTCGGCGCTGCGATCGGCATCCTGAAAGCAGCCCAAATGTATAAAGTCGAGGCTTATATCGTGATGGAGGGAATGAATCCGTCCATTTCGAGGATTATGGAAGAGGTCCGCAAGGATGACGCCTTGATGAGCCGATTCATCTCCACCGAACAATCGATGCAGATGATGACGGAGCACACGCTGCTCGTTGTCGTGGATACCCATAAAGCCTCCATGACGATGGAGCCGAGGCTGGTTCATCGCGCAAGCCGGGTGGTCGTGATGGATCATCACCGGCGCGGCGAAGAATTTATTAATGACGCGGTGCTGATCTATCTTGAGCCGTATGCCTCTTCAACCTGCGAGCTGGTGACGGAGGTGCTGCAATATATTCATGACCGGGTATCCCTTACTCCGGTTGAGGCGACGGCCTTGCTGGCAGGGATTACGGTGGATACCAAGCATTTTGCCCTCCACACGGGATCAAGGACGTTCGAGGCAGCCGGGTTCCTGCGGCGTCACGGAGCGGACACCATGATGATTCAGCGGGTGCTCAAGGAAGATCTGACAGAATTTATAGCGAAGGCAGAAATCGTGAAACATGCTAAAATGGTATTTGACCATATCGCTATCGCGGTGGCGAAGAGCGGGGAGCCCATGCCGCAGCTGCTCATTGCTCAAGTGGCGGATATGCTGCTGAATATGACGGATGTGCAGGCATCCTTTGTCATTAGCGAGCGCACCGACGGCAAGATTGGCATTAGCGCCCGTTCGATGGGCAAGATGAATGTTCAGATGATTATGGAACGTCTCGGGGGAGGCGGACATTTAACGAACGCCGCAGTACAACTGGATACGACGCCTGAGAAAGCCGAGGAGAAGTTGATGGAGGTACTGAAGGACATCGAAGCGAAAGAGGGGTTATTTGAATGAAAGTCATTTTCATAAAAGATATGAAGGGTCAAGGTAAGAAAGGCGAAGTGAAGGAAGTTTCGGAAGGATATGCAACAAACTTCCTGATTCCGCGGGGAGTTGCTCGTCCGGCTACCGACGGGAACATGAAAACGCTGGAGCAGCAGCAGGCCTCCGAGGAGAAGCGCAAGGCGCAGGAGAAGGAAGAGGCGCAGGCGCTCGGCAAGAAGCTGGAAGAGATGACGGTGGTTCTGAAAGCCAAAGCTGGAGAGGGCGGACGTCTGTTCGGCGCCATTACCAGCAAACAAATTGCGGAAGCATTGGCAGGACAGAAGATTAAAATCGACAAACGCAAAATTGAGCTTAGCGACCCGATCCGCAGCCTGGGCGTTACCCAGGTTCCGGTGAAGCTGCATCCTGACGTCAAGGCGACGCTCAAGGTTCAAATTACGGAGGAGTAATATGGGAGGAGAACTCTATTTCGATCGGGTCCCCCCGCAGAACCTTGAGGCAGAGCAGGCCGTGCTGGGTGCCATTCTGCTGCAGAGTGAAGCGCTGATCACGGCGATGGAGCGGGTGCAGGCTGAAGACTTCTACGATAAATCACATCAGATGATTTATGAAGTCATGGTGCAGCTCGGGGAAGGCAATCAACCGATCGATCTGGTGACCCTTACATCTCTTCTGCAAGATAAAGGACAGCTGGAAGAGATCGGTGGAGTCAGCTATTTAGCGAAGCTGGCCCATGCCGTCCCGACGGCTGCGAACGTGGATTATTACGCCCAAATCATCGAAGAGAAATCGATGCTGCGGCGTTTGATCCGAACGGCAACCCAGATTGTCAGTGAAGGCTATACCGGAGGAGAAGATGTATCCGGTATGCTCAGCGAGGCGGAGCGCCGCATTCTGGAGATCTCCAATCGACGCACGGGCAGCGGGTTTATTGCGATCCGCGACGTGCTGATGGAAGTCTTCGAGAAGGTGGAGGTCCTTCATCAGAACCGGGGGAATACGACAGGGATTCCTTCCGGCTTTGTGGATCTGGACAAAATGACAAGCGGATTCCAGCGCAACGACTTGATTATCGTGGCGGCTCGTCCTTCCGTAGGTAAAACGGCCTTCGCACTGAATATCGCCCAGAACGTGGCCATTCGCGCCAAGGAAACGGTAGCCATTTTCAGTCTGGAGATGTCCGCGCCACAGCTCGTTCAGCGTATGATCTGTGCCGAGGCGAACCTCGATGCGGGCGTGATGCGGAACGGCGATTTCAAAGGCGATGAGGATTGGTCCAAGCTCACGATGGGCATCGCCGCTTTATCCGAAGCGGAGATTTACATTGATGATACACCTGGCGTCACGGTAGCCGATATCCGTGCGAAGTGCCGCCGTTTGAAAAAAGAGAAGGGGCTCGGCATGATTCTGATCGATTACCTCCAGCTCATTCATGGGCGCGGCAAGCCCGGAGAGAACCGGCAACAGGAGGTATCCGAAATCTCGCGTACGCTTAAGCAAATTGCCCGTGAGCTCGAAGTGCCGGTCATCGCGCTGTCTCAGCTCAGCCGGGGCGTGGAGCAGCGTCAGGACAAGCGTCCGATGATGAGTGACCTGCGGGAATCCGGTTCGATCGAGCAGGATGCCGACATCGTTGCGTTCTTATACCGGGATGATTATTACAATCAGGAAACCGAGAAGAAGAATATCATTGAGATCATCATTGCCAAACAGCGTAATGGTCCCGTAGGCACGGTGGAATTGGTCTTCCTTAAGAACTTTAATAAATTCGTTAATTACGAGCGAACGCATGCCGATGCCTTTGCCGCCGGGTAACGACGGTATTCACCCTTAGCCGGGCTTTCATGGTTGCTTAATGAAACAGGAAGCCCTAAAAGTAAAGTTCGGAGATCAGGCCAATACCTGCCGCTCGCTGTAAGTATAGGGCATTTCTTATACCAGTTCCCCGAATAATATGGTTATCAATCGATAATCTCGTCCTAATTCCGAACAATCGTACACACTGATGTGCGATTGTTCGTTTTTGTATTTGACTTTAAAAATGGGGACTGTTACACTGGTATTGCTGCTTTAGTGCAGTGAGGTTGAACTTTAATCAGCATGCAGAGATTTATTTCATCAGTGTTACGCGAAATCATAAGGGTGTAACAGCCCGGGCGGAGGAATGAATATGTCAACGGTAGTCGTTGTGGGAACACAATGGGGAGATGAAGGGAAAGGGAAAATCACGGATTATTTGGCGGAAAGCGCCGACGTGGTAGCCCGTTACCAAGGCGGCAACAATGCCGGCCACACCATTCTGATTGACGGTAAAAAATTCAAGCTTAGCTTGATTCCATCCGGAGTATTCTATAAAGACAAAACCTGTGTAATCGGTAACGGTATGGTCGTTAACCCGGCTGCACTCATTGAAGAGATTAATTATATTCATGATAACGGGTTCAGCACGGACAATCTGGTAATCAGCGATCGTGCTCATGTTATCATGCCTTATCATATGGTATTGGATGCTCTGGAAGAGGACCGCAAAGGTCCGAACAAAATCGGTACAACGCGCAAGGGGATCGGCCCTTGCTACATGGATAAAGCGGCACGCAACGGCATCCGGATCGCAGATCTGATGGATGCGGAAGAGTTCGAATTGAAGCTTCGCCATCTGGTGAAGGAGAAGAACCAAGTGATTACTCAGGTGTACGGTGGGGAAGCGCTTGATGTTGAAGAGATACTGACGCAATACCTGGAGTACGCCGAGGTTATTCGTAAATATGTGCGCGACACTTCCGTTGTCTTGAATGATGCCATCGATGAGAATCAAAAGGTATTGTTCGAAGGCGCGCAGGGCGTCATGCTGGATATCGACCAAGGTACGTACCCGTTTGTTACATCTTCGAATCCTTCTGCAGGCGGCGTCTGCATCGGTTCCGGCGTAGGGCCGTCGAAGATTCAACAAGTCATCGGTGTGGCCAAATCCTATACGACGCGTGTAGGAGACGGACCATTCCCAACGGAGCTGGATAATGAAATCGGCGAATATATCCGTGAAAAAGGACATGAGTACGGCACGGTAACCGGGCGTGCTCGTCGCGTAGGCTGGTTCGACAGCGTAGTTGTGCGCCATGCCCGTCGCGTAAGCGGAATTACCGGCCTGTCCCTGAACTCGCTGGATGTGCTCAGCGGACTGGAGACCGTGAAGATCTGTACCGCATATAAATTCCGCGGTGAGGAGATTACGCACTACCCGGCCAGCTTGAAAATGTTAGCCGAGTGCGAAGCCATCTATGAAGAGCTGCCAGGATGGAGCGAAGACATTACCGGCGCGAAGACGCTGGAGGATCTGCCTGAGAACACTCGCCGTTATGTTGAGCGGGTATCCGAGCTGACCGGCATTCCGATTGCCATCTTCTCCGTCGGCCGCAACCGGGAGCAGACGAATCAAGTGCTGCCGATTTATGAGAAGTAATCAAGCGTTGGACCAAGAATAGAGAGAGTGAAAGTTCAACCTTAAGATATGTGAAATACACCCGCCGAAGATAGGGTTCGGCGGGCTTTTTTATGGCTGTGAAAGATCCGGGATAGGAGATGGCTTTCGAGTATACCATCGCTGGTCAATAGGTAGAAGAATTTGTCCCTTCAGCTAAAGAATATTATCCCCTAGTCATCCGCCCATCCACCCTATAATGGAGATAGACATAGAGGGCAGCACGCTGATCATTTGGAATTGGGGCTAAAAACAGCGGATGAATGCAGTCAGATCCATGTAGGGGGGACAGAAGCCATACGAACCATCGAATAGACGTATGGCCTTCTTGAGCGCTGGACAAGGTACACGGCGGTCCAGCATAGTAAAAAACCGGATTCATCGACTAGGTTGCCTAGGGATGAATCCGGTTTTTGTCATGCTACAACACAATCGGCTGCGTTCGTTCGGACAGCTTGCCGTCCTCGATATAGACAACCCGGTCACATAGATCCAGCATGCGCTTGTCATGCGTGACCATGATGGCAGCTTTCCGGCGCAGCTTCACCTCATCGGCGAGCATTTGAACGACCGTCCGGCCGCGCTCGGAATCCAGACTTGCCGTCGGCTCGTCTGCCAATATGAGCTCCGGATCGTTCATCCATGCCCGGGCAATGGCAACCCGCTGCCGTTCGCCGCCGGACAGGCTCTCGGGATGGCGAGACTTGCGATGCGACAAGCCCAGCCGGTGAAGCAGATCATCCGCCCGACGCTGCGGCTCCTGGCCGTGCTGGTTAGCCAGCTTGGCCATCAAGAGCAGCTGATCGCGGACCGTCAGATACGGAATGAGGTTGGAAGATTGAAAGACAAAACCGATATGGCGCAGCCGCAGCTGATTCATTTGTTTGGCGGGGAGCCGGGTGACCTCCTGATCGCCCATCCATATTCGTCCCCGGGTAGGGGATAGCAGTGCCCCGGCAATGGAGAGAAAGGTGCTTTTGCCCGAACCGGAAGGTCCGACCACCGCGACAAATTCTCCACCCTTGATATCCAGTGAAATGTTGTCCAGTACTTTAGCTGAGGTTTCCCCGTCACCGAATTCTTTGCTCACCTGATCCATCAACAGCTTGGATGATGTCATTATGCAGCCCTCCCTATAGCTTCGATTGCATCGATCTTGATGACCCGATATAGCGACAATAGCGATCCCATCAGGGAAACCGCCAGGAACAGCAAGGAACAGAGCAGAACGACCGAAGGCGTTAGCGAAAACGGCACGATGCCGGACAACAGGAGCGAAACCCCGTACGTCAGGCCGATGCTGATCGCAAGACTGACGATGGTAAGGGTAAGGACCTGAAAGATCAGACTCCTCACCAGATAACCGGTCCCCGCGCCGATGGCTTTCAGGACGCCGAACTGATTTATTTTCTGAATCGTCATGACGTAAAAGAACACGGCCAGCACGAAGGCTGCAATCACAAACAGGAACACAATCATCATGGTGAGAGAACCCTGCTCCTCCTGAAAACCGGGAATCCCCTGCAGGGCTTCCTCTTTCGTGATCATCTCGATGCCGGATACGTCCCGGACCAAGGCTTCCTTCTGCTCCGGAGTTCCATTCCAAGCGATGGCATTATAGATAGGCGCTGGCTTCGCCGGGTTTGGCTGAAGCGCCTTCCACCCCTCAAAATTCATGTGAATGACCGGGGCATGACTGAAGGATTGTCCCTCCGTAAAGGCAGCAATCGTAAACGTGGCGCCTGTAGCCTGATCCACGATCCGGTCGCCCAGCCGGTACCCGTCCTCTTTCAAGGAGCGGTCGGCCATCACAAGGTCTGCATCCGTATTGCTAATCATCGTGCCTTCAACGACTCGGGGTGCCAGCATGCTCTCCACATCAATGGCAAAAAAAGCTACATCGAATTTGGCCGCGGAGCCTTCCTTGGTCAAGGTGTTCATGTGTACTCCGAGCGGAGTGGCCGGGTTTCCACCCGGGCGGCTCTGCACTTCGTTCCAGATCTCGCCGGTTAGTACGGAACGATTGATCCGATGATCGGACTCCTCCTGAAGCACCAGGTAGTCGGCTTTCATATTTTGTATGGAAGAGGCGTTATCGGAGGAGAGCCCCTGAGCCAATCCCGTGACGAACAGGACGAGCCAGGCAATCAGTACCATAATGAAGCCAATCAACAGATAGCGCAGCTTCGCATGTTGAAGTTCACGCAGTGCAAGAAACATGTTTCTCATCTCCATTCCTGATCATTAAGCGGCACATCCCTCGGTTTTTAATCTCTGCGGGATATGCCCCAAGTATAGGAATGGAATATGAACAGAGCATGAACTTGAGATTAGGCTGTTTATACGTTAGGGAGGATCACGGAGAAGGTGGTTCCCTTTCCAGGCTGACTCGTGACCTCAATACGTCCGCCATGCAGTTCGACGATTTTCTGGGTAATGGATAAACCCAATCCGCTGCTGCCCTGGGAGCGGTCGCGAGCCTCATCCACGCGGTAGAAACGGTTGAAGATGTGGGGCAGATGCTCTGGCGGAATGCCAATGCCCGTATCGGAGATCTCGATGCGGCATTGTTTGTTGTGTTCGATCACACGCAGGGAGATGGCGCCCTCAGGTGCGGTGAATTTAATGCTGTTGGTGATGAGGTTCGTCCATACCTGATGCAGCAGCTGCTGATCGCCATAGACATAGGTCGGCGGCAGCGACATGTCGATGCTCAAATCTTTGCTGCGCCAGCTCCATTCGGTGTGGAACAGCACCTGCTTGATTTGCTCGGCCACGTCGAAGGTGGATTTATCGAGAATGTTCTCTTCCTTATCCAGGGACGCCAGCATAAGCAGCTGTTTGCTGAGCTGCGACATCCGGCGGCTTTCTGCCTCAATGATCGATAAATAATGCTGCTGCTGTTCCTCGGACAAGCGCTTGGTTTGCAGCGTCTGCGAGAAGCCCTGAATGGAGGCCAGCGGCGACTGGATTTCATGCGAGACATTGGATACAAACTCCTGGCGCATCTGCTCCAATTGCGCTAGTCCTTTGGCCATCTGGGAAAAATGGTCCGCAAGCTGCCCCAGCTCGTCACGCCGGCTAACGTTCAGCTTAATGTCATATTGGCCCTGCGCCACGCTCTGGGTGGCCTCGGTTAACTTCACGATCGGTTTCACGATATAGCGCGTAATAATGCCGACAAGCAGGATGCTCAGCAGGATGGCAATGACCATGATGATGGAGAAGAAGATACGCATCTCCCCGAACTGGACGGTAATATCGGGCCTGAGGAAGAGTGCGTGAGGGCTGCCTTCGACCTGGATGGGGATGCCGATGGAATTGCTTAGGACATTGTCGAAAAAGCCGGTAATGAACAGCTCCGACGGAAACTCCGCGATGCCATGGTACACCTTCCCGTTCAGCACCTGCCGAACCGTTTCGGGCGAAAGGTCCTGTTCACGGAACATGCCGCCGTAGAACCACTCCTTGCCATGATCGTTCACCAAATAGAATTGATAACCGAGCTGTCCGATGTGATGGAGATAATCGTGGATGTCCGTCCCCGGGTGGCTGCCATAAAAGTCCCCGATATCCTTGGCCATGGTGGTGACCTTCTGATCGTTAAAGGGCTTGAGATTGTATTGGTAGTACAGATTAGACAGTACAAAAGCAATCAAGCTGCTGATCACCATGATGGCGATGGTGGTGAGGACGATGCGCGAATAGAGGGTTTTCACTGCGGCGCCGCCTCCAATTTATATCCTACGCCCCGGATGGTCCGTATCCGGAAATCGCCGCCTCGGTCCGCGAAGCGTTCCCGGAGTCGTTTGATATGAACGTCAACGGTCCGATCATCTCCGTCAAAATCGGTTCCCCAGATGAGCTGAATCAGCTCCTCGCGCGAGAATGTCCGGTCCGGATAGCTCGCAAGCTGGGAGAGCAGCTCAAACTCCTTCATCGGCAGCATCAGTACCTTTCCGTGTCCTTGAACCTCGTAGCTTTTGCGGTCGATGGTCGTTTCGTTCAGACGGATTTTGTCTGCGCTGACCATTTGATACCGCCGCAGCAGGGCTTTGATTCGAAACAGCAGCTCCCTTGGTTCAAACGGCTTGGTTAAGTAATCATCCGTGCCTACGGCAAAACCTCTCTCCTTGTCTACAAGCTGATCCTTGGCGGTCAGCAGAATGACGGGAACATCATAATAACGCCGGATTTCTTCGCAGAGCTGATACCCGTCCTTGTTCGGCATCATGACATCCACGACAGCCAGGTGAACCTGTTTTTCCGCCAAAAGGGCAGAAGCTTCTTCCCCGTCAGCTGCAGTGAATACCGTGTATCCTTCGGTTTGAAGATGATACTGCAGGAGCTCTCGAATATGCGCGTCGTCATCTGCGATCAATATATGAATCATTGCTAGATTGACCTCCTTCATAAGCAGTTCCAATGACTATATATGTATCATACATTCCCTGGTGCGGTCGATGGAGCGCTCTATCGCATGGAAGTAGTGTGGCCTAAAAGGAACCGAACCATGAAATATATCAGATGAAGATAGAAAAATTGGCGATCCCCACGATTGAAGCGATACCGAGCGGTCAATACTGGAAAAAGAAAGCAATCATCGTCATGTCATTGCAGCATGCATGAGGAAGGAGGAGATACGGATGAAGTGGATGAAATGGCTGCTCAAAATCAGCTTGACCGCCATCCTGGTGAGCACGCTTACGATTGTGACCACGGGCATCGTCGTGAATGCCTATATTCAATCGGTGTTATCCAGTTTTAACATTCAACTGGAAGCGGAGCCGATGGGGGTGGGAGGTATTATGAAGTCGTTGCTGGGCGTGGGCTCCGGCACCAAGCCGGATGCGGGCAGTATCAATGCCGCGAAGGACAATCGCCAGTTGGAAGAAGATCAGGGCGCTGCGGACGATGAACGGGAATCGGAAGCCGGCACCGAAACGAATGGAGGGGCCAAGGAGGACGAAGAGACGAGTTCAGGATCAACGGGAACGTCAGGGGAGACTTCGAACGATGAAGAGGCACCGGATAATTCCCTGCCCGTCATGGGCACGAATACGTCAGAGTCCGGCCGCTCCTCCCTGGAAGGTCAGGAGATTGTCATGACACCGGGGGACATCGTGGACCGGAAGGACCGTTTGCCAACGGAGGAGAAGGAAGAGATTTTCACCATGCTGATGAACAAGCTGCCCCAATCCGAAATGCAGAAGATCTCCGAGGCGATGGAGGACGGTCTGACCGCTGCGGAGCTTGCGGAGATCGAGCAGGGCATATCCAAATATTTGAATCCGGAAGAATTCGATAAACTGATCACCATGCTCAAAGAATAACGGTATGACGGGTTTCAGGCAGGCTCTGTCACCGTTTTGTCACCGACATGCAAAAGCCCCATATTGGAAAATATCAGGAAACCCGCGCGGGGCGCGGGTTTTTCGCTATTTTCGTAAACTTGAAATGATTGTAAAGGCTATGTTAAAGTATACGAAGATCGAAAAGGTTAAAATTTTGATACCTTTTGACAGGTTGTGTCACATTCAATGCTAAGTCAGCACGTTCAGATGAACGAATAACGGATTCTTACATATGGACAAGGCTTAAAGGAGAGAGACATGAAAGGTTCTAAGGGGAAACGGTGGATGGACAGCATCTTGCGCAAGCAAGCGGCCGATCAGTCTACCCTCAATCACAACTCAAATCAGGAGTCCCCGATGTCGTCGAATCCGCCAAAGCGGGGGTGGACATCACCGCGCAGATGGATTTGGATGTCGGCAGGGGTATTGCTCATAGCAGGATCGATATATACCGGCGGAAAAGCTTACGTGAACGCGAATACAATTTCGTTCTATCATGTGTATGTCGATGGGAAATCGATCGGTACCATTCAAGAAGATGCCCAGCTTGACCAGCTGCTGAAAGCGAAGCAAAAGGAATATCAGGAGAAGTACCCTGATGTGCCCATGGTGCTTCATACCGACGGCATCACCACGAAGGCCGACCGTTCCTATAAACCGGTCGTGAACAGCGAGGAGACGCTTCATAAGCTGGATGGCATGCTGAAAGCATATGCCCGCGGCGTGGAGCTGAAGGTGGATGGCAAGACGGTGGCGATCGTGAAGGATCAACAGACGGCCAAGGCTGCCGTCGAAGCGGCTAAGCTGAAGTTCGCTCCGGCTGCTGCGCAAAAGGAGAAGACGCAGAGAGTCGCTTTCACGAAAACGTCCGCATCAGCATCGAGCCAGAAGAAGGATGACGCAAGCGGGCTCGAGTCCGTGGACATCAAGGAGAAGATTTCGCTTGCCAACACGAAGGCTGACCCGAACAAGGTGCTGGACGTGGAAGAAGCGGTCAAGGTGCTGACCGGCACGAAGGACAAGCCAGTGGTGTACACGGTGAAAGAGGGAGATACGATTTCCTCGATTGCGCAGCATTTTGGCATGAAGTCTGCTGACGTCATGGCGCTCAATCCCGGGCTCGAAGAGAAATACGTTCAGATCGGGGCCGAGCTGCAGGTGACGAAGCCGGAAGCACCGCTGACGGTCAGAACGGTGGAGACGGTGTCGGTGAAGCAGCCGAGCAAACCAGAGACGATCGTTCGCAAGAGCAGCGAGCTCCCGCTGGGCAAACGGAAGGTCGTCCGTCCCGGACAGGACGGCGTGAAGACGGTGGATTACATCGTGACCAAAGAGAACGGCAAGGTTATCTCCAAGCAGTGGACAGGCCAACAGGTGGTTCAGGAATCCCTGCCTGAAGTTGTGTATAAAGGCACCAAGGTAGCGCCGAAGAAAAAAGCGGCAACGGTGACCCAGAAGTCCAGCGGCAGCATGTTCGCTTGGCCGGTGAGCGGGGCGCGCATTACGAGCTCCTTCGGACATCGCTGGGGAAGAAGCCATGAGGGCATTGATATGGTTGGCGGAAGCACCATTATGGCAGCGGCCTCCGGAAGAGTGGTTTTCGCGGGTCAGCAGAGCGGTTACGGCAACGTCGTCATTGTCGATCACGGCAATGGATATCGCACGCTGTATGGGCATATGAGCAAGATTTCCGTCGGCAACGGCCAGTCTGTTGGACAAGGGTCCAAGCTTGGCGTCATGGGTAATACGGGCCGTTCCACCGGGACGCATCTGCATTTCGAAGTGCAAAAAAATGGAGTTGCCCAAAATCCGATGAAATATCTGTAGTTCTGTGTTATACTAGGTAAACCAATGCGACATAAGCCATTATTGGTTCATATATCATAATAGTGAAGATGGCCGCTCCTTAACGGGGGCGGCCATCTTTGCGTCTTGCAGGCGGTAATTTGGGGATGCGAAGGGGATATAAAGGGGATGTGGGGCAGAACGGGAAAATAGTCTGCAGTGGTGTCGTAAGCGGTGTCCTCCTCCGTCGCTGTTGAATTCGGAAAATAGGAATGCCGCTTACGATGAGATTTTCCGAATCCAAATGCGATCGCTGCCGCCCTCCGAATGACACCGCATGCTCCCTTACCTGTCGGATCCATCCCCGTGCACTCAAGCTAAGCTGCGAAGCGGGTGGCCGCCCCCTGAATCGGGACGGCCGAGGGAGGTGGTGTGGGTGGGAAACATCGATAAGAATCATTCTCTTTTGTAGGCGTAGACTAGGAGATTAACCAAAGATAGTATCACTACTGCAATAAACATATTAAAGGATACAGCGTCGCCGCCGATTCCTAATTCATCTGCAAGGTAACCTATTTGATAGGTCAGATGAGCGGATACTGCCAAACTCATAAGGGTAATTATTGCAATTGTAAAACCATTGATTACTTTATGGCGATTCCGAAAAATCATGATGAACAATGAGATGATCAGAATGAGGATAAACAGAATATATATGGGTCTAAAATGAGTAACTATATTTGTACTTTCCATCCATATAACTCCTCCTTGTATTTATAGATTGAGCTCCCATTCTTAACTTAAATAAAACGGATGAATCTCTCTCAAAGGGTGATTCCATGATAATCCAAAAAAGTTATGAATTTCAACAAGCGTACACGGTTATACAAGTGACGATTCTATCCTTATCATCATTCAATACGCACACTCAAAAAGCGAAGGGGAGCCGCGTTCTTAGGCCTAACCTGTTTTCAACATTATCATCAAAGTGGCTACCCCCAGAATCAGCACAGCCACGTTGGACCAGTGGGTGTGTAGCAACGGCAGGTGTGGTAAAATGAAAAGAAGACCGTTTAAGTGTGAGTTCAAAAAGGGACTTTTTTGAACATCCTCTTTAAGAAGGTATGAGGTGAACAGGAAGATGCAGGGAACCATTCTGGTGGTGGATGACGAACAGCCCATCGCCGATATTTTAAAGTTTAACTTGGAAAAAGAGGGCTATGAGGTCATCTGCGCCTTTGACGGCATTAGCGCCGTGGAGATTGCGCTCACGCAGCGGCCGGATTTGATGCTACTTGATTTGATGCTGCCCGGCAAAGACGGAATGGACGTGTGCCGCGAGGTACGTGCCGCTAACCTGCAGATCCCGATCATCATGCTGACGGCGAAGGACGGAGAGATCGACAAGGTGCTTGGACTTGAGCTCGGGGCGGATGATTACGTAACGAAGCCGTTCAGCACGAGAGAAATACTCGCACGCGTGAAGGCGCATCTGCGACGTCAGCAGAAGCCGGACAACACGGCGGATAACACAGGCGGCACAAATGCAGGCGGACAAGGCCTGCGGCTGTTTGAGCTGTTTATTGATACGGACATGTACATGGTATACAAAAGCGGGGAAGCACTCGATCTGACGCACCGCGAATATGAATTGGTGTATTATTTGGCCCGTAATGCCGGCAAAGTGATGACTCGGGAACATTTGCTGCAGGCGGTATGGGGCTTTGAATACTTTGGCGATGTGCGGACCGTGGACGTGACGATCCGCCGGCTTCGCGAGAAGATTGAAGAGAATCCGAGCAAACCGGAATATATCCTGACTCGGCGCGGACTGGGCTACCTGATGCGCAGCGCGAAAAACGGAGGCCTGTAATGAAGTGGCTGTCCTTCTTCCGCACCATCCAGGCGAAGGTCATCATTATTTATGTCCTTCTCATTCTGATCGCGATGCAGCTGATCGGGGTGTATTTTGTTAGTGCGATGAAGAACTCGCTGACCAGCAACTTCACGAAGGACTTGCAGGAACGCGCGGAGCTGATGTCGGTTCTGGCGGCCAAAACCCTTGGCGGCGAGAACGATACCGAGGAGGATCCGATCGAGAGCCTGCGCGTCATGGTGAACAATCTGTTCAACCTGAACGGCGCCGAAATCCAGGTGCTGGACTCCACCGGGCGGGTCCTGACCACATCGCTGCCCTCCCACGCCGATTATGTGAGCACCAAGAACACGCAGACGGTTGTCAGTCGGGCCTTGCAGGGAATACAGGATAATGAAGAGTACATCATCGACGATGATAATATCCGCAAAAAAGTGGTGGCCAAGCCCGTCATGTACAACGAAAAAATCGTCGGCGCGATATACATCGTAGCGAGCATGAGCGAGCTGTACAGCACGATGCAGCGGATCAACAATATTTTTATATCGGGCATTCTCTTGGCCCTCGGCTTGACCGCGGTGCTTGGCGTCATCCTGTCGCATACGATTACCCATCCGATCAAGGAGCTGACCAAGCACGCGCGGGCCGTCGCGGACGGCCGGTTTACCGAGAAAACGCCGGTATTCGGCAGCGATGAGATCGGCCAGCTCAGCCAGGCGTTCAACTATATGACCAGCCGTCTGCGCGAAGCTCTCTCGCAGAACGAAGAAGAGAAGGAGAAGCTTGCTTCGATCCTGACGAATATGAGCGACGGCGTGATCGCAACCGATGAAGCGGGACGTGTCATCCTGATGAACCGGCGCGCCGGCGAAATGCTGGGCGTGGAGGGGGAAGAACTGGCAGGACACGATATCGTGTCCCTGCTGGGCCTGGAAGAATCCGAATCCGAAGCCTTGGCGCGCGGCGAAGGCCATGATTCGAAGCTGCTTGAGATTACGCCGCGCGAGGGCGGGGAACCGTTCATGATGCGCGTGACCTTCACGCCGATTCACCGGCGGGAGATCGGCATCACGGGCACGATTGCCGTGCTGCAGGACGTTACCGAGCAGGAGAAGCTGGAGGCATCCCGGCGGGAGTTCGTGGCGAATGTATCCCATGAGCTGCGCACGCCGCTGACAACGATCAAGAGTTATACCGAGGCGCTGGAGGATGGCGCGCTGGAGGATAAACAGATGGGGCCGCGATTCGTCGGCGTCATCCAGAATGAGACCGGCCGGATGATCCGGCTGGTGACGGACCTGCTGCATTTGTCCCGGCTGGATTCCAAGGAGGCCGCTCTGCATAAGGAGCGGACGGACATCGTGGAGATGCTGGAGGATGTAGAGGACCGATTCTCTTTCCAAATGAAGCAAAAGCATATCCGCACTATTATTGAAGTGAAGCCGGGCGTATCCACGGCGATGCTGGACCGGGACGGCATTGATCAGGTTCTCGATAACCTGATATCCAACGCCCTTAAATATACGCCGGACGGAGGCACCATCACCATGGATGCAAGCATAACGGAGGAAGGCATGTTATCCTTATCCGTTAAGGATACCGGGATCGGTATTCCGAAGAAGGATCTGGACCGGATCTTTGAGCGCTTCTATCGGGTGGATAAAGCACGGACGCGCAATTTGGGCGGAACGGGCCTCGGTCTGTCCATTGCCCGGGAAATTGTCAGGGCACATGGGGGTTTCATTACGCTTCAATCCGAATTGGAGAAGGGCACCACGGTGACATTTACCTTGCCCCTTGACGATGAGGGGAGGGTGTTAGCGTGAAGGAGCGATTGAAGACCGTGCTGCTGGTCCTGTTGGTCGTTGGCAGCTTGGTACAAAGTTATGTGTTGATTTTCCGTTTTCCGGGCAGCGACTCGGTTGTGCAATCGAAGGACGCCTATATCCGAACCGAGGAGATGGGGCCGGAAGAGAAGCCCGAGAATCTCCTCTTTCCCGACAAAATGGTCATTCATCTGGGCGAAGACAAGCATACGGTGTTTTATCCGAACGATACGTTCTATAATCTCGTGTATAACCGGCTTAAAGGCCGGACCTTTGATAATTTCCAGCGGCGGATGGTCAGCAACATCGATTGGGCCAAGGTTCGTTCCGAGAATCGAGGCATTGAACTTAGCTTTGATTCGGGCATTCCGGTAACGCTGCTCCAGAGAGTGATGCAGATCGTCCCGGACACCCTGTTTGAAGGGGAAAGCATCAACAAAATGTGGTTGTACAGCGTGGAAGGCGAAGCGAAGATCCATGTCATGTTTTTCAGTACGGAAGGCGATGTCGTCTATGAAGCCGCCCAGGCGGATTTGACCGTACAGGACGTGGATCAGTTGGTGGACTTCGGGCTGAGCTGGACGCCGTATAAGATGGTGGATGGCCGGTATTATACCCCAGAGAAGGAGCTGAATATGGTCAGCGTTGAGCTGCCGATCGGGGAATATACGGTTGATCAAATGCAGCGCAGCCTGTTTTTTGACCCGAGCATCACCCGCAACATTCGGGAAAAAGACGGCTCCGAGATTTATACGGACAGTAAGCGGAGCCTCCAGGTGGACCAGGGACAGAAATGGATCAGCTATACCGATCCGGCTGCACCGCCATCCGGAGAGAGCAGTCCCGGCAAGGATGTGCTGTCCGCCATCGATTTCGTGAATCAGCATGGGGGCTGGAATGGCATATACAGGCTGGCTAAAGCGGGTGAATCCGAGGATCGGACGCTGGTGAAATTCCAACAATACTACGGCGGATTCCCGATCCTGAATACGCCAGGCTTCCAATATGGCGTCATGGAATTGGATTTGCAGCAGGGAACGGTAACCTCTTATGAGCGCTCGCTGTTATATCTCGAGCCGGCCTCTTTGAAGAAACAGATGGTAAAGCTTACGGGAGGCGAAGACTTGGAAGCAAAGCTGAAGCCTTACGAGGAGAGTGTGGTTACAGGTCTGGATCCCGCCTATTTGCCGGTGCTGACGGGAGATGGGCTGCTGCTGAAGCCGGTATGGGCTTTAAAGCTCCAGAACGGCTCGGTTGTCATACTCGAGTAATCATACGGGGTACATTGAATCACAAGGAGGGATATTCATGGATTGGGGCCGTGCCAAAAATGTTCTGATTTACGCGTTTTTGCTGCTGAATCTGGTGCTGGGCTATCAGCTCTGGATGGACTACCGCGAGCAGGTCGGCTCCAATCTGGATTTCACCTCGCTTTCCGAGAGCACCCAGCAGGTGATGGAGGAGAATGGGATTCAATTGCTGAGTCCCATCCCGACGGAAACGCCGCAGCTGCCCAAAATTAATTATATCTACAGCGCGGAAGCCCAGGGCGAGCCGGTAGGGCTGGAGCAGCCGGTGGACACGAAGCTGATTTATGCCGATGAGAAGGAATTGCGCAATGCACTGGAAGGCAAGATTGCGAATCTCGGGAACTATCGCCATGACGAGCCGTCAGACAAGGAGAATGTCTTCATATTCCGGCCGTTGGTGCAGAAGGAATGGCCGCTGTTTAACGTGGAGTTGGAGTTTATCCATGAAGCCCAGAAGATCCATGCGTTTCGCGAACCCGTGTTTGAGATTCTGCCAAGCAGCGATATGGAGGAACAGAAGGTTCTGCCTGCATCGAAGGCCTTGGAAACCCTTATCGAGCGTAATTTCATCCCGCCTGACTCGGCGGTACGCGATATTCAGCTTGGTTATTATGGGCAGTTGTTTAATACAGAGGATCAGTTGGCAGCACCGACGTGGCGGTTTACGCTGGATCATGGCGAGATGATCTATGTACAGGGCATCAGCGGGGACGTGCTGACGCCAAAAAGCGATACGACAAAGGAGTAACAAGACTATGGGGATTTCATTTTCCGTGCTGTCGAGCGGCTCAACGGGCAATGCGACCATTGTCCGCAATGAGGATACGACACTGCTGATCGATGCTGGCTTAAGCGCAAGGCGCATCGATGAGCTGTTGAAGGAACGCGAAATGATGGGAGAAGAAATCGACGGAATCCTGGTTACGCATGAGCATTCGGATCATATCCGGGGGCTTGGCGCGGTGGCGCGCAAATACAATCTGCCGATTTATGCGAATGAGAAGACGTGGGAAGCGATGAGCAAGTCGCTGGGCAAGATTGCGGAAGAGAACCGGATTGTGCTGGAGAGTCATGAGGTCAAGGATTTTGGCACGCTGCGGGTGGAGCCGTTTGAAATATCCCATGACGCTGCGGCACCGGTCGGTTACTGCTTCTATGACGGCGACGAGAAGCTGGGCGTTGCTACGGACCTCGGTTATGTCAGCGATAAGGTGAAGAAAGCGCTGGATGGATCGGATGTGCTGGTGCTGGAAGCCAATCACGATATCGAGATGCTCCGGATGGGACGGTATCCGTGGAATACCAAGCGCCGGATTCTCGGCGATATGGGGCATTTGTCGAATAATTCGGCAGGCGATGCTTTAAGCGAATTGCTGACAGGCGATACTAAACGGACGTATCTGGCCCACCTCAGCCTGGATCATAACATGATGGACCTGGCAAGAATGACCGTACGCGATACGATGGAAGACCGCGGCTGCTTCTTCAAGGACAGCGAGTTTAAATTGTGCGATACGTATTATGACCGTCCGACCCCTTGGGATAAAGTCGGGGAATAGTTTAGTGAGACAGCTTGCCTTGGACGAATTCAGCATTCATAACATGGATATCTTTATATAGGCATGAACATAACAGCCCCACGGTCAAGATGGATTGATGACGTGGGGCTGTTTGCTGTTACGGACGGACGTATCACGTGCTGAGAAACGGCTTGTCTCTAACGCTTGCTGAGGCTTTCTTGCGCCATACGAACCATTTCCCGAACCATGGAACCGCCGATTGCACCGCCGACTTTACCCGCCTGTTCGGTGGTCAGGTCTCTGTTGTCTCCGGGTTTCAATGGTACGCCGAGTGATTTGGCCACCTCATATTTGAGGTCCTGCTGCCGCTGCGGGTCGACTTGATAGCCTTCGTTCCGCATCACGTTTGTCATGAACTGCTGCATTTCGGGACTCCGGTGCCGCCGTGATCTTCTTGCCATCCTTAACCCTCCTTGCATATGATTTCCCCTTTATAACATTCCCTGCGGTCAACCCGCAGATGAATGGATAACCTAACCAATGCCAGGAGACGGAGGAGCAGATCGAAATCCTATGGCTTGCGCAGGCGATGTGCTTTTTCGATAGGCCAAACAGGGTAGATACTGCAGAGGGGACGGGGAAGTATTTTTGCAGCGGAGAGGTTCGGAAAGAATAAGTGACGGTGAATCCAAATAGGAATGATGTGTGGGTCGCCGGAGAGCTGTGGCGCGGCATTCCGAAATGAAAATATTTGGCTTGGAAGACCAACCATGCTGCCATTTTCTTAACACATTTGTTCGGTATAGTCTTTAAAGGGGGAATGCAGGAATCAAGGGTAGCCGCTGCCAGGATTGCGGGGATGAGGGAATAGGGGATCATGGAAAATCCTCGAAAAATGGAACCTTTTGGCTGTCTGGCTCGTATACAAGGGTATTGTGTTCACCCGAACAATCGCTATGATCGAATGTAAAATCTCTCTTTACACAGACTCTTAAAATTGCCATCAATTTAGCATTTGTTTTTACCAAAGAAAGCTGACGTGAACCTGTGTTCGTGTGGTACAATAGGAGCACCGGAAGGTGCGCGGGCTGTGGTTAAGCACCTGCAACGAACTAGAGCACGGGGTGCTTGTATACGCCAAATGCAGCCGGCCCAGGTATTCCCATCTTTTTTAGAAAAAAACGGATGTTTCGCGCTTAAAACGCCCTGTTTGTGGTAATAGAAGGATACAGGGTTTTTTTTGAACGGTCGGGTGTCAATACATACCTTTTCTGGAACTAGATTTCTGGCTGTGGGTTCAAATATTGGATAAGGAGCGATATTTCACTAAAAGTTCAAAGACTGTGCTCAAAAATGCAACTTTTTGAGCCCCAGAAGAGTCATACATTAGAGAGATATCTAACAGGTGGCACGCTGCCGATTCATAGAAAGATAGATACATGCGGTGCAAGGCGGTTGTTATGACGACAAGATGATTTTAGTAGGTCAGTCGGTAATGGCGGTAGGTCTGAAGCTGGTAAAGTATCTTGACGCGTAGCAACCAAGGGGAGAGAGGGATCGCAATGGGATTGTTTGACGATGATTTCTATTCAACTAAAATTTCCAGACGGAGCAAAAATACCAGCGAGGACCGATCTGAGCGAACGAAGTGGCGGACCACCCGCCGCAGGAAGGGTTTATCCACATTCCAGATTTCCGCGATCAGTTCCGTGTGCAGCGCCTTGATTGCGGTGATGCTGTTCAGCTTCATTACAGGTCATCCTGCGACGTCGTCACCGATTACCATGATCAATGGCAGTCATCAGCTGTCCACGTCGGATGGGGATCCTTATGAACGGATTATTAGCGCTGCCCAGAAGGTGCGTCCTGCGGTTGTCAGCGTATTGACGCATAAAGAGACACCGCTGCCTGAAGAGGAAGGGATCGAGGGTGAAGGTCTGGAAGAGGAATCCGGCACGCTGCCTGAGAATGAGGGCGACTTCGAGCTTCCGGAAGGGTTCGACTTTGGCGATGATTTTGATTTCGGCGAGGATTTCGGCGGCTCGCAAGAGGATGCCCTTGGATCTGGCGTCATCTTCAAGAAACTCGAGGGCAAAGCCTTCGTGATTACGAATAACCATGTGGTGGAAGGCGCCGATTCCCTGGAGGTTGTTCTGGTAGGCGGCGAGAAGAAAAAAGCGACCTTGGTCGGCACGGACAACGTCAGCGATATTGCCGTTCTGTCGATTGACAGCAAAGGCATCGGCGAGGTTGCCGAATTTGGAGACTCCTCCAAGCTTCGTCTCGGCGAAACGGTGATCGCCATCGGCAACCCGTTGGGTTTAGGCGATACGCTGACCTCCGGGATTGTCAGCTATACCAACCGCATCATTCCGGTATCCCTGAACCAGGACGGCATTTACGACTGGGAGCAGGAGGTCATCCAGACCGACGCAGCCATTAACGAGGGCAACAGCGGAGGCGCTTTGGTGGACCTGAACGGTAAAGTCATCGGCATCAACACGATGAAGATTGCCGACACCGGCGTCGAAGGACTCGGGTTCGCGATTCCGGTCAACGAAATTACGGAGGTCGTGACCGAGCTGATGCTGAAGGGGCATATTGCCCGCCCTTATCTCGGCGTATACACCGTCGACTTGAGTAATCCGTATGCTCCGCTGAGCAAGAAGGAGAAGGAGGATCTCAAGCTGCCGAAGACGGTAACCGAAGGCGTGCTCGTGCTGGATGCGCTTGGACCTGCGCTGGATGCCGGTCTGCAGCTGAACGACGTGATCGTGAAGCTGGATGGCAAGCCGATTACAACGACGCTCCAGCTCCGCAAGCACCTGTACTACAACACGAAGGTGGGCGGAGACCTGAACGTGACCTTCTATCGTGACGGCAAGCTGCAGTCGCTGAAGGTCAAGCTGGAAGAGAAGCCTGGAGAATAACGCAGGCTGTCTTGGCGGACGATCCGCGAGTGTACCATTATTCATAAAGATGTGCTTGTTCGGTGTTTATAGAAGCAAATAGCGGGTTATATTATCGTTAGCATGGAATAGTATCCATATATAGAGATGGAAAAAGGTTAGATACGAGCCGTTGAGACGGCCGCGAAAGAGGAGCGTGTTTCACGCTCTTTTTTTGCTGCTCATCTGTAATGAAGTTGGGCGGAAGGTCTTGGGATGTGAAATCCATGGATGGATCGGAAGCATTTGTGGGT
The DNA here is from genome assembly GCF_900109305.1 of Paenibacillus sp. cl141a. Classification (NCBI taxonomy): domain Bacteria; kingdom Bacillati; phylum Bacillota; class Bacilli; order Caryophanales; family Paenibacillaceae; genus Paenibacillus; species Paenibacillus sp. cl141a. The sequence continues at coordinate 71,074 of NZ_FNZO01000003.1, forward strand.
TGAAATACAGCGGGGATGGATAAATGGGTCAAAAACATTTCTTTTTCTCGTAGAGTGTGGTAGAACAGAAGAGTGGCTATACTGGTTTGAAGGTAAACACAACATGAGGCGAAAGATAGAAAGGATGCATAGAATGTACGTCGTATGCAAGGAACATGTGGAACTAGCGATCGAAAATTTCGTGGATGAATATGAGGATGCTCCGGATATTGTTGATCTGAAGGAGACCGAGTTTTCGGACTGGGACCCACCGGTGAAGTGCGCGGAGTGCGAGAAGCATGCTGAATTTTTAATTGTGTAATGTGAATTTTTTAATTCAATAAATAATGCGAATGGAAAAGCGTGATGAATTCACGCTTTTTTTGTTTAAGAGAATCATGGAGGGAATCGAAGAAACGCAGCTTCGGTGGACAGTCCTGCGTAGTGTATGATGAATGTATAGATTGCACGGTGGCGCGAAAACCTATCGTGAATGGAGACGATCAGAAATGGATGACTACGGAAAAGCTTGGGAAGAAGAGATCAAGCGGGCAGCCGATGAGGCCTACGAGAAGGAAATGGATGAAATCAACCGCCAGCTGAAGCAGGAAATCCTCATTGCGCTGATTGGCGACGTGAATACGGGCAAGTCTTCCACCATGAACCGGATCGTGGGCGAAGAGGTGGCCGGCGTCGGGGCCGAGCCCGGGGAAACGACGGTGATTCATCCGCACAAGTACAAGGACCATATATCCTTTATCGATACACCCGGATTGAATGATGTGAACACCGCCAATTCGGAGGTGACCTTGAATTACTATAAACAGGCGGATATCGTGCTGTTCTTTCTGAACGCTGCAGGCACCGTGTTCTCGGAGGCGGAGAAGAAGTCATTTGAGAAAATTCAAGGCGTCAACTCGAACATTCTGATCGTGCTGAACAAAATCGACGCCGCGGATGAAATCGATCGCCTGGTGGCGCGTATCCGGAAGGAGACCGGAGGGCGTTATGAAGTTATGCCGGTGTCCTCACGGACGGGCCAGAACATCGATCGGCTGCGGAGCAGCATTCTGGAGATGCTTAAAAAAAAGTCTAAAGACATCCTTTTTGCCAAAAGCATCAAGGAAAAGTCGGCGACCGCCAACGGGTGGATCATCGGTGCCTCGATCTCGGCAGGAGCAGTAGGCGCATCCCCCATCCCCGGGTCGGATATCATTCCGATTACCGGCATTCAAGTGAGTCTGCTTACCCGGCTTGCGGTGCTGTACAATAAGCCGATCAGCAAGGAGACGGCGAAGGAGCTCGTCATTGCCACGATATTCGGGAATATCGGGAAGAGCATTTTCCGGCAGATCGTGAAGGTGTTCCCTGGTGCTGGATCGGTCGCCGGAGCGACGGTAGCGGGTGCTACAACCATGGCGCTGGGATATGCAGTGAAATACGCTTACGAGCACAACATCGAGATCAATACGGCGAATATTACAAAGCTCTATAAGAAATTCAGGGAAAAGGCCGGGACAGAATCGGAATCCAAGTCCGAGACGAAGTGAGCAATTTGTTGTCGAAATGCATACCACGTTCAAGGATGGAATAGAAAAAGGGGCCTTCGGCCCCTGATCATAGCTGCGTCATAGCAGCGACATTTATCATTATTTACTTCATGGCAGCCGCATGATCGGCTTTGGCCTGCTCCAGCATCGATTTCCAATCCGGGAAATCGGTTTCTCTGGAGACATGACGGTCAAACAGTTCGTCCGGAATGTTGTCGATATCTTCGTGCGTTTCCACTTGGAAGTTACCTTTTACCACAAAATCCCCAAAGCTGTTATGGGATGAATGTTTACGCATAAACGATTCATTGAACAGCTTTTCCAGAGAGATGTTATCCGGGTCCTCCTGTACCGATTTCTGGCCTTGCAATTCCTTCAGCAGATCATCAAACGACATGGGCTTTTGCTTTCTCAGAGTACCACTCCTATAAATTAATATTTGTGTTCAGTATAACATATCCGGAGTTCTCATATACATGGTGAGCATCCGAAAGGCTGGGCTCACCGTTATCTTCTTAACAAGGAAGACCACGTTTGCTCCAGCCAGCTGTCGAAGTCGGCGCCTTTGTCACCCTCGTACGCATCGTAGATGTCGATTCTCATCTTCTTCAGCTTCTCTTTGAAATCTTTATACGTGTGGTCACGGGGAAGACTTTTTTTGATGCGCAGGAGCACCTTCGAAACGTCCTTCATCAGCTCGCCTTTGCGTCTTTCGGGCATCTGCACGTCCTCGCCAAAGGCCTGAAGTTTATGATAGGCAGCTTCCCGCACTTGGTGAACCGCATCCGTATTCAGTCTATGCAGCAAAATATCGATGGATTTCTGGTTTTTCCATTTTCCCAGCTCTTCAACGGCGTTTAAGCGTTCTCTCCAATTGGCGTTTCGGTTGGCGGAGCTTTTCAGTTCCTCATAATTCGACGGCATGTCCGTCAAAACTTCTTGATTGTCCAATCCGTTCATCTCCTTCATTAGGTTGTGTCAGGGGTTTTAAAACCATATGTTCATTATGGGGTACCTTTAGGATTACCGGCGTCCGCTGCATTGTCCGCCTGCTTGGTCCCTTTACTCGTATAAGGTTTGGGTTTGCTCTTGGCTCTTCTTGCGCTTGCATCCCATCGGCTCCAGCCTTTCTTGCCCGTGCCTCTGCCTGTTCCGCCCTTGCCCTTGGATTTACTCAACCCATCACTCCGTTACGGTATATTCTTGTTCCTATATGCTGATTCTTTACCAGCCCTGTTGAAATATACACCGTATTGGTCCATATGTATAGGATACCACGGAAATAAACCTAAGAATCGAAATAGATCGCGATGGAATCCAACATTTACATGGGGGAAAGGGACCTATTTGTTGACTGATTTATTCCAGCATGGTATCTTATTTTTGAACTGACCAGTCAGAATAAGAACAGTGAACTAAATTTAGCTGTGAAAGGGCCGACCCTATTGTGAGCAAAGAAAAAATTATCCAAGCAGCCATTGAAGTATTCTCCGAGAACGGATACCACCGCGCAAGCATGGACGAGATTGCCGCCCGCGCCCAGGTTGCCAAGGGGACACTGTACTACAACTTTCCGGGCAAATCCCAGCTCTTCAAAACGGTGGTGAAGCAGGGGTTTGAGGATATCATGCAGCGGACGGAAGCGGATCTGAATTCCTCCCTGCCGATGAAGGAGAAGATTGAGCGGACGATTCGCCATCATCTGGATTTGTTTCTGGAATCCCGACATTTCTCGCACATCGTATTCAATGAGATTTCCAACGGTATTGAGCAGGATGTCCTGGATGAGTTAAAGGAGCTTAAGCGGAATTATTTAAGCTTTCTGGCAAGCATGATTGAGGAAGGACAGTGTGAGGAGAACCTGTGCCGTGCCGTGGATCCCAACCTGGCCGCTGCCAGCATCGTCGGTACGCTGGAGAGCACTTGCAATTACTACTTGAATCATCAAGATCGGTATTCGCGCGAGGATCTGGAACGGTTTGCCTTTACGATGATTACCCAAGGCCTGTTTATATCGCTTGAATAAGCAAGGCCTTCTTTTTTTACATGCCTATAACTGACCAGTCAGTTCAAATTTGATGAGGAAAGCGAAGGTGTTAAGCATGGAATGGAATAAGAACGGTTTACTCCCGCTGGAATGGTTCCGCCAGATGCGGACGGAATCTCCGGTGGCGGCGATGGATGGTGGCGGAGCCTGGAACGTATTTAAATACGAGGATGTCAAAGCGGTCTTCACAAATTACGAAGTGTTCTCTTCCCAGGGCTCCTCATCCTCCGCTGACCCTATTGAATCCAGTGTGCTGCGGCAGGATCCGCCGAAGCACCGCCAGCTGCGCAAGCTGGTATCCCATGCTTTTACGCCTCGCATGATCGAATCGCTTGCCCCCAAGATCCAGGAGATCACGACATCTCTGCTGGACGAAGCGGAGAAGAAGGGGAAGATGGATATCGTGGCCGATCTCGCAAGTCCGTTACCGATCACGGTGATCGCGGAAATGCTCGGCGTATCGATGGAGTATCGGGAACGGTTCAAGGCTTGGTCGGATGCTCTGGTTGGCGACAATGCCGATGCCTATTACCAATGCCAGCGCGAGATGAGCGAATACTTCTCCGAGATCGCAGAGGACCGTCGCCGGCATCCGCAGGACGATCTGATCACAAAGCTGGTCGAGGCCCGTATCGACAATGAACACCTGACCGAACTGGAGATTATCGGGTTCTGCATTCTCCTTCTCGTCGCCGGCAACGAAACGACGACCAACCTGATCTCTTCGGCCGTGCTCGCCTTCGACAGCCTGCCTGAGGTCCGTGCAGCGGTGCTTGGAGATTCACAGCTGCTTCCTGGGGCCATTGAGGAAGTCTTCCGCTACTTCTCGCCCGTTCAGCTGATGTTCCGCAGCGTGAAGCAGGACACGGTGCTGCGGGGGCAGGAGCTGAAGCAGGGACAGTTCGTTTATATCTGGATGGCTTCGGCCAACCATGACGAGGATGTGTTTGATCAGCCGGACGTATTCAACATTCACCGGAATCCGAACCCTCACTTGGGTCTGGGCAGCGGCATCCACTACTGCATGGGCTCTCAGTTAGCCCGCATGGAGTCCCGAATGGCCCTCCAGACTTTGCTGGACCGTTACCCCGAATACCGCCGGGACCGCTCCGTAGAGCTGGCACGGATGGACAGCACGATGATGTTTGCGCTGAAAGAGCTGCCGGTCATTTTAAAATAGATAGGAAGTGAAGAAGAGCCGCTCCCGTTGGAGAGGGCTCTTTTTTAATATACGGCTTGAGTTTAGTGGAATTGAAAGAGGGTGAGAGCTCTCTTAGGAGGTGGGATGCGTATGGTATGTCCTTTAATTGGCAGTGGCACCATGTTAGAATGAACGTCATAAAGTCGAGTTTAAGGAGCGAAACAGCGCCATGAATATACAGATTGTATGCGTAGGCAAGTTGAAGGAGAAGTACCTGGTTCAGGGCATTGCGGAGTACAGCAAGCGTCTTGCGCCTTATGTGCGCCTGACCGTGCACGAGGTACCGGACGAGAAGGCGCCCGAGAACATGAGCGAAGCGGAGATGCGCCAAGTGCAGGAGAAGGAGGGCGCCGGCATTCTCGGCCACATCAAGCCGGACACCCACGTCATCGCCTTGGCGATCGGTGGCCAGCTGTGGTCCAGCGAAGACCTGGCAGCCCATATGGACAAGCTGGGCACGTACGGGACCAGCAACGTGGCTTTTGTCATCGGCGGCTCTAACGGCCTCTCCGAGGACGTCCTGAAGCGCGCACAGACGAAGCTCAGCTTCGGGCGCATGACCTTGCCGCACCAGCTGATGCGTCTGGTGCTGGTGGAGCAAATTTATCGAGCGGTGAAGATCAATCGGGGGGAACCGTATCATAAGTAGGGCGAAGTTCAGGTGCATTTTGAGATCGGAGCAGAACATAAGGCTAGAGTCGATGTTATTCGTACTCTTGTATAACCGGTCTGCCTGGTTGCGGTTATAAGTGACATTCGGCTCTCAATTCAATACGCTCAAGCGAACCGCTATAAAGCTATGCAATTTGGTTTTCGCAACAGACGGGAAGTCGTTTGCTCTACAAAGCGTCCATTGGATGGAGGAAGTGGAAATAGAAAACAAGAACAAGCAGCGACATACCGCTGCTTGTTCTTGTAATTTTACGCATGGTTTCATTCTTTGCTTGTGACGGATTGTATGCCATTCGCAGACTGACTTCGCATCGAGAACGATAATATAGCCGGAAGGAGTGCGATTGCAACACCAATTGCGCCAGCCACGCCGATTGACTGTAAGGAGAAGCTTTCCACCACAATACCGCCAATGGCAGCTCCGACAGCAATTCCCAACTGGATGAAGGATGTATTCAAGCTCAGAAGGATTCCCGCTGCGCTTGGTGCCAAGCTAATCATATAAACTTGTTGAATGGGACCCGTAGACCAAGCAAAAAACGACCATAACAGCAGCAACGGAAAGACAGCTATTGATGTATGGGCAAAGAGGGACATAAGGATCAAAATAGCAGCGTGGATCATTAAGCTTCCATTCAGCGTACGCGGAATACCTAATTTATCCGCACCATAACCTCCAGCCTGAGCGCCCAGCAAACTTGCTATACCGAATGAAAATAGCGCGATGCTCACCATCCCATTGCTCATACCCGTAATGTTCATCAGAAATGGTGTAATAAACGTGTAAATGATCGTATAACCGACCATCCAAAAGAAGCTAATCGACAAGGTTAATAATAGCTGCGGCCTTTTCAACAGGGCGAGTTGTTCTTTAAGAGGCACATTTGCCTCTCCTTGCGACTTTGGCAACGCCATTAAAATGACCAGCATCGCGATAAAACTAAGAAGGCCGATTCCATAAAAAATTATTTTCCAGTCGTAGGTGCTGGCAATGACTCTTCCCACAGGAACGCCTAAAATAAGCGATAGATTAAATCCCATCATGATAGTTGCTATGGCGGTGCCTTGTTTTCCAGGTCCGGCAATTTGAGCAGAAACAGTTAAGGCAACCACCGTAAATACACCTGTACTAAGAGCTAAGATCACTCTCGCACCAACAAGCATCGGATAGCCCGTCGAGACCACCGTAATTAAATTCCCTATAAAAAAGAGCGCCAAAGCAGCCAGCATAAGTGTTCTCCGGCTTAGTTTAGAGGTAGCCGCAATAAGAATCGGAGTACCCACCGCGTAAGATATGGAATAAACCGAAATGAGTTGGCCGGCAGCAGCAATGGTTACGCCTACATCTTTGGAAACCAGATCCAATATCCCGGCAATTACAAATTCCGAAGTTCCTACTAAAAAACTTATAATCGCTAAAATATAAACTTTCCACGATTTAATCATTTAATTATTCCCCTTTATAATTCTATATATCTAAAAATACAGAAATGATAACAATGAAGGATTGCAATTTCTTAACATCTTACTTTCTTTAATGCCTAGCTAGCTCCTTGCGGACAAGGGGGGCGACATCTGTTCCAAATCGTTCGATCGTTTTTAACAAATCACGATGCGGAAGCGTACTAAAGTCAACGTACAAAAGAAAACGAGTCAAGCCCAGTTGTTTGGTTACACGCACGATCTTTTCTGCTACATATTCTGAATCTCCAACATAAAGAGCGCCGCGAGGGCTCAGTGCTTCCTCATATGCACTTCGTGTATAAGTCGCCCAACCGCGTTCCCTTCCAATTTGATTCATTTGTTCGGCCATAATGGGATAATACTTTTCTCTGGCTGCTGCAAACGAGTTGGCAATAAAACCATGCGAATGACAGGCGATTTGCAATTGATTAGGATCGTGCCCTGCTTGTTGGGCTGCTTTAAGATATAACTGCACTAAGGGAGCGAAACGCTCCGGCATGCCGCCTATAATGGAGAAAATGACAGGAAGACCAAGCTGACCGGCACGAATGGCCGACCCCGGACTGCCGCCATTAGCAATCCATACAGGAAGCGGGAATTGTTGCGCTCGCGGGTATACGCCCATATTGTGCAGCGGTGCACGATGGTTGCCACTCCATGATACGTTCTCTGAAGATCGTATTTTGAGTAAAAGCTCCAATTTCTCATCGAATAATTCCTCATAATTTTGCAGGTTATATCCGAAGAGCGGAAAAGATTCGACAAAAGAACCGCGCCCGGCCATGATCTCGGCCCGCCCATTTGTTAAGTTATCCAGAGTGGCGAAATCCTGATAAACACGGACTGGATCCGACGAAGACAATACCGTAACGGCACTGGACAACCGAATATGGTTTGTAGTAGCTGCAGCCGAAGCCAAAATAATTGCCGGCGATGAGCTTGTGTAGTCCATGCGATGATGTTCACCGATCGCATAGACATCAAGACCGGCCTGATCAGCCAGCTGAATTTCTTCCATCGCTTGTCGCAGTCGTTCGCCTGGCAGAACGCCCCCTCTTTTGGGGTTGGTGTGAAGAAATGTAGAGATTCCAAGTTCCAATGGCACGCGATTTTCCAAAATGGTTTCCCTCCTTTATCTTTTCTATAATTCTAAAGATATAGAAATGATGCTTAAAAAATTTACGCCAGTAAATATGGCGCAAACTTCATTGCCACTTCTTGATCAACGCTGTAGTGAATAAACGAACCGTTCTTTCGCGACTGGATTAAACCCGATTCCGTCAGCTGCTTGAGATGATGGGATAACGTTGAACCGGCTACGTGTCCAAGCTGTTCACCGATCGCGGTAACGCATTGATTCTTTTGCTTTATTAGCATTAAGGCAATTTTTAGTCGTGTAGGCTCACCTAGAGCCTTGTATACTTTGACAGCTTGCACTAGATCGTGATCGACATCAGCCATTAAATTCTCCTTTCCGCCATCATTTCTATATTTATGGAACTATAGAAATGATATTACCACCTAATGACTGAGGTGTAAAGTGAAAATTTGGCTGTTTGTCAATCGTCTATGAAAATGTCACCTTAACTCGTCCGAGAAAATGCCACTTTCAAATTTTGCCCGAAGCGCTCACCAAAGCGCTTCGGCATAGCTATACGATTGCCGAAGCGACGAGGTCAGAGGGATTTTACAGCTAAATATGGACCTGACCGTGGCCAACCAGATTATGGCTTAACCATCAAGCAATAAGCTTAAGAAGACTTAAAGTACACTTTAAGGCAAGCGTAATTTTAATACAATCGCTTGTTGCGTAACGTCGACACATTGCTGGCCAAGCACCGGTATTAATTAAATGAGTCTGCTAAAGTGAGCAGGCATAGCGAAGTCTGGCTTCCACAGGGCCGCCATTATTTTCGCAGATAGACCCGTTAAGGTGAACCGTATCACAAATAAGGGCAAGTTTTAAATATGCTCCCCTTTAAGTAGAGGATGTCGAATGCTTTGGTATCCTTTAAAATGGTTTTATCACATCATCTGAATCAGTGGAGTAAGCCAGCTCTTTCTGTGCTTCCAGAGCGGCCAGTCTGTCCAGCAGGGCTGCCCGGATTTGCTCATAGGCGTCACTGCCCAACGCCATACGTATCGGACCCTCTCCCTGGTCGACACGACGAATAATCTGCTGCGCCATTTTATCCGGATCGCCGACAACCATTTGATTGAACATGCTCATATCTATACCAGGCAGTTCTCCCTTCATCAGGCTAACGAATTGGCCCGCCTCCGTATCCCGGTATTCGTCCATCCGCTCGCCGAATATGGCGTTGCTTGTAATGAAATTCGTTCGGATTCCGCCGGGCTCCACCATAGTGGTCTTAATATTGAACGGAGCCACTTCCTTAGCTAGCGCTTCAAAGGCTCCTTCGACCGCCCATTTCGAAGAGCAATACAGTCCCATACCCGGAATAGAATAATGACCCGCCATACTCGAAATCTGTACCATGTGACCGCCGCCCTGCTTGCGGAAAAAGGGCAGGACTGCACGCGCTGCACGCAGGGAGCCAAGCACATTGGTCATGAACTGATGCTCAATTTGTCTGTCGCTTGCTTCTTCGACTGCGCCATACAAGCCATAGGCTGCATTATTGACAAACACATCGATCGTGCCCAGTTCTGAAAATGCACGTTCCACGACTTCAGCAATTTGCTGAGGGTTTGTCAGATCTAAATTAGCCAGCCATAGTTGGGAGCCGTACTCTGCCTGCAGATCATCCAGCACCCCCGGCTTGCGTACCGTTGCGGCTACACGGTCCCCTCTATCCAGCAACCGGCGAGTTATACGTGAAGCCAAGCCTCCTGATGCTCCTGTAATGAACCAAGTTTGCATGCTAAACACCCTCCATTCGTTGTCATCCACTGAATCATACAAGCAACTGGAAGGAGCTAGCCACAGCACGTCTATACTATTAACGGGAGTAACAGTCTACGGGAGCTGCCTGTCCTGCTCAAGTAAACGTAATAATCTCTCCTCCGTACCTGAACCGGGCACCGGAACAAAGAAACACCAGTGCAGTCCTGGGTCATTATCGATTACAGCCGCGGAATGGAGCTCGAACTCCATCTCCTGTGCGTCAGGAACCCGGAATAAAGCGGTGGCTACGCGTTTTTGTTTGATTTCATATAGCTCCCAGAAATGTACAAACTCCACGCTTTCCCGCGTCAAGCGTTCAAACCGTTCCATATAGAACGGGTTGTTCTTGTAAAGATCGAAGCCTGCCCGCAGAACGGCTACAGCGTAACGGGCAGGGGCTTCCCAGTTCACCAGTCTGTTGCGGTAATCCGGCTTTAAAAACATAATGTCCATCATATTCCGTTCGTTGTCTGGCAGACTGCCGAAATCGGCTACGATCAGTTCCGCTGCCCGATTCCAAGCGATAACATCCGTACCTTCGTCCGTGATAAAAGAAGGATAATAAAGTTGATCTACGATTTTCTGCAAAACTCCCGCATCCGGCCCACCGTTATTTGGCACTGTGACGACGCTCGCCACATCTTCATTGGCCAGATCGAATAGATGCTTCTGCTCGTCTTCGTCAAGCTGAAGCGCTTTGCTGATGCTTAGCAGCACTTCCGGCGAAGGATTCACCTCGTTGCCTTGCTCTAGCCAGGCATAGTAAGTCACGCTTATATTGGCAAGATAAGAGACTTCTTCTCTTCGAAGTCCCGGAGTGCGTCTTCGTCCGGGCAGCGGCTGGATCCCTGCCTCTGAAGGCTGCAAGCGTTCTCTGCGCGATTTTATGAACTCACCCAATGCGGATGAGAAACGATTTGTTTTCAAGCAGCTCACCTCTAATTACTTATATGGAAGAATACGTATCGTAATTAACCAAATGGACTCAGAGCACTTCGTATACGATCATTATAATCTCTGTTAAGGTTTCGTTGCCACAAAAGAGAACCATAACGAGTACCGATGCTGTTACTCCCGTGCACATATGGCCGTTTCGGGGAAATAGACCCGGAGCGCGAGCAGACCCTCGTCAATCCCTTTAAACCGGAGAGCATGATTTCGATCTTCATCCCTGAACACTATGAGGAGTATTTGTAGAACAATATGTATCCTAATTGCTCGATCAAGGTGATTGAGCATCCCATTTCAACTGAAAGCACCAAAGAGATGTTTACTAATCCAGGCCTTATAAAACATAATGGACCTAAACCCCTTAGTCCAAAAGCACAAATGACACGTGCTGAAGTAACTGCCTTGATCGCAAGAATGCTCAAAGTAACCGACCTGATTGATAAGTAATGCAAACAACCATTGATGATCTAGAGTCGTCAATGGTTGTTTTTTTCGCCGATAGACTCGTTAAGCAGCTGCAGCGAAAGCTTCATACTTTAGAACGTATTCATATCTTATGGTAAGACAGGAAAACACATCTGTATGGAGATATAAGCATCATTCTATACTTAAACCTCTCGTTATTCGTTATTTGAGTTATGAAAAGGTTTATCTAGAAGAGTGCTATTTCCTTTATAGGCTGTGTTTTTTTCTTTGTATTATTTTTGAAGTTGCTGTCACAAAATGAGCTGCATTGGTGTTTTAAGAGTGTAGGCAGGAGGGGGGGATGATTTTTGGATAGACAATACAGGGAGCATAAATCAAACTCAGGAGAAATTGAGATGCTGGTTGAAAGGACTAAACTTGGTGATAAGGAAGCTTTCGCTTCCATTATAAGAAACTTTGAAAAACCAATGTATATCTATTGTTACCATATGCTCAAAAGCAAGGAAGAAGCCGAGGATGCTCTCCAAGAAATATTTATTAGAGTATATGAACAAATACATAAGTATCGTCCAAATATGACTTTTTCGGCATGGTTGTACAAAATTGCCTACAATTACAGTCTGAATCAAATCCGGGGCAAAAAAAGGTGGCTTCGTTTTATAGATCGGTATAAATATGATCAGCCTGAGACCTCGACTGAGCCAATAGACAGTCAAACAACACTGAAGGATCTTCTAAATTTACTGACTGCCGAAGAGAGGCATATATTAGTTCTCCGTGCGATTCATCGATATCACTTTAACGAGATTAGTGAAATTATGAATATGAAACCCGCTACTGTGCGCAAAAAGTATGAACGCCTTCGCAAAAAACTACAGACGAAGGAAGTTAATGGAGGAGGGACAGTGAATGCGTCGATCACCAAATCCGTCTAAAACCGTAAGTATTCACCAAGTAGAGCAAATGATTCGGGACACGGAGACGCCAGAGCACAGCATGAGTCAACAGATTGTAGAAAAACTTGAATCCAAAAGAGCGTCAAGACAAAAGCCATTCTTCACAAGAAGAGTGGGTATCATCGCAGCGGCATCGGTTGCGTTTTGTGTGTCTCTAACTCCTGTCATGGCTCAAGCCATAGAGCGGCTGTCCTTGCTTGAATATATTAATCCGTTTGCCAAAGAAATGAAAGTAAATCCAAATGAGAAGGCGGATACCCTTTATGTACAAGGTTCGGATGGGAATAAGAAATTTCATTCGGGGATGATTCGCTTTGATGACATTGAGGATCAAGATTTTAAAAGTCAGCTGCAGAGGGTTTGGAATGAGATTTTTCCCCAAGGAGAAGCAATTCATGATGTGATTATGTACGAATATGAGAAGGACAAATTTCACATAGAGGCGCGAAACGAAAACCGATCCATCCAATTTGACAAAGGTAACTGGTATTATGCGGCACAACCGATTGGAGAGAACGAGGTTCCAGATGCTGCAAAAGATGCAGCGGATCACATTTTCAATAAAATGGGAGATTTTAAACAGAGTAAACGGTCAGTGAGTCGAATGATCCTAAGACCCAATCAAAACCCGGTATATAAGTTCGTGTACAACACTGACAAGGGTTCAATCCTCATTGATGTACAAAAAAATACGAATCAGATCACAAGCATTGTAGCTTTTCCGTTGTCGGATCAACTCAATAAATTGCAGGATAATAAAAATAAATATCGTGACTTGGTTGAGAAAACAAAAGCGATTGAGCTGAGCAAGATTCGTGAAGAAGCCGTGAAACAAGCTAAAGTGTGGATGAATCTGGACTTGGCTGATTATAACGTATCCAAACTTGAATACCGGTTCGATACCTTAACGTTCACCAAAGCAGGTTCTCCAGACGTGACGGCGGTGTACACCTCTAAAGGAACGATCTATTCTATTAAAATTGATCTAAGGCAGTTATCTGAGAAAGGAACGGACTAATTCATGCAATGAGAGGGGGTGATGACTGCTGAGTTCATAGATTTATTTCAATGTGGCTGAAGCGTTCCGTTAAAAACTGTGGGTAAGTAAATAAAAAAATAAAGGAGTTTATTCATATGAACAAAAAAATAATTTTTCCTATCGTCGGAGCAGCCTTATTATCAGGGAGTTTGCTTGGATTTGATACATCGAATCAATCTAATGCATATAACAACGTAATTTCAAATATTGAACAGGGTGTTAAATCAGAGCAAACCCCTATGCAAAAGGCTCAGGATAAGCTTAAAGAATTGACAGGAAATACGTATACGTTAATTCAGGGAACGGCTATGGAAGGTTTTGTGGGTTTTAAAAGAGAGAATTTCAAATATGACATTATTACTTATAAAAAGAATGGTGAACTGGATAATATAGGTATTTCAGTCAATTATGAAGATTTAAACGGTGGGAAATATCAAACCAAACTGAAGGAAACGTGGGAAGCTTTGTTCCCAGGGGAAGAACCGAAATATGTGAGTATCTCAGAGTCAATCAACTATGAGGGTACAATCTCTTCGAATGCTGCGCAAAACAAGCAAATTTATATGCAGGAGAATGGAAATATTTATGGCGTGAATTATGCTCCTGACGAAGCCCCGGCAAGCGTACAGAAGCAGGCTGTTCAGGTATTCTCCAAGCTCACCGATGGAAAAGTCAAGCAAGGTGCTGAATTGGATCGGATGTATGTCCGCGATGGTAAACCAGATGTGTATCAATATAAGTATAAATCAAAAACGATGGATGTAATCTTTGCTATTGAAGAACAGTCGCTGGAGCTGCTCCAAGCCGATGTATATCACAAGGATGGTAAAGGTGTAGACAGTTATGAAGAATTCCAGAAGCGAGAAAATGAAAAGAGTGCAGAGATGAAGAAGTTGACATTGGACACTTTAATGAAGAACGCAGTGAAAGACGCAAAAACGATGCTGGATCTGGATTTGAAAGGATATAAGGGAGAAAGAGGTACAAATGCATGGGATGAGGATTATATGACGTTCACCAAAGAAGGGGCGCCTTCAGTTAGTGCCAGATTTAACAAAGACGGATCATTTAACAGCTTTACCCTTCATAAATATGATCAGAAAATCGAGTTTTACGGAATGACCATCCAAGGTCCACCAAATGAAGAACTCAAATTGTTAATTGACTGAAAAGGGGTTTATAAACATGAAAAACAAAAAGAAAATTTTCCCTATGATCGGGGTAGCTTTATTATCAGGAAGTTTGCTGGGATGCCAGGCACCTGTTCAAGCAGATTCGGCTAACAAGGTAAGTATCAATGCTTCACAGAATGTTAAGGCGGATCAGAAGCTTATGCAGCAGGCTCAGGATAAACTGAAAGAGTTAACAGGCAATACCTATAAGTTAATTCAGGGAACGGCCATGAAAGATGTTATAAATTTTAAAAGAGAGAATTTCAAATATGATACTATTTCCTACAAAAAGAATGGAAAGCTAGATAATATCGGTATCACAATCAATTATGAAGATTTAAACGGTGGGAAATATCAAAGCAAACTGAAGGAAACATGGGAAACGTTGTTCCCAGGGGAAGAACCGAAATACGTGAGTATTTCAGAGTCTATCTACCGAGTGGGTACAATCTCATCGAATGCCAAACAAAATAAACAAGTTTATACGGAGGATGATGGGAGTGTACATGGCGTAAATTATGCACCTGACGATGCCCCGGCAAGCGTGCAGAAACAGGCTGCTCAGGTATTATCCAAGCTTACCAATGGTAAGGTCAAGAAAGGAGAAAAGCTGGATCGTGTGTTTGTCCTTGATGGCAAACCGAATGTGTATCAATATAAGTATAAATCAAAAACGATCAATGTGAGCTTTGCCATTGAGGATCAAACGCTGGAACTACTCCAGGCAAATGTTCAAAGTAATGGTGAAGGAATAGATGATTACAACGAATTCCAGAAGAAAGAAAAAGCAAAAGATGCAAAGCTCAAGAAGCTGACGTTGGATACATTAATGAAGAACGCAGTGAAAGATGCAAAAACGATGATCAATTTTGATTTGAAGGGATATAAGGGAGTAAGAGGAGCAAATGCATGGGATAAGGATCAAATGACGTTCACCAAAAAAGGGGCTCCTACAGTCATTGCCACAATGAATGCAGATGGATCGTTTAACAGCTTTATCGTAGAGAAGAATGGTCAGCATCTCAGTTTCGGCGGAAACACGATCGTAGGGCCTGCCAATGAACAACCAAAAATATTGATGAATTAATTCTAAATGTGGAAATCTCCTATCTCCTATATAACTTGCGGATTCAAACCCTTGGATTTTGATCATTATAGAGCAGAGATTGGTTACGACCTCGCTCAATCATTTTGGTGAAAGGGATACGCCCGCCTCTGAAACAATTCGTTCTATGATAGAGCATTCGTACACCACACTGAAACTGAATCGAATTGAAGCCAAGGTGGATCCGGATAATCTGAATTAGCAAAGCTTCTAGAGAAGTAGTAATAAATAGAGATGATTAAGACTCATTCACAGGAAGCCTCTCCGTAATCCGGAGGGGCTTCCTGTGAATGAGTTCACGATCACCCTGGAGGGGAACGAGGGAATATGGGATGTCGGATATAGGGAAATGAGGTATGCCTGGAATTGGTGAAGGGCGCGCTGAGTTGCGACTGAAGCCGGCCTTGGCTTGAAGGCCATACCGTGGAGCATAGTAGAAGCGGAAGCAGATTCAATTTCAAACGGAGCTCAGCTTGCATTAGACAGCTGGCCCCGTCTGAAATAGCACGCTTTTGGGTGGTATCTTATTATGAAGGCTGAATGGAGCCGATCAGTTCATTCAATTCGGACTGTAATTGCTGGCGGAGTTTCTCTACGATCGAAAAATCGGTGGCCGCTACATAATAGGCCTTAATTTGAGAATCGATGGCTTCGGCTTCGGCCAGATGGGAGGTGGCCTCTTTCATTTTTGCCGAATAGCGTGCTTTGATACCGGCTATTTCGTCAGCATGGGCTTCATCGGTACCAAGGGCTATCGTCCGTATATACATATCTAGGATCTCATCCCCGTCCCGATCGGGAAAGTATTCATGCGGAGCGGTACTGTCGAAGATCGCCGTTCGCAGCTTCGGGAATATCAACATATCCAAACTGTTCGGATCAAAGCCGCAATGAAACACTTGAACGTCGATTCCTTTCTGTTCGGCAGCGGAGGCCAGCTTTTTCAGCAGCGTCGATTTGCCGGATCCCGCCCTTCCTTTGATGAAAATCCGTCTTTCCAGCTGAGCGGTCAAGCTTTGAATAAAATCGAATGCCCCCCTCGGAGTCGCAGCTCCAAAGAATAAGTGACGCGGAGCGGTTGGCGTATCGCTTTCATGACCGGCGTATAATTCTTGAATTAATTCCAGTGCAATCTGATCGGCCTTCGCGAAATCCATGTTATCGATATAATATTTTTCCCACTCGTCATGAATCCGCAATGCCGTTGCGAATGTTTCATACACAGTAGAATAGGCTCTCTCAAGCTGGCCTCTAAGATCTTCTATCGTGATGAAGTCTCCCGGTAAAATAAGGCTGTCATCAAACGCTTCCTCGAAATGGATAAAGACGATTTCCCCGGCCCCGCTATCCGAAATCCCCTTGCAGACCCGCCCGTCGACAATACCAACCTTCAATTCCGTACAAATGATGCCATCCAGTTCGTCGGGACGGAGAGGGGAGTGGAAGCATTGCACATGCAAGCCTTGATCCAGCAGGCTATCCGCCAAGCTTTGCATGACTGTCGATTTCCCCGTACCTTGGGGCCCCGTAAGGACAAAGATCTTGTTCAACCCATCAAATGCGGATCCATACAAGTAGTGAGCCCCGCGCGCAGTGTTGCCGTGGGCAAAATAGTGAGATGATTTTACTACCAACCTGAAACACTCCTTTGTGCCTATTCCGATTCGCAAAGTTTACAGAGTAAGCATGATTGGGATAAGTGCCTATTCATTTGTATATTCCGCATTGTAACAAGTGGTGTTCGTCCTCTCCCATGATTTTCGCTATTTGTTACTACGGGGCTGCAGAAGGTAAAAGATCATGCCTGTAATAAATGGGCAGATTTCACTTGCCCTGCGCAGGCTTTTCTGTTATTTTTGATAGTAATAAAATGTTATTAACAAAATGATCCTAAGTTTGATTTGGCGTTTTCGTTCAACTCAGTGGAGAAAACGGAGGGGATGTATTGTGAAGATGGTTGCGCGCGGCTGGAGCCTGTTCGAAATCGCATGGTTGGCGCTGTTTACCTCGATTGCTGTAGGGTTTACGGTGGTTTCAAAGGACTCTTTATTCGGATTTACCGTTTTTATTACCGGGGTGCTATGCGTGGTGCTTGCGGCGAAGGGCAACCTGATGAGCTATGTTTTTGGCATGTATAATACCATTGGTTACGCTTATCTCGCCTATATTAACGGGTTGTTTGGAGAGGTCATGCTGAATCTGCTATTCTTCGTTCCGATGAACGTCATTGGCTTCTACATGTGGAGCAATCACCGCCAAGACGGCAAGCTGATCATGCGTCAAATGGAGCTTAGAGGTCTGCTTCTCGTTGGGGCAGTCTGCGTATTAGGCTGTTTGCTGCTGGGATATGGGCTTTCGTTCATCCCGGGACAGAACTCGCCTTACATCGATGCGACTACGACGGTGCTGTCCGTTGTGGCCACCTTCTTAATGGTCCGCAGATTCAAAGAGCAATGGCTGGTCTATATTGTGTTGAATTTGTTTACGGTGCTGTTGTGGGCGATTCGATTGCTGGAGGGCAGCAGCGAAGGCATGCTGATGATCGTCATGTGGAGCGCATATTTGGTCAATGCGGTATACGGCTATTACAATTGGAACAAAGGGGCCAAGGAGGTGGCGGCATGAAAACGCTCGGATTAACGCTGGGGAAGTTTGCCCCGCTGCATAAAGGGCATCAGTTCATGATCGAAACGGCGCTGCAAGAGGTCGATGAGTTGATCGTGGTCATGTACGAGACGACGGTCACGCCGATCCCGCTTCATATTCGGGCAAATTGGATTCGACAACTATATCCGGAGGTCCGGGTCATTGAAGCTTGGGACGGGCCGGACGGGTATTCGGATGACCGAGCGCATGAGATTCGGGAAGAACAGTATATCCTCCGTTTACTGAACGGCGAGCAAGTCACGCATTTTTATTCGAGCGAGTTTTACGGCAGGCATATGAGTCTCGCTTTGGGCTCGGTCGACCGGCGGGTCGATGAAGCCCGTGAGCGGGTTCCGATCTCTGCAACGATGATCCGTTCCAATCCATATAAGTATAGGGAGTTCCTAAGTGATATCGTGTACCGGGACTTAATCACGAAGGTGGTATTCGTTGGGGCGATGTCGACGGGGAAGTCGACGATCACCGAAGCGCTGGCACGGCGGTATAACACGACCTACGCGAGCGAATACGGACGCGATTATTGGACCGAGCATCAGGTGGACCGCAGAATCGACCTGGAAGCGTTCGATGAAATCGCTGTGGGTCATATCGAGCGCGAAGAGCAGGCTTTGCTTACGGCGAACCGATTTCTGTTCGTTGATACCAATGCGATTACGACGTATATGTTCGCCCTCGATTACCACGGCCGCGCCCCGGAGCTATTGACCCGGATTGCTCTGGAGAATGCGCAGCGCTACGATCTATTCTTCTTGTGCGACGACGATATTCCTTATGACGATACGTGGGATCGAAGCGGGGATCAGAAGCGGCATGTTTTTCATAAACAGATCATCGCGGATTTGAAGGAGCGGCGCATTCCCTACATTACGCTGCGGGGGAGCCTGGAGGAGCGAATGCGCAAGGTAGACGAGGTGCTGGCGAAGTTCGAGCCCTATCGAAACTATTTCGGGGAGCTGAACGGTTAGCATTCAATGCAGGCAGGGAGTAAAATGAACCCATAACCACAGCTCGTTTTGAATTAAAAAACAAGGAGGCGCCCCCATTGGATTTGTTGGATCGGAACGGACTTACGGAACGCGAATTTTTGGAACAGTACCGGGCAGGAGATTACGAGCGGCCTTCGGTGGCAGCCGATATGGTGATCTTCACGGTTACGGATGGGGAGGCTGACAGTTATCGCAAATTACCGGAAAAAGAACTCCGCATCCTGCTTATCCGCCGGGGAGGTCACCCCTTCCTGGATAAATGGGCGCTGCCTGGCGGCTTTGTCCAGCCGAGCGAGACGACTGAGCAGGCCGCGGCAAGGGAATTGCGCGAGGAAACCGGCGTGGACGACGTTTATTTAGAGCAGTTGTATACGTTCAGCGATATTGGGCGAGATCCCCGAACCTGGGTGATGAGCTGCAGCTACATGGCTCTGATCAACAGTGATAAGTTGGAGCTTAGAGCGGGAGACGATGCGGCCGACGCCTCTTGGTTCAAGGTCTCCTATCGGCTGCTGCGGGAGCAGAAAGAGCTGATGGAGGACGGATACGTTAAGACGCTGGAGTATGAACTCAAGCTAAGCAGTGAAGAGGAGCTTTCGGCGGTCGTGGCGAGGACGTTGACCGTGAAGACTACATCGACTAGCACGGAGTATAAGATCGTGTCGAATAACGGGTTGGCCTTCGACCATGCAAAGATTATAGCATGCGCGATCGAACGGCTGCGGGGAAAAGTGAATTATACCGATATTGCATTGCACTTGATGCCAAAGCTTTTTACCTTGACGGAACTGCAGCAGGTTTTTGAGGTCATTATGGATAAAGAGCTATTGAAGGCGGCCTTCCGGCGCAAGGTGGCCGATCTCGTGGCGGAGACCGATCATTACACCGAAAATGCGGGACATCGGCCATCCCGGTTGTATCGGAGAAAATTGGAGGAATAATGGATGATAGAAGCCTAAGTCAATACTTGCCAGGAGCAATAAGCTTCGCATTATTTTGATCTTTGTGCTGTAGTCGCCAAGGTCACTGATCGTCCAAGCGCCAATGATTCAGATATCGTTTATCACTTTGCATACAGTATCTACGGCGGTTAAATCGAAACGAACAGAGCAACGAGCGGTTGAAGAAACCGTTCGTTGCTTATTTTAGTCCTTATCTATTCAAAATATGGAATATTATTCCGATAACAAGAAGAGACAATTATGATGTGGACATGAAGTATCGAAAATCATTTTACGAAGGGTGTTCATGAATGAAGGTTCAACATACAACTCTGTTTGATCTCAAAGCATACACTCAATCCAAACCACCGACAGAGCGCGCAGATCAACCAACAATGGTCACGGGGAAATTCGACTTGTCCCATAACACAGATACCGTAGAGATCAGCACGGCTTCCAGACAGCTGGCCACGTCTGATATCGTAAATCATGCGGCACGCTACTTTGGCACCGTTCAGATCAATGAATCGCTTGAGCGCTCGCTCCAGGATCAATCTTCCGAGGTGAAAGAGGCGGTATACAGCATCATACAGTCCAATTTCATAACGGATATTACAGAAGAAGGCCAACGATCCGTCTTACTCGAACTTGGTCTTGCACAAGCCAAATACATAGCGGATAACTACATGAAGGGCGATCAGGCTGCAGCATTCATGGATACAATTCGTCAGATCGGGGCCATCTCCACAACAAGAACGATCAATCCCGGAACCAAACAAATCCAATACGACACTCCGCCGCAAAGACCTGTGGGTGCACCGGAAGACTATGTTGATCTCAATTACATGATGCGTAAGTTCCAGCCCGAAACCTTTAACAAACTTCAGGACGCCATAGTAAACGGGAAAGACTGGAGCCGCATTCTTACGGATTTTGCGAAGAAGGCTTCAACCAATCAGGATTGGTTGAAGGAATATCATGAAGCAGCCAATCAGCCCTCAGGCAGCCTGCCTGCCCAGAACAGATTTGAGCATGTGGATACTTCTGGTTTGAGCTCGTTTGCCAGTACAGTACAAGATATCATCGCTCAGATGGATTCAACAAACAACACGTTTCTGACAGACAATTTACAGGCATTTATCCGCAAGCTCGGGTCACAAGCAGATGTGACCTAGCAGAAGCACAGCATAATAAAGGCGCTGCTCACAATCTGTGAGCGGCGCCTTTATAGTTCCCTCTCTAGCCATGCTGCATGGCAAAGACAGAGATTTTATTTTCCCCGTATTCGCGGTCCGAAACTTTGACAAGGATACTTGGGACAAGGAATGCTACGGCATCGTCAATAGAGCCAGTTTGGCCAAGTTTTCGCAGTAATCCGGAGCTCGGCGATTATCTCAAGTCGACGAAGAATCGCATCCTCGTCGAGGCCAGCCCGCGGGATCGCATATAGGGGATCGGCATGGGCCAGTCCAATCCGGATGCGGAGAACCCCGTGAAATGGCGGGGCCGAAACCTGCTGGGGTTCGCGCTGCCCGAAGCGCGGGACGAGTTGCTGCAGGGTGAGTAAGACGTCATGAGGGAGCGGTGAATGGGCGGCGCTCTCCGTAAGATGCATATTATTCTGGAGATAAGGGAGCACAGGGTATGCTTAAACGGGTGTTAGGCAAAGAGGAAGATGTTATTCGGTTATTCGCAAAAGAGATTGTTGATTCCATCGCAGACAGACGATATGAGGAAATTGCCCGAAACGTTGATGATATGCAAAATTGGGACGTTGAGCTATTAAGAGAGGTCATCGAGAGTTTTAAGGAAGATAATGAGTTGGAACAGATCGATAGGTTTGATGTAGAGTGTACCTTTAGGCCCGTTTATAAAGATGGCAGTGTTTATCAACAAGAATCTTTCTATCACTTTAACGATGGAAGCGGAATTGCTTACGAATATGCATTGACGACCGATGGCGAACCTAATGATTTGACTTTGAGCATTGAGTTTCACGTTGAAGGTGACGATTTGAAAGTCATTTTTGAGAGTGGGATTACTGTACTTTAATGACATTATATATAAGAACAACAAGGTACCACCATATACAGCTACAAATATGTACAGCTATTTGTTGGCTGATACAATCTTGTTGCTTGCAGGATTGTTCCCGAACTGAAGAAAAAGGCATAAGGATTTAGGTTATTAAAGCAGGTCATCTGTAAGTTTACAGATGGCCTGCTTTTACTTATAGTCCGTAATCATGAATACGCAGGTAGTCTGCAATTCTTCGCATTGTAGAGATTTTGTAGAGCTTAGTTTTTTAAACTATGAAAAAGAAAGTGTGGAAATTCGGACTACGGGAGGAGGTATAAAGGAGGGAACTTCGCAAGATTTTAATGATGCAAAGGGCTGCTGGGATCAAATAAACGGAAGATGTCTATTCGGTTGAGCGTAATCGGGTTGATGATCTTATTGTCGCTAAAAATTTCAGCAGTTTCGGGAATGGAGGAGAAATGTTTCTTGAAACGAAAACGCAGCATAAGTAAAGCAATACTCTCTTTATGCCTGGCAATTATGCTTGTCTTGCAGACGGTGGCGTTCTCTGTCACTGGATATGCGGATAGCGCGCCAAGCGATTCTGGGGCAGCGGCTGTTAGCGAAGCCGATTTGCCGAGCGCGGACGAACCGCCGTCAGTAACTGAGGCGGTGTACGATGTGCCGAACAATTCCATAGTGATGATGGCAGCCCCGACGGACAAAACGGTGGTGTTCATGGATGCTAATTCAACCTTTCCGCTGAAGGTGACGCAGGGAACTGACATTGCTCCCGGCGGTACAATCCAGGGCAGACAGGCATTTACCCTCAAATCTGAGGGCCTCAAGGTGCCAGTGAATGGTGATGACGCTGATCCGACTAATGCGGATCCAAACCTATACATTCAGAAGGGTGACTGGATCGAACTAAAAAGGGATGACTACTTCGCGGAAGTGATATTGCCAACAGCTACCAAACCTTTGATGGCAACAACTGAAACGGGTCAGAAGCAGCTTGGCATCGCTTATTTCACCCCGGATAGCATCAAGATTGTATTTAATGGTGACGATTGGTTTTTTAACGGTATTGGGCGTGCGGTTACCTTCGGTTTTGAAACCACGGCCAATTCGGATGTAACGGGGATGAATTACGGTGATACAAAGCCTATCTCGATTTTCGGGGGAGCGTATGAGCTCAAGAACCCGGATGTTACGCCGGCGTATAGTATCAACTTGACAGGAAACAACTGGCCTAAGAATGGGAGCTGGACTTGGTGGTATGTGACCGTCCCAGCCTATCAAGATGGTTATTTGACCTTCCAGGCTACTCCATCCTCTTTTGATGTGCTTGATGCAACAATGAAGTTGCCGGTAGATGGGCTGACGTTCTATACGAAGCCTTCCGACTATCGTATGGTCTATGTCCCGGGATCCTTCACGGTAAACGGCACTAAGGTAGACCCAACCATTGATGTAGATGGCAGTCTGAGCTACATCTTCCCGGCAGGAACGGGAGTGGACCCTAAGGTCGAGTATCAAGCATGGTTTCATAAGGATCTGTATTATAAAGAGT
Organism: Paenibacillus sp. cl141a; assembly: GCF_900109305.1. NCBI lineage: Bacteria > Bacillati > Bacillota > Bacilli > Caryophanales > Paenibacillaceae > Paenibacillus > Paenibacillus sp. cl141a. The sequence goes on from NZ_FNZO01000003.1 coordinate 94,730, forward strand.
ATCGGGGCGTGACAATTGATCCCGGTCGAAATGGCGGACAGCGTTTTGACCCAAAAGTTGAACTGAGAGATACGAGTGCTGACGTTAAAGCCAGTGCAGTACGGGAAACGTGGGTTGCACCCGACTGGATTCAAGCATCCGGTTCGTATGACCATCCGAATGAAACCATTACATGGAAGGTCGCGGTTAACCAGTATAACAAAAAAGGGTTAAAAGACTTTACTATCACCAATGTATTGCCTGCTGGGCTGGACTTTTTATCAGCTGAATGGCAGACATGGGAGGATGGCGCTTCATCTGGAATAAAACCAATTACACCAGATTCGAACGGCGTTTATTCCTTTGGGCATATTAATGGTAGAGTAGAATTAGTGATTAAGAGCAAGGTAACAAGCGGTTCCAGCTTCAGTATAGATCCCCGTGCCAACTGGAATTTGGATACGCCAGATGGCATACAGAACAACGATGTCATCACCGGTTCAAGACCTAGCGCAGTGACGGATGAGGCCATTGTCAACGTCGGCGCGCACACGTTTACAAAAGCAGGTTCTATTTCGATGGAGGATTATAACCTGGGAGCCATCACATGGACCGTTAATCTAACGCCGCAGTATGCCCTGCCAAATGCGGCGGTATACGATGTGCTGGTACATGACGGAGATTTGAGCGTCTTGGACAACGCTGTGGACGAAACCGGCGAGGTGAGCGCGGAAACGATAGCAAAGATCAAAGGAAATGTAAATTCCGCGCAGATTTGGAAAAAGTACCATAAAGGAACCTTGAAGACCAATGCAACCGGCCTGACCATGAAGGATATTTCTTTAACCGTGAACGGTAAAGTGGTGGCCGATTTGATCAAGGTGACCGGATACACCGATAAAGCTGCATCTTTCAGCTTCCGTGCACTTGAGACCAACCCAGACATCCTCTTCAGGCAGGATATCAACGCAGGGAAAACAAGCTGGAATCGGGCTTTGCTCATTGACGGCGACACCGTAAAACAAGCGCAAAACAGCACCAACCTGCATCTGCGTATGCTGAACAAGGATATGCTCTTTGCGTCAAAGCCATTGCAAGCAGATGGTACGCCTGAAAATGTTAGCCCGAATAACGTTAGCAGTTATATTAGAAACGATAACAATGAAGCATGGACGATTTCTGCCTATGACAGGACAACCAAAACGGTCACTTTCCGTCTAGGGGTAAATATGCCTGGATATAACACAGAAGAAATGGCTAAGGACGGCGGTAATCGAGTCATTAGCCATATCAAGCTAGTGGACACACTGCCCGAAGGCTGGGAATTCGTCCCGTTTTCTGAAGGTAAGGATTTTGAGCTTTGGAAAGGATATTCGGACAATGGTTCGGGTACAGAATATGGTGTTAGAAACGATGCCAAAACACTTATTGAACCAGGTACCAGTGCTCATGTAGTAAGCTTTTCTCATAATGGAAACGAGGGAACGTTCTCCTTCTCTAAATTGGAAAGCCCATATGTCATTTTAGTAAAGGCTAGACCTTCCAATGCGGCTCTGGAGAAATATTTGGAGGAATACACCACCAACGGCGTAGACAAGCAGGTGCTGTATAACAAAGCCGACCTGCACATGACATGGGGCGGCGTGGAGAAGGTCCTCACCGAACAGCGCAAAGTTATTGTACCTATTCAGACCCTGGGCAAGTCGGTAACGAAGCCAGTTCCAGGCGTGCTGGAATGGACGGTGAACTATACCCCGCCATTCAACATGACGCAGGGCGTTTATTTGCAGGACACCCTAGGTGCAGGTATGAACCTGCGCTATGAAGAAAACGGAAAGCTTGTGCTGACAGCGCCTAGTATGGCAGTCTATCCTGCTAAACTGTCTGCCAGCGGTGCTCTGGAACGAGAGGGCGCTGCGCTGGACCTCACCGACCCGAATGGTGAAGTTCAAGTAAAAGCTGCACCAGGCGTGGGAGGCACCACCGTTCTCATATTCAAAATGAAAGACCCTAATAAGTTTTACCAATTTGTGTACCAAACTGAGGTTGATCCGTCTAAAGCGAAAGCTGGCGACAAAATGGGCAACGAGGTAAAACTGATGGGCGATGATAAGCTGAAAACGGTCAGTGCCAAAAGTGAAAGCACGCTGGACAATTCAGACGTAGCCGGCAGTTCAAGCTCCAATGCCCTGCTGCCCCTGAAAAAGGTAGATCCCGAAGATAAGCCGCTGCAGGGCGTACAGTTTACACTGTATAAGAAGAGCGATGGAACGAAAGTTGCAGAAGGAACAACCGATAGTGGAGGGAAGCTTAATCTGCTGTTCCCGGATCCGGGCTATTACGAGTTGAAGGAAACCTACATTGATCTGAATACCTGGCTGCCGATCACCCATGTGTATCAAGTGTATGTAGGGAATACGCCAGGCAAGCCTATCTGGGTAGATGGCGTAAAAGTAACCTCCGATAATCCGTTGGTCGTGCCTACGCCGGCCCAAGGTAAGCTGACCATCAGCAATAAGGTGGAAGGCAACGGCAGCGATGCTTCCAAGGATTTTGAATACACCGTGACCTTCACCGGCGAAGGCAAGGACGGAGAGTACACCTATAAGAAGTCGGATAATACGTTTGGCACGATCAAGAGCGGAGGCAAGTTTACCCTCAAGCACGGGGAATCGGTGACGCTCCCGACATTGCCTGCGGATTTGGTCTATACCGTAACCGAGGCCGATTATACGACCGTTGACGGTTATATCACCACGCCGGGGACCAGAGAGCTGTCCGGCACAATCGAGAATAAAGGCGATCATAAGGCGGACTTCATCAATGAACGGACCGTCAACAAGCTGACCGTCAGCAATACGGTCATGGGCAACGGCGGCGACAAGACGAAGGCGTTCGAGTACACCGTCACCTTTGAAGAAGCAGGCAAGGATGGAAGCTACGCGTATACGAAGTCGGATGGCGCGACGAGTACACCGGGCACGATCAGGTCCGGCGAATCCTTCACACTTAAGGATGGAGAGACGCTGGAAATTGTAGGACTGCCTAAGGATCTGAAATACACGGTGGCGCAGAAGGACTACACAACTGACGAATACGTGACCACGCCTAAGGAACGGCAGTATACCGGGGTCATGGTGGGGAAAGATGAAGTTGCCCCGTTCACAAATGTGCGAGTTATCGAAGGCAGCCTGCTTATCAGCAACACGGTTAAAGGCAAAGACGACGACAAGTCGAAGCCGTTCCAGTACACGCTCACCTTCACAGGTGAGGGATCGGACAAATCCTACGCCTATGAGAAATCGGACGGCAGCAAGGGAATAATCACGAGCGGAGATACCTTCGAGCTTACCGACGGCCAGACGCTCGTTATAGAAGGTCTTCCGACGTATCTCAAGTATACGGTGACCCAGGAGGATTATTCGAAGAACGGCTATGTGACGGATCCTGAGAGTCTCGAACACACAGGCACCATTCCGGAGAAAACATTGGCAGAGGCACACTTTAAAAATACTCGCCCGTATCTGGAAGGCGTGCTGCGTGACAACAACACAGGAGAAGTCATTCCGAATGCATCCATCACGGTGACCAATCTGAAGACAGGTGAGAAGCAGACGATTCAGACGAGTGAGAAGGGTGAATATTTCGTCCCTGCCGAGGCAGACACCGATTATACGATCACGTATACGAAGGTGTATACGGTAGGCGGAAAAGATGTGCCTATCGAGTTCACGCAAAAAGCAAATGTGGACGGCAACGTGAAAGACGAGACCGTTCCGGCAGTCATAACGGCGGTAGGGATCGTTCTGTTCAAGCAGTTGGATGGGACAACAGAGCTATTCAACGATTCGTTCACCAGCCAGATGCGTATCTATTTGAAGGACAAGGACGGCAATTATATTCAGGAGAACGGTCGTCCTAAGGCGTTCCCGCTGGCTTCGAACGGCACCTTCTCCATAGAAGACGAAGAGCTGAGCGCGCAGCAGTACACCATGGAAGTTCGCTATCAAGCTGAAAACGGCGAGGAACTGCTCTTCAAAGTGACGCAGCTTGACGTGAAGGCTAACGGAGAGCTGAATATTTCCGAGGCATTGGTCGACCCTTACGGTACGGTTTATGATGAAACGACAGGAAATGCCACCACTGGCAAGAAAATTGCTGGAGCCAAAGTTACGCTGTATTATGCGGATACGCAGCGGAATAGAGATAACGGCCGCATTCCGGATACGAAAGTAACGCTCCCTCCGGTTCCGAATTTTGCGCCGCATGACAACAAGAGCCCGGAGCAGGATAGTGACGCCAATGGCTTCTATGCTTACATGGTGTTTCCTGAAGCGGATTACTATCTGATCGTAACGAAGGACGGATACGAGACGCACAGGAGTGATACGATTTCTGTCGATTTTGACATTGTAAGATACGACGTGCCAATGAAGCCGATAAAAACCGGCGGCGGACCGGGCCCTGTTAACCCTACTCCAGAGCCAGAGAACCCAGGCCCTGTCAACCCAGCCCCAGAGCCAGAGAATCCAGGTCCTGTCAATCCAGCCCCAGAGCCGGAGAACCCAGGTCCTGTCAATCCAGCCCCAGAGCCGGAGAACCCAGGTCCTGTCAATCCAGCACCAGAGCCGGAGAATCCAGGTCCTGTCAACCCAACTCCAGAGCCGGAGAATCCAGGTCCAGTTAACCCAGCACCAGAGCCAGTAACTCCAGGCCCTGTCAGCCCTGCTCCTGACCAACCTGGCACTTCGGAGCCTGGCAACATCGACAACGTGCCTGATGTCAGCGAATTAGCCGATAAGGGTGCGGGCAATGGAAATAACGAGCTGGACGATGCTCCGGAAACCGGAGACAACAGCGTATCGCCAATCTTCTATATGGCTTTGGCGCTAATGTCCTTGATGACGATCGGGTTCTGTCTGCTCGGTAACAAGAAGAAAAAGCACATCCAATGACCGGAAAGGCGGTAAGAAATGAGCAAAACCAAAAAAATTCTTATCGCCGTTTCTTTCCTTGTGTTGGTATTTTCGCTCGTTAATTTTTCGAGAACTCTCTTGCGGGATTATGCGGAGCAGCAGAAAATCGAAGAGCTGGCAACAGCTTGGGAGGAAGGGTCGCACAAAGGCGGAGGGGCTGCATCCCCCTCCGTTTTGTTCCATAAGGCGAATGAGCTGGTCATGCTTCCCGAATTTCGAGAGCTTTACGAGAGGAACTCGGACATCGTCGGTTGGCTGAAGATGGACGGCACCCGAATTGAGTACCCGGTCATGCAGAATCCACAGGATGCGGAATACTATCTCGATCATGATTTCGATAAAAAGGAAAACAAAAGCGGCCTCCCCTTTTTGGACGCGCATAGCCGGACCAACGGTTCGGATATTTTGCTGATTCATGGCCATCACATGAAAAGCGGCTGGATGTTTAAAGATTTAATGAAGTACAAGAACGAAAGCTTTTATAAAGAGCATGCTACGTTCCAGTTCAGCACGCTTTACGAAAAGGAAGAGTATGAGATTGTTGCCGTCATTCTGTCACAAGTTTATCGCAAATCGGACGACGTTTTTAAATACTACCAGATTGAGAATGTAAGTACGCCCGCCAAGTTCGATTCGTATGTTCACAACATCAAAAAACTCGCTCTTTATGACACGGGCGTAACAGCCAGGTATGGCGACAAGCTTATTGTACTGTCCACGTGCGAGTACTCGACCGAAAACGGCCGGTTAGCGGTGGTTGCCCGAAAGCGTTTATGACGATGTTGAAACAGGAAATAAATCTGCTTCAGTTCGCGTTCTCCCCTTGGAGGACGCGATTTTTGTGTAAGAAGTTTTCACGCCTCACCTTTATCCAGTTGTGTCCGTTGCTTTAAACCAATTTACAGTATCCCGAATTGTATCCTCAAGGGGTTACGGACAGCCTTTGATCCGCTTGTTCGCTTCATTTCCGTCATGACACGAAGCTCCTCTAATGACAGATATGTTTCTTTATTTCGCAAAGCTAATGATTCTGACAATGCTTATTCGCCGATGTACCTAAAAACGGGGAGTGCCCTTATCCTGCCTGCTTGCGTGTTATATGATTTTTCTACTGAACTAAACTATCCAAATCCGGCTGCAATTTGTTCCGCAAAACATACAGCATGATGGCACCGACAAGGAATGCGACGGCATCCGCAATGACGAGCGACCAGATCACCCCGTGGAAGCCGTTCATCCAATTGGCGATATAGAGCACAGGAATCAGAGTAACTCCTTGAATAACGGACATAATAAACGCGGCCGTTCCTTGCGCTGTTCCCTGGAAAATCCCCGTAAACAACGTGGTCATTCCTGTAATGAACAAGGATAAGAATGTCACATGCAAAATGTAGCTGCCCATTTCAATTAATTGCGGGTCATTCGTAAATAAACCGATTAAGTGATCGGAAATCAGATAGACGATGACACCGAATACGATGGCTAACGCCACAATCGTTTTGATCGTAAATCCAATGGTTTGCTTCATCCGTAATTTATTCGCTGTAAAGGAAAAGGCAATGAGCGGCACGACTCCCTCGCATAAGCCCATCAGAATAAACTCAGGAAATTGCAATAAACGTGATGAAATTCCGTAAGCCGCTACAGCCGGATCCCCATATTCAATAAGAAAACGATTTAAGATGAGCGACATTGCACCCAAAAAGATACTCATAATAAAGACGGGAACTCCGATTTTGAATACATTGCTCAGAATCTCCTTGGAAGCCTTGAACCATTTTACGGAGACGGTTAAGAATTGGCTCTTGTATCCCATATGGAAGGCGTAGAATGCACTCGCAACCAAGTTGGAAATGACCGTAGCAGACGCAACGCCAATCACATCCCAATGAAACACGAAGATGACGAACGAATCGAGAATAATATTAACGACCACACTGAGAATCATACCGATCATCGATGTGATGGCTGCACCCTCCGAGCGCACGATATTCTCCAGCGTGAAGAATAATACGACGATTGGTGAACCGATAAGCATAATCGTGACATACTCCTTCGTGAATCCGAAGGAGTCAAGCGTTGCCCCCAGGCCATAAACGATGGGATCGATCAACGGAAGACCGACGGCCATCACAATCAGACCGAGAACCAAACTGCTGTAAAAAGCGAATGAAGATACTTGCTTTACATCATCATATTTTTTCTCACCCAGCAAACGGGAGATGAATGTACCGCTACCCATGCCAATCAAGTTGCCTAGCGCCATAATAATTGCGAATAACGGCAAGGTTAACGCGAGTGCGGTTAACATGGCGGTATTGTGAAGAGTACCAAGGAAATAGGCATTTAAGATGGAATAGATGACGCTCATTGACGTGCCTAGCATCATCGGTACAGCGAAGTGAGCTACGGCTTTTGCGACTGGGGCTTTTTCAAAGTAATGGAGGTTTTCTGCATCCATGTGGATCACCACTTTCATTATATGCTTCGGTGTCTATCTAACGGCGTTAGATTGAACCTTACAGTGTTAGATGATATCATGAACTTATGAACCTGTAAACAATAAACTTACACTGTTAGATAAAAGGGCGGATACCGATGAAAAAACAACAGCCTCAGATTTCGGAGGATAAGATTTTGGAAACCTCGTGGGAGCTTCTTGGAGAAGAGGGTATCGAGAAATTCAGCATGAGACGATTGGCCGACCGGCTTGGGATTCAGGCTCCCTCTCTATACTGGTACTTCAAGAACAAGCAGCATCTCTATCAGCGTCTGGCCAACCACGTTTCGAAGGTGATTCTAGAAGAACACCACTCCGAGGGAGACTGGAAGGAGCAACTGAAAGAGCTTGCAGTAACGGTTCGAAGAGTTCTCGGCCGTTATCCTTGCTCCACGCAGCTCATGATGTTGACGCTCCCCCACGAAGCGGACATTATCCGGCTCAACAACCGTATGCTGCTCTGTGTGGAATCGACGCCGCTTGAGCAGGAGCAGAAAATGCAAGTGGTTCTTACCCTTATGAATTATGTCTTCAACTTCGTTCTGGACGATTATGAGCACCAGCGAAATGTTGCAGCGATTCTTAAAGACCAGGGAGAGGAAGCGCTTCCGGGTGGGAAAATGCTTCGTCTCCTGGAATCCATGAGCGAGACGGATGCAGGCTTGTTCCGGAAAATGTTCACGAGCGGCCTGTTCGAACTGATGGGGACCGACAAGGCGTTCGAGTTCGGCTTGAAGCTGATTCTGCTCGGGATTGAGCAGGTGATAAAGGAGCGGGAGAAGTAGAATGTTATGGGATCGGGCCCATAGCCAATATAACCTTGAGCCGGGGCCGCTCTTAGGGTGAAGTATATCGATAAAAATGAAAGAACCCTCCGAGTCTGGAGAGTTCTTTTCTTTCATCCGAGTACCGATTCACTTATCCACTTCATGAATAACCGCAAAAATGCAGTCATGTCGACGGGGCTTCACAAGACGCTGAAGACCCTGAAGACCCTGATTTTGTCCTTTCCGCAAGCTTCGTAATCGACTCAATGTCTTGATCCGTTAATTGGTCAAGGAAGTGTTTGCGTATTGCCTTGGAGACTATGGGACGGGCATCATCCAATGCCGATTTTCCGGCGGGAGTGATGACGACTTGAACACCACGATCCGTGTCTAATGGTTTCCTCATCACAAGTCTGCGTTTTTCCATTCGCGTCAGATGATGGGATAATCGACTCTTATCCCAGTTCATCGAGTCGGCCAATTCCTGTTGGCGAAGGCTACCGTTCCCCAAAAGGTCTAACCGATCCAATACCCCATAATCACCCTCTGATAGTCCTGTGTGTTCAGACATCTCTTTGATTACACGACCGAGAATGCTCTGAAAGGAGCCTTTCCACATATGCCATATTCGCATTTCCTCTTCGTTCAGCTCGTTCTTATCCATAGAAACATCATAGCATGGTTGACGTGTCAACTTCAATGTGTTATTGTTGCCTTGGTTGATACATCAACCTTTGAATCCGGTATATCTCAGGAATCTGCTTGACTGCTTCTTCCCTTCAACGGTTTGGCCAATCTTTCTCCAAGAAAGGAACATCTATTATGGAAATCAACATTAGTATGTCTGCTCCGGTCATCTCGGTGAAACCGGTAGTTCTATCGGCCCCAGGGCGCGGCGAGGATCTGCAAGTGCGAGTGTCTGCACCCGCGGCAGGAAGTGAATTGCCTATTATTGTTTTCTCGCACGGCTTTGGCTGGTCGCTGGACGGCTACGGCCCGTTGGCCGACTACTGGGCTGCTCACGGCTTCGTGGTCATTCAACCCACTCATCTCGACTCGAGGACGCTGAACCTTCCTCCTGACGATCCCCGCACGCCACGGATCTGGCGTTTCCGAGTCGAGGACCTGAAGCGCATCCTCGATCAGCTTGATCTTATCGAAGCTTCCGTTCCCGGTCTTAGTGGGCGCCTCGATCGGAGCCGCATCGCCGCAGCCGGCCACTCCTGGGGAGGCCAGACGGTGAGCATGCTGCTCGGCGCGCGAGTCCTCGATCACAACGGCGAGCCGGGAGAGGATATGTCCGACTCGCGCATCAAGGCGGGCGTGCTGCTTGCCACGACTGGCAAGGGTGGAGCTGACTTGAGTCCGTTCGCGGCAGAGCACTTTCCCTTCATGAACCCGAGCTTCACGGAGATGAGCACGCCGACCCTCGTGGTAGCGGGGGACCATGACCAGTCCAGACTGTCCACTCGGGGGCCGGACTGGTTCACCGACCCGTACTTCCTGAGCACGGGCAGCAAGAGCCTGCTCACTCTCTTCGGGGCAGAGCACTCGCTCGGCGGGATCTCCGGCTATAGTGTCGCGGAGACGACGGATGAGAGTCCCGAACGAGTTGACTTGATCCAGCGGCTCACGTTGGCCTACCTTCGCAACGCGCTCGACCTTGAAGATTCTAGCTGGCCGGCAGCTCGTGCGGCTCTGGAAGAGAGCGCCATCCCGCTGGGGCGTATTGAGTCCAAGTAAGGGAAGTAGAGAATTAAATATGACAGCCTTTGCTAATACCCAATTGTCAGCAAAGGCTGTTTCTATTCTGGAGGACTGTCATAAGACTGGACCAACAGCTTGTGTTCAAAATAAGGGCGTCAAAAAATTATGGCAGAGCGTCATGATTTCACTTGAACCTTACGTAACGTAATGTTTTACAATAGATCTACCGGTACATAGCTAGCGCAAAAGAGTGGAGATGGTTCATGAAGAGACATTGGAAGGTCGGGGATCTCGCCAAGCTGACGGGGCTTACCGTCCGAACCCTGCGGTTTTATGATCAAATCGGGTTGTTCTCTCCGTCGGGGCAAACGGAATCCGGCCACAGGCTGTACAATGAATCGGATTTGTCGCGTTTGCACCAGATATTATCGCTTAAGGAGCTGGGATTATCTCTGGAGGAGATTAAATCGGCCTTGAATGGCGGGCAGATTAGTCCGCTTGAGATCGTGGAACTGCAGATCGACCAAATCAAAGAACAGATTAAACTGCAGCAGAAACTATTGGAGCAGCTAAGATATGTATCCAAGCTTATGCAGGGCAAGGCGGAATTAACGGTTGAAGATTTCACGAGCCTTCTGCAGGCGATGAAGATGAGATTTGAGAAACCGGTCATTGAGCGGCAAACGGGTTGGGAGCGACATTTGGATCTGTTGGGAGATTTTCTTGCCGAAGAGAATGGAATTTCGAAACATAAGGAGGAAAATGAATGAACGAACGATTCGTCAAGCATGGAACCTTCGTCGTAGAACGGATTTATGCGGCTACACCGGAGAGGGTTTATCAAGCATGGGCCGACCCGATTGCTAAAGCCAAGTGGTTTTCGAAGCCGGAGATCTTCGATTTCCAGGTTGGGGGACGGGAGTACAGCCGCGGCGGGCCGCCGGAAGGGCCGGTCTTTACCTTCGATGCCAGCTACCAGGAGCTTGTTCCAGAGCAGCGTATTGTCTATACGTACACATTGGATTCAGGTGACGTACGTGTCTCCGTCTCGATCACAACGGTCGAGTTTATCAAGGTGGAGGGTGGTACGAAGTTGATTTTCACAGAGCAAGGTGCATTCTTTGACGGACATGATACGCCAGAAATACGGGAACACGGGACTAACATCATGTTGGACACACTGGGCAAGGTAGTAGAAGGGGAGGTAGGAACATGACCATAGGTGAGAATGAATTTATCGCTGCGCGCGAGTACGATGTCCCGCAGGAGCTTGTGTATCGGGCATGGACAACCCCTGATTTATTAGCAAAATGGTGGGGGCCCAGAGGCTTCAGCAATACGTTTCACGAGTGCGATATGAGGCCGGGAGGTACGTGGAAGTTCACCATGCACGGACCGGATGGCGTGGATTATCCCAACCATAATGTCTTTGTTGAGTTCGTGCCGACGGAGCGGGTCGTGATTGATCATCTAAACGTTCACGAATTTCGGGTGACGGCTACCTTTGAGGGCTTCGATGGCCGCACCAAGGTCGCCTTCCGTCAACGTTTCAAGAAACAAGAGGATTTTGAAAAAGCTAAGCCCCTCTGCGTAGAAGCTAATGAACAGCTGCTTGACCGACTTGGCAAGGTGCTGGCGGAATTGGCCGACTAGCTTTGTAAAGTGATATCGGTATTGACCCGAAATGACTGCTGCCTAGGTGATGACTCTAAAATGGTCGCCGTTCACGATCCCTGCCGGGGAATCGGACGGCGATTTTTATTTTGGTAACGGAAGACACCGGTGGAGACCTGTAGCGCCTATCTATCAAGGCGGATCTGCCTTTGCTGATTTCTCCGTCAGCTGAGCCGTGAGCACAACCGAATTTGAATGCTCTCGCGTAAAGCCGGGCTTTGAAGAGTCTATATAACCGATATTAGCCGGCTATCATGTCGAAGATCATGACGCTAATGATCTTATTGATTTAAGGCAAGGAGGCTAAATCGTGGGAAGAAGTTTCGCGAATTTGCATATCAAGTCGAACCATTTTGAGAAGACGATTGAAGCGTTAAAAGCGCTGAGCGAAGGTTCGGGCGAAGTATTAGGCAAGTCGTCCAATCCAAACCAAGCGGTTTCGGATGATGCCCAGTCAGAACAAACGCAAAAAACCGTAATGTACATAAGCAGCAATGAAAACTGGATCAGCGTGCTTCACGATTATTTTGTATGGGGTACGGTGAAGAAGGCCGGCAAATCATTGTCCCGGCTTATCGAGGAGCCGGTGATGACGGTCGGCTTAATCAATGATGAAATATTCGAGTTGTCGATTTTTGAGAAAGGGGACCTCCAAGCCGAGAGAATCTTGTGTCACCCGTTGGTGCGAGACGAATATGGACTCCAGGAACAGCGTCTTCAGGATGATTACCTGCGGGAAGCGTTGGATATCCGCGAGGAAGCTTTTGACGACTTCATTCGGATGACGAGTCCGGCACAGGCCGTTGATAAGCTATCGGAACTCGTAGGCATGTCTTTATGGAGTGATTTCGAGTGGCTGCCGTATGAAGAAGAACTGAAAGACCGGTTTAAAAAATACGAGTTTGCATGAGCTGTGTATAGCTCTGGCTTGTACCCCTATATTTAAGACCGATACACATTAAGCCATGACTATAGGCTTCATAAAATAACGCGGGAACTGGCAATGGAGCCAGTTCCTTTCTTTATTGTTCGCCGACCTGAAAATTCAGGTGAAAAGTAGGTGGACTCAGGACAAACGATCTCTATAATGGAATAAGAAACATATGTTGCGAGGGGAAAAGGTGAGACGATTTGAAAGCAAATCGGATGGAAGCATTCAGCGATGGCGTGTTGGCCATCATTATTACGATCATGGTGCTGGAATTCAAAGTGCCGGAAGGCCATGACTGGCATGCGCTAGTCGAATTAGGTCCAAAACTAGTTAGTTATATTTTCAGTTTCGTCTATGTCGGCATCTACTGGAACAATCATCATCACCTGTTGCATATGGTTCGAACGATGAACGGGCGGTTGATGTGGCTCAACTTGCTGCTGCTGTTCTGGCTATCCCTTGTGCCGTTCACGACAGCTTGGATGGGGGAAAGCCATTTTGCAGCTACACCGACGGCGCTGTACGGGATCATTCTATTCTTAGCTGCGCTCTCGTACTGGCTCCTTCAGCGCATGATTATGAACCAGCATTCCGGCGATTCCTCATTCGTTGGAACGATGGGCAAAGACCGGAAAGGGAAACTATCTCCTTTACTCTACTTGACGGCGGCCTTGACCGCCTATGTGAGTGTTTGGATATCCGGCTTCTTTTTCGTACTCGTTGCCGTAATCTGGTTCATGCCGGATAAGCGAATCGAGCACGCCTTGAGAAGCCACTAAGAAAAGCTCTTCGATTCTCGCATGCGGGCGGGTATCGAAGAGCTTTTTTAGGTTTATCAAACGGACTTTTGTTCGATCCTGGCTTTGCTTTTCATCGGCATAAATAATGTGATAACTAACGCGATGACGGCCAAAATCATCATGAAGTAGTAGGCGTCGCTTGCCCCTAAAATGGATGTAAGGGATTTAAGGAGTTCAGCAGTCGTTGTAGGATTGTTCAGCATCACATCAGTTGCATGGCTGGTCGCCTGCACGGTATAAATCGTAATCACGACGGCAGTACCAATGGCGCCGGCAATTTGGCGAACGGTATTGTTAACCGCGGTACCGTGCGTACCGAGGTGTTTAGGCAGCGCATTGAGTCCGGCCGTATTGAGCGGCATGGTAATGAAGCTTAATCCGATCCGCAGGCCAATGGTACGAAGCATCAAATACATATACGTGGTCGACTCAGATAAATTTGTTACCGCCCACATGGATGGAATAATAAACAGCAAACCAATGATGAACAGCGGCCTCGCACCGAAACGATCGTATAACCTGCCGGTGACGGGTGACATCAGCGCATTGACGACCGCACCCGGCAATAAGAGCAGTCCTGCATCGAATGCTGTAAAACCGCGACCGTCCTGCAGATAAATAGGCAGTAAGATCATGTCTGCGTACATCAACATCGTGACTAATACGTTAATAAGGGACGTTAACGTAAAGATTTTGTTTTTGAAGACAGACAGGTTCAACAGGGGATCATCGGACCTGACTTGTCGCATACAGAATATGGCCGTAACCACGATCCCGATGCCTAAGGACAGGATGACCATGGCATCGCCCCAGCCTTTACTGCCTGCACTGCTGAAGCCGTATAAAATAAAGCCGAATCCGACGGTTGACAGAAGAACGCTTCCCACATCAAGCTTCGACTTGGCCGTTTCGGATACATTGACCAAATACTTGAATGCCAATGCGATGACTATGATGACAAGTGGAATGAGACCGATAAATAACCACCGCCAAGAGTGGTATTCGACAATAAATCCCGCGAGCGTCGGCCCAATGGCCGGAGCGAAAATCATGGCCAGTCCCAGCAGCCCCATAGCGCTGCCGCGTTTTTCAACGGGGAAGATGGCGAGCACAACACTCATCATGAGCGGCATGACAATTCCCGCACCGGCCGCTTGGATCATCCGTCCTAACAAGAGCGCAACAAAGCTTGGCGCCGCCGCGCAGATGGCTGAACCGATTAATAAAAACGCCATGGCGCTTATAAATAATTGCCGCGTGGTAAAGCGTTTCATTAAATAGGCCGTAATCGGAATCAATATCCCGTTAACCAGCATAAATCCCGTTGAAATCCATTGGACGGTGGCCGCCGTGACATCAAATACATCCATTAGATTGCTTAAGGCGACATTTAACAGCGTCTGATTGAGCGTGGATAAGAAACAACCAAGGATTAAGATGGTTAGTAATATCCCTTTATTTATGTTCTTTATGTCTTCTTGCATGGTGTTGTCCTCTCTTCATTGCTTTTTCGACACAGTGTCAATAAAATATATCTTATCAGCATTGAAGAGTGATTCCTATTTACAATTCTGCTGAAACTGTCGACTAAACGACAGTATAGGAAGATCGGTCGATGAAGTGACAAAAAAATGATAATCGAGGAATGACATGCCTGAACATAAAAAAGTGGATCCACGAGCCGTTCGCTCCAAAAAGCTGCTGAAACAGGCCGTTTTTTCATTACTGGCCGACAATCTGGAAATCTCTCAATTGACCGTCCAAAAAATCGCAACCCGCGCAGAGCTAAATCGTGCCACGTTTTATTTGCATTATGAGGATATTAACGATTTGCTGCGCCAGATCGTGCATGAGATCTTTGACGACCTGTCCATGAAAGTCGAGCCGTTATTACAAGTGAAGAGCAGAAACGAACGGGAGCAGCTGATTACATTTTTAAATTATTTTTATGAATACCGGAACATTTTCGCCGTGTTGGTTGAGCATACGGGCTTCAAAACCCACTTGTCGAACCTATTGAAAAACACGATAGAACAACGCAGAGACGCCAGAAACATCCATTCCACCAGTCGGGTTGCCTCCGTTGATATTGTAGCAGCATCGCTTCTGGGAATTATTATGTGGTGGATTAAGGATGGTACCGAGCATAGCGCTGAATACATTGCGGATCAGATTACCTTGATGTATAGAAGAAAGTATTTGTAACCGATAAGGCGCAAAGAGGCGAAGCTTGGAACGTTAGAACCTATGCATAGGAACATTGCAAATATTCCCAGTCCTCTATATCATGGACGTATCGTATGTAAAAGCCTATCAAAGGAGATACATTCGCCGAACTGCACTGGGAATTCATCGAAAAATAATAGTGACAGCCAGTTTAGATATCCTGGCCCGGGAGGAGAAGAACATGCACACATGGGAAAGCTTAATGAAGCAATTAGAGCAGCTGGGCATTGACGGAAAAGGGACCTTGCTGGTCCATTCTTCCATGAAGAGCATGGGGCCGGTCGAAGGCGGCACGGATACGGTCCTCGATGCGCTGACAGCGTATATGAAAGAGGGGCTGCTGGTGCTGCCCACCCACACGTGGTCTTATATTAATGCGGATAATCCGAGATTTTACGTGGACCAATCCCCATCCTGCGTCGGCATCCTGCCGGAGCTTTTTCGCAAACGTCCGGATGTGGTGCGTTCGCTGCACCCCACGCATTCCGTGGCGGCACTGGGCCAGGATGCCATCCCGTTCACAAACGACGACCATCGGTTCGACACGCCATGCGCCAGAGGATCCGCTTGGGGCAAGCTGCTTGACCACAAGGCGACGATTTTGTTAGTGGGTGTCGATTTAAAGCGCAACACCTTTATT
Organism: Paenibacillus sp. cl141a; assembly: GCF_900109305.1. Lineage (NCBI taxonomy): Bacteria > Bacillati > Bacillota > Bacilli > Caryophanales > Paenibacillaceae > Paenibacillus > Paenibacillus sp. cl141a. Next base: position 110,930 of record NZ_FNZO01000003.1, read on the forward strand.
CATGGAGTCGAGGAGTGGGTGGACATCCCGGGCAGGTTAACAGATGGCCATGAGAAGCTGTACACGGTTTTACCGGATGGAACGGAGATCCCGGTGCCTTCCCGCAGACATTGCGGGTTGTCGTGGTCGGAGCATTTTTGGAAGGTCGATGAGGTCCTGGAAAGTCGGGGCGCGATGCATAAGGGGCAGCTTGGCGATGCCGTCGTCCGGGTATGCGATGCGGCCGCGATGGCCGATGTCATAACGGAAATGCTTAAGGACAATCCGGACTTGTTCTCGGATAATCAACCCTTGGACCATACCATGCATAACGTTTAGACGAGGACTTTCATCGTATGTGACTGCGATGAATCGGAAGATGGATGATAAAAAGGAGCGAACGCACCCGGCGTTCGCTCCTTTTGCTGCAGTTTATTTCATCAAGGTCTCCATAAAATGCTCCCTCAGCGATTACAAATAAATCCTCCGGGCCTCCTCATTAAAGAACGCTGTCACGTTCGTATAATCGGCAATATCGATCCGGTGATGCCGCAGGATCTTCTGCATAAAGATAGCATCCGTAAAAAGGGAATTAATCATTCTCTCGCACCATACCGGCGTATCTTTAAAATAATCCACCAAATGATGAATTTGCTCAAACTCAAAATAAAGGACATAACAGGCATAATTCTGAAGCAGCATACGGAAGCAATGATCGCGGTAAGGGGTGGAGCGAGCGTCCGAGAGAAAGTCGCTCATGATCCCGAATAGCATCGTTTTATCCACCGAATGCATGTGCATAAAACCATCAACGTCATTGACCAGCCGCAGTACGGCCTCTAATCCTTCTTCCGGTGGCATCTCCAGCTTGGCCGATTTGCCCTCGATGGACCTTAACAGCTCCAGCGTAAGATGTTTGCATGCCTGGATTTCAGGGGGATCGATGAATACTTGATCTTTGTGCTTGCCGAGATGCTCGCTGTAGTAATCGTGATATGCAGTTACATAATGCTCAACATGAATGTTGGTTTTCGTATGGATCAAATCCTGCCCGCGGAATGAAAAGGCGTAGAGGGTCTCCTCATTCACCGGGTGCGCGTATAGGTAGAAAAAAAAGAAAAAGTCTCTTAATTGCAGCCTCTGTTCCTCGTTCAAGCCGGTGACACCGTTCAATTGAGACAACTGAAAGAAACCATAGCTCTTCATGAAATCATTCATGGCATTGTACGGGTTGATCTTGGCTATGGACGTCGTTGCATTGATCGTAAACAGCAGATAATAGAATACCAATTCATCATAGACGTCCAGCTGTTTAAAAGAATCGGACAGCACAGGCTTCCAATCCGGGCTCGCAACATAATGGGCGTCCCTCGGCTGCAATTCATACGTCCACTCCACAAAAGCCTCATCGTTACGCTCGGCAAAGAATAATGCAGCGCCACCGTCCTCAAGAAGGCCGTATGCAAAGCCGCCTATCGGAGCGGACGGTAATCCTCTATTGAATTTCAGATTGAGATATTCATTATATAGGAATTGAAGTTTCATCAGTCATATCCTCGGTTCGTAAGGGTTTCATTCAACATGAACACGGCAGTAGCTAACACGGATCCTTAATAAAATATTCAACATCCAGCGGGGCATTCCTCTAGTTTCACGGCAGCTGGAAGTTATCTAAAAGCTGTGATATGCCATGCCTTCTTCATAAGCGGCGGATCCTCAAATAATCTGCGGTACCCTCCCTTTGCGTTCTCTTCAGCAAAACCTTCTGCTTGCTTCTGGATCTCCTATGCGGACAAGTTGAGGGATTCGGCACATCCACTTCCATGCCTAGCGACTCTGCAACACGTTCGGTGGGAACGAACGGAATGAAGCCTGCCGTTTGCGGCTCAGCCCGTCCATGCCGTCCCGGTACAGCAGTGCTCATTCACAGAGCTGCAGAATTCAATTGCCAGGGTTTACGGAAACGGTGTACACTGGGGGCCGAAGTGACCATTATAGAACAGGGTGTGTTACATATTTTCAGACTGCGCCAATTCTATTTAAACCATCTGAAGCGAAAGATGTTCAACAAAATCGTCGTGCTGTATTCGGCCGTCATGATCGTGCTGTTCGCGATTGCGGCGACCTTGGTCTATCAATACCAGACGCAGCGCATACTCCGTGAACAGACGGATGCGAATCTCAAATCCGCGCATGTCCTGAACATCTATTTGAGCCGGCAGTATGAGAGCATCCAAAATATATTCCAGCAGATTTACGGCGACGCCACGCTGAGCGACGAACTGATCTATTTTTTGAACAACGAATATGAGAGTTACCTCAAATACCGCCTGGATTTGTACACCAAGACGGGGGAGCAGCGTTTGCGGTCCTTTAATACCCTGCTGAAGAATTACCTGGAGCAGGAGCCCAGCGCCAAAAGCGTGTCCATCTACAGTTATCCGAACGATTTTGATATGCACATCAGCCGGACCAACCAGCAGCTGAATAATGAATCCGGTTCCAAAAGCAAGTGGGAGAACTGGTTCGCCCGCCGGGAGCAGCACAGCTGGGATACCATGCCGCTAAACGAGCTTTCAGGTTCAGCCGCAGGCTCCAGTGCAAGGTCCTATTCCTATTCGCGAGAGCTGAAGGACCCTTGGACCCTGGAACGGGTAGGCATGTTGAACGTGGAGTTCGACGCCCGGCAAATATCGACCTGGCTCGAGAGCAGAGCTTCGGTCAAAGGCCGGATCATGGTGTTGAACGCCCAGGGAACCGTGATTTACGACTCGGAGGATGTGTATGACGGTCAAACCTATCCCTACCGCTTGGAACCGGAAAAAGCCGGAGACTGGGTGGAGCTGGACGAACCCTCCAAGGTGAACATGTTGAATGTCGGGAATGCGGGCTTGTCGGTGGTGGGAATCGTGTCGAAATCCTCGATTGAGGAGAACACGGAGAGTTTGAGGACCGGACTGATCCTGGTCACGCTTGTATTTATGGCGGCCAGCTTTGCGATTACGTTCACGATCGTTCGAAAATTCTCCAAAAAAGTGCAGCGGATCATCCGCTCGATGAACCGCATCGGCGAAGGCGATCTGTCGACGCGCATCCAGATGTCCGGCGAAGACGAACTGCAGCAAATTTCCCGCCGTTTCAACGACATGGGCGACCGTTTGGAGCAGTACATCGATAAGATGTACACCTCGGAAATCAAGCAAAAAAACGCGGAGCTGGTTGCCCTGCAGTCGCAGATCAATCCCCATTTTTTATACAATACGCTGGAATCCATTCGCATGAAGGCGTATTTCGTGGGGGCGAAGGAAGTGGGCCAAATGATATACAGCCTGTCGGTCATGTTCAAGAATATGGTGAAGAAAAGCACGATGGTTACCGTTGAAGAGGAGATCGATATGTGCTCGGTTTACCTCGACTTGTTCCGCATCCGCTATGAAGGGCGGCTGGAGACGGAAATTGAGGTCGACCCGGAAATCCAAAACCTTAGCATTATCAAACTGCTCGTCCAGCCGATCGTGGAAAACTATATCGTTCACGGATTCCGTCCGCTTGAGGACAACAATAAAATTTCAGTCCGGGCCCATGGGGCAGAGGACCGGGTCGTGATCACCGTCTCGGACAATGGAACGGGCATACCGGAGGAAAAGCTGATCCAGATCCGCCAGACGCTGGACAAGGTTCTCCAGCCTCCCGACAAGGGCTACCGGTCGATCGGGCTGATGAACGTGCATGAACGGATCGTTCTGAATTACGGAAGCAGTTATGGCGTGACCATCCACAGCACGGAGGGGCAGGGAACCGAGGTCCGCATGGAAATACCGAAGCTTCGCAAGGGGGAAACGACATGAGGAGCGTATTTTTTGTTGATGATGAGCCTTTGATTGCTCAGGGATTGGCCACGATTGTGGATTGGCAGGAATACGATCTGCACGTGTCCGGTTCGGCCAACGATGGGCTGCAGGCGCTAGAGAAATTGAGGGAAGAGCCTGTGGATCTGCTGATCACGGATATTATGATGCCAAGAATGAACGGACTCGAGCTCATTAAGAAGGTGAAAGCCATGCATCCCCGCACCAAGTTCATTGTGCTTAGCGGGTATGAGGAATTCGAATATGTGAAGATAGGGATTACGCTCGGCATCCAAAATTACATTTTGAAGCCGATCAACATCGAGGAGCTGGAAGCAACGATCAAGCATATCCGGGGCGATTGGGAACGCGAGGAGCTGAAGCGGTTTCGCTCCGAGGAGGATTGGAAGGTTCTTCGCAGCAATATTTTGCAGCGATGGGTGAACGGCGAAATCAAAAGCTCGGAGCTCAAGCAAAGAGCCGAGCTTCTCGGCATTCCGCTGCATTATCCGTCTTACCAGGTTAACGTGCTGCGGCTCATATCCGACGAGCGCTCGGTATCCCAGCTCTTCCGCCTGACCAACCTGGCGGATGAATGCTGCCAGGCTCTTTCGGAGGAGCTTGGGGGAGATCATGAGGTCATTTGTTTTCCCGATGCGGATGACGACATCGTTGTTTTGACGGCCTCGATGAAGGAGCGGAAGGATGCTGCGCGGGAGGGGATGCGAGGAGCCATGGCCAAGCTGCGGCAGTTGACCGGCTTGCGCATGTGGTGCGCCGAAGGTCATGCGGCTGTCCATGATTTTAAAGATATTCAGGAGAGCTACAGGCTAGCGAAAGGCCATTTCAACGCCTGCCTGATTGCAGGAGATGAAGAGACCTTGTACCATCCGTCTGCGGAACCGGAGTCCGATCCGGCATCTTCACCGTCGGTTCGCCCTGATGCTTTTGCGAAGCTGCTGATCGAAGGCGATGTTTCGTCCTTGCAGGCCTACATCGAATCCGTTCTTGACGGCGGCAGCGGGGCGCAGACGGTACCCAGGGGAGCCTGCATGAATGCGGCAGTTCAACTGATGATAGCGGCAAAGGATGTGGAGAAAAGCCCCGACTACAGCGAGGTGTTCACGCCAATGCACCGGATCAATACGCTCCAGGGGCTCCGAAGCCATGTATGGCGCATCGTCGAGCGCAGCCTCCAGCGCCTGCAGGAAGCGGAACAGGGGTACAGCCTCCATGTATCGTTCCTTGTCGAACAGGTGCAGCACCATTATCCGGAAGAGCTATCCTTGAAGACGCTGAGCCAGCGGTTGCAGATGCATCCGAATTATTTGGGGCAGCTCTTTCAGCAGGAGGTCGGCGCAAGCTTTTCGGATTATTTGAACCAGTACCGCATCGAGAAAGCGACGCAGCTCCTGCTGCATACCGATCAGAAGACGGCGGATATCGCTTTCAGCGTAGGTTACACGGATAGCTCGTACTTTTACCGGCAGTTCAAAAAATATACGGGCGTATCTCCAACCGAGATGAGGTCCATGTATCGGATCTAACACCAACGTTTCTCTTTGCGACAGGCTCAAGGCGAATCCGCTTTGGCCTGTTTTTCTTGTTGTTTGTGGAGGATTCTTTAATTTATCCATCCCGTTCTAGTATTTTTCAACTTGAGGGCGGTAGCGCTTACTTGGCACAATAAAAGTAGTTAAAGGACGAGTGAGAAGATAACGGCCGGCTCTTGGAGATAAAGCCGCATTGACAACGATCATGGGAGATTTTAAAGCCTCGGTCGCATCACTTGCATTTAACAGGGAAGAGGAGGAGTGCCCATGTCGGGGTTCATCAAAAAGGTTATACGCAACCGGTTCATGCTGCTGATGATACTGCCCGGAACCATTTGGTTTCTGATCTTTGCATACTTGCCCATGTTTGGTACCGTGCTCGCGTTTAAGGATTTCCGCATAAACCCGGACGGTTTCTTCGCCAGCGTGTTCAACAGCGAATGGGTAGGATTCAAAAACTTCGAGTATCTGTTTACGACCAATGATGCCTATATCATTACGAGAAATACGATTCTTTATAACCTCGCCTTTATCATTCTGGGCCTGGTCATTGCGGTCGGATTTGCAATCATGCTAAGCGAGCTTGTCAACAAGCGGACGGCCAAGGTATATCAGACCGGCATGTTTCTGCCGCATTTTTTGTCGTGGGTCATCATCAGTTATTTTGCGTTCACCTTTCTGAGCGTGGACAAAGGAACGCTGAACCAAATCATTACCTATTTCGGAGGAGAGCCGATCAGCTGGTATTCGGAAGCGAAGTATTGGCCCTTCATCATCATTTTTGTCGGCATCTGGAAAGGTGTAGGCTACAACAGCGTTATTTATCTTGCGGCTATCACAGGGATCGACAAGTCTTATTATGAAGCGGCCGTCATCGACGGCGCCAGCAAGTGGAAGCAGGTGCGGTACATCACCATTCCGCTGCTGAAGCCGCTCATGATCATCCTGACCATACTGGCGATCGGCGGCATCTTCCGTTCCGATTTCGGATTGTTCTATCAGCTTCCGAAGGATTCGGGGGCGCTGTACCCGGTTACGAACGTCATCGATACCTTCGTCTACCGCGGTCTGATCAACATGGGAGACATCGGCATGAGCACGGCAGCAGGTTTGTACCAATCGTTTGTCGGACTGGTTCTGATTCTGGTTGCCAATTATATCGTTCGAAAAATCGAAAAAGATCATGCGATCTTCTAATCCGAGGGAGGTGTAACTTCAATGTCGCAGCTATCAACGCAAACCGCCCGCCAGTCGGCCAAGCGTTCCAGGAAGAGAGACTATAATGCCATCTCCCCTTTGTGGAATACGATTTTCAATATCGTGATCGGGCTCTTCTCGTTCTCCTGTATCTTTCCGTTCCTATTTGTTATCATTATTTCCCTGACGGACGAAAAGACGCTGGTCCTGGAAGGCTTTAGGCTGCTGCCGAGCCAGTTCAGCACGGCCGCGTACGAGTATATTTTCAAAACCGGAAGCGAATTGCTGTCCTCATTCGGCTTGACGCTCCTGGTCACAGTGCTGGGAACGCTGGTGAGTCTGGCGCTGGTTACGACCTATGCGTATGCCTTGTCCCGCCGAAACTTTGAATTTAGAGGGTTTTTCAGCTTTCTGGCATTCTTCACCATGTTGTTCTCGGGAGGCATGGTACCGGGTTATATCGTGATGACCCAGTTCCTGCATCTGCAGAACACGATCTGGGCGCTGATCTTTCCACTATCCTTGAGCGCGTTCTCCATTATCGTCATGAGGACCTTTTTTCAAACGACGATTCCAGATGAGATTATCGAGTCCGCCAAAATCGATGGCGCCGGCGAATTTCTGACCTTTATCCGTATCGTCCTGCCGGTCTCGCTGCCGGGGATCGCCACCATCGGCTTGTTCAGCTCATTGGGCTACTGGAACGACTGGTTTAACGCCTTGCTGTATTATAACAATCCGCAGGCGACGCCACCGCTGCAGTTCATGCTCATGCAGATCGAGAAGAACATGGACTTCCTGACGAAGAATGCGCAGAATATCGGCTCGTTCGATGTGGCCGCCGGCCTGCCGACGGAGACGGTTAGGATGGCGATGGTCGTATTGGCCACGCTGCCAATCGTCATGGCGTATCCGTTCTTCCAGCGGTATTTTGTCCAGGGTCTGACCGTAGGCTCGGTCAAAGGATAATTTCATAAGGTTGAACCCGCAAGCGCACACTGCCGGAGAAATCCGGCTTTCATGTCTCGGGTGTGTAAGCGGTATCAATATAGCAATAACCATTAAGTGACACAGGGGGAAAAACTCATGTTTAAGAAGAAGATTTCTTTACTGTCCCTTGCTCTCGTGCTTCTGCTGACCGTTGTACTGTCGGCCTGCGGCAGCAAGGAAGGCGGCAGTAAGCCAAGTGAACCAGCGAAGGAAGAGGCGGCTGTCCAAAGCGACGGCACCATCGATGCCTCCAAACTGGACCCGGTCAAACTGAAAATGTACATGATTGGGCCAAACCAGAAAGACCTGCCTATGGTTCAAGAGGAAATCAATAAATATTTGACGGAAAAAATCAATGCAACGATCGAAATCAGCATGATCGACTGGGGCGATTACAGCCAGCGGATGCAGGTGATTACGAGCTCCGGCGAGAATTACGACATCGCCTTCACCAGCTCGTGGGCGTTCGATTACCTTCCAAATGCAGCAAAAGGCGCGTTTAAGCCGCTGAACGAACTGCTTGATCAGTACGGAAAAGGCATTAAGGAAGTACTGGATCCCCGTTTCCTGGAAGGAACGAAGGTTAACGGCGTCAACTATGGCATCCCGGCCAACAAGGAACTGGCACAGCAATTTGTATGGCGCTTCAACAAAAAGTATCTGGACAAGTACAACCTGGACATTTCCAAGGTGACCACGCTTGAAGATCTGGAACCGCTTCTCCAAACGATTAAAGAGAACGAGCCTGCGGAAATTACGCCGCTTGCCGTACCGAAAGGCTTTAAACCGTACATGCCGTTTGACTACCCGCTCGGCGATGAAATTCCGATCGGCATGTATCTGGACACCGAGGACTTTAAATTCGTGAATTTGCTGGATTCGCCTGAATTGAAATCGGCGCTGACGACCATGCGCAAATACTATAAAGCGGGCTATGTGCGCGAGGACATTGCAACGCTGGACGGCATCGACAACATCAAAACCGGCAAATGGCTCGTGGACCGCGAAATTACGCAGCCATACGCAGAGCTTGGCTGGTCCAGAAACGCGGGTTATGACATCGTGACCAGACCGATGCATGATCCTGTCATTTACACCAGCTCCGCAGCAGGTTCGATGATGGCCATTTCTTCTTACTCCAAAAATTCGGAGCGGGCGATGATGTTCCTGAACCTGCTGAACACGGACGTGAAACTCCGGAACATGATTCAATACGGCTTGGAAGGAACGCACTACAAGAAGCTTGAAGAGCCGTATATCGAGGATATGCCTGCTATGCAGGAGAACTACGCGATGCCTGGTTTCGCGCTTGGCAACATGTTCCTGACGTACCTTCACGAAGGCGAGCCGAAGGACAAATGGGAAGCATTCGAGAAATTCAACACCTCTGCTGTAGTAGCGCCTACGTTCGGCTTTAATTTCGACACGGCTCCGGTCAAAACGGAGGTCGCGGCCATCACGAACGTAGCCAAAGAATTTATTCCGGCGCTGTACACCGGTTCTGTCGATCCTGACGAATATCTGCCGAAAGCTAAACAAAAGTTCCAGGATGCCGGCATCGACAAAGTGATCGCCGAAGCTCAAAAGCAGTTCGATGAGTGGAAGGCTCAAAACAAGTAATCCGTAAAGGGTATGAAGGGTAGAAGCGGCTGTTCCTTACGGCCGTTTCTCTCTGTCCTTTCTTTCTTCACCGAAAAAGGCTCCAATGTGCGTAAGCGAAATGATCTTCGAATAATAGGAGGTTTTCCCATGAAACGAATCAAACCGGATTATTACGCAAGAACCCAGTGGAAGCGCAGAATGGCGGCCTGGATGAGCACGGCTTTGCTTGCCGCATCCCTGACGGGCTTTGCCGGAGAAGCTGAAGCGGCCCAGCCGCATTCGTCGTATTGGTATCCGAACACGCTGCTGGAATGGTCGCCGTCCAAGGACCCGGATGCCCGTTTTAACCGGGGAACGGTGAAGTTGGAGGATCAGCGCATCCAAGGAAGCAAAGTAAACGGCAATGCCAAGGAAGAAGTGAAGGTGCTATCGATCGCTTCCATGTATCCGAGCACAAGCGGAGCTCCTTCCCAAGGCTCGGAGAAATTCCATACCTATACGTTCAGCAATTGGCAGTATATCGACAAGCTGGTCATGTGGGGCGGCTCCGCAGGCGAAGGATTAATCGTTCCGCCAAGCAGCGACGTCATCGATGCGGCCCACAAGAATGGGGTCCCTGTTTTTGGAACCGTTTTCTTGCCGCAAACCGAGCACGGAGGCAAAATCCAGTGGCTGCATGATCTGTTAAAGCAGCGGGAGGACGGTTCTTTCCCGGTTGCGGATAAGCTGATCGAGGTAGCGACGTACTATGGATTTGACGGCTGGTTCATCAATCAGGAAACGCAGGGCGGAACGCCGGAAGATGCCGCGAAGATGGCTGAGTTTCTGACTTACTTGCAGCAGAACCAAGCGCCCGGCATGGAAGTGATCTGGTACGATTCCATGATCGAGGAGGGACCGGTGAAGTGGCAGGGGGCTTTGACGGATAAGAACGAAATGTTCTTCCAACAGGGAAATCAGCGGGTTTCCGACAATATGTTCATCGATTTCCGCTGGCAGTTCAAAGACGAGAAGAACGGCCAATACGATTACATTACACCGTTCTTGAACTCCCCGGCCAAAGCGGCGGAGCTTGGCCGCAGTCCGTATGATCTATATGCCGGCATTGACGTAGAGGCGAAGGGCTACGAAGGCAGGTTCAATTGGCCGGTTCTGTTCCCGGAAGGGAAGAAGGCCACGACCTCCCTGGGCATTTACCGTCCGGATTGGGCGTTCAACAGCTCCGAAACCCATGAGGAGTACATGAATAAGGAGCAGATTTTCTGGGTGGGACCCGGAATGAATCCAGCGAACACGTCACAGCCTGCAGGGACCGATCCGCTTGCCTGGAGAGGGATTGCCCATGATGTCGTTGCAAAAACCGTGCTGACCGACTCCGAATTCGTCACCCATTTCAATACGGGCAACGGCCATTTGTTTGCGGTGGACGGCAAAGTGATGCGAAGCCGCGATTGGAGCAACCGGAGCCTGCAGGATATTTTGCCGACCTGGCGATGGATCACGGAGACTAACGGCCAAGGTGAGGCCCTGAAACCAGGATTTGATTTCGGCAAGTCCTATTACGGCGGCAGCTCGCTTCAAGTGGCGGGTGCCGTAAGCCAAGGCTCCTCCACCCATCTGAAGCTGTATAAGGCGAATATCCCGGTGGAAGCGACCACGGAAGTATCGCTCGTGTATGCCGACAATGCCAAGAACGCCAAGGTGAAGATCGGTTTGGCATTCTCCGATGCGCCGGATCGGTACGAATTTTTCGAGCCTGGCAAGTGGACCGCTACGGGGGCGAATCAGGATTGGAAGCAGGGAAGCGTCAAGCTGAACAAGTATAAAGGCCGCACGATTGCCGGAATCTCGCTTCAATTCGAGTCCGCTGCAGATCAGGCGGATTATCGGGCCAACATCGGCCGCCTGGCGGTTACGCAAGTGAACGACAAGGCGAAGAAACCGCACGCGGTAACCGATTTGAGGGTGATTGAGAATGATTTCCGCGATGGAATATATGGTGATGCGCGCTTGTCGTGGGAAGCGCCGAAACAGAATGAAGACGTTCTGTACTATCAGGTTTACCGCATCCATTCGGACGGCAAGTACGAACTGTTGGGCATGACGGGAAATACCGTTTATTACGTGCCGGAAATGAAGCGTTCGCTTAAGGAGGAGGCAACCAAAATGGTTGTGATTCCGGTAAACCGCCACTACCAGCAAGGAAAAGCGGCATCCGCCAGCTTCGATTGGCCGGAATATCCGAAGCCGACGGCAGCCTTCAAAGCGGATAAAACCCTGATTGCGCCGGGAGAAACGGTGCAATTCACGGATCTTTCCTCGGAAGTGACGGAGTCCTGGAGCTGGAGCTTCCCTGGCGGGCAGCCGGCGTCCAGCACGGACCAGCATCCTAAAGTGACCTATCCCGAGGAAGGAACGTACGAGGTCACGCTGACCGCTAAAAATAGCGTTGGCGAGGATCGGATCCAGAAGAAGCTCATCACGGTAACCCGGGAAGCCGAGAACGGCGTCGGCAACCTTGCTCTTGGCAAAAGCGCGTCCGCATCCAGCTTCGTTAACGAGAAGGAAGCGCCGCCATTTGCAGTGGACGGCAATGCCGCCACCAAATGGTGTGCCGTCGGAGACGGGCCGCACTGGCTGACGGTAGACTTGGGGGCCGAGCACAAGGTCAGCGAATTCGTGATCAAGCACGCGGAAGCCGGAGGCGAGCCGGCCGCATTCAACACGCGGGCCTTCTCCATTCAAGTAAGCTCGGACGGCAAGGAGTGGAAGGATGCCGTCTCGGTCACAGACAACACGCAAGGGATCAGCAGCCATGCCATCGAACTTACCTCCGCACGGTACGTGCGTCTTCAGATCGAGAAGGCGACACAGGGCGGGGATACGGCTGCACGGATCTACGATGTTGAAGTGCTGGGCTTGAAATAATACGGATGACTAGAAAGAGTGTTTCCCTTCATTGGGGAACACTCTTTTTTGTTATTTATATCGTCCCGATCCGTCATAGAATCGCCGTCTAGGCCCTGAGCCAGCGTGTCGTGTATAGATTTTGTATAGATGGGGTTGTTAATCTGATGTAGGACACTATATGGATGCTGCTGCGCAAATGACGCGAGCTGAGGTAACGGCATTGATAGCAAGAATGCTGAAAGTGACCGGTCTGATCGATAAATAATGAGTAACGCAAACAACCATTGATGGCATGGTAGTCATCAATGGTTGTTCTTTCATTTGGGTTTGCAATTGTAAATAATGGAGCTACGCTTACAATAAAATGGATTGGGAGTGGAATATCTCTTGGCAAAGAGCCTACCAAGTCACCAAATAAAAAAGAGCCGCATTTTATGGTTAATAGGATTACTCATAGTGATTCTATCGAGCATGCGCCTGCTGTGGTTGGAAGTGTTCCCTGATCAACAGCAGGTGACGATAAATAAGGGGCATCTCGATTTGCGGGAATGGGATGCCGAAGAAGGCGGCATTCTGTTGCTTGACGGAGAGTGGGAGTTTTATCCCATGCAGTGGCTGCTGGATGGGAGCGGGCAGGATGCATCAGGCGGGCCGAAGCCGAAGCTGATTGCGGTTCCGGGGGGATGGAATCAAGCTCTGCATGGTAATGGCAAAGCGTCTCCATATGGATTTGCTTCCTATCGCCTGCGTATTCTAGTGAATCCCGAGGAGAAGCTGAATTATAGCATTCGCGTGCCTAGCGTACGTTCGTCATCCGAATTCTATGTCAATGGCCGTTTGCTTGCCAAATCCGGGCGGGTCGCGGACACGAAGGAAGCCTATACCGCGAAGAACCTGCCGTACTCTGCAAGCTTTACGGCGGACGGCAACGGCGTCATCGAATTAGTGATTCAGGCGGCCAATTATGTGGATAGCCGAAGCAGCGGGATAGCCAGGTCCATTAAATTGGGTTCAGAGGAAGCCGTGGCCAAAGAAATGAAACTCTCGGTTTCGATGCAAACACTGGGAGCTGTTATCTTCCTTATGCATTCCGTTTATGCACTCATTTTATTTGTACTGGGGAATAGGGAAAAGAGGCTGCTGTATTTTTCCTTGCTGACCCTCTGCGTAACCCTTTCGAGCATATTGAGCACGGATGAGAAGCTGTTCCATCAATTTATATACATCAGCAGCGATTGGGATTTTCGGTTGTCCAATGCCGCCTTTATGATTGGATGCTATGCGTTGCTGGAATGCACGAATCATCGCGAACTCTCTTATTGGAACAGGGTGCATCCCGTTTATGCCGTCACGATCTTAGGAACTGCCGGCATTACCTTGTTCTTGGCTCCGCCTCAGGTGATCATGCTTTTCCCGGTTTATTTTCTGCTCGGCTGCGTAACGGCCGTCATCACGATCATTGCAATCACCAAAACCATAATGAAGGGCATTAAAGACCATTTGCTGATGCTTTTTTCCATGGTTGCGTTGGTCCATCATTTCCTGTGGGCGTTGTTCTTGCGGGAAAGCGCCTTAAGTGTTGCCCATTATCCGTTTGACCTGATCCTTTCGATGGGATGCTTGGCCGCTGTATGGTTTAAGGGTTACTTCAAAATGCATGCGAACACGAAAGAGATTGCCGCAACCTTGCAAAGAGTGAATGACCATAAGGATCAATTCCTGGCGAACACGTCCCATGAGTTCAAAAATCCGCTGCACAGCATGCTTAACATGTCGCAATCCGTGTTGAACCGGGAACGGCCTTTGCTGCAGGACAGGAGTGTGAAAGAGCTTGAAACGATTCTGACCGTCGGACGTCGTCTAACACTAATATTAAACGATTTGATGGACGTCATGAGTCTGCGGGATGGCAATCCGCGGCTGCAGAAAAAAGCCGTATCGATCCAGCCCATCGTGACGGGGGTGATGGATATGCTGCAATTTAATGCGGAAGTGAAGTCGGTCAGCATCGTCAATCAGATCCCGGATGATTTCCCTCCCGTCTTGGCGGACGAGAACCGGATGATTCAAGTCGTGTTCAATCTGCTGCATAATGCCGTAAAATATACGAATGAAGGGTACATTTCGATTCAAGCTTTTACAGAGGACGACAGAGCCTATATCGCGATTACCGATACGGGGATCGGAATGGACGAAGCCATGCTGAAGCGCTTATTCCTTCCGTATGAGCAGGCGAGCGCCAGCGAGACCATGATCGAAGGCGGCTTTGGGTTAGGTCTAAGCATAAGCAAGCAGCTCATTGAGCTTCATCGGGGTACGCTTGAAGTGGCCTCCGTTCCAGGGGAAGGCTCGAGATTTACGTTTTCGTTAAAGCTGGCAGGGCTCGATACAGAGGAAGAGCAGCATGATCCTAACTCTAACGGACCGCCGACATTGCCGTCCATGCCGATCCAGGATGCCATTGGGACTGGTTTGCATAAAGAGGAGATCTTCCCGCCAGCCGCGATACAAGGAGCTCTACCCGAAAGGAGAAGTAACCGACCGCTCTTGCTCATCATTGACGACGACCCGGTCAACCTTCAGGTGCTTGAAGCTATACTGCCGCCGGACGAATACGAGGTGACGATGGCAACAAGCGGTAAGGAAGCGTTGGCTCTACTGGATGCGAAGGCGTGGGATTTGGTCATCTCCGATATTATGATGCCGCAGATGTCCGGGTATGAGCTGACGCGGAGGATTCGCGAGCGGTTTACGCTCACGGAGCTCCCTGTGCTGCTGCTTACTGCAAGAAGCCAACCGAAAGACATCCAAAGCGGGTTTCTGGCGGGGGCCAACGATTATGTGACCAAGCCGGTGGAGGCCTTGGAAATCAGGTCGAGGATTGAGGCCTTAACGACGATTAAACAAACGGTCCGGGAGCAGCTCCGACTGGAAGCGGCATGGCTGCAAGCGCAAATCCAGCCTCATTTTTTATTCAATGCTTTAAATGCGGTGACGGCCCTAAGCGACGTTGATTTGGACAAGATGCGGAATCTGCTTGAGGAGTTCAGCAACTTTCTGAGATATAAATTCAGATTCCAAGACACGGCTGGACTTGTACCGATCGAGGAGGAGCTGAGTCTGGTGCGCTCGTATCTTTATATCGAGCAGGTTCGGTTTGAAGAGCGGCTGCAGGTGGTTTGGGAGGTAGACGACTGCGGAGCCTTGCAAATTCCGTTCCTTTCGATCCAGCCCTTGGTCGAAAATGCGATAAGGCATGGTGTCATGAAGCGCACTTATGGGGGAACCATACATATTCGAATTTCCGTCCATGCCACGCATGCCGAGATAACCGTTCAGGACGATGGGATCGGAATGGATGAAGCTCAATTGCAGCGAATCCTAGAGAGAACAGCAAATCATCAGTCCGGGGTCGGATTGATCAATACGGACCAGCGATTAAAGCGGCACTTCGGAACAGGGCTTCATATTCAGAGCAGGTTAGGCGAAGGAACCCGGGTTACTTTTCATGCACGCATCTAAACCTCGGGATAAAACGATATCAGGCGGTGAGATGAATGGAGAGATTGAAAAACAGCGGATTTTATAAACTGAAATTTTTAATAATGCCGGAAGAATTCAACCAAATGTTGGCACGATTTGAGCAAAAACAAGCCAAATTTCACCGTACGAATCATGCCATGACCCAGCATGATCTGGATCAGGTGACTGAGGCGTATCGTACCTATTATTAGTATTATACGGCGCAAGAACGGCCCGATTACCACCCTTTCTTTGTCTATTCTATTTCGATTGCTGCGGGGGATGAAAGCTCCGGATTCTTTGTCAGAAATGAAGGTGTCTCATTCCCCTATCGGGGACTGCAGCATCCATGAAAAAAATGACCAAGCCGCTTCGTTTCTCGGTACAAGCCGCAAACGCTATGCAAGAGCAGAAGCCGGCTGTTCGCATAAGTCAACAAGCGGTGAATGATCGGATTGACTCGTGGGTCGTTAAGAAATATGGGCTGGTTATGAACAACTAGAAGGACATGTCAGGCACGTATAGAGCGTAAGGCAATCTAGCCTTCCAGAAACACCCGGTCCGGATACTTCACTTCCGGGTATTCCTCCGAGGGACCGGTTAGAAGCTTACTCTCCATTCCGCGCAAATGCTGATTAAAGAATTCCAGCACGTAGCGGTTGACGATCTCGGCTCCCCTTGATCCATTCATGCTTCCGGTCATGCCGGTCAGGCGGGTAAGCGGAGAGTACAGCTGAAGATCGGTGAAATTATAGTGTCCTGCGCCTTCGATATAAAGGGTCCGTCCTAGTCCCTGTTGAGATAAGCGATCCATCAGCTTCAGCTCCAATTCCCGATTCGCCAGAATCATGTCGAATTGTTCTCGCGTTAACCCCAGTGCTTGGAGCTCGGCTTCCGTAGCCGGGGTTTGGCGATACTTCGCCTGCTGTTCGTTCACCTCCATAAAATCCTCCGATTCCATGAACATAAACGGTTTCTCCATGTCGTCCCGGTCCGTCGTTATGAATAGCGTTCCGTCCATATTCACACCGGCTTTGATCCGCGGGTTGGAATAAACGGCTTCAAAGGCTGCAGCCCCGCCGAAGGAATGGCCCATCATGCCGATGTTGTCCAGATCTAAGGCTCCTTTAAACTTGCTGGCGACGGCGCCTGATTGAAGCCTCTCCAACTGATCCGTGACAAAGGCTATATCCTCATTCCACACCTTCAAAATAGTGCGGCTGTCCTCGAATAATCGCTCCTGGGATTGTTCCGTAAGAAAACCGGTTACGCGCCCATCGGGAAATGCGGTGGCGGCCGTGCTGTACGTATGATCGATGGCAAATACGATATAGCCGTGGCTGGCAAGATGTTCAGCCTGGGACGAATGCAAAATTCTGCCGACCCCCATGCCGTGCGACAACAGCACCACCGGATACGGATTCTTCGCCAGCCGCAAATCGGCATGGCCGTTAGCGTTGGCCCGGCTGTATTTCCAATAGTCTAACGCGGCCGCGGGAAGGCCCAGATATTCGGAATATGCTTGCATATAGGTGTGAAAGAGCCTTTTATCCTTAGGAAACACCGTAGCTTTCTCGGCGCCTTGGCCAGACGCCGCGGCCGGATACCATACCTGAACGATAAGCTCACGTTTGTCGCCTTTTTGTTCGGTAAACGTTTCTTCACGGTCCGCATCAATGAAATGGAACGTATCCGTCCCCACCCTGAACTCGCCCGAGGGCTTCGGTAAATGGAAAACCGGCAGCAGTGCCGATAAGGCAATCGATCCGCCCAGCAAAACGACCGAAAGGCCCCATATCGTGCACCGCAGCGGTTTCTTGACCTTTTTACGTCTGAACAGAACCAACACAAAGAGCAAAGCGGTGACGATGTAGGCCGGAATCATCTGCCACCTGTATCCCTCAACCAGCAGCTGCACGGCGAACAGCAAACCGCCAGCGATGCCGACGATCGCGCCAGCCTTCCGATTTATTGTGTTACGGCTCAACAGTATTATCAGCATCGCAACGCAGGCTGCAACCCACAACATTTCCAGAACTCTCATACGCACGCTCCTTGTTATCGCAATTATTTGTATGATAACGGATCAAGGTTAAAACGAGCGGATGATTTCGTTTAAAAAAGGTTTAAATCCGCGCTGTCCTATGCAGGATTCTCCGGTGTCGGTACCGGAGGCTCGCGCTTTTTGCCAAACCTGCATGTTTCTACATATCGGCATCTTTCGGCTCAAGCAGTGCCAGCAGCTCCGAAATGGAGTCGGCATGCTGATCGCTGCCTTTCATAATCGCTCTGAAAACAGGAGCCGCTTCCTGCAGCAGCACATAACTGAAGTAATAATAACTGATGAAGGTTTCCGCTTCATAACCGGAGGGCTCCTCTTCTTCCCATCGCAAATCGTCTTCTTTGTCGTCTTCCGGCCATAAGTATCTTTCGTCCAGCAGCTTATCCATCGTTTCAATCGTTTGTACCGAATCCATATATTCCACGGTTATGGCTGAAGCTACGGATAAGTATAATTCCATTTCCTCTGAAGAGACCTGCTCCGGTTTCTGTTTGGCAAGCTCCCGCAGGAGCATAAGCAGGGCCCATGGTGTCGTCTGCCACAGGGTGCCTTGGTGCTCGATCAGGCTGGCCAATTCTTTATATTGTCGTGTTTCCAATAGCCGAGGAATATCCGTGCCTCTTCCATAGGCTGTCGTCAACCGCTGCCACGGCACGCTGGCTGTCGTATGGGTCAAAGCGTTCATCTCCTTCACCTCCTACATATGTATCCCGGGGAGTTTACAGCCACCCTTTATCTTCCGCGATCGTGACGGCCTGCTGCCGGGAATCCGCCTCCAGCTT
Organism: Paenibacillus sp. cl141a; assembly: GCF_900109305.1. Lineage (NCBI taxonomy): Bacteria > Bacillati > Bacillota > Bacilli > Caryophanales > Paenibacillaceae > Paenibacillus > Paenibacillus sp. cl141a. The sequence goes on from NZ_FNZO01000003.1 coordinate 129,375, forward strand.
CTGGATGGCGGAGGACAGGTAGTTGCGCACGGTTCCCCTTGTCAGAAACAAGGCTTTGCTGATGTCGCCGGTAGTCATGCCTTCCTTGGTTAACCGGAGCATTTCGATTTCCCGTTCGCTGAGCGGATTCTCCTCCTTCATGAAGAGCGCGGCCGCCAAGTCGGTGCTCACGACCCGCTCTCCCTTCATGACCCGCCGGATGGCCTCAATCAAGAAATCGATGGGCTCGTCCTTTAACAGATAGCCCTCCACCTGCGCATCCATCGCTTTTTGCAAATAACCGGGACGTGCGAAGGTCGTGACGATCATGATTTTGCAGGATAGGCCTGCTTGACGTATGGACTCGGCCAATTCCAGGCCGTTAATATGAGGCATCTCGATGTCGAGCAGGCACACATCCGGCTGGTGCTGCCGAATCGCGTCCCAGGCGCGCTGCCCGTCCGGCACCTCGGCCACCACCTCGATGTCGTCTTCGAAATTGAGCAGTGAAGCGAATGCGCCGCGAAGCATTTGCTGATCTTCTGCAATGACGATTCGAATCATGATGCGTCCTCCTTTTCATGCCGGCGAAGCGGGAGTTTCAGGGATACCTTGGTGCCCCCCTGAGGCAACGGGTCGATGGCGGAGGACCCGCCTAGCGTCTTCATCCGCTCCATGATCGACGGAAGGCCGTTTCCGCCGCCGTGGCCCGCAAGCCCCACGCCGTCATCCGCGATATGGATCACGAAGGCATTATTCTTCGTTTCCAGCTTGACGGTGCAACGCTTGGCCCGGCTATGCTTGATAATATTGGTCATGGCTTCCCGGACGCAGAGCGCCAGCATCGTTTCTTCCACGCTGGATAACAGCGGGGGCTTCTCCGGATTCTCGATCGTCAGCGCAATTCCTGCCGTATGCAGCAGCTTGGCCGAATGCTCCAGCTCGCTTGCCAGCGAGATGAACTTCATATCGGATACCAGCTCCCTCACCTGCTTGAGGGCGGTTCTGGAGGTATCCAGAATCTCGCTTAACTCCCGTTTGGCCTGACTTGGATCCTTATCCACCCATTTCGTTGCCAGCTCGCTTTTCATTTTGATCATCATGAGGGTCTGCCCCAAGGTATCGTGAAGATCCCTGGCGATTCGCTGTCGCTCCTCCTGCTGAATATACTTTGCGATCTGCTCATTGGCTTCATCCAGCTCCCCCTGCAGGCTTTTCGCTTTCTCCTTAATGTAGATGACGAGCGGATACACCGACTGAATGATCATGATCGGAAGGTAAATGGCACTGGACGTTTCGAGCAGCGGTTCCTTTCGGAAAACGAACACGAGCAGGAATGATAGGGCAATGGCCGCACAGCCGATGGCGATATGTACCTTGGACTTGGACCGGCCCAGCAAATCGGCAAAAATGATCCCGAACAGCAGGGTGCTCGGCCCCGTATACACCCCGAGTACGCCTACAGCGAACAGGCCCGCCAGCACGGCAGCCAGCAGCCAGCCGCCCCGACGCCATAATGCGACATAGAATGAAACAAGGAACAGCAGGAGCAGCAAAAGGCTGCCCCACAGTCCCAGCGCCGTATCCGAACGAAACACCTGGTAGCATAAGAATACGGTCAATATGATATCGATGAGCAAATAACTTTTGATCTGATCCCTCGGGTACAACTTGTAGAACATATCGAGCCCCCAATTTCGGCTATCTTGATTCGAAGAAACCTATCGCCTGTTTGCGGGCGGTCTCCATGGGCCCCAGCTTAAAGCGGCGGAGCCATAGGGACGCCATGCCCAGCAGAAATGCGGAGATAACCAGCCAGATGGCGATAATGGCCGCTGAATTCAGCTTGCCGGCAAGCCCCAACCCCCAGCCGTAAAAGATGGTGGATGCGATGATGTTCTGGAGCACATAGCAGCTCAGTGACATTTTTCCGACGTTCTCCAGACGGCACCAAAGCCATTCCCATTTCGTATATTGTATCATTCTCGCAATGATTGCTATATACCCCATAGACATAAGTGGAGCGAATAAATAGCGCACCGGCAGATCGAAAGCGCCGCCGGGAACGAATATGAGCAGGTTGAGCGGCACGCCGACATATATACCCAGCTTGAATAGCCTTTTTCGCAGTCTTTTGCCGTTGTCGTCCGGGGCGAATACGCCTGAGCGCATAAAGCGAACCCCTAGCAGGAACAGAAACACGTTCGTCGGGATGACGAGGATGGCCTCCGCTCGCAACGGGAGGAAATTCGCCAGCCGGTACCGGACCTGCTCGATCCAAGTGCCTTCCTGATAGAGAGCAGCGACATCGTCAAAGCTGCCTAGCGATACGCTGGCCCCGCTTGCCAGCATGAGTCCCGCAAGGGCCAGGATCGCGATGGCAAAGATACTGCCGATTACATTCATCGTGCGGGCGATGAGCCGGTCGCCGCCCTTTACGATAAAGGCTGCAATGATGGCGGTAATCCCGTAACTCATCAAGATGTCATACTCCATGACTAATATAAAATGCAGCAGGCCTTCGAGGATTAAAAACAGAACGGCCCATAAATAAACGCCAGGCCACGGCTTTCCTTTGCGCTTGGCCTGCCGGTACTTCATTTCCAGACCGACCCCGAACATGATCGTCAGCAGTCCGAGCAGCTTCCCGTTTACCAGAAACAAGATGATCATCCGGAGAAGATCGTCCGCTCCCCACCAGCCGGAGTGATCAAAGGTGGTAATGTAGCGTAGATCCCCCGCATGCGCGAAGATCCAAATATTCGTCCCGAGCGTTCCCAGGATCGCGAAGCCCCGCAAAATATCCAGCAGGCGAATTCTGCCCGTTCGTTGTTCCATTCTTCCATTCCTTCTTTCTTCTAGGTTCTCTTGTCTTTCTATTGTAGGTACGATCTCCCTGGCGCAACATTCACACCTGTAAAGAGATCCGTATGACACGTGTCATAAAAGCAGGGAGAACGAACGGAAGAAGTCGGATGGGGTTCTCGTCATGGCTTGAAAATTGTGGAATAATAGAAGAAAACAGGAGGAGTGATCATGTACATCGTATCGGGACCGAGGCCGCTGTCGGATGGCCAAAGTCAAGTGCTTGGAAGAGAGGAAGAGGGGGTTTATCCGCCGGGCTACTTCCGGTTTATGCAGCGATTCGGCGAAGGGACTTACCGCGGGTGGATGAATGTCCAGCAGCCGGATAGGGAGGTGCTGCAGCCTTTTGCCGAGTACGGGTTATGGGAGCATGACGATAACAGTCCCATTACGGAGCCGCAGATTGCAGAGTGTATCGCTATAGGCACAACGGTGGACGGTGATTTTCTGGCGGTGCATCCCCAGACGGCTCAGTTGCTCTGGCTGCCTCGGCATGCGGAGCATATACAAGCAATCTTGCTGCAGTCACGGGAGCGGAACGATGAAGGCCTGTACGCCGCGGTGCTGGATGAAATATACCGTCAGATGTATGGAAGCAGCCAAGAGGGAGCCGTCTATTACGAACCGTGGACGGGTACGCGGAGCCATCTCTTTTTGCGTTTGCCGCCAGGGGAGGATCAGCCTTCGCTGCCCGAGCTGGCCGGTATGTGTCAAGCGTCCTTTCCGCCGGATTTGTGCGTGGAAAACGAATACACATGCAGCTTGTTCTACCGGGAACTGGGCGGATATGTACGATTCAATTATGCTTATCAGCAAGAGGTAGCCGTCTTCTATGAACAGGATGCAGGGCAGGCATTTGCCGATATAGAGGCATGGCTCCTGTCGAAAGGGTGCGAAAGGATATCATAACATTGGCGCAAGACATCGCCTCTATGAAATCAGCCGAACGCTGCAAATGCCGCTGGAAGAAGTGGAATATATGTATCTCCACATGAATGGCCATGAGCCTACAGACGTTAATCCCGATAACATCGCAGCAGGAAAAGCCCCGCATACATACACAGGTTTTACGCTGGGAGGAATATCGATGATCGTTCTGAAAGATATCGGCAAATTCGAGGAACTGCCGGAGATTGCGATGCACATCTACCAAGGGAACATTCCGGCTTTGCAGGAGGCAATAACCGCAGGCTGGGATATCGAGGAGGGCATCGAACTAAGCAAGTATACGACGGTAAGCCCGCTCGATCTGGCGCTGATCTCGCAGCGAGCGGATGTGGTGAAGCTGCTGGTCGAGCACGGCGTTAACCTGAATGTACATCATAATCCGGCTTTTTTGCGAGCGGTGCGGTACGGCAAGGAAGATATCGTTCGTTATATCGCAGCGCAGGGCGCCGAGCTGGACAAACTCAATCAAACCGGGTCCGGCGCATATGAACAGGCCTATTACGGCAACAAAAAAAACATCCCGCTCATTCATGAGCTGGGATTGGATCTCAAGCTGCATGGCAGCGCGGTGCTGCGCCAAGCCGTGTCCGACCATGATTATAAGACACTCGATTATCTACTCGATCATGGGGCGGACATCAATTATAATCAGCCCGATATGGTCTATCCTTATCAAGCGACTCCGCTAACCGTGGCCACGCGGATGGGGAATCAGCGCATGGTCAAGCATCTGATTGAGCGCGGCGCTGACGTGACGTTGGCGGAAAAGGACGGCGAGCGGCCGTATACGATTGCGGTCAGCAATAAGGATACGGTCCTGGCCGACTACTTGAAATCGCTGGAGCCGGCCGAGTTTCATAGCTTAGAGAACAAGAAGTATGCGCTGAAGAAGTATAAATTGACCGATGAATTGGTCCGTTTTCTGACAGGAGACCAGCTGCGGCTTGAGCTGCCGGAGAATGAATATGAAATCGGGTATATCGACTTCTTTGCATTGACCGACACGATCGAGATGAAGGTCGGGCGCCAGCAGCTTCTGCGCCTGTCTCCCGACATTGACAATTACTCCGATCTGCAGCTCGTATGGAATCCGAAGAAAAAGGGCCTGATTGGCTGTTATGATGTGGAGCATCAGACGTACGCCGATCTATGCAGCTTTACTGAGTTCCTTGCGCAGCCTGAATCGTATCTCATCCGTTTTCTTGAGGGAGAGCTGTAATCGAGAATTCAGGGTCAAGGTATATAGGCGCCTACGACCTCGAATTTCAACTCATTGTCTATGGTCATATGCCTTACTTCGATGATATTGCCTCGTTGGAACGTGGGGATGCTTATGATCGGGATAACGGTTCTTACGACGGTATGGATCGTCCCGCCATCCGGTTTCGTGACGCTTAGGTCCAGCAACACTTCAGGTTGATCGTCAACCTGCACATTCGTTTGCCGGATCGAGTTAATCTGTGCTTGAGCGGGCGTACCGCTCGCGAGAATCGTCTTGCGCTGCACGTTTCGGTTGTTGTTCGCCCGTAATTCCTTGGTGAATTTCGCGATGAAGAAGGACGGCGTGATCAGTGAGAAAATGACGATGATCACAATAAGGGTCGTCAATGGCTGCACCTCGCTTTCCAATCATGATCGGGAATTCGAAAATCGTACGGCTTCCATTTTAAGTTTATTTTAGCAAAAAAGATAAGTCTAGGGGTTTCGCTTTTTTTGTTCTAGTCCCATGAAAATAAATAACACTTACCAGAGAAGCGATTGCCGCGACCAGCGGCGGTCGCTTTTTCATCATGAGAAGAGTGAAATCATTCCTAATTTTCCACAGTCGTAATACTTTCGCCCTGTTGGCCGACTGCAAGGTATGGGATGATGGGTTCATCAAAGGTTTGAGGTCATGGACTTCAACCTTTGGCCTTCAGGCTATTGCGATCCTTCCTTCTATTTCAATTGGCGAACCTAGGGTCGCAGCTTTCCTGAGGGAGTTTGATTCAAGAGAGGAGGCGTCCAGGCTATCATATTCCTTCCTTCTATAATTCTTTCAATGACATTAGGGATATGGCTTTCCTGGACTCTTGATATGATGAACTCGATTTATTTACGAAGAGCGAACAAATGGATGGTTGATGCAGAGAATGAATCGGATCGTATCCCAAAAGCTTATCTGGCGACGGCCGTGAAGAATATCGAGCAGCTTGGGTATACGTTCTCGTATCCATTGCTGCACGCCGTGCGAGCCTTATCCAAAGAGCAGTTCGAAGCGCTTTATCAACCGCTGATTGACGATTTACGGGTGATGGTAGGCGCACATGTAAACTATGAGCCGATGTATCCCGCGTTTCCGGTGCAGGTGATGGAGGAGGACGATGCGGAGCTGTACTTGAATGCCATCTATCATGATCTGACTTGGGATCTGCCTGTATATGAGCATGAGGAAAGACCTCCGCTGCAGGATGAAGTCAACGTGAAAACCATTGATCTGGGAAGCAAGGCGGATTTCTATGCCATGATACGACAGCTGATCCAAGCTAAAGGCTCCATCTCCCCAACGGATAAACAGGATATAGAGGCCGTTATTGAGCTTGTCGACCCCGAGGAACTGGATGTCATTCTCCCTCCCGAGATTCCGTTCAAGGAGAATGCGGGATTCGTGGCAGCTGCGTTAATGAAGCATGACAAGGGGGATGTCGAGCGGATCGGGCGTTATTTCAAAACCGCGACCGATGTCCTTCGTCTAGCGGTGGCTTGGTCAGGCGGAGATGTCAGTCTGGCGGAAGCCACCCGGTTTCGGAAATTTAAGCGGCGCGAGAGACGGCTGCTACTGGGGTTGCTGGAACGCTGCCATCCGATAACGGAGGATATGCTCAGATTTAAGGGTCGCTGGATTCGTTTGGGCGAAATCCTCCATCCTTCCGAATATAAACACCGGTATAGACGCTGCGAGGAAGCTTTTGATATTTTGCGGAATCACAAGCCCTTTACCACCTATAACGGGAGTGTCGAGCTTGCATTTCAGTACGATCAGGTCTGGAACTTGATCGATTTGTTGATGCAGCGTCCGGGCGAATTTGCCCGCAGATTGGATCAGTTGCTGCGCTCCACCGAACATACGGAGTATGTCGTTCTGGCGTTTGGCGAGGTGGCGAATCAAGTATCGACGCCTGTCTTGCTGCAAGTGAAGAATCATTTTGCCCGCCGCTGCGAACCTCAAGAGCTGCGCGTCTTTTTCCCGAAAGGAAATGTGGCTAAAGCCTTTGCCGTATCCCATACGCTTCCTGAGATCGATGAAGCGGCATGTCGAGACATCATGCAGGTATGCGAGCAGGCGTTGGTCCAGCGGTTCGCCGCGCTGCCGCCCTTGGGGAAGGCCTATGTCGATAAGCGATTGAAGGACTATCATGTGCCGTTCTCGCAGAGATCGGCAAGCAAAGCCCTGCATACGTTGGTTCGGGGAAGCCGCGTGCCGATGACGGAAGGGGATACCATCCGTTTCTTCAACTGGTGGAAGGAAGGACGCGTGAACGGTGAGCCTACGGGCCGCGTGGATATTGACCTGTCCGCCGTCATGTATGATGACAACTGGCAGTACGTCGAGCATATTTCTTATACGAATCTGCGGTCTTCCCATTACAGGGCCGTGCACAGCGGGGATATCGTGTCAGCTCCTCAAGGAGCATGCGAATTCATTGATCTGCATATTCCATCGATCGTCCAATACGGCGGACGTTATATTGTGGCGACTCTTCATTCGTATACAGAGCAACCGTACTGCAACCTGCCGGAGTGCTTCGTGGGCTGGATGATGCGGAAGAAACCCGGTTCGGGTGAAATATTCGAGCCCTCGACGGTGGCTAATAAAATCGATGTCGCCGCCGATACGCAGATCGCTATTCCCGTCATCCTGGACCTGGTGGAGCGTACGGTCATCTGGACCGATCTGTCCCTAACCAGACATCCACACTACTACAACAATGTGGAGGGGAATCAGAAGGGGATGGTCTTGATGGGCAAAGCCATGACAGCCCTGCGGAAGCCCGATCTGTATGATCTGTTCATGCTGCATGCCAAGGCAAGAGGAGAGTTTGTAGATCATGCGGAACAGGCGGAAACGATCTTCTCGGTGGAACATGGTGTGACCCCGTTCGATATCGAGCATATTATGGCGGATTATGTTGTGTAAGTTCATGCGGATGCCGTTTTGATTAGGAGCAGCTTAGGCTGCTCCCTTTTTTGCTGGATCGAAGAGTGAAGAAGCATGTTTCTGGTTACCCCTGGATTCTGGAATTCAGTATCTCTAGGTAATGAGCATTGTACATGATGCCAAGTATGTTGCCGAATGGATCGGTGACGGATGCCGGCTGACCAGGGGCAAACCGGCGATCGATGAGACCAAGCTCGTGCCGGTAGTCCCCAATCCGAAATTTTCGGCGTAAGCCAGTTTCCCGTCGGGACCTGTCCTTTCGAAGTATGGCGTAATACCCAGCAGGTCGGAATACCAAGCCTTTGCCGCTTCCATATCATCTGCCCAGTAACTGATGGTCGCAAATCCCCGCAATGTTTGGTTTGTGTGCATCATTTATTCTCCTCCTAACACGATTAAGAATGGTTTTATGGCTATTATGAGCGGTGATGACTGACGTCTTTATGTCAGTGTTTTGTTTTTTTCTAAGCATGGGAGTATTTCATTTGAATTATTGCGATCTTTACTGGCTCTTCCATGCTGGAGAGGGCTATGCTGGAATGGTATAATTTCAGAAAGGATGAATAGAGTGGGAGGCATGAACGATGAATGAGGAGCTTTTGGAGCAGCTGGAAGAGTGGCATGAAGAGGACGAATTTGAAGAAATCGTAGATGCGATTTCGGAGATCCCGGAAGAAGAGCGGGATTATGCGCTGATCAGCCATTTGGGCCGGGCGCTGAACAATCTCGAACGCTACGAAGAGGCGGTTGAGCAATTTCTGTCCATTCAGGAAGAGGGCAAGGACGATCCGCTGTGGCATTACCGCATTGGGCTCGCGTATTACTATTTGGACCGATACGAAGATGCTCGGAGAGCGTTTGAAGTGGCCGATCATTTAGAACCTGGAGATGAGGATACGCTGGAGTTTCTGGAATGGATCCGGAACAAAACGGCTCCGAAGCCAGCAGAGAAGTCCAGTGCCGCCGTGTCTTATACGGATCCTGACGTACTGAATTTCTGGGATGACGGCGCCCCTGAGGCCGATAAATACGTTTCTGCTCCGCCTACAGACGAGCTGATCGAATCCGTGGAGGAAGCGCTGGTCTTCAAGCTGCCGGCATCTTATATTCAAGCCATGAAAGTACATAACGGGGGGATTCCCCGAAACCGGAAATTCCCTATAGAGGATGGAGCACAGGATTTTATTGAAATATCAGGTATTCTGGGAATCGGACGAGACAAGAAAAAATCCTTGTGCGGAAGCCTGGGCAGCCGCTTTATGATCGAGAACGGCGGGTATCCTGAGATTGGCGTGGTGATCTGCGACTGTCCGTCCCCGTCCGAGGTCGTGATGCTGGATTACCGTTCATCGGGGAACGATGGGGAGCCGGAGGTTATTCATGTGGACAAGGCCAGCGATTACAAGATCACCCGTCTTGCCGCGAACTTCGAGGCCTTCATTAATGGATTGGAGTAAGGCAAGGCGAATTCACGATCCATGATCTCGCTTCTAACAAAAAAAGCATCCCCTGCAGGAGATGCTTTTTCTTTTTGCATACCGTTATCGTCATCATAGCTAGTTTCTAGTTCGGTTGGATTCGTCCGTAATGCAATATTTTGCGTATCCTAAAATATTCCAACCTATGTTAAAATGGATATAAAACAGACAGTTAGGGAGGCAATTTATTTGATAGGGCGCAGTGGAAATCCGACACTCAACGAAGATACCTTCGAGAAGAGTGGGTATTACAACAATCAAGAAACGATGACGATTGGCGGGACGGTGAACAAATCGTTCATGCTGCTCGCGCTGCTGATCGGGGCAGCGGTCATTTCTTGGGTTATGTTTTTTAACGGGTATGAGGTATTCCCGTTCATGATCGGCGGAGCGATCGGCGGTTTTGTCCTGGCGCTGATCATCAGCTTTGTGCCGAAGGCAGCACCGTATCTGGCGCCGATCTATGCGATCCTGGAGGGCTTCTTCCTGGGTGCATTATCCGCGCATTACGAATATTTGTACTATGGCATCACGTTGCAGGCGGCTTTACTGACGATGTGCATATTCCTGGGCATGCTGCTCGCGTATAAGACAGGTTTGATCCGGGCCACGCCAGGCTTCAAAAAGGGGATTATCGCGGCAACGATCGGCATTGCGCTTGTCTACCTGTTTAGCATGGTTCTCGGCCTGTTCGGCGTAGCCGTTCCTTACCTGCATGACAGCACCCCGATCGGTATCGGAATTTCCGTTGTGATCATCATCATCGCCGCACTGAATTTCGTGCTGGATTTTAACTTTATCGAAGAGGGCGCTCAGCACGGAGCACCTAAGTATATGGAGTGGTACGGCTCGTTTGGTTTGCTGGTAACACTCGTCTGGCTGTACATCGAAATTATCCGGTTGCTGGCGAAGCTGGCGAATCGGGACTAAGGATGCGTTTGAACCAAACATCGCTGTCGAGGGATTCTCGATGGCGATTTTTTTATGAATGCAGCAATTAACCAGCAGAATAATAAATTTCCTTCAGTAAACCCTACAAAGAGCGACTTGTGTTTAAATAATAGGTAGATACCGTCATTATCAAACTGCATGAAGAAGGAGATCCCATGACCAACCGGAAAGCTTTGAACGATATAGGATGGAATTTTGACAATAGTTACGCGAAATTGCCGGAATCTTTTTTTACCAAGCAAGATCCCACGCCTGTGCGCTCGCCGGAGCTGATTGTTCTAAACGAACCGCTGGCAGCATCGTTGGGATTGGACGCCGATGCCCTGCAAAGCGCGGAAGGAGCGGCAATGCTTGCTGGCAACGAGATACCCGAGGGGGCCGAGCCGCTCGCCCAGGCATATGCCGGGCACCAATTCGGATATTTTACGATGCTGGGCGACGGCCGTGCGATTCTGTTGGGTGAACAAATCACGCCGCAGAAGGATCGCATGGATATTCAGCTCAAGGGCTCGGGCCGGACGCCGTATTCCCGGGGAGGCGATGGCCGGGCTGCCCTGGGTCCGATGCTGCGCGAGTATATTATCAGCGAAGCCATGCACGCGCTGGGCATTCCGACTACCCGCAGCCTGGCGGTTGTGGCGACCGGCCAGCCTGTCACCCGTGAAAGAGATTTGCCGGGCGCCATCCTGACCCGCGTGGCTGCAAGTCACGTGAGGGTGGGGACGTTTCAATACGTTAGGGGAGCGGGGACAACCGAGGATTTACGGGCTCTGGCCGATTACACTCTAAAGCGGCATTACCCGAAGGCAGACCTTGGAGACGGTGCCAACCGTTATCTGGTGTTGCTTCGGGAGGTCATCCAGCGTCAGGCGGTCCTGATCGCCAAATGGCAGCTTGTCGGTTTTATCCACGGGGTGATGAATACCGATAATATGACTCTCAGCGGCGAAACGATAGATTATGGGCCTTGCGCCTTCATGGATGCCTTTGACCCGAATACGGTATTCAGCTCCATCGACTCTCAAGGCCGCTATGCCTATGTCAACCAACCGTATATTGCAGCTTGGAATCTCGCAAGATTGGCGGAAGCCTTGCTTCCGCTGCTCCATGAAGAGGAAGAGCAGGCAATCAAGCTGGCCGAGGGTGCGATCGGGTCCTTCACCGATCTGTATCACGAGCAGTGGCTTGCAGGCATGAGAGCCAAGCTGGGGATCTTCCATGAAGAGGAGGAGGACGAATCTCTAATTGAAGACCTGCTTAAGATGATGAAAAATCATCAGGCAGACTATACCAATACCTTCCGTGCGTTAACGTTTGACAGACTGGAGGACACGCCTCTAAACGGCACGCCGGAAGTAGCTTCCTGGTACGAGCGCTGGCAAGCAAGACTTGGCCGCCAGCAGGAATCCAGGGACCAATCCCATCAGCTGATGCGCAGCAGCAATCCTGCGGTCATTCCGCGGAACCATCGGGTGGAGGAAGCGCTGGAAGCCGCGGAGAACGAAGGGGACTACAGCGTGATGAAAGAACTGCTGAACGTTCTGTCTAATCCATACGCGCATTCCCCGGAACAGGCGGAATATGCGATCGTGCCCGAGCGTTCCCGCCCTTACCGAACCTTCTGCGGCACGTAAGGGAGCTTGCCACCCGTGGAACGTCCCGAAGATGATGGCTGGATAGTTGATCATCGTGTACCACGGGAAACGAATGCGAGATCCCTTAAGAAGACCGAGCAAGAAAGACCTTGCTTGGTCTTTTTTTATATACAAAACACATCAAAAAAACCCCTGGACCAAGCGTCCAAGGGCTATAAATCGTAAGGCTGTTTTATTCAAGACCTAATTCAACATCATAGCAGAGCCGAAAGAAATAGTCTATATTTTTGCCCGGAAATGCCATAGAGTGGGGGAGCCGGCAAAAACAATGGAATGGGGCGTGGTTTCATGAGTGGGACTTGTCACCTCGATGAAACAGATGTACAGGAGTATGTCGGGAAGGTTTTGGGTACCGGATATATTGTGGCGGATGTAACGAAGATGCATGGCGGAGCGCAAAAGGTGGTCTATAAAATTCACTGTCGCAATGGATTTGCCTGCGTGCTGTATGTGTGGGATTTGACGAAGAATTATTTTCAGGAAGAAATAGCGAACGAGCGTGTGCATGAACGATCCTTTGGCGGTCATTCGTTCGAAACCAATAACCGATGGTTAAGGAATCATGGTATTTCTACGCCTGCTCTATATGATCTTCACACGAGACAGGACCGTTACCCGTTTGACTATGCTCTTGTTGAATGTATTGAAGGACAGAAGGCAGAAGCTTACTTCCAAGATCCGGATCAACGGGCCCGGGATGAGGTCCTGGAACGGATAGGCAGCATGATCGAACGCATGCATGCAAACCACAGGCAGAGTTACGGAAAGCCCGATCAAAGCGGGAACCAACGGGAGCGATGCCATCTTGTACAGCTGGAAAATGCCAAGGAACAGCTGTCCTACATCGTCCTGCATAACGAGAGTATCCGGAAGAATCACAACAGACTGCTCACTGTGCTGCATGAACTGGAATCCAGAATAGATTCACGCAAGCGATATGGCTTTATCCACGGCGAGTTGGGACCCGACCATGTCCTGGTCACAGACCGTTTAGAGCCCTATCTCATTGATATTGAAGGTGCGCAATTCTTCGACATCGAGCATGAGCATACATTTCTGGAGCTGCGATTCGGGAAGCATTATCGGTATTTCCAACAAAACGGGCTTGATCCGAATCGGATGCTATTTTACCGTCTGCATCACTATATCTCATTAACCTCGGGCGGCTTGAAGCTTCTTCACCGAGGATTTCCGGATCAGGTCTTTGCTTCAAATTTGGCTGAATATCATGCGCGGAACACCCTACGATTCATGGAGGAATGGCAGCTCGATAACTAGCCTTCTTGGGATCGACTGAAAACATCACGGACTCTCCGCTGCATAGGTTCTAAGACTTGGCTGCAAACTCCTGCTTATAGATTAGCTCGATCGTGCTAAGCAGCTCTGCACCTTGGCTTGAGAATTTCAAAGGCGTTGCTTTACCCTTGTTGAGAAATGCCCCCGTCGATTGTCGGGATTGACCTAGCGCTGCTTCATACAGACGTGAAGCTCCTTCACTGGGAAGGGAGAAGAACAGGTTACGGATCGGGATCATGAATTTTGGCATCCCGGCGTTTTTGGTCATGGTTGTTTTATTCCCTCCCGGACAGACGCTTCGGATCGTAATGCCCTCTGCCTGCATCGAAGTGGCGATCTCCTGAGTCCACAACGATAAGGCTAATTTGCTCGCAGCATAAGGCCCAATCAGCTTCTTGAACCCGACAGGGGACGCCAAGGTACGGTGATCGAACTGTTTGAGATACAACAACGCATTCGAAGACGTATTGATTACCGTCTTGAAGCTGCCCCTCCCAAGAAGCTCCTTCAGTTCCATCAAGATGATATAAGGGACGATAGAGTTTACTTCAAAATGCATCTCGCGCCCTTGTTGGGAGTAAGATAATTCGCCGAAGGAGACGCCTGCGTTATTAAACAGCAAGTCAATATGACCCTCGTGTTTCTTGATCTGATCCAGCGAGGCTTGGAGATCCGTGAAAACCGACAAATCAGCCTTGTACGTTCTGAGCTGCCGCAATCGCAGTACATCTTGAATCCGTGCATCGTCCGTTGGAAAGGCAGAACGGATCAAAGCGAGGACTTGCCAGCCTTCGGACAACAATCGCTTGGTTAGCTCCAAGCCAATGCCGGAGCTTGCGCCCGTGATCAAGGCGACGTTATTCATTCTTTTCTCAGTCATGTGTAAATCTCCTATACTTCAGATTCTTTGCTGGCCGCCTTGTCGGGATTAAGCAGGGACTGATTTTGGTTCAACTTGTCATCGATGAACCGCAGAATGCGCTGCAGGTCCGAAATCTGACCGGTAATTTTTTGACGGTAATTCTGGAGCATGGCATTCAGCTCCGGAACGGATTGAATATTTTCTTTAAAGGGAAGATGCACGTAGGCTTTCATATCCTCCAGCGACATTCCTGTCTTCTTCAGGCATGTGATCAACTCCATAATTTCGGCATCCTCTATGTGATAGACACGATGGCCGTTATCCTTTCTTTTGGGAGAGGGAAGGAGCGCGATTTTTTCGTAATAGCGAATGGCATCCTCGGTCAATCCGGTTCGTTCAGACACTTGTTTGATGGAGAATGTTTCTCCCATGAGGTCACCTCTTTTCTGCAGCTCGTAACGGGGTGCAACGTTATCGTACAACTTGGTGTTAACACCAAGTCAATATCTCATTTTTTATTCATGGAGCGGCCCTTATTGTATTTGGGTCATCCACCTTCACAGATCTTTTACGTCTCTGTGCCCTTTGATGAAATGGATCATAACGTATTGCCAGATCAATCTTATGGAAATGCTTATATAAAAGACTAAAGATTATTTATCTTTTCATTTGCTATTTCTCTAGTTGCTTCAAGAAAGGGAGAATGAAATGCAAGCTTATGTATTGCCTATTTTCATTGCGATCTCCGTATGTTTATTATTAGCGTCCTTTCTGACGATTCCTTGGGCCGTTTATCAGTATCGTAAACATGGGTACTTTAGCTTTTGGAGAACATTACTTATCTTAAGTTTTATCTTTTATGGATTAAGTGCTTTCTTTTTAGTGATTTTTCCACTCCCCAGTGCTCGCAATAATTGTGCTTCAATGGATCCCGGTACGATTCTCATTCAATATCGTCCTTTTCAATTTATCCGGGATATTCAGCGTGAAAGCGGATTTCATTGGACGAACCCTTCAAGTTATCTCCATTTGTTAACAACGCGGGCCTTTTATCAAATGTTTTTTTAATGTTTTGCTTTTGTTTCCCTTAGGTGTGTTTCTGAGGTATTTTTTCAAGGGTAAAGTAAAATGGTTTCATGCTGCTCTTATTGGCTTTGGTGTTTCGCTGTTCTTTGAAATAACCCAACGAACCGCTTTGTTTGGCTTTTTTGAATGCCCCTATCGTATATTTGATGTAGATGATTTGATGACGAATACGG
Source organism: Paenibacillus sp. cl141a (assembly GCF_900109305.1). Classification (NCBI taxonomy): domain Bacteria; kingdom Bacillati; phylum Bacillota; class Bacilli; order Caryophanales; family Paenibacillaceae; genus Paenibacillus; species Paenibacillus sp. cl141a. The sequence continues at coordinate 144,866 of NZ_FNZO01000003.1, forward strand.
TTGGGACTGTACTTGGCTTTATACTCGCCCCCATGTTTTTGGTGTTAATACCATCGCGGGAAACCCTTAGTGAGCAAAGCCACTTCTTTCACAACCAGAGAAAAGCAACCTTCGGATGATCCCAACTAATGGAAATTCTTCTAAATATTATGATTTCCAGAGTGATAACCGGCTTTATATTCGGGCTGCTGAAGAGTCGAGGATTATTTGTTGACGAGATCGTCTTTGCCATTGTTTTCTTTGTGTTGATGGTCGTTATCCCTGTGATTTGGAAGGGAAATACGGTGGGCTCTAAGATCGTTCGCATGAGATTACTTCCGGAAAAGGGGAATTGGCTAGGAAGCTTGAGCCGACGTTACGCCATTGTCTATTTGCCTTTATTTTGCTCAGCCTTATCGGAGATATTTTCGAATCATATGGGAGAAGATCTTCTAGCCAACCTTTTTGCAATTGGGGTGGTTTTCCTTACAGGTCTGTTATGGTTCTTTATCTTCTGCCATATCGTGATTCGATGGATCAAGAAGGACAACGTTCCTTACTTTAATCGATACAGTCGCATAGAGGCTGTTAGAATCACGGGTGGAAAGTGATCAGAAGTGGCATGGTGAATACGGAACAGATGGGAGCTGAGGGAGCATGAATTTTGATATCAAGGAAGCCGTTGAGATTCTGGAACGAACCCCCGTCACCTTGGAGCACATGTTATCCGGTTTATCGGATGGATGGCTTAGGAGCCATGAAGGGGAAGGCACCTGGAATGCCGTGGAGGTAATCGAGCACCTTATCGAAGCTGAGCGGACCAACTGGATACCGCGGCTGGAGTTTTTGCTGCAGGAAGGGGAGGGCAAGCCGTTTCCGCCCTTTGACCGTTACGCCCACTTGAATGAGGCGGCTGAGCAATCCATCGATCAAAAACTGCAGGCGTTCCAGGCCATCCGTGATCAAAATCTGGCTAAACTGGAGGTTCTGATGGATTCGGCGCCGGATTTCGAACGGACGGGTCTGCACCCGGCATTCGGCGTGGTGAAGTTAAGTGAGCTGCTGTCGACGTGGGTGGTTCACGATTTAACGCATACGTCTCAAATTGTGCGGGTTTTGGCCGAGCGTTACCGGCATGACGTGGGGCCATGGATCGAGTACTTGGGAATTCTGAAGAGACGATAATGATGTCAATCGGCAGGCCCTACCCTCTATACAGCCGGGGGTAAGCACCACAGGAGTCTTGCCTACATATAAAAAGCCGATAATCCGCATTCGACTCCGAGGATCACCGGCTTTTTTCACGTATAGAGTTGGTTGCTACCAGAACTACCGCTCCCCCAAGACGGGGTGCAGCTCCGCTTTAGGCAGGCACCGCATGTTACCGTTTGGCGGCTTGCTGACGCTTATTCAAATGCTCGCTCAAATATTTCACGATGCCATCCTCCGCATCCTGGGAATACTGCCAAACCATCGCACCCGCGAGATTCTTGCTTTGGATGTAGCTCACCTTCTCCTCCAAGGCCTCCTGATCCTCGTAACTGATGAAGGTATGGCCGTCATAGAGGTAGGCAGCCTTGGCTTTGCTGTCATAGTAGCGCTTGAAGCCATTTTTGTTCAGGTAGGCTTTCTCGATCTGCTTATAATGCAGATTTACCTTGTCGATGTCGATGGGCGTCCCGGGAGCAAAGAGGCCGTTCTTGGCCTCCTTGTTTTCCTTCACGTTCTTCCAGCCGTACGAGTAGGCAGGGATGCCGAGCAGCAGCTTCCTGCTGTCGATGTCGTGGTCCAGGTACATGGAGATGATGCCGTCAACGGAGTGTTTGGATTTCCCCTGGCTGTCCGCGTACAGATTGGAGTTAAAGCCCGTGGTGTCCGACCACTTGCCTGTCAGGTCGTAGGTCATGACGTTGATGAAATCCACGTATTTCTCCACTTTTTTGACCTCGACGTTCTGGAAGTACCAGTCCTGCGTTCCGGAAGCGAAGGTCAGCAGATACTTCTTGTTCTTGTGAGGCAGCCTGTACAGCTTTTCCCGCAGCTCCTTCATCAGACTGGTAAAATTCTTCGTATCCTCCGGCCGTGCCTTCTGCGTGTTCCAGGCATGGAACGCCGGATACTCCCAGTCGATATCCACGCCGTCCAGGTCCAGCTCCTTGACCAGGTTGATGATGCTCTCGGTGAAGAGGTACCGGTTGCCGTCCAGCGCAGCGTCCGAGAAGCCGTCGGCTCCGTAGCCGCCTACAGCCAGCACCATTTGGGTCTTCGGATTCGCCGCCTTCAACTGCTTGATGTTTTCTTTGATTTGGTTGTTGGTCGTGCTGTCTTCATGGAAGTAGAGCTCCGTTCCCTTGATCTTCGCAAAAGCGATAAACGCAATGTCCACGCCTTTCTCCGATAGCTTGATGTTTCGGTAATCCTGTCAAGCCTCCACGTAGACCGCCGTGATTTTCCGGTCCGCCGCCGCGGAGATCTGATAGAAGTAAAGACCCATGCCTGCAAGCAGCACCACAATGAATATTTTCGTATATATCGTTATTCTCATCGTCATTTAACCCCGCCCGCCAAATAGAATGTAGGTTGCCGTTTTGCTTAGGTTTAACACCTTGACGGTGATATAGCTGATGGCGAAGATAATGGTGATATTCACGATCAGACTAAGGGAGGCTTCCAGGAACGTGGCCTCGATTTCGGTTCGGCCGGATAACATCATTTCAACCAGCAGGTGAATCAGGTAGATGCTGAAGCTGGCCCGGGAGAGTGAGCTGATCAATTTCTGGATTTTATGATTCACTTTATCGCTGATTCGGGCTTCCTCCTCCTTGAAGAAGATAAACAACCCGACAGCCATGAAGAACGTGGTGATGGAGTAATTGCCATAGAACATCTCATCCAGTACGCCGCTGCGCAGCGATACGAAGTAGGTGGCAACCGGCGTGATAAAAAACGAGACGATGCCCAGATTGTACAGGATGTTTTTGGCTCTAATCGGCAGCTCGAAATGTAAGAGATAGTACCCCAGGATGAAATAACCCAGAAATCCCATGAAGAACGGGATGTTCATGATCGGAATGTTGATGCATTGATCCGTTGCGCGGAAGACGGCATCCGAGATGAAACGATAGGCGATGCTGACGATGAACCAGAGCAGCAGGTAATACCGCATATCCTTCTCGCTGCACGATTGGATGAATTTGCTGATCAGCGGCACCGTCATATAGATGGCAATAATAGCGTACAGGAACCAGAGATGGACGTAATTTCGGTCGGTCAGCAGCCGGTAGCCGAAGTCGATAACGAACTCGTATGCACTCAGCTTGCTTCGCATCAGATAGTATTGATTGTACAAGCCGTAGATGAGCGACCAGGTCAGGAGGGGGATGAGCAGCGGCACGACGCGCTTCGCATAGAACTCACGGTAGGATGTAATCTTTGTCCGCAGAATCATCGCTCCGCTGATCATGAAGAAGACCGGCACGGCAAAGCGGGAGATGGAGTTAAATCCGTTGCTGATCCACCATGAGGAGGAGTGGAAATCATTCGTGCTGGTCAGCACCTCCGCCGTGTAGTGCAGGATAATGACGGCTACGATAGATAGAATTCTTAGAATATCGACATAGACAATTCGTTTGTTGGGAACCATGCGGTTTCGACAGCCTCCTTGTACTATAATTTAGTTCGATCCAGCGGCAATGTTCTGGCTGATGGCGGCCACGCCTTTGCGCTCCACGAATCCCCAGCCCTCATCATTGTCAAAATATTTGAACGTGCCCGCAATATTGATGTACAGCAGCAAATTCCGATAGGTTAGCAGCTCCGCTTGGCTGAACAGGAACATCCTCACGTAATCGCTAAACGCATAGGTGCTGCCATATTTACGGCATAAGTACAGGGAGATGACGATCTGCGCGGCATTCATCACCACGCTCATCAGCAGAAAGATAATGGCATGCCACAGGTTCCCGCCCACAACCAGCGTCTGCCCCAGATAAAATATCGTGGTAAACGCCGAGAGCGTCCCCAGCATAAATCCGTCAATCGCAAAGAACAGGCTCACGCTGACGCTGAACTTCCGGGACAGCCTGGACCAATAGATTAGGATGCAGTCAATGAAGGCCTTCTGCCAGCGAATGCGCTGTTTATAGAAGTTCGGAAGATTCTCCGGACACTCGGTGTAGCATACCGCTTCCGGGGCGTAGACGAGTTTTTTCTTCAATTGATTGGCTTTGATGTACTCGTGAATTTTGAGCGTAATGTCGATATCCTCGCCCACCGTGCTGCGGAAGCCGTCGACATGAACGAGGACGTCTTTATAGAAGGCGCCAAAGGCGCCTGAAATCACTACAATCGAATTAAAATATGATTGCGTGAGCTTGCGGACGTAGAAGCCGTGCGTATAATTGATGATCTGGCTTTTGATGAGCCCTTTTCCGCGGAATTTTTCGACGACGGCACCGTTCCTGTCCCGGACGGCACCCTGCACGATTTTGACCGTACCGCCCAGCGCAATGATATCGTCATCGTGAAAATATTGATTCACATACTTGAGCGAGTCGGCTTCCAGCATGCTGTCCGCATCCAGGGTGATGACGATGTCGGAGACGGCGTAATCGATGCCAGCATTCAGCGAGTCGGCTTTCCCGCCATTCATCTTATCGATAACGTAAATATGGCGGTACCGATTGGAACGATAGAATCCTTTTATTGGCTTATAGTTCAGCTTGCTGTCGGCCGTCCGGGCACTCGGCTCCAAATCCAGGAGCCCGTCTAGGGCGGATAAGGTTCCGTCCTTGGAGCCGTCGTTGATGATCATGATCTCATAGTTGCTGTAGTGCAAGCCCGCCATGGCATCGATGCAATTTCGGATCGTCAGTTCTTCGTTGTAAGCGGGGACGAGCACCGTGATTGATTTTTCGGCAAGATCGGAATTCAGTTTCTTCACCTTGCTGCATAGCAGGGGTATGAATGTGTAGAGGGCCTGAAACACGAGAAACACGCCGGCTAATCCATAAAAAAAGTACTGCAAACTCCTCACTCCTCTCTTTCTCTGTCTTTTTGTAATGAAGACCAGTATGGTGCGCCTTGGGCCTGCTCTATGAGTTGCGGATTAGGCGAGCGCTTTTTCTGTCCATTCGATGTCAAGGGATAAAATCGGGCATAGAGGGATAAAATCATACATTTATAACCTCTAATTCCATATAAATACAAATGACATCTTATGTAATAAACTATCGCAATCGTCCTACAAATGTAAACCCGCTTCATGGATCAAGAAAACGAATACATAGAGGCTTTTCGAGAACAGTCTCTGTATAGGTTCGTCTTTCTATATTTTAGGCGGCTAAAGCGAGTAAGCATCTATGTCCAAGAAGCCGGTTCACCATTTCGTCTAACTTCGGCACAACTCGTCTTAAATCGACAAACCTTCGGTAAAATGACTTGATATTTACATAGGGTCCCTTAGAATGGAGAGAAAGAAGGAAGAGCATAGAGGAGTTTATGTCATGAATGAGGTTATTCGCCTTAATACATTGTATTCATGAAAAAAGCCATAACCAAGTTGAGCCTAAGCTCGCATGGTTATGGCTTATAGAGGTTCACGCCCCCGAACCTTGTTAACCTGTTTTTTGCGTGAGAGCCGAAACTACATAAAATCGTAAAAGTAACGGATGAAATGAAAAAAGATCGGCGAGGTATACGTCAGGCTGTCGACGCGGCTCAGGTAACTTTTCTTCAAAGCATCGAATCGTCCGTCATCCCCGATTAATAAATCGCGCTTCAGCACGGAAACCGTCAAGCTGCCGAAGAAACCGGCGAGGCTGATCAGCATGCCGGATAAGAGTCCGAAGGTCGGGCTAAGCGGCGTCAGATAGGGATAAATGAGATAGGAGCATCCGGTGGTAACGAGAAATGCGCACGCAAAGCCTTCCCAAGTGAGATTCGGGTTCGATGTCGGTACGATTCTCCGTTTACCGAAATAGAGGGAAGCGATCGTGTGCACCACATCGTTCAGCTGCGTTAAGACGACGAGAAACAGCACGAGCCCAGCTCCATACTGGGGCGTGGCAAATTGAAAATAGGCCAGGTGGCTGAGACCGAATACCATAAGCATGAGTCCCCACTGGGTCGAGCTGACGCTGCGCATAAATCCGACGGTGCCCTTGTTGATCAACCGCGGAAGCGGCAGCACCAAGAAGACATAGATTGGAATGAACACGATAAACATCCCGTACCATTCGATATAGATCCAATAGAATTGGACGGGTATGGTTAGATAAGCCCACAAAAATAAACGGCGGTCGGCCTTCCGGGTTTTGATCATCGAGAAATATTCTTTGAGCGTAAAGAAGGTCAGCACCATAAGGGATAACAGGGATACGACGGGATTTAAAAGGGTCGCCAAACAGAAGATGACGAGCATGCCCCACCAGGTTTTGATGCGAAATCCTACTTCGGTATAGTCGATATTCGGTTGCGTCTTACTCATCACGTAATACAGGAGCTGGATGATCGATAAGACGGAGAATATAAGGATCAAGGTTAAAAGCGAGCTTTCCATATGCCTGTCATCACCAACTTGTCACGGGGTACGATTCTTGTTCTACTAAAAGAATCATATGTTATTATGAAGGAATAATTCAATACGGGTAAGGGGAAATTTCGTAAATGGTAGACGATCAATCGGTCTTTATATTGCTTACCAATACCGGAACGCTCTTTACGAAAGTCATTCAGGGCTATACGAGAGCGCCTTATAATCATGCTTCGATCTCCTTTAACCGGGAGCTGTCGGAGTTATATAGTTTCGGGAGGAAGAATCCGAACAATCCCCTGAACGGCGGGTTCGTGAAGGAGGATTTGAAGACGGGAACGTTCAGCAAGTACCCCAACACGACCTGCGTGATCTATGAGCTTCAGGTATCCGAACGCGACATCGCGAAGATGAAGCGGGTTCTGCAGGCTTTTATCCGAAAGGATAAAAAGTATTTCTATAACATATTGGGCGTACTGGGCATTGCCCTGAAGGAACCGATCGAATTCAGCAATTCCTACTTCTGTTCGCAATTCGTGGCCGAGATTCTGCAGCGTTCCGGAGTAAGGTTATGGGATAAGCTGCCTGCCTTGGTGACGCCGGACGATTTTCGCCAAAGCGAGCGCCTGCAGTTGATATATCAAGGGAAGCTGAGCGAGTATGAGCCTTGAACTTCACAAAGCATTGTCGAGCATCCGGCGCATGGCCAAGCTGTACGGCGGACGGTTGCCAATACATTCAGCTTGTTCCATCCGAATGACCACGAAATAAGGAAAAGCCCGCTTAGTCTTCATCCAGATGAGGCCGGGCTTTTTGCAGTTCCCGTTATGAAGAAGGGCGGGAACCCCGCCAGCAGCAAGTACTGGAGATTAAACAGCATTTGCTATAAAATGGAGTTGCGAAAACGAAACAAAGTTTCATCTAATGAAACGATAGACTGACGTAGTCAGGATTCGCTTATATCTTGGATGGGAGCGTGGTTTAGGATGAACAGCAAGGAACGGTTTTCGAATCGCGTGGATTCGTACACGAAGTATCGCCCGAGTTATCCGCAGGAGGTCATGGATTATCTGTATGACACGGTGGGACTGGATGGCGAGATCGCCGATATCGGCGCAGGGACGGGGATATTCACGAAGCTGCTGCTGAAACGGGGGAATCATGTGACCGCCGTGGAGCCCAATCAGGCGATGCGGGAAGCCGCCGAGTCGGACCTTGGCGGCGAGCCCGGCTTCCGCATGGTTTCGGGTTCGGCCGAAAAGACGGGGCTGCCCGATCTATCGGTGGATCATATCGTGAGCGCCCAGGCTTTTCACTGGTTTGACCGTCATGCCGCCCAGTCGGAGTTTCGGCGGATCCTGAAGCCGGGCGGGAAGGTTGCCCTGATATGGAATTCCAGGCTCACGGAGGGAACGCCGTTCCTGGAGGCATATGAGCAATTGCTCCTTACCTATGGCATTGACTATAAAGAAGTGGATCAGAAGAATATGGGCATGAAACGCTGGCGGCCTTTTTCCGGTCTGGAGATATGAAGGAGGCGAAATTCTTCAATCGGCAGATATTCGATTATGAAGGCTTATGCGGCCGCCTTCACTCGTCTTCTTATGCTCCCCTGCCCGGGCATCCGAACTACGAGCCGATGATGAAGGAGCTTCAAACCATCTATGAACGGAATGAGCAGGATGGCTGCGTGTTTTTTGACTACGAGACGAAGGTGTACTGGGGAGAGGTTTAAATCCTTTCGGAGGTAAACACAGAATGAACAAAACCGATCGATTACTGGCCATCCTGCTTGAGCTGCAGCAGCGCAAGGTTATGCGGGCCGAAGATTTGGCACTCCTATTCGAAACGAGCGTCCGGACCATTTACCGGGATATTCAGGCTCTTAGCGAAGCAGGCGTACCCGTGATCGGAGCCCCCGGGCAAGGATACTCGTTAATGGAGGGGTACTTCCTGCCGCCCATCATGTTCACGGCGGAGGAAGCCGTGGCGCTGCTCGTAGGAACGGATTTCGTCGAGCAGCGCTTTGACGCAGACTATGGCGAGAAGGCTAGGGCTTCCCGCAAGAAGATAGAGTCCATTCTGCCGGACGGTGTCCGCGCAGACGCTGCCCGGGTTCGAAAGACCATGCGGCTCCTTGCTCCCGGCGGCAAGGCAGCTTTAGGAGAAGATAGGGATTATCTGGAATTGGTTCGTAGGGCCATACTTGAGGAACGGAAGCTAGAATTCCATTACGTGAAGAACATGCCGGATTCCAAAGGCAACCGAAAGAGCTTTCGCTCGGCGGCCCCTTATGGCCTGGCCTTTCTTCAAGGCTCATGGACATTGATTGCCTGGTGCGACCTCCGGCAAGGCATTCGTCATTTTCGGTTGTCCCGCATGAAGGACCTGACGATCCTTGAGGAGCGCTTTGAGATGCCGCCGGATTTTCATTTGGAGAATTATCGGCCACGGGATGACCGCAATCTGCTGGTGCGGGTTCTGGCAAGTCATGGCATCGCGGATCGAGTTAAGGAAACCGGCAACTATTACATAGAGACTTTAGAGGAATGCGAGGATGGACTGCTTGTGAGCTTTCGCGTCCGTCGTCCGGAGGAGATCCTGCATTGGGTGCTCGGCTGGGGATCGGATGTCGTTGTGCTTGAACCGCAATCCTTCCGAGACCGAATACGCGACGAAGCGAAGAAGATGTTTAAACGCTACTGACATGACGTTGTCAGTAGCGTTTTTGTATATTCGGTACAAAGACGATGAAGGAGTTGTTGATATGAATACAAAGGAAGCATTGCAGCGCTTGGAAGAGACGGTGAAGGCTTATGTGCTGGAGCTGGATGGATTCAGCGTGGAGCAATTAAGATATAAGCCGGCGGAGGACGAGTGGTCGATCGGGCAAATGTACCAGCACTTGATTCAATCCGCACTGTATATGCATCTGCGCAACATCGACCAGTGCTTGAACATGAATGGAGATGCGGCAGCATCCCCGGCGGGAAAAACGGAAGTGGGAGCGGCGATATTCGAACAGGGCAGTTTTCCGCCCATCCGCATTCAGGTTCCGCCTTCTCCGCACTACACGCCGGAACAGCCCACAGACAAGGAGCAGCTGATTCAAGGCTTGAACGTCGTCCTCCATCGGGTGAAAGAAACCGAACCGAAGCTTGGTGAGGCATCCTTGCAGCATACCGTCCCCCATCCGAGGTTCGGAGGATTGCATGCCCAAGAGTGGTTTTTGCTCATCGAAATGCATTATCGTCATCATGTTCGACAGCTGAATCGGTTGAAACAGGCGTTAGAGCAGCGGGTAGGATGACATGTCAGGCTACGGATGTCCGAATACAACAAGAGAACGGTCAAAGTGTTTTGACCGTTCTCCATAGTATCTCCTTTTGAACATTCGGATGATGGATCCGCCGCTGCATGAAGCGGACCATGGCCGCATTGTCCGCTTCGACGAAGAATATCCAATCTTTGTATTGCCCTTCGCGTACAATTCGCCGGCTAGCCTCGGCCAGAAGCGCAATTCCGCGCCCTGTTCGTTGATGGGACTGCCTCACAAACATCGTTTTAAAGAGCAAGGCTTGTGCATGGAATGGCTCCAATATCATCCAGCCTATGATCGCGTCCCGATACCGCAATGCCAGGCTCCGCTGCCGGTCGATCAATTCTTCTTCGGCAAAAGGATCCAGGATGGGCGGATACCAGTCGCCGTTTCCTCTGGCAATCTCCACTCGTTCCTTGCCCGTAAGCTCGTGAAACGGAATAACGAGGTAATCGCCGGGCAGCTTCAGAGACTGGACCCGCGGCAGTTCTTTCAGGATGTCAAAGGAACCGTTCCATATATGGATACCGGGTACAGGCTCGGGAAATCCGCATGACTGATGAAACGAAGCTTCCAACGAAGGGACATGGCTGGAACCCAGGTATTCGATCCTGATCCTACGTATCCCTTGCTGCCGCAGCAGCGACTCGAGCATGCCGTACAGCTGGCGCCCAATTCCCTGCCGTCGGCAGCGTTCGGTTATGACAAGTGCTTGCAGGCTGGCTGACAATTCCGCTACGTTCCGCTTTGCAATCGCAATTCCAAGCGGCATGCCTCCGCCGATCGCTCCTAATGCGCTGCAGTTCGGCGGCAGTACGCGCAGATAATCCCGCAGCTCAGGGGGGACCAACGAGCTGAACTCTGAAGGCAATGAACCCTGGTAAACGCGAACCTCTATGGATGTTTTCATCGCAATTATCGAGCAGGAACGTATTCGATCCGCATTTGCCAATTCATTGCAAAATCGCTCATCCCATTGATGGTAAGTCGGAACGCTCCTCCTGGAAGCTGAGTGGACAGTTTCGCTATTCCTTTAGGGGTAAGGGATATGCTTATTCCGCTTCTGTCGTTCATGATGTTGTACATGAAATCCTCCCCAAGGATTAATGGGAAAATATCACTTGAGTTGCTGCTAAAATCATTATTCCCTGAGTAGTCAACAAGGATCGACAAAGGAACCGTTTCATAATATGAATAGACAAGTTCATTTGACATTAGGGTGAATGTTCCCTGACTGCTGTCATAGGTGGCTTGGGTCACAGTCGGCGGCGTAAAGTCGAAAGTGACAGGCAATTCAACGCTGCCCGTTTCCTTGCCGCTCTCGATGACTTTAAAGCGAAGCGATGCCGTGGAGTTCTCCTGAGCGCCAAAGATCGGTTTAACTGTTATTCCGTTTTGAGACTCGCCCGATACCAGTACAAGGGATGGATCCGAGGACTCGATCTCGATATGGCCGATAACTTCATAATCCTGAAGTATGCTCATTTCTGGTTTGCCTTGGTTGTATTGATACTCGATCTGTGCGTTGCTTCCGTCACGTTTGATCTGGATCAGTTTCTTGATGCTCCGTTTATTATAGGTATCATCCATGCTTGTATAATCAGAAACGACGGTAGGGCTGCCTTGTGTTTTGGTGTTCAGAACAAAGGATGCGTCTTGGGCGAGCGATATCGTTAACGGCTTAACCTGAAGGTTCCGGAAAACTCCCATAAAGGAAGACAGACTGTTATAACCTTCTGCGAGAGTCTGGGGTGTTGCATCCGGATTCTCAGCTGCGGATAATGCGAGTTGAATCACCCCGTTAAGGCTTTCGACCGCCTCTTGCGGATATTTGCCCAACGTGTTTCCGATCTCGGCGCTTTCCATCAATGCGTTGGCTTCCGCAATCAGATCGTCCAGCATTTCCTTTACGTTGTCCGGCAAATAGGTAACGGATGCGGGGCCTACAACAGGAGAAATTTTTCCCGTGAGGCTGCGGACTGAAGCACCGGAATCAAGAGGGTTAAACGCTGCCTTTATGGATCTCCCGAGCTGCAACGTCTCAGCAAGCACGATCTCCACTTTATTCTCGATGATGCGTACATGTTCTATGGCTTTCGGGAATTTTAGAGTTCCATCCTCGGTATAAACGGAAAAGTCCTCAACACCAGGAACAAACTGAGGATTCAAGTTCTCGTTATAGGCAAATACAAGGGTGCGCTGATCGGAAAAATAAAGGGTAGGCTGTTCCATCACCCGTGCCTGCAGCACGATCGTGGAGGTAGCCGCAGATACGTTGCCTGAAGAATCCACTGCATAGACTTTATAGTCGCCCAAGGCCAAATGGGTTGTTGTGATGGCGGTTTCCGCATTGGCGGAGGCTACGATTGCCTTGTTAGCGAGCTTCTCGGCCACCAACGATTCCAGTTGGGCTTTGGTAGTGGCTGTCTTTGAAGCGGGAACAAGATACACGATGCCTGATTCGGTGCTTCTGACGATAACGTGTAGATCAGCCATGACCGGAGAGGTTGAAACCATGGTCACCGTAGGTGGTATCGTATCGGATTCGCTGGGTGTGCCGGGATTGCTTGGAGCGGTAGCACCGCCGCCGCCAGAATTGTTATTGGTAGAAGGCGGTGGCACAGGCTTTTCAGTGGCTGGAGGAGGTGTTGGATTGCCTGGTTCCGTTGTCGTATCGGGAATTTGAGGGAGCTCGTCCTTGGCTTTTAGGAAGCGGCTTGCTACTAAGGCTACCGATTGCCTGTCCGCACTGCCGGCAGGATTAAACGAGCCGTCCGTTAGGCCACTGAGCAGCTTCAGCTCAACGGCTGCAGCAACAGCATCCTTCGCATAGTTTGAGATTGAGGCTGCATCCCTGAAATTCAAATTACCCAGTTCGGCAGCCTTTCCGCTTGCATCTATTCCGAGAGCCCGGATAAACAGGACGGCCATATCCTGTCGTGACAGGTTCTCTCCTAAGCCAAATTCCCCATTGCCCTGGCCTTTGATTAAGCCGGCTTTGACGGCTGCCTCCACAAATGTGTAAGAATAATGAGTGGCGGGTATGTCGCTGAATGTTGGTGACGGAGGCGCCGATGTTACGTCCAGAGACAAAGCCTTGGCCAAGATAATGGCGAAGTCCTGCCTGTAAATCTTACCGGTAGGATCAAACGTGCCATTGCCTTTCCCATTGATGATTCCTTTGTCGACAAGCTCCAGGATAGCATCCTTTGCATAAGAATTGGAGATGTCCGTAAGCGATGCCGGAGCTGCGTGCGCAGGGAAGGCGCAAGCACTCAGCAATGCTGCTGTGGTCATCACTTTTACGATTAATTTGTGTTTCAAGCATGTTCCCCCTTGTTTTGATGTATACCGTAATCCGGCTCTTTCGCTGGATTCGTGATTCTATAATATAGTTCCAGGTTCTGGGTTGGCAATCATTTTTTCCGGACTAAAGAACTAGTGAATACAATACAGAGAATCTGGGTCGATTCCTTTCTATTTATGGCGGGGGATATGGAAATTTTCTTGCATGAAGATTGTTTGAGACACGCTCGGCCCGGGTACTGGTACACGAGTGAACAATGAGTCGAAAGGAGCGGATGACCGTGGAAGTACATGTCAGATCATTTTTCGTGAATGATGATGGAGAGGTTCCCAACAATCCCGACCTGCCCGTCATTGTGTACAATGGGGTATTCGCGGATGACCCGAGCGGGTTGGAGGCAGCCTTTAACCGGCATCACTGGAGCGGCAGCTGGTCAGGCGGCGTATACGATTACCATCATTATCACAGCAATACGCACGAAGTCCTTGGCGTGCGGTCCGGAAGCGCGACCGTCCTTGTGGGCGGGGATGCAGGGGAGCGGCTGGAGCTTGCTACAGGTGACGTGATCGTCTTGCCGGCGGGTACTGCACATATGAAGCTTACCAGTACGCCCGACTTCGAAGTGATCGGTGCCTATCCCGAAGGGAATACGCCGAACATGAGGGAGCGGAACCCGACGGATCGGGCCCAGGCGATCAACGAAATCCAAAGCGTGCCTGTTCCGGATACGGATCCTGTCTTTGGAGAGGAAGGGCCTCTGCTGCATAAGTGGGTGAAATAACCTAATCATGCGACATTATTAGAAACCAAAAGACTCCCGCTTGCCGCAAGCATACGGGAGTCTTTCTGCGCGTTACAAAACAGCATGTTAGCCTCATGCCGGTTCGCGCACGACCTCTACCTCTATAATGCTTCCTGCTCTACCCTCTGCTCAAAGTCCTGTGAGGTTCAACCCTTTTTGGAAATTGTAATGCACCCGTGCCCATGCTATCGTAAAGGATAGAAGGTCAAGTTGCAGTCAGTCTTCTCATTATTGCTACCGGAGGTGCAGTTTATGAAAGCGTTGTTTATTGGAGGAACCGGAACGATCAGCACGGCGATTACGAAGCAGCTGCTGGAACAAGGTTGCGAGTTATACTTGCTCAATCGAGGGAACCGAAACGACACGTTGCCCGAGGGCGCACATATTTTGCAAGCCGATATTCATGACGAAGACCAAGTAGCGAAACTGATTGAGCATCTCGATTTTGATGCTGTAGCTGACTTTATTGCATTCGAGCCGGCCCATTTGGAGAGGGATTACCGCCTATTTGCAGGAAAAACCAAACAGTTCATCTTTATCAGCTCGGCTTCAGCCTATCAAACACCCCTATCCGATTATCGCATTACGGAAGGGACGCCTTTATCCAATCCATACTGGGCGTATTCCCGAAACAAAATAGCCTGCGAGGATTATCTGATGAAGCAGTATCGGGAGCATGGCTTCCCGGTGACCATTGTAAGGCCAAGCCATACGTACGATGAGCGGTCCATTCCGCTCGGCGTGCATGGCAGCCAGGGAAGCTGGCAGGTCGTGAAGCGCATGCTGGAGAATAAACCGGTCCTTATTCATGGAGACGGGACATCGCTGTGGACCCTGACGCATAACCGCGATTTTGCAAAAGGCTTCATCGGCCTGATGGGCAATATCCATGCCATCGGGGAGTCGGTGCATATTACCTCTGACGAGTCGCTCACCTGGAATCAAATTTATGAAATCATTGCAGATGCCCTTGGCGTACAGCTGAATGCGGTGCATGTCTCTTCCGAGTTCCTGGATGCTACCAGCACGCAGGATTTCCGCGGGTCGTTACTGGGAGACAAAGCGAATACGGTGGTGTTCGATAACAGCAAGCTGAAGCGGCTGGTCCCTGAATTCGTGGCAACCATCCGTGCCGATCAAGGGATCAAGCAGACCGTGGACTATATTTTAGCCCACCCGGAACATCAGCGGGAGGACGCAGAGTTTGATGCGTGGTGCGATAAGGTCATCTCCGCGCTGGAGAAGGCCAAGTCGATCATTACGGGGTAAGGCTTAGGATAGGATAGATATGGAAGGGATACATAAAACGGAGAACACCCGGTTCTGGGTGCCCTCCGTTTTGATATCATGATCTTCTATTGAGATCACAGCGGCAAATCACGTTTTCGAAATAACGCGATGGCCAGGCCGAATGCGATCAGTCCGATGGCTGCTAACACGAGGGAGGTTAGCACGAACTCTCCGGTCCCGTTTACAATTTCACCAGGTTGATAGAGGGAGAAGAGGGTGAGATTTCTCATCCAATCGATCTTCTCGCTGAATTTACTGATCAAATCCAGGCTGAAGAACCCAAACGTGATCAACCCGGAGATGCCCCGTGCCTTCTTCTCGTCATTGCACAGCGACGATACGAGAAAGCAGATGCCGGAGATGGCAAAAAAGAGCAGGAACGCCGCCGCATTCATTTGGATGAAGCGGGCTGTATTGAATTCATAGGAATCGCCAAGCAGCCAAGTGCTTCCGGCAAATCCGGCCAGCGTTGTAACCGCCAAGATGAGAAAGAGACCGCTTGTCATCACAAGACCTTGCGTGAGTGCCACTTTCCCTCTGGTGGTCGGGGAGGACAGCAAATAGGCCATCGAGCCCTGGTCAACCAATTTGGCCATCAGTTGGGTTGTAAGCTGCACGCAGACGATCGCCAGGATGAGCACCAGAATCAATCCGTAGTATTCCCCGGAGATGAACGCTTCAGCCGTACCAAAACCGTTGAGCCCGAAGGCTTTGCCGACGCCCTCCGGCATCGACGCAACCAAGTCGTCAATGGCTTTGGTGTTTTTGGCGATGCTGGGATATAACCAGAACATGAGCAGAATATAGAATGCGGAACCGAACGCGTAGTTCATCATGCCCTTCATGTTTACTTTCATCATCTGTTTATATAAGGCGACATTCATTTCGATATCACCTTCCGATCATAATAATTCATGAAAATATCCTCAAGGTTCTGGGTGAAGACATCGATATTGCGCACGGGGTATTTTCCAACTTCTTGGATAAATTGATCGTAATTGCCTTGGACGGCCACCCTCACTCGAAGCTCTTCATGGGATTCGATCAGCAGACTGGAGCTCCGGAAAGCCTCGGCATCGCCTGAATGCACGAAGTGGACCTCAAACAGCTTCCGTTGCATGGACTGCAGTTCATGGATGTCCTTGACGGCAATGATGACCCCGTCCTTGATAATGGCGGCCCGGTCGCAGGTTCGCTCGATTTCCTGAAAACTGTGGGAAGACATCAGGAATGTCGTGCCGCGCGCTTTTTCCTCGAGAACGATTTCGATAAAAACCTTCTGCATCAGCGGATCGAGTCCAGAAGTGGGTTCATCCAGAATGATGACCTTCGGATCATGCATGAAGGCGGCCACGATTCCGACCTTTTGCTTCATGCCTTTGGACATTTTGCGGATCGGGGTATGCACATCGAACTGCAGGCGATCGATCAATTGATTCCGTTTGGAAACATCACGGATTCCCTGCATATCCGCTATAAAATCCAGAAAGGTCTTACCCGTCATCCCTTCGATGAAGGAGATTTCCCCGGGCAGATACCCGACATCGGCTTGGAATTTTCCCTGCGCCATCCAGGTATCGAGCCCATTCACCTTGACGTATCCATGGTCCGGCTTCATAAAGCCCATAATATGCCGGATCGTGGTCGACTTCCCGGCACCGTTGGGCCCCAAGAAACCAAAAACCTCGCCCGGCTTTACCGAGAACGATACATCGAAGATCCCCCTTCCGTTGGAGAATGTCTTCGTCAAATGCTGAACGGTTAACATACCGCCACCTCCGGATATTGAAGAAATGAAATATTATGGCTCGAATATTTCATATGTTATAATATACCTGGCTTAGGGTCTCGTCAACAATTTAATGAAATTTATTTATGATTATATTTCATGAATTACATAACTATAATTATGGAGTTAGGATGAAGGGATATGAACGGTTTTGAGAAAAGAGCGAACCTGATCAAAGAGAAGATTATGAGAACCACCTTGGACTTGCTGCGAACTTTGGAGCTTAAGCGGATTCGAATTGCGGATATATCCAAAGCGGCCAAGGTATCCCAGGTGACGATTTATAATTACTTCGGAAGCAAGGAGGAGCTGCTTCGCGAGGTTTTCCGAAACTATTTTGATCAGGCGATCCGGGATTTCGAGCAATACATGAGCGAAGGCCATTCGTTGAAGGAGAAGATCGAGCACATTATTTTTCTGGAGAAGGAATCCTACAACGATTTTCCGCCCGGCTTGATCAAAGAGTTGTTGATCGATGATGAAGAGCTATCCCGTTATATGGAAGAGCAGTACAGGAACAAAGCCATTCCGCTCACCATACAGATTATTCAGGAGGGCAAGGACAGCGGCGAAATTTCGCCGGATGTATCGACGGAACATGTCCTGGCGTTTATCCAGTTGTTCATGAATCAATATGAATCGATTCTGGCCATGGCCCAGCAAAGCGATGATATGGACGGCTTCCTGGAGGGAATGGTTCATATGTTCTTCTACGGCGTCTGCGGGAAGGCTTAATCTTTCAGGGGTGGAAGTATATAGCGGACATCTGTTTCGAATATAGGGTATAGTTATTGTAAAAAAGAATGGAGAAACGTAACGATGTCTACTCTGCCGAATTGCCCGAAATGTAATTCAGAATATACGTATGAGGATGGGAACCTCCTGATTTGCCCCGAGTGCGCTCATGAATGGACCCCGGGGTCCCAAGCGGAGCATGATGAAGATGCGAGGGTCATTAAAGACGCGAACGGAAATGTATTGGCCGACGGCGATTCCGTAACGGTAATCAAAGATCTTAAAGTAAAAGGCAGCTCATCCGTATTAAAAATAGGCACGAAAGTGAAAAATATACGTTTGGTCGACGGCGACCACGATATCGATTGCAAAATCGAAGGATTCGGGGCCATGAAATTGAAATCGGAATTCGTTAAAAAGAGTTAAGATGTGTTAGCACGGTTCCATCATGAATAGCAGCAGCAAAAACCCTCCATCAAGGAGGGTTTTTCTCGTCTAACCAGGGCTTTTGCAGCCTATGGCGGCAACAAATGAGGAGCAGTCTCGTGATGGCCTTATGGTACAATGACAGGATGGGCTTGCTTCGTAATAGGAGCTCCCCGGAATAGGTGAAGAAAGCAGGTGCAGCGTGGATATCATACTGTTTGCGGTTATTATATTCGTGGCGTCGATTCTCCAGACCAGTACCGGTTTTGGGTTCTCCATCCTGGCTACGCCGTCTCTGCTGTTGTTGTTCCGGCCCGCCGAGGCCATTCAGATTAATCTGATTCTATCGCTTGTCATATCGGCTGCCCTGATTGCCAAAATCCGCAAGGACATCGACTACGGCATCCTGAAACGATTGGTGATCGGAAGCGCGGCTGGTCTCCCTCTGGGCATCGTTGTTTTTTCGCTCATCGATATCGTCTATCTGAAGCTGGGCGTCGGTCTGATCATATTGGCCCTGACCGTCATGCTGATGCTGAAGTTTAGAATAAACCAAAGCCGCGGCAGGGACTTGGCGGTGGGAGGACTCTCAGGTTCTCTAACGACGAGCATCGGCATGCCGGGTCCGCCCCTGCTGTTATATTTTTCGGGCACCGATACGCAGAAGGCCAAACTGAGAGGGACGACCCTGGCCTTCTATTTGTTCATCTACTCCCTGAGTTTGATCATTCAGGTGATTGTGGCGGGAACATCCAAGACGGTCTGGGTATCGAGCGGAATCGCGCTGCCGCTGGTATTCATCGGGCTGTTTATCGGACAGCGTTTATTCAACGTCATCAACCAGCGTGTGTTCCAGATCTTTACCTATATCATTTTGATCTTTACCGGTGTGTATATGCTGATCGACAGCTTGTAGCCATGCCAAAGAAGCTGGCAGAATCATCATTTGGACTGCTCGAACAGCGTCTCGGCCAGCAAGGGAAACAGGTTATCAAAAGCATGCGTATTCCCGTCAAATACGTATCCCCCCGGATAAGCGGGATCCTGATCCCGGAATTGGAGCATGCGTTCATGCAGCTGCTGCGCCCATGGGAGGTCATTGGTTTGCAGCGCCAGAATGATGGCCAGACCGTAAACGGCAGGCGACTCGTAATCCGCGTCCGGTTTGCGGCTTTCACGGGTGTAGCGGCCTGCCAGCCGCTGATGCTGGCGGAATTCTCCCTTCAGGAACGCTATAAGATCTGTCGGCGGATGATTCATCTCGGCGAGATGGACGCCAACGATCAATTGGTCGATCAGATTGACCGATGCGTCGTACTCATATTTGCCGGAGCTGATCTGATAGGTTTTGGGATAGAAAACGCCGTCCGAAGGCATATGAGCGAGCAGGTTTTGATATCGTTCATAATCCCGGGAGGGTAGGATTCCGTTATTATGCATTTCGCGCAGTGCCGATAAGTCAACGTAGACCAGGCTTAACGCGGCGGCGGATTCATCCCGTGCAAAATCATGATAATCGACGAGGTATCCTTCCGTTCGAACCGCAAGGAGTGCAGACCCGTTCTCCTTGTCCTGGATGATCCAGCAGGCTAAGAGGACGATGCCGGCAAGGGCAAGAACGACGATGATCGCAAGAATGGCTTTCTTGCGCGTTGAAAGCCGGTTTGTCATAGGTTCACCTCGACCATACTATTTCGATATTCAACAGGTTAAAGCCTTCAAGGAAGACTGGCGGCGGTGAAATAGCCCCCTGGCTGTAGGAACGGTTATACTTCACTAAAAAAGGCTGTACCTGATGTTGGAAGCTCCAAATCATCAAAGGTACAGCCTTTCTTGTATAAGCGTATAGCGATTATTGCAGACTGACGATGGTTAGTCCTTGATCCTGCAGGCTCTTAATGATTTTTGGTAACGCATCCACGACCGCCTGGGATTCATGCAGAAGTATAATGGAGCCGGAAGCTTCGATGTGCTGGACATAGTCCAGGATTTTATCCTCGTCGCGGGTCAGCCAATCCTCGGGATCCCGGTTCCAGAGCACCACTTTATTGCCTTGCTGGCGGCTTAACGCCTCGGTCCGGTCATCAAAGGCACCGTAAGGCGGACGGAAGAGCACCAGCTTCTCATCGGTAATATGCTCGATGAGATTGGCCGCCCGGGTCAGTTCCGCCTTTTGTTCTTCATAAGTAAGGCTTGGCATCTGGCTATGGGTCATCGAGTGGCTGCCCACGGAGTACCCGTTGGCATGGATGGCCTTAACGTAGTCCGGATGTTTTTTCACATTGGTGCCGACAAAGAAGAACGTCCCGCCAACTTCGTGTTTCTTCAAGACGTTCATGATATCCATGGAGTGCTTGGATGGCCCGTCATCGAACGTAAGGGCGACATACCCTTTAGGGATGCTGTAGGAGATGAAATCCTTAAGCTCCAGCCGTGGAAGGGCAGCCGAAGTCTTGATCTCCTTCTTCTGTTTGCGAGCCGCTTCCTTCTCCACGGAGGCGGCTACAGGTTTGGCGATCATCGCATTCCGGTTCTCGGCCAGCAATTGGATGACCGTTTCGACCTCTGCTGCGGCTGTTATTGCAGCTCCATGCCGGATGTCACTCGGGTACGAGTAATTAAATGAACTTAGCAATACGACAAAAATCAAGCTCATCAAGGTTGCGCTTGCCAGCTTAAGCGGAAGACGATGCCGCTTCCTTGCAGAGCGCGTGGCGTTTCGATTTCCATCGGTCTGCACCTCTTCGGCCTGACCCGGTTCGGATAGAGGCGCAGACAGGAAGGACAGGGTAGATACATCGTCCAAATGTCGGATAGCCTTGATCGCCTCTAATTCGTTCCTGAAGTGAACGGAGCAAGCAAATGAGAATCGCTTGCCATGGTCACGATATGTACGGGTAATGGAGCCTATGTATTGCTGTTGGATGGCATCCCATGTTGTATGTAAAGATAATCGGTATTTGTGAACCCCGTTAAATTCCGACACGGTCGCTATATTCGCTATGGTTTCATGATCGGTTAACCACAACAGCTCCGCCGATTCCGAGAAGGATAGCTTGATTCGCAGAGCGAAAGCCTCGGTATCCGTCTCGATCGCCAGCAGCTCAATGACTTTTCCATAGGAGTCAGACATGACGGCCCTCCTTTCTCTAGATGTTCATGCAGTGATTATGCTTATTCCGATGGTGTGTGGGGAGCCGATGCTTTTGGCGAGAAGGAGAAGGACATCTTCTCGGTAAAATCATTGATGGTCTGCATCAATTTGGCTTTATCGTCCAGAATGTTCTGGTACTGCTCCGCATACTTCTGGTTTGCAATCTCCAGCTCGCGCACCTTCTCTTCAAGCGCGTTGATCTTGAGCATGCTCTGATATTGGGTGTTGTTAGACTCTTCGTAGAGCTTGTTGTACTTGGCGGTTTCGGTCTCCAGCTGGTTGGAGAGCTTCTCGTACGCCAGCTTCGATGTCAGCTGGTATTCCTTGTAATCCTCCAATAGCTGGTCGTAACTCATCTGTTTGTTGGTCAGTACGTTCTCCAGCTCGCGAATTTCCTTGTTCTTCTCCTGGACCAGCTGATCGCGCTTGATCTGTTCATGCTTATACCGGTTGATCGTTTCGTTGGCGGTAAATAGCTGATCCTCCAGCCCCTTGTTCTTATAGGACAGCAATTGCCGCTCCTTCAGCATGTTCTCGATCGAAACGATGACGTCAAGGCCGATTTTGTCCTGGTTGTCCTTGGAGAAAAGATGCTTGCTGCTCTCCGCGGCGTGCAGTTCAGGCTCCGCGGAATATGCCGGCTCTTCTTCGACGGTTACGGCAATTTCCTGGTGTTCGGCACTGTTCTTCTCAGATTGGTTCTGGTTCGAGCGGGCATTCTTAAACCAGGCCATTCCCTTTTTTTCTGTTTCCCTGGCCAAAATATCAACTCCTATATATTTCAATGAATGCAGCATGAATTTAGGATAAAAGACCCTATTAATAGTCATCGGTAAAAACACCCTAAAAACTTTGCCCTTTGACCCTATGAAAATAAAAAAAAGCCCCGTAAACGAGAGGGGGCTTTTTAGAGGGCGGATCTTCCGGTATATGAGGCCTTTCGACCCGCCTATATCAAGATTCGAAACGAACGCGATGCTTCGACTTATTCCTTTTTCCTTATGGTCAGTTCCGGGGCGATAACGTCGACCCGGTTCGTCCAAATCCCGCCGCTGTAATCGTCCGGCAGCCTTTCCAAATCCGCTACGGAGTCAAAGCCCTCCGACCAGCCGCCTTCCCCGGCCACGAGGATGACCCGTGTATTGATGCTGTCCATCCGGTTTAGGAATTTATCCGGCCATCCCCATAAATAACGGGCATATTTCTCTGGTATATGGAGCTGGGTGTTGCGGCAAACCGATGGAAGGTAGCCGCTCCAGCCGGCCCCGGCGTAGGATACGAGACAGCTTTTGAGCGTATCCATGGACATGACGCGCAGCGAGGGGAGCTGCGATTTTAACGTGCGGATCGGCTGGTCATCCCCGTAAACGGTCAGCTGGCTGAGACGCTTCACCGGCAGACCGGACAGATAATCGGCCAGTTGTTTTCCTTCTTCAGGGTCCGTGCTTTTGATATGGATCAGAAACGCGCCGTCCGGGAACGCCTCCAACACCTCGTCTAACGACGGAATCAGCCCGACTCCCTTTCCCCGAAAAGGATAAGTCGCTCCTTGGTCGGCCGTGTAGCCGTACCCGATGTCTATGTTTTTCAGCTCGTCCATGGTATAATCCTTGACCGAGCCCTCCACGTTGGTGCGGCATTCCAGCGTCCAGTCATGGAACACGGCGAACTGGCCGTCTTTGGTCGGTTTGATATCCAGTTCCACAATATCGGCGCCTGCCTCGAAGGCGGCTTTCATGGACGGAATGGTATTCTCCAGGTAAGCGTGCTCCGGCACATAGATGCGGGAGGCGGTACACGTGTCGGCTTCAATGCCTTCCATCGTGAAGGTCTGCCCAAGCCCGCGATGCGCCAGCAGCAGCGGCTTGCCGTCACGGTCTTTGGTGAGCAGGGATGAATTGTTAACGAACAAAAACACGAGCAACACAACAAAAAACAGCATGATTTTCTTCCATCTTTTTAGTTTTCGCATGATCCAATCCCCCAAAATCGTATACAATATGCAATAGTAGATTGATATTTTTCTCTTTCTCTAAACGAAGTTCTTTATTTATATCCTTCTTCATTAAATCTTAGTGATTTTGGGCGCATACTCAATGGCTGGAACATAACAATTGCATAATAACGAACTAACAAATACAAATGAGCGAGTATATGGGAACAGGAGGGAGCATGATGGACAAATCCTCCTTTTTGATGGTGGAGCGGGGAAATCCCTACGAGCGCGGAGACGTTATAGCTTTGACCAAACCGATCACGGTGCTTGGCCGCAAGGGCCAGCATTTTGATCCGGATATCGCGTTTGACAATATTTTTGTGTCCCGGCGGCATGCGGCGCTGCTGCATCGAAACGGGAAGTTCAGCATCAAGGATCTGAACAGCAAGCATGGCACCTTCGTTAATCAGGCACGGCTGGCTCCCCATGATGAAATCCCCCTTCAGCATGGAGATACCATCGTGCTTGCGGGAGATCTGATCGTGCTGTCCTTCTCCATCCTCAGCATGGATGAGACGATGGACATTACCCCGCTGATCAAGCAGCTAGCGGCGGTTGAGGGCTCCGGCGGGCTTAAGCTGAACCCTTTCAAGCAGGAGCTGGTATGCGGCGAGGACGTGTACGTTTTTTCGGAAAAAGAGTACAAGTGCATGGAGCTGCTCGTCAATCACCAAGGACAGTTCGTGTCCAAGGAGCAGCTCAAGGCATACGTTTGGCCCGAGCGAAGCTACGGGACGGACGAAGTGCCCGATGTGAGCTCGGAGGAGCTGAATGCGCTGATCTACCGGGTCCGCAAGAAGACGAGGGATATTCTGGCCATTGAGAGCATCCGGGGAAAAGGCTATATTTTGCAGTCGACGGCTGAATGACGATCGCAAAAACAAAAACGCAATGAAATCTAAGGAACCATACAAACAGCAGGCCCTTCCTCCATGCAGGAAGGGCCTGCTTGCATGAACAGGACAAATTCGATGGCTGTAAGAGGGAAATGGCAGGCCCCAGCGAACTGTTATAGCATGGAAGTTTCGAATGAAACGACAATCGAAAGGGATGTGCAGAGCAGATGAACATGGAGTACGTGCAGCAAAACGGCATTGCCGTTAACCAGTTAGGTTATCGGGGCCGGGACGCCAAGATTGCCGTCATTGCCGGTCAGGGCGGACGGTTTCGCATCGTCAATGCGCGAAATGGCGAGGTCGTATGGCAGGGGCAGACGGCGCCTGCCATAGAGGATGCGTCCAGCGGGCAGACGGTAAGCAGAGGGGATTTTACGGCATGGGAAACACCCGGCACCTATCGAATCGAGACGGAGGATGGGCAGTCGTCGGTACCTTTTGTCATTGCCGACGATGTATACGAGGATGCCCACCGAGCAATATTGAAAGCGTTTTATTACTTCCGGTGCGGGACGGCTTTGGATGAGCTGCATGCGGGGCCTTGGAAGCATGAAGCCTGCCATCTCACGCCGGCCATCGTTCATGGACATGAATCGCGGCGGGTGGATGCTTGCGGAGGATGGCATGATGCCGGGGATTATGGCAAGTACGTCGTGCCTGGCGCCAAAGCCGCCGCCGACTTGCTGCTGGCCTTCGAGCTGTACCCCGAAGCGTTTGCCCAGCCGCTGCCGTTGCCGGAAAGCGACGGCCGCATGCCGGATGTGCTGCATGAATGCCGGTATGAGCTGGACTGGCTGCAGCGCATGCAGGATGAGGAATCGGGGGGCGTGTTCCATAAGCTCACGACGCTGCGGTTTCCGGCGGGTGACGTCATGCCGGAGGACGATACGGCCCCGCTGTACTTGTCGCCGATCTCCGCAACGGCAACCGGATGTTTTGCCGGTATCATGGCCATGTCGGCACGGATCTATTCTCCCTATGATGAAGCCTTCGCCGCGAGCTGCCTGAAGGCAGCGGTGCGGGCTTGGGCATGGCTGGAGGAGCATCCCGAAGAGCCGGGCTTCCGCAATCCGGCTGATATCGCTACAGGCGAATATGGCGATGGCCAGGATGCGGACGAACGGTACTGGGCAGCGGCAGAGTTATACCGTACAACGGGGGAGACGCCATATCATGAGGCTTTCCAAGCTTTAGCCAAGCAGGACTCTTTCGGAAAATACGAGCTGGGATGGGCGGACATGGGCGGTTACGGGACGTTTGCCTATCTGATGTCGGAGCAGGAAGAAGAGCCCGAGCTGGCGCAAGAATTAATCGCGGGCCTGCTGCGGCGTGCGGATGAGCTAGCTGCTGTCAGCGATCGGGACGGCTATGGCCTCTCGCTTCTGCCGGATCAATATATCTGGGGCAGCAATATGCTGGTCATGAACCAAGCGATGCTCCTGCTTGTGGCGGGAAGACTGTCCGGTTCCGAAGATTATGAGCGGCATGTGCACGAGCATGTGCACTATGTATTCGGGGCGAACGTGATGGGGACGAGTTACGTTACAGGATATGGGGCAAAACCGATCCGGCACCCGCATCACCGTCCTTCCGAAGGCGACGGCGTGGAGGAGCCGGTTCCGGGCCTCGTCTCCGGCGGTCCGAACAAGGGGCTACACGACGATTATGCACGTGAGCACTTGGCCGGCAGGGCGCCCGCAGCCTCTTTTGCCGATGTGATGGAGAGCTATTCCACCAATGAGGTGGCTATTTATTGGAACTCGTCGGCCGTGTTCGTGCTGTCTCATTTTGTATAGATAGAGCATTACATAGAAAAAGAAACGCCGAGAGATTCTTGACGTTTCTTTTTTTGTAATGGACTGCGGATATACAATCTCCAAAGAGTCGAGTAAAGTTTGGGCTTAATTTATCGTGATCGCTCGGTGAGGCTTGCTGTAATGGCTTGTTCCGCCCCCGCCAACCAGAACTTTTCCTCCTCTTCTAAACACCAGCAGCTTGGTCAGTCCGCCTGCCAGCAGCACCTCGACTTTGGCATGGTTCGAAGTAGCGATATAAACGACATAACCGCTTTTCGAAAGCACGGTTCTCCAGTTGCCGTCAAACTCTGATCTCAAGACGCGGCTCGAGTATACCTGATTTTCCATTCGACCCGATGACGTTGTTCTCAAGGTGTACACCTCCCCTTCATTCATGAAAAACGTGGGAAATGACCGTGCTGTCGCTGCATCATCTCCTATCTATTCTATGCAGCTGCAGATGATAGGTTTGGATGCTAGCCTCTTCATTTTCCCTTCACCAGCGGATGAAGCACCGTGGCAGCAATGCCGCAGACGATGCCGACGACCGTGCCGGTCACGATGCTGCTGATGAAGGCGAAGGTTCTGGTCAAAAAGCTGTTGGCTGCTGCAGGGAGGTCGGCCAGATTGCCCCCTAGAGCCGGCGGCGTTTCGAAGGCCATATTCCATAACAGCTGATGTGTGATGCCAAGAAACAGCCCATAGACGGCTCCGATGGCCATTAAGGGCAGAAAAAGATGTTGAACGTGATGCCGCTTGCCTAGTACATAGATTATCCAGACGATCGGGGGAATGAAGACAAGCAGCCGATTGATGATCCCGTGGGGATCGACCCATTGCAGATCGTGGGCAATGACGCGGGGAACGCCGAGCAAAGCCAGCAGTATGATCGAGAGCATCGGCAGGCCGATATTATTTTTTCTTAGTATGTTCATCTCGCAATTTACCTCCGTAACCTTGAATTTTAGATTCCCGATGTTAGCCGAGATGGTTTTAGTTTACCGAAGGCATGTTGTGAACTTATGACGAGGGTGTACGCAATCCGTGAAATTGAGCCGCTTCGGCTTGAAACTTGGAATATACAGGATCAAGGGGCGGGCTTGTTCTACGAATGAAACCGCGTCAGGACTGCATTTTCATAACGATGACATGATCCATTTAAAATTTGTCAACAATATTCTTGACGAAACCCGCTTTTCCTTTCGTTGAGCCTTTTGCCGGGCTGACTTAACATAGAGGTGTCAGATGAAAGCAACATTACAACATTCAGCTTTATTTTCAAATATGACTAGGAGGTCAGTACGATGTCCAACGAGACAAATACAAACGCTTCCAACGGCATCCGCGTAAGGGTTCAGCAGCTCGGCCGGCTCCTTAGCGGCATGGTGATGCCGAATATCGGCGCGTTTATCGCTTGGGGCCTGATTACGGCTCTGTTCATCCCGACCGGCTGGTTCCCGAACGAGAAGCTGGGAGCTCTGGTTGGCCCGATGATCACTTACCTGCTCCCGCTCTTGATCGGTTATACGGGCGGACAAATGATCCACGGCAAACGGGGCGCGGTTATCGGTGCGGTTGCCACGGTCGGCGTTATCGTCGGAGCAGATATTCCGATGTTCCTCGGTGCCATGATTGTCGGTCCTCTGGCAGCTTGGGTCTTGAAGCAGTTCGACAAGCTGATCGACGGCAAAATCAGATCGGGCTTTGAAATGCTGGTGAACAACTTCTCGCTGGGTATTATCGGCGGTGCGCTGACGCTGCTGGCATACACCGGTATTGGTCCCCTTGTACAGGGCATTACCAAGGTGCTCTCAGCAGGCGTTGACGTGTTGGTCGATGCCAACCTGTTGCCGCTGGTTAACATTATCATTGAACCGGCGAAGGTCTTGTTCCTCAATAATGCGATCAACCACGGGATTTTCAGTCCACTCGCTACGGAGGAATCGGCGCGGATCGGCCAATCCGTTCTGTATATGCTGGAATCGAACCCGGGACCTGGATTGGGCATTCTCCTCGCCTTTTGGTTCTTCGGACGCGGTTCTGCCAGATCCTCCGCGCCGGGGGCGGTTGTGATTCACTTCCTGGGCGGTATCCATGAGATTTATTTCCCGTATATTTTGATGAAGCCGGTTCTCATTCTGGCCGCTATTGCGGGCGGCGTTGCCGGAACGTTCACCTTCCAGATTCTTGGAGCGGGACTCGTGGGACCTGCATCGCCAGGCAGTATCCTTGCTTATTTCGCCATGGCGCCTAAGGGCGGCCTGGTTCCGGTACTGGCCGGTGTCCTTGTTGCAACGATTGTTTCCTTTATCGTAGCAGTATTGCTGCTGAAAACGGGTAAACAAACAGAAGAAGAACCGAATTTGGAAGAAGCATCCGCCAAGATGAAAGAAATGAAAACCGGCGGCATGAACGACCAGGTGG
Organism: Paenibacillus sp. cl141a; assembly: GCF_900109305.1. NCBI lineage: Bacteria > Bacillati > Bacillota > Bacilli > Caryophanales > Paenibacillaceae > Paenibacillus > Paenibacillus sp. cl141a. Next base: position 173,311 of record NZ_FNZO01000003.1, read on the forward strand.
CTCCGGCTTCCGCGGCTGTGGCCAATCTGGACAAAGAGAACGTGAATAAAATCGTGTTCGCCTGCGATGCCGGCATGGGCTCCAGCGCGATGGGCGCCTCGGTACTAAGAAAGAAACTGCAGCAAGCGGGCGTCAACATTACCGTTGTGAATTCGGCGGTAAGCGAAATCCCGGATGACGCGGATATCGTCATTACCCAGAAGACTCTCACCGAGCGGGCCATCGCTAAGAATCCGAATGCCGAGCATATCTCGATCGACAACTTCCTGAAGAGTCCGAAATATGACGAGCTGGTGGAACGACTCAAAGACTAACATAAGCTTGAACCATATGACACGCTGGCGTAATCACGCCGGCGTTGTCTCCATTTCATGAAGAAGGGAGCCATGGATCTGGGACACATTACTGCCCGCCAGCGACAAATCCTTCTGCTCCTCATGAGCAGGACCGATGGCATGACGGCTGCAGAAATAGCCGCTGACGTTGGGGTCAGCGTCAGGACGGTTCACCGGGAAATGGAGGAGATCGAGAAAGACCTGCAAGGTACGGGCGTTGTTCTTCTCAAAAAGTCGGGAACGGGCATCCGGCTGGAAGAAGAGAAACCCGAAGGGTTGTCCCTGCTGCGACGATCCCTGCTTGCGGGGAAGCCGGCCGATTATTCCGTGGAAGAACGCAAAATCCTCATGCTGTGCGCTTTGCTTGAGGCGGATGAGCCTATCAAATTGTTTGCTTTGGCCCATAGTTTGAAGGTCACCGTTCCGACTGTGAGCAATGATCTGGATGAGCTGGAGCCCTGGATGAAGCGGTTTAACCTGAAACTCATACGGCGCCGGGGCTACGGCATCGAAATCGATGGCGCGGAAGGCGTAAGGCGAAGGGCGATTGGCAGGCTCGCCGAGGAATATCTGGATTATTCCGATCTTGTCGGTGACGGATACAGCGACACGCGGGAACCGGTGACGGCCCGGCTGCTGTCCATGATCGATAAACCGGCTTTGCTGGATGTAGAGAAAACCTTGTGGGATATGAATTGGGATTGGACGGAGGATCTTAGCGAAAGTGCCTACACTTCGACGCTGATCGCGTTATCGGTTTCCGTAAACAGGATCAAGCGGGGACGGGGCATGGAAGCTGTCGATATCGCGGGATACCCTCCTTCCTCTGTTTCCATTGAGGAGGCGCGAGATTTTGTTGGTCGCCTCGGCGAGACACTGGAAATGAATTTCCGCGAATCTGAAATGATCTATATCGCCCAATTATTTGAGGCGGCGAAGAACATGTCCGAGGTCAGCGAACTGGTTCATGCGGACGTGGAAATGGTGGAGATCGCCCATCGCCTGATCGAACGGGTTCAGGGGCGCACCGGCATTCCGTTCCAGGAGGACCGCACGCTGCGGGCAGGTCTGGTGGAGCACATCGGGGCTGCACTGAAACGGATTCGGGAAGGGACCCGGATCCGAAACCCGCTGCTCAGTCCGATTCGGAAGGATTATGAGGAATTGTTCGGGATCGTCCGGCGCTCGGTCGACGAGCTGAAGCTGGATTTAACCATCCCGGATGAAGAAATCGGGTTTCTGGTTATGCATTTTGGAGCATCGAGCGAACGGCTGAACCAGCCGGAACACCATCTGAAGGCCATCTTGGTATGCTCCAGCGGTCTCAGCTCCTCCAGGCTTCTCGGGACAAGGCTGAATAAGGAGATGCCGCAGATCGAGGTGCTCGGCAACGTATCTTGGTATGAAGCGGCTCGGATCCCGAAGGAGCAATACGATCTCATCATATCGACCATTGATCTGCCGCTGCCGAAGGATCGATATGTAAGACTAAGCCCGCTGCTGACGGCGGATGATAAAGAGGCGCTGCTTCGATTCATCCAGGGCACATCCTTCGAGCCGGCCAGCAGCAGGGCTGCCGTCAGCCGAATCGAGGGAGATCGTAAAGCTGCATCTTTCGAGAAGCTCCGCATGCAGGCCGCCCTGATGAACGAAATCGTATCGCTTCTGGAAGGTTTCCATGTCTACCATCTGGATAATCTTCAGAATGATTTGCAGGGCACTTTGAACGAGGCTTTGGCCAAGGTATATGAGCAAGGGGCTGTCCGTGATGCGGAGATGGTGAAGGAGCGCCTGCTTGAACGCGAACGGATGGGTACCCAGCTTATTCCCGACACGACGCTGGCTTTATTCCATACGCGAAGCCGCTATATCACCTGGCCTTCGCTGTCCCTGTTCAGGCTTACGCATCGAGCGCCGCTTGAGGATGGGGCCCAGGCGGACGTGATTCTGCTGATGCTGGCACCGAAGCAGCTCCCGAAGGAGAGCCTGGAGGTGCTCAGCGAAATCAGCGCCATGCTGCTTCGCTCCGAGCTGATCGAGCTGATGGAGCGTGGCGGCGAGGAAGAGATTCGATCCTATTTGGCGGAAGAGCTTCAGCTTTTTTTCAATCACAGACCATAGAAAGAGGGAGACTAACATGAATAACATACTGTCCAAAGATAAAGTCGTACTGAACGCAAAGGCTGACAGCAAGAGCGAAGCCATTCGCATGGCAGGGAACCTGCTGGTACAGGCAGGCCATGTATCGGCCGATTACGTGGATAAAATGCTGGAACGCGAAGAAATTGCGTCCACTTACATGGGCGGGGGGCTTGCGATTCCCCATGGCACGAAAGAAGCAAAAGGCATGGTCATCTCCACGGGGTTGTCGATCGTCCGCTTCCCGGAAGGCGTGGATTTCGGCGGAGACGAGCCGGCGTTCATCGTCATCGGCATCGCGGCTGCCGGCGGCGACCATATGGAGATTCTGACGAATGTGGCCATGATTTTCACGGATGACGAGAGCATCGAGAAGGTCATGAACGCTTCCAGCGAAGAGGAGATTCTGGCCATCTTCGAGGGAGGAATGGGCGCATGAAGGCAGTCCATTTCGGAGCGGGCAACATCGGACGCGGTTTTATAGGGCTCTTGTTGTCACAGGCCGGTTATGAGGTTTGTTTTGTCGACGTAAACGAAGAGCTGGTATCAGAGCTGAAGGCGCGCGGGGAGTATCCCGTAACCCTGGCCAGCGAAGAGCAGGAGACCACGGTGGTCAGAGGCATCACCGCTCTCAATAGCGCCTCGGAACCGGAGGCTGCCGCTCGTGCGGTAGCGGAAGCGGATCTCGTCACGACGGCGGTCGGCGTCAACATCCTGAAATTTATCGCCAGCACCATTGCCGAGGGGCTGAAGCTTCGGCTGCAAACGGGCTCGGCATCGCCGCTTCATATTATTGCATGCGAGAACGCCATCGGCGGCAGCTCGCAGCTGAAAGAGCATGTCTATGGGAAGCTTGATGACGAGACGAAGCGTAAGGCTGACCGGCTCGTGGCTTTCCCGGATGCAGCCGTAGACCGGATCGTGCCGCTGCAGCAGCATGAGGACCGTCTAAAGGTCGTGGTGGAGCCGTTCTATGAGTGGGCGGTGGATCGCTCGCAGATGTTTGAGGATTATGTCCCCGTTGAAGGCATTCACTATGTGAACCGGCTGGAGCCGTACATTGAACGCAAGCTGTTCACGGTGAATACCGGACACTGCTCGGCTGCGTATGTAGGCTTTCTGAAAGGCTATGAGACGATCCAGGACGCCATGAAGGACGAAGCGGTGGCAGGTCATGTCCGCGCGGTGCTCGAGGAAACGGGAGCTGCGCTCATACACAAGCACGGCTTCGATCCTTCCGAGCACCAAGCGTACATTGACACCATCCTGGAGCGTTTTCGCAATCCCGCGCTGACCGACGAGGTGTCCCGCGTTGGCCGCTCCCCGATCCGGAAGCTGTCCCCGGGCGACCGTCTGGTTTCGCCGGCTATGTTGGCTTTCGAGAGCGGACTCGAGTATAAGAGCCTGGCAAAATCCATGGCGGCGGCCCTGCTGTTCGATGTTCCGGAAGATCAGGAAAGCGTGGAGCTGCAAGCCTCCGTCCGGGATATCGGCGTAAGCGACACGGCTTCCCAATATACCGGCATTGCCGGAGAGCATCCCATCATGGGCGAGCTGATGGAGCAGTATGAGGCCTTGAAGGCCGAGCTCGAAACGAATGCATAATGATTTGAAAGTAAGATCATAAGCCCCTGGTTCTCCTCGCGGAGACATCTGGGGCTTTATGCATAGCGGCCAGTTTCACATGCATTAGAATCTGTTCGCTTCGTTGGCGCTGATCGGTCGAAACTACCATTAGGTATTAAATACCAAATATTCCATCCATAATATTTCAGAAAATTTTCGCTTATTTTCGAAATAAAGAGTACACTAGAAGTAAGAAACTACAAAATGGATGTGATGAGCATGGCAGAAGAACTGATCTTGACCCAGGAGGGCTATGACAAACTCCAGGAGGAACTTGACGATCTCAAGTATGTAAAACGCAAAGAATTAGCGGAACGGATCAAGCTCGCGATCAGCTATGGTGACTTGAAGGAGAACAGCGAGTACCACTCGGCCAAGAACGACCAGGCGTTTATGGAAACGCGCATCATCATCCTGGAAAAAACGCTTAACAACGCCCGGATTGTCGACGCTAAGGATATCAGCTCGACGACGGTGAATGTCGGTTCGAACGTCGTCCTGAATGACATCGAGTTTTCGGAGAGGCTTGAATATCAGGTGGTCGGCCCGGCTGAAGCGGATGTGGCGAACAATAAAGTTTCTTATGAAAGCCCGCTCGGCAAAGCGCTGATGGGCAAAGCGGTAGGCGATAAAGTCCACGTGGAAGCGCCGATGGGCATCGTGAAGTACGAATTGCTGGAGATCAAGGCGTTGTAGCACCGATGGATCAACGTATATATAGATGCAAAAAGGCGTAACCGTGCATATGTCCGGTTACGCCTTTCTTATGCTCGTCCCGGTTAAGGGATCGGCTTTTCATGCCTGTTGGAGCCCTTTAGGCATTAGCCGTCACGGCCTTGCGCTCATACATATAGCAGGCTGCTCCCAGAATGAAGGCGAGCGCTACCAATCCGGCGCCCACCCAAGGCAGGGCCGTCAAGCTTAGATGAGTAATGACCAATCCCCCGATAAAAGCGCCCGCTGCATTTCCGAGGTTACCCGCGGAATGGGTCGCTGTGGAGGCCAGTGCAGGAGCGGAATGGGCCAGACTCATCACGCGCACCTGCATTCCCGGCATAACGGCGAAAGAGGCGGCTCCCCACAGCACGATGGTCAGCACAGCCGTGACCGGGTGATGGATGGTCACCGTGAGGATGGTCAGAATGACGGCCGTCGCAAAGTAAACGCCCAGGATGGAGGGCAGCAGCTTCCAGTCCGCCAGCCTGCCGCCTACGATGTTGCCTACGGTCACGCCGATACCGAACAGGATCAGAATCCAGGTGACGCTGGGTTCCGCAAAGCCCGTGATCTCAATCAGCAGGGGCGCGATATAAGTGAAGACGGCGAACAGGCCGGCATTGCCAAGCGCACCGATCAGCAGGAAGAGAAGAAGCTGGGGTCTAATGATGGCCGTGATCTGCTGAACGATGCTTGTCGCTTGCTCCTGCCGTATCTTCGGTATGAAGATCAGGATGCCGATCAATGCCAACACGCCCATGACGGCAATCGCGCCGAATGAAGCGCGCCAGCCCATCGTTTGGCCGATGAAGGTACCGATCGGAACCCCGATGATATTGGCTATCGTTAATCCCGCCATCATGATGGACACCGCTCCGGCACGCTTGTCCGGCCGCACCAGATTGGATGCGATGACAGCGCCCACGCCAAAGAAGGTCCCGTGCGTCAGCGCGGTCAGCATCCGGGCGCCCATCAGAACGGCATAGTTCGGAGCAAAGACCGAGATGCCATTGCCCAGGATAAATAGACCCATGAGCAGCAGTAACAGCTTTTTCTGCGGAATTTGGTTAGTAAGGACGGTCAGAATAGGGGCTCCTACGGCTACCCCGAGGGCATACATCGTAATCAGCTGCCCGGCAGACGCGATGCTGACATTCAGATCATCGGCTACATTGGGGAGGATCCCCATAATGACAAACTCTGTCATGCCAATGGCAAATGCACCCACGGTGAGAGACAGTATAGAGATGGGAAAGGGTTCTTTGCCGCTATTTTCCCCAGTGGCATGTTGCGAAATATCCATGGTGTTCAAGTCAACCTTTCTGCTCTGTATGTTAAAGATATAATCCCAATCTCCATTATCGGTTTTAGAGGGACTGTTACATATTATTTAACGTAGCGGGAGGATAATCAAGAACTTTATTTTTCTCAAAACAGGGGCATCCTGTTAAGGTAGACTCTTCCATGAACAGGAGCTTGTCCGTCATGTAAGAGCTTAAGAGCGCCATTGCAGGCGCTCTTCCCAATAAGCAGGCGCTATAGAGGTGCCTGTGGGAGCGGATTGACCCATTCCTTTTGATATAAAAGCATCAGAAACAGGTGAACGACTCGATACTTCTTAAGTCGAGCCCTGAATATACCCACATCCATCCCGTCCAGCGGAAGCCGGCAACCGAGGTGCGGCCAACAAAAGTCGGGAAAAACCAGAAACCGGGTCCACGTGTCGGCCAAATATAGGTATTTCTGAACAAACAGCCCCTGATCGCTCCAGGATCAACTGCAAAGGTACTGGCCAAAGGCTGTTGGGGGACAGATGTTGGGGGCGGGGAAGTGGGCCCTTGCATCGGTCCCTGGGGTCCTTGCGGCGGCATAAATGCCATAATGAATTCACTCCTTAATCGGGTAATTAGGTTTGGAATTACGTGGGACGCTGCCGAATGACGATGTAAGCCTAGATCTTCTTCTAGATGTAAAGCAAGGTGATGACAAGCAATTCGAAGAGGACAAGGGGCAGGATTACATTATTATAGTAACTGGGACCGAAGCCGCGCTGGTTTCCGTATCCGGGCATGCTCAAGTACAGAATCCCTTTTTCGCAATGCATGATCGTACCTTCAAAAACATCGCCGTCAAGCGTTTCGACGCGAACCAGCTGGTTCGCATGCTGCTTGCATAGATGGTGGATATGATCGCGAACCGATTTGATGCTGTGCTTCATGCTGGGTTCAGCTTGATATAAGGTTTGTTCCTGGTGTCCGGGATATTGAATGCTCATATGGAAAAGACCCCCATCGTGAATTAGTCATACATAGTCCCATCCTATGCAAATGCCCAGAGAAGGGTGATTAAGGGGTTGTTGAATTTCCCGCATGTGCAAATGAGCCGATCAGTGATACGATTTAGATCAATATATGAATAGAGGAAGTGAACGTTAGCCATGATCAATATAACCATGCCCCAGCCGGACGTCACCATAACCAAGCAGGATGCTCCGGAACTGAGTCATATTTACGGATTTACGGATTTTCATCTGATTCCGAGAGACCGGGGCGGGATTTTCATGTTCTACAACAGCAAGGGGGAGCTTCTGTTCGTTGGCAAAGCTAGAAAGCTGAGGCCGCGGATCAAGAAGCATTTTGAAGATAGCGTCTCCCCGATCAAGGAGCATCGGAATGAAGTGGCGAGCATCGAGGTTTGCGTCATTGAAGACGCCGTGCACAGAGAGATATACGAAACCTATATCATTAATGAATTCAAGGCCAAATACAATGTGGACAAGGTGTTCTTTCGATAAGGAATACGAACGGTAAAGCGTAGAGGAGCAATAAGCGAGGTCAGGTAAGGAGCCGCGTTTGTTGCTTTTTTTGCGTTGGAATAGAATAATTAAAAAATGTTTTAAATATTCCTTTACAGGAATATTCCTTTTGTGGTATATTGAAAACAAGAAGAACGGCAGCAAAAAAAAAGAAGCCGAAAAAAAGAGGTGATGATGGTGACGGGAGCAGAGAGGACAGACAATCACCGTAAACGCTATAACAGCGGGTCTGTACCAGTCATCACGACAAGATGGAACTGACAACATTTAACGCATTAGCCGAACCAAGCCGTTTTCGTATCGTAAACCTCCTGCAGAAGGGGCCGCTTACGGTAGGGGAAATCGCCGAACGTCTTGATATTCGGCAACCTCAAGCCTCGAAGCATTTGAAGGTGCTGCTGGATGCCGGACTGGTCGAGGTAAGGGCGGACGCGAACCGGCGGAATTACATGCTGCGGTCGGAGCCGTTTCAGGAATTGGACCGTTGGCTTGATAATTACCGCCGCATATGGAACGACCGGTATGACAACTTGGATGATTACTTGGAGAAGCTGCAATCGGATATGAAGAAACAGGAGTAAGCACCATCTAATTCGAGGAGGAATATATAATGACAAGCAAAATGATTACACGGGTAGAAGGTCAAGTGATCGTACTGGAGCGCGTATTTAATGCACCAAGAGAGCTGGTGTTCAAGGTGCTCACCGATGGAGAGCATCTGAAGCAGTGGTGGGGACCTCGCGGATGGGAAGTTACCGTATCCAACATGGATTTCCGTCCTGGCGGCCAATGGCATTACTGCATGAAGTGCATGGATCAGAATCAAGGAGATTTCTACGGCATGGAATCCTGGGGCAAATCGGTCTACCAGGAAATTGAGGAGCCCGAGAAAATCGTCTACATCGACTATTTCTCGGATGCGGAAGGCAATATTGCGGAGGGAATGCCCGCAACTACGGTGACGATGACGTTTGAGGAAGTGGATGGAAAGACCAAGCTGATCAATCGAGGGGTATATGAATCCGAGGAAGGGCTCCAATCGGTATTGGATATGGGAATGGAAGAAGGCATTACCCAAACCTGGGATCGCCTGGAGGAATACTTGACATCGAAACAATAAGCCCCTTTCCAATGCAAGGTCAAAAAGGTAAAATGAATGGCCGGAATCCGTATGGATTCCGGCCGTTTTTGGATTCCCTATGCATCGAACCCACCGATTTCACGTGATCAGTTAACTTGTAACTTGAAAAATCCGAACCAAAAGTTCAATATAAAGATAATTGCAAAATGATTACCGATATGGACTGCCCCAGGCGGGAAGCATCGATAACCTTTGCCTGCGGTTCTGACCGCGGCAAAGGATAATAGGAGGAGATCATAATGGAGATTGGGGTAAGCTCGTTCGTGGAGACGTGGCCGGACGTGAAGACCGGCGACGTGATGAGCCATGCGCAGCGGCTGCGCGAGGTGGTTGAGGAAATCGTCCTGGCCGATCAGGTGGGATTGGATGTGTATGGCGTAGGGGAGCATCATCGCAAGGATTATGCGGCGTCTTCGCCTGCGGTCGTTCTTGCCGCGGCTGCGTCGCAGACGAAGTGGATTCGGCTGACCAGCGCGGTGACGGTGCTGTCTTCCGCGGATCCGGTACGGGTCTTTCAGGATTTTGCCACCTTGGACGCGATCTCGAACGGACGCGCGGAGATTATGGCCGGCAGGGGTTCGTTCATCGAATCGTTCCCGTTATTCGGCTATGATCTGAGTCATTATGACGAGCTGTTCGAAGAGAAGCTGGAGCTGCTGCTCAAAATCCGCGAGTCGGAAAAAGTCACCTGGCAAGGCGAGCATCGCCCGGCGATCCATAACTTGGGCGTCTATCCTCGTCCGGTTCAGAACCCGCTGCCGGTGTGGATCGGAAGCGGAGGCAATTCGGAATCGGTCGTGCGGGCAGGCCTGCTCGGCCTCCCGCTGGTGCTGGCGATTATCGGCGGCAGTCCCCTGCAGTTTGCGCCGCTGGTCAAGCTGTATAAAGAAGCGGCAGCTCATGCCGGGCATGATGTGTCGAAGCTGCCGATCGGCTCGCATTCCCACGGATTCATTGCGGAAGAAACCGAGCTGGCAGCGGACAAGTTCTTCCCTTCAACCCAAGCCAGCATGAACGTGCTGGGACGGGAGCGGGGCTGGGGATTCTATGACCGCGCAAGATTCGATGCGGCTCGGAGTTTCGAAGGTGCGCTGTATGTAGGGGATCCTGAGACGGTGGCCGAGAAGATCATTCACCTGCGCAAGCATGTGGGCATAACCCGTTTTATGCTGCATGTGCCTGTGGGAACGATGCCTCACGACGAAGTCATGAGAGCCATCGAACTGCTGGGGACCGAAGTCGCCCCTCGGGTCCGCAAGGAAATCGACCGCTGGGAAGCCGCTGGGGAGCCTGCGGAGTAAGCAGAATTACTTTTTGGCGATATGAAATGAAGACGCATGTAACTTTTTCCGGCACGAATTCGTCTAGGACATAAACGGACGGGGCGGTGTACATCTTGCGGGTGGCCAGATATTTTGTGCTGTGGTTTGTCTTTATGTTGCTGTTTACCGGTGCTGTCGTAGGCTTGGAGTATATCGAAGGATACAAGATCACGACGACGGAATATTTCGGCCTTCGTAATGCGGGTTTTGTTCTGATGATCATTCCGATTCTGATATCCTCGCTTCTATATCCGGTGATCGTGCTCCCTTTATCGTGGCTCTTGGGCAGGATTCAATGGTTCAGAGCTTCACTCATCCTGTATGCCCTGCTGTATGCCGTGATGTGGGCTGCGGCCGGGGCAGTGTTGTTCTACGAAATCTATGATGATCGATTCATACAGGAATATGAACTACATGTCAGCACCGCAGTCATTCTGTTTGGGGTAATCGGCTTGATCTACGGCGGGATCGAGTGGAAGGTTCTGCGTAATCATCCGGCCGGCTCGGCTTAAGGTTCAAGAAAAGACCATGGGAAAGCCATTAGGGCATCCGATGGTCTTTTGATTAAAAATATACTTACTCGTCGCTCCTGAACTGCATCTCGACGGACTCGCTTGCCGGCGGCAGCTCCATGCCTTGTTCCCAGATCAGAACCCGGTCATCCGGCGTCCCTAAATATAGGGCCTTGATCTGAACGCCGTCGCCAAAGCTCTTCTCGTAGGCATTTCGTTCTTCAATATCGTTCGTATAGTACATATTGGACAGTCCCATATCCGCGAATTTTTTAGATTTGATGATGGGACGCTTGGGTGTCACATAGAAGTTTCCTTCCTCATCCGTATCGTAGCTGGCTTGGTTAACATTATAGCCGTCGGTCATCTTCACGTGATAAGCAATGCGCCCATCCTTCAGCTGGCTGATATCGGATATCTGCATCACGCGGGTCGGCACGCTTGTAATGTTCCATTCGAACAGGCCCGCATAAGCCAGGAACAAGAGACCGACTGCTAAGCAGCTGATCAATAGACCTTTGGTAAACGAGACCCATTTGGTGCGCGACCACTGGGCCGCAACTTGCCGCAAGCCGGCTCCCTCATCCTTGTTTTGCTCCATCGTTTGGGTGGGCAGCGACATCGGGGAGCTCATATAGCTCAGCACCTCCCGGCAAGCCGGGCAATCTGCCAGATGCTCTTCTACCAAGGTTTTGGTGTCTGCGCTGCATACATCATCATGGTACAAAGGCAGCAAATCCTGAATAATCTCGCACGATATTCGGCTCACGATTGATTCCCCTCCTTGTACAGGCTTTGGATTTTTTGCTTGGCTCGAAAGAAGGTGACTCTTGCCCAGCTCTCGGTTTTTCCAAACAGCCGGCTGATTTCGCCAAAAGACAATTCCCCGAACACTCGCAGCGTAAACACCTCTTTATACGGCTCGTCCATCCGGTGCAGAATTTGATGGATGCGAAAAGCCTCAGCCCTTTCCACGGTTTGCCATGCAATATCCTGACCGCTGCCGTGGTCGATCTGCGGGGCCGGCTTATACCGCTTTTGTTTATCAAGATAGGAGAAGTATGTATGTTTAGCGATTTGGCATAGCCACACGCTCAGCTTGCATGTGCCTTGAAACGAATCGATATGCTTCAGCGCTTTGAAAAACGTCTCCTGCGTGAGTTCTTCCGCAACATGCTCGTCTCTGCTGAGCGACAGCAGAAACCGATACACGTCTTGAAAGTGTTGATGGTAGATCTGGTGCAAATCGGTCACCTGTTCACCTCCTTGCCTATATGACCGGGCCATGGCCGATTCGTTACAATAATCCGCGAAAAAAGTTTCGGCTGGGCGATCTGCTCATAGCGGATGCCGTTCGAGGCCGTCTCCATCGCGTTCCAGTCCAGAATGCGGAGGGTCTGTCCGTTTCGTTCCAGGATCCCCCTTTGGGCGAAGGCATGCATTACCCATATTCAAGCGTCGGAGCGTGGTGCCAAGCAAGGTGGAGGTAAAGCGGGCGTTCGTCTTTTCATGCTGACTAATATAATCAAACGACAGCCCGATGAACAGGCATTCGTTAACGGCTTCAATCTGGGATTGGACAGGAACGTCTCGAAAAATGCTGTATCATGAAGTCGTTTCATGGGTTTCTTTTGCGTTCCCTTCTCAACTGGACAATGGTCCTTCTCATTATACGACCAACTGCTATGATAAGAGCAATGAGAAGATACAGAAGGAAATGGACATGAAATTCGTATGGTAAATGGAGTTTACTTAGGGTGGGGGAATCCCTCATCCTTTTTTTACTTAGGCCGGAATTAACAAAAAATGTTTAATATTCCGCGATCGTACACAGGAAATACCATGATGCTCGTGTAATTATTTATATTAACTCGCGAGTAGGTTCGACCGATAAATTAATTATTCCATGATCGATAAGGAGGTAATGGTGTTGAAGAAAAAACGGCTCTATTTTGCGGCAGCAATGATGCTCACCTTGAGTTTAGCGATCGCACCCGTCACGCAAGCGGCAGGCATCACGATGCAAGTCAACGGGATAACCAGGTCTTTGGATGTTGCCCCGGTTATGGTTAAAGGCAAAGTGCTGGTGCCCATTAAGCATGTAACCGAAATATTGGGCCTGTCCATTCGGTGGGATGCTTCTGCAAAGAAGATCACAGCCGTTCGAGGCGATGTCTCTGCCGAGCTGGTTCTGGGCAGTGATGTAGCTACGGTGAGAAACGACACTATCGTCACAAAAGTGAAGCTGGACCAGCCTGCCAGACTGCTGGATAACAGGGTGATGGTTCCGCTTCGTTTTTTGGCTGAAGTGTTTGGGGCCAAGGTGCAGTGGAATCAACAAAAGCAGCTGGTTAGCATTGCGTATGGCAGTAGCGGGGGAACTCAGGAGCAGGGGCAGCCGGGTCCGGCAGGCCCGCAGGGTCCAAAAGGCGACCCTGGCGAAACGGGCCCACAAGGGCCCCAAGGTCCGCAAGGTCCGTCCGGGTCTTCAGGATCTTCGGGCTCCCAAGGTCCAACTGGACCAGCTGGCCCAGCCGGGCCTAAGGGCGATCCAGGTCCAGCGGGAGCCCCGGGTCCGAAAGGTGATAAAGGAGATCAGGGCGAACAAGGCCCGGCAGGCCCGCAGGGCGATAAGGGGGACAAAGGAGATCCTGGACCTCAGGGAATCCAGGGCGATAAGGGCGACCTCGGCCCGGTAGGGCCCCAAGGTCCGCAAGGGATACAAGGATCCCCGGGCCCCCAAGGCCCCGCAGGTCCAGCGGGGCCTGTTGGACCTGCAGGAGGGAGCTCCACAGGAACTTATGCATACGCAGGGAATACGTCGGGAGGCGTTATTCCAGTACTGCTCGGCGGGACCCCGGTTCCGCTGCCGGACAATCCGAAAGTAGCAGGAATCATGGCAGATGGAAGTTCAACATTGTTTACGGTTCATGAAACAGGGACATATTATATTTCTTATACGATTAATTTAGCATCAGATTTGCTTGCGGGCTCAAGGATTACTCGAAACGGTGTCTCTATCATACAGAGTGACGAAGCTCCAATTAAGTACAAGTCACATTACCACGCCCAGTTTATAGAGCGATTGGATGCAGGAGATGCGCTTAGTCTTCAATTGTATGGTGCATTAGGTGCTGCAACCCTTGCACAAGGCAACGGCGCTTCCCTAACCCTCATCAAATTAGCCGATTAAGATTCGGGTCCAGCCAAACAAAGGCTGGGCTCTTTTTATTTGCGCGGATAGTGGTGTGCGGAAGGATAATCCGCTACCTTCGAGAATATCATGTGGCATAGGCGTGAGGGAAACGGGAAGGTGTTGATGTAGGGGTGTCGACATACGAGTATTATAAAGAGATTTTCGCGGAGATTCCGAAGCCGTTCGCCTTGGTGGATCTGGACATGCTGGACGACAATGCCGAAGCGATTGCACAAGCGGCTGGGGGTAAGAAAGTGCGGCTGGCCAGCAAGTCCATCCGCTCCGTGGACGTGTTGAACCGTATCCTTCGTACGAACCCGATCTTTCAAGGAATCATGTGTTATACGGCAGCGGAGGCCGTATTTCTGGCGGAACAGGGCTTTGACGATCTGCTGCTGGGATATCCGCAGTGGCAGCCGGAAGCCGTTCGCTCCATCGTGAATCTGGTCGGCGAAGGTCGCAGGATTACCTTCATGGTGGACAGCGTGGAGCATGTCGAGCACATCGAACAGTTCGCCAAACAACAGCGGACCGTGATTCCACTATGCATCGATGTGGATATGTCGGTCCAATATCCGGGTCTGCACTTCGGTGTATGGCGATCGCCCGTCCATTCGTGGGAGGGCATGTACCCGATAGTGGAGCAGATTATCCGCTCTCCATGGCTCCGCCTGGACGGCATCATGGGGTACGAGGCGCAGGTAGCAGGCGTTGGGGATAACGCAGCCGGTAAGCATATGAAGAATACCATGGTCCGGTGGCTGAAAAGCCGCTCCATCGTTGAAGCGGCCAAGCGGAGGAAAGAAGCCGTGGAGCGGCTTGCCGCCATGGACCTTCGGCTCCGCTTCGTGAATGCAGGGGGAACCGGAAGTTTGGACAGCTCCCGGGAGGAAGCTTGGGTAACCGAAATTACGGCCGGGTCAGGCTTCTATGCGCCGGGTCTGTTCGATCATTATGCCTCGTTCCGTTATAAGCCGGCAGCGGCCTATGCCGTAGAGGTGGTTCGCATCCCGAAGGCAGGGATCGTGACCTGCATGGGAGGCGGCTACACGGCATCGGGTACGGCAGACAAGGATAAACTTGCGAAACCTTACTTGCCTTCGGGATTGAAGCTGTTCCCGCTTGAAGGGGCCGGGGAAGTGCAGACACCGCTGCGTCTGCCTGCCCATGTGGAGCTTGGCCTGGGAGACCCGGTGTTCTTCCGCCATGCGAAGGCCGGCGAGCTGTGCGAACGGTTCAAGGTGCTGTATGCGGTCTCGCAAGGCCGCATCGTAGGCGAATATGCAACCTATCGCGGAATGGGGGAGTGTTTTCTATGAAGCAGGTCCAGTGGTCGAATTGGTCGGGATCGGTACGAGCCAATCCAAGAACGGTGTTGTATCCTGCCTCCATAGCGGAAGTCGAAAAAGTGGTCCGGATGTGCCGGCAGGAGGGCAGGCGGCTGCGAGTGGTCGGTTCAGGGCACTCTTTTACCCCCATTGCGGCATCCGAGGACTGCCTGATCTCCTTGGACAGGATGCAGGGCCTGGTCCATGTCGACGCCGAAGCCCGAACCGCCACCGTGTGGGCAGGGACGAAGCTGAAGCTGTTGGGCGAGCTGTTGTTTCGGCAGGAGCTGGCACAGGAGAACCTGGGGGATATTGATGTTCAGTCCATTGCCGGCGCCATTAGTACAGGGACGCATGGTACGGGCCGGGCCTTCGGGAATATATCCACGCAGGTTGTCGGAATGACGGTGGTCACCGGTACGGGCGAGGTGCTGGAGTGCAGCGGGGAGTCGCACCCCGATTGGTTCAAGGCGCTGCAGGTATCCTTAGGTACGCTAGGCATTATCCTGCAAGTGACGTTGAGGCTTGAGCCGGCTTACAAAATCGAATATGAAAGCCGGAGAATACCGCTCGGCGAATGCTTGAAACAGCAGGCGCGATTGGCGGAGGAGAACCGTCATTTCGAGTTTTATTGGTTCCCTTACGCAGAGCCGTGCCAGATCAAGCTGATGAACAAGACGGACCAAGAGGTGAGGGAGCATCGGATCAAGGATTATATCAGCGACGTGATGGTGGAGAACACCTTCTTTGGTCTGATCTCGGAGCTGTGCCGCAAGCTGCCCAAAGCAAGCCCGTATGTGAGCCGTCTCTCGGCGTCGCAGGTTCCGCTGGGTCGCAAAGTGAATTACAGCCACCGGTTATTCGCGACCCGGCGGCTCGTTCGTTTCAACGAAATGGAGTATAACATTCCCGCGGAGTCGATGAATGCGGTCATTGAAGAGATGCGTGAAGAAATGTCGCGAAACAAGTACCATGTGCATTTCCCCGTAGAATGCCGTTATGCCAAGGGCGATGATATTTGGTTAAGCCCCGCCTACGACCGGGATTCCGCCTATATTGCGATCCATATGTACAAAGGCATGCCGTATGAAGATTACTTCAGTGCGATGGAGAACATCTTCCTGCGGTACGGCGGCAGGCCGCATTGGGGAAAAATGCATCATCTCCAGGCTGCTCAATTGAAGGAGCTGTATCCCATGTGGGAAGCATTCCGGGCGGTTCGGCAAGAGCTGGACCCGGACGGTATCCTGCTGAGCGATTATATGGGCAGACTGCTTGATGTATCCGGGCCGATTTCCGATTCGTTCAGTGATATTGGATAGAATTCGCAACAGATTTGATACCCAATTGAAATTGCCGCATAGATCGCATACCTGGTTCGAATCGCCCTTGAGATGGCAGCACCACCTTCCATCGCCCCAGGGCGATTTTTTTTGTCCACCGCTACTTGTAATATAAGCGGCAGAAACGTGAATAGAGCCATTCCTAAACAGGGAGAATAAGCGTCGGTATGCCGTCCGCATCAGTTCGAACTTGGATTTGGAAATCATTCCGGATGGACAAGCAGAAGGATCTTCTTTATAATCAATAAATAGTTACCCAAGGTAACTAATTTAAACGGAGGTCTCGAATGGACGCCCACAGACACTTTTTTCATAAATACTTTACGTTGTATCGCCCTTTCGTCAATGAGCTTAATCGTAAGCTCGAAGACTACAACCTGTATTATGCCCAGTGGTCCATCATGTACTATCTGGATTTTTATCAGTCGATGACTTTGGTGGAGCTGTCCAGAATGCTGTACGTGGAGAAGCCCACCGTCACCCGAACCGTCAACGCGCTGATCAAGCTGGAATATGTGGAGCAAATCCCGGTGCGGGATAAACGGGAGAAGCGCATTCAGCTATCCAAGGCCGGAGCTGACGTCTTCCTGCAAATTCGCAAGATATTTGACCAATATGAACAGGAGATTATGGAAGGCGTTTCTGAAGAGGATCAAAGGGCGGTCATCCGCGTGATGGAGACGGTCAGGGACAACATTATTAGAAAAGGTGGTTAACTTGGAGCAAGCAGACTCGCGAGAACGATTGTGGAGCAAGGACTTTTTGATTGTGTTCGGCGTCAATTTCCTGCTCTTTTTATGTTTTTACTTATTAGTGGTGATCATGTCCTCATATGCAAAGAATGAGTTTCACGCATCGACGGGAATGGCTGGCCTGGCATCCAGCATTTTTGTCGTCGGCGCATTGATTGGACGGTTGGTCGGAGGCAGCATCATCGAGCGGGTCGGCCGCAAAAAACTGTTGTTTACCGGTCTGATCGCCTTCAGCGTTCTCATCGGTTTGTACTTCGTCGTAAACAGCTTGAGCGTGCTGCTCGTTGTCCGTTTCTTTCACGGTATCGCCTTCGCCCTTGCCTCAACGGCAACAGGCACGATTGCGGCCAGCCTGATTCCGAATTCGAGAAGAGGCGAGGGTACAGGTTACTATGGCGTCAGCATTATTATCGCTTCGGCAATTGGCCCTTTTATCGGCCTGATGATTAACGAGCATGCTTCGATGATGGCTAACTTTACGCTGTGCGCCGCGCTAGGGGTGCTTTCGCTGCTGGCGGCTTTCTTTATGAACATACCGAAACTGAAACTGACCGCGGAGCAGAAGAAGGATCTGCAAGGATTAAAGCTATCCAACTTTATTGAGCCGAAGGCGGTGCCGATTTCGCTGGTCAGCTTTGTCATGGGGTTCGGGTATTCCAGCATTTTAACGTACCTGATGATTTTTGCCGGGCAGATCAGTCTGGCCCAAGTGGCAAGTTATTTCTTTATTGTCTATGCGATTGTGGTCATTCTGTCGAGACCGTTCACGGGCCGCTGGTTTGACCAGAGAGGGGCCAATGTGGTGATGTACCCGGCCATTCTATCGTTTGCGATCGGGATGGTTCTGCTCAGCCAAGCCCATCACGGCCTGACCTTGCTGCTCTCGGCCGTATTCGTCGGTCTGGGCTACGGCACGACGCAGTCCAGCGCTCAGGCCCTGGCCATTAAGCGTTCGCCGGCGCACCGGATCGGGCTTGCGACATCGACCTTTTATATTTTCGTGGACGTGGGCATCGGGTTCGGCCCCTTTATACTTGGCTTCCTGACGCCGCTTGTCGGTTTCCGGGGCATGTATATCGCGATGGCGGTCCTGCTAGCTGCGGGAATCGTCCTCTATCATATCCTGGTTGGGAAAAAAGAAAACGACGGGGACGACGGACATGCGATCGTGCATTCATCAACGATTTAAACCAGTGAAAGACTGCCTTGTAGGGCAGTCTTTTTTTGTATAGGGGTACGAAGCTGCAAGTCGGACTAAATAGGATCGAAAAGGAGACTCTATATAGAAAAAACGAAAAGGTGAACGCGTATGAACCAACGATTCTTCATCTGCCTGCTGCTCTCAGGCGGACTCCTTCTATCAAGCTCGGGAAGCAGCACAGCTTATGCAGGGCCGCAAGACAAGCCTAGAGAGCAGCAGCTTGAGAAGGCCATGCTGCAGCAGCTATACCCGGTAATCCGATCGTCCCTTCAGGACATATACAAGGAATCGTATCCTGCCTTTGGCTGCGAACGGATTCTATCGATTAACGAGCGGACCACGATGAAAGAGGATAACCAACAGGCCAGTCCGGTTGATGCGGTGCACGGGGCAAGCTATTTTGAGATTACGGTGGGGTTATGCAAGGGAAGCGGGGAGAAGATCGAGCTGCGTTTCAAGAATGACACGCCAACGGCGCAGTATTATTTGGATTTATTCCATGTGAGGTAGAAGTTATTCCAGACGTAGCGAGCCGAGAAAGAATGATTTTAATCATTTTTTGCGAATCACAGGGCCTCATCCTATAGTAAAATTAGTCATGATTTGTGATGCTGCCCATTACCGGGCGCATGAAGGAGTGAATGACCCATGGCGCATGCAAATGATGTTCTATTGAATCAGCTGTTAGCGAACGCGAACGATCCCAGCTGGTACGTCCCGTTCCAGCAATCCGTGGTGCAACTGACGGAGGACGAAGCGTTCTGGACGCCTGCCAATGGCTGCCACAGCATCGCGGAGATCATACAGCATCTGCTGTATTGGAACGAAACGTGGCAGACGCGTTACCGCGAATCGCAAGTAGATGCCGTTCCTTCTATTGGAGACAACCACAATAGCTTCATCATCCCGGATAACGCGACTTTTGCCGAGTTAAGGGATCGGCTGCTTGAGGTTTTGCTGCAATGGCAGGAGCTGTTGTCAGCGTCCAAGCTTGAGCAGGAAGTGAACGGATTCCCGGAACCGGCCAAGTGGTGGGAATTGGTGAGTAATGCGGCCACGCACAATGCTTATCATATCGGTCAAATCGTGTATATCCGGAAGCTGCAGAAGAGCTGCAGCCCGTTGGAATGGTAATCCGCTGTTTTTCACGCCTGCACATGAAAAATGCATGGATGGTACCCGAATCATCCCTGGGCCCAACCATGCACCTCGTTTACAACGCTTCTTTAATTACCCGTTTATAGAACATGACCGACAACAAACCGAATATGGAATACAGCGCCGTATACAGGAGCATAACCATAACCATCGGCAGCCACAGCTCGGTTCCGAAGAAGAACCAGCCGGATTTTACGGCAAAGTAACTGTGGGACAAGCCGACGACCAGCGGTATGCCGAAGTTGAACAGCTGCTTGATCTGAATCCCCGTCAGCAGGTTCCCTTGAGTGAATCCCAGTTTCCGAAGGATCGTGTAATTCGGCTTCTCCTCTTCACCTTCGTCCATCTGCTTAAAGTACAGGATGCATCCTGAAGTAATCAGGAAGGTGAGCCCCAGGAATCCCACGATAAACATCATCAAACCCATATTGCTCTTCTGGTTGAAAGCCATTTCCGTCTGAGAGAGGTTCCCGGTTTTCTCGCTAAGGCCGAGGCTCTTAAAGATCTTATTGGCCTGATCCACAGCGTTTGGATCCACAATATCGATGCCGTGGTAAACATTCGTCTTCTTCTGGATCTTCGGATCCAAATCCTGAACCAGCTTATCGAATATGGTCTGATCCACAATTGCCGTTGGGAGCCCGCCGCTTGCATAATAATAGGATACGTAGGCTTCCTTATCCAAGCCGATCAGCTTCTGCTTAAAGCTTTGTTTAGGGCTTATGAGTTCAACTTCCCCTGTGGTCTGTATCGCCATGAATTGCTGGATCGCGTCACTGTATCCCGTGAACAACGTCTCACCGGGGGAAACATCCTTGCCTACGCTGGCATCACTGATTACCGGGATGATCATGGAGCTGGAATCCACTTGTCCTGATACCTCCAGGCTGGCCCCGATAATGTCGGATAGGTCCGCATTCACCTGGATTACATCCCGTTCGGTCTTCTTAAATTCGATATCTTCATCCGTAAGTGCCTCGATAAAGGCGGACAAATCCTTCTGATCCGCTACCGCAAAATGGTTTGGCACGCTCTGCTCGGCCGATTTCTCGGCGGAATAGTACGAAATATAGCTAAGAGACAGCAGTCCGATCGCGAGTGCGGACACGGTCGTGATGATCGTTAACAGCAGCGCGTTCGATTTCATGCGGAACATGATGGAGGACAGGGACAGCACATTATTCAGGGACAAGTAACCGCCCTTGCTCTTCCGGATCGCGTTGAATATAAAGCTGACCGACCCTTTATAGAACAGATAAGTCCCGATGATCACCGCCCCCAGGATCAGGATCATGGCCATGAACAGCTCGTTCATGGTGGTGAAATCTCCGCTGAACAGCTTGGTCGACACATAGTAGCCAAGAAGTATCAGTCCGATGCCGAGCAGGCCGAACAGCATTTCGGCGAAGGACATTTTCTTAATTTGGTTCTCGGTCGTCGATACCGCGCGGAAGAGGGATAGAATGCTCTGCCTTTTGATGAACGTATAATTCATGATCATGATCAGCACATAAATGACGGCAAACACAATCACGGTCTGGATGAGCGCCTCGGTTGAGAAGGAGAGAGCTGCCTCGGTGTCTACGCCGGTCACCTTGAACAGGATCATCAGAATTAAGCGCGAAGCCGCGAAGCCGGCAAAGATGCCGATGACCATGGAGCCGAAGTACAGAATCAGGTTCTCTGCACTGAGGATCCGGAAGATCTTGCCCTTGGTCAGTCCGATGAGCTGAAACAGCCCGATTTCCTTGCTGCGCCGTTTGATGAAAATCGTGTTGGCATATAGCAGGAAGATCGCCACGATGGCGACGAGCAGCACGGAGGCGGCTCCAAGCGCAGCCGCTCCCTTAATGGAGCCTTTCGCTTCATCCATTGCGGGATCATACTGTAGCGTGACAAACGCGAAGTACAGACCCACGCTGAAGATCAGCGCAAATACATACAGATAATAGTTCTTGATATTCTTCTTCAAATTCCGGTAGATCAGATAATTAATGTTCATTCTGAACACCGCCTAGCACGCCTTGAGTCTTGATGATGTCGTTGAAGAAGGCCTGCCGGGATTGATCACCCTTGTTCAGCTGGGTGTAGATCTGTCCGTCCTTGATGAAGACCACCCGGGTGCAATAGCTGGCCGCTACGGGGTCATGGGTAACCATGATGATCGTTGAGTCGATCTTCTGATTTAATTCGCTCAGCTTGTTCAACAGATCGGATGCGGACTTGGAATCCAGCGCTCCCGTCGGCTCATCCGCAAAAATAATGCTCGGATCGTGGATGAACGCGCGGGCCGCGGAGGTCCGCTGCTTCTGTCCCCCGGAGATTTGGTTCGGATATTTATCCTTGAGTTCGTAGATGCCAAGCTCGGTCGCGATTCTTTGGAATTTCTGATCGGCTTCTTTTTTGGATACCTTCTTAATGGAGAGCGGCAGCAGGACGTTTTCCTTGACGGTCAGCGTATCGAGCAGGTTATACTCCTGGAAAATAAACCCCAGATGGTGCTTGCGGAACTCGGCCAGCTCCTTCTCCTTGAGGCCCGTAAACTCTTTGCCCTCGATTTTGATGCTGCCGAGGCTCACTTTGTCGATTGAGGAGAGCACGTTCAGCAACGTGGTTTTCCCGGAGCCCGAAGCCCCCATAATGCTGACGAACTCGCCTTTATCCACGCGGACGTCGATGCCCTTCAGCACTTCCTGTTTATTGAATTTGTTGCCGTAGCTTTTATGAATTTGGTTTGCTTCAAGAATTGCCAATTTCACTCACTCCTTTGTTGTCTGTCCTTATCATAAAGGAGTCGAGGACCCTTTTCCTTCGATTCGCCGAACAAAGCGCAAAAGCATGTGACATTGTTGTCACATGCCGGTAATGCTTACGAAATCATTCCGTTTCGGAAAGATCAAGGTAAAGGTTGTGCCGATGCCCGGCTTTGATTCTACCTGGATTCGGATCATCAAGGCCTCGGCTACTTTTTTCGTCAGATAGAGCCCCATGCCGGTTGCGGCACTATCCTGATGCGAGGTGGTGGACGTGAAGCCTTTATCGAAAATCCGGGGCATGTCCTTCGGATCAATGCCGCGTCCGGCATCCCGAATGATGAGTCTGACATGGTCGGCCACGAGATCGCTCTCGATGTGAATGTCCGAAGCGGAGCTGTATTTGACCGCGTTGGTCAACAGCTGGCGGATGATAAAGCCCAGCCATTTGGCATCGCTCAGCACTTCCGCTGCCTGCAGGGAAACGTCAAAGCCGATGCCCTTTTGCATGCACCAGGTTTTGAGCCCGCGGATCTCCTGAAAGATGATCGGCTCCAGGGCGGACACCTCGATCAGCAGATCGTTCTGAATAAAGGGGATGCGCTTCTGGTGCAGCTGCTGGTCAAGCAGCAGGTGAATGCGGAGCCATTCATACTGGAGCTGCGCTTTCAACGTTTCGTCTTCCATGCGTTCGATCATCAATTGCATCGTGGTGAGCGGCGTTTTCACTTCATGAATCCAGGATAACAGCTCGTCCTTCTCTCCTTGCATCTCCATTAGGCGCATGGAGGATTCCATCTTGAAACGCTCGGTCTGCAGGGAGAGCATGTCCATGGCAATCGCTTCAAAGGGGCGCTCCGGCTCGCTGATGGCGGCTAAGTCGTAGGTGTCGTCCCATGCCTGGAGACTTTTGTAGAACTTGGTTTCCCTGTTGTATCTGACGAACAGAAACACCAGGAAGAACAGCGTCGACAGAAACACGATATAGAGGATGGGCAGGAACGGGATTTGGGCGTCCACCGCGGCTATAAACAGAAGCATCAGCTGCAAGAACACGAATAATAGAATCCAGCTTAGCCGTTCCCGGATATAGGCCATCATCATGAGTGGGCCTCTTCCGTGGCGATATAACCTTGTCCCACCTTGGTTTCGATGTAAGGGTCAAGTCCCAAGGGCTCCAGCTTCTTGCGAAGACGATTCACGTTAACCGTTAACGTATTATCGCTGACAAAATGCTCGTTGTCCCAAAGGCTCTTGATCAGGTCCTCCCGGCTGACGATCTGGTTCTTCCGCTCCATGAGGATCTTCAGAATGAACATTTCATTCTTTGTCAGTTCAGCCGTGCCCTGAGGACTGCTTATCGTATTTTTGCCGAATTCGACGGTGGCCCCGCGCCAGGTTCTCAGCTCGGTCCGCTCGGTGTTGTAATTGTATACCCGGCGCAGGGTGGCTTGGATTTTGGCAATCAGGACATCGAAGTGAAACGGCTTCTGAATGAAATCGTCCGCCCCCAGCTGCATGGACATCACCATATCGGTGGGATGATCCCGGGAAGACAGGAATATAATCGGGACGTTGGAGTGGGAGCGAATCATTCGGCACCAATGAAACCCGTCAAACTTCGGCAGCTGGATGTCGATAATGACCAGGTCGGGCTGGATCGCCGTGAACTCCTGGAGTACGGCGCTGAAATCGCGGACGCCATAAACGTCATACGACCATTGCGAGAGACGCTCCTGCACTTCATGGAACAGGGTCACGTCGTCTTCGATCAGCATAATTTTAAACAAGGGATTCACCACGCTTTAAAAGGTTGTTCAAACCGCACTTCATGAATGTGCGCTGTTCCGTCATGATTTTCATTCCCCAGTGTATAGCAAAAAGTCGATATATGCTATCTTGAGGCGCCTTCCCATGTGCATACATGACGAGGCTTAAATACCTATTTACAAACATTTCCTCCCTTCCCATAATAGAAATGAGCCTATGACCTGGGAGGGGACAAATATCAAAATGTATAAGAAGTTCAGATGGTTGACCGTACTTATTGCAGCCGTGTTGGTCGTTATGACAGGATGTCAGGCCGTCGGGGGACTGGATATCAACAAGGCGATGCTGACCAGTCTTGATGCGAAATCCAGCGAATCCAGCGCAAGTATTCGATTCGAGGTGGTGCCTGCGGACAAGGCCCTATCGTCTGAAGATAAAGAAGCGATTGATCTTATTAATTCATTATCCTTAAATATCGACCATGCCATCGTGGAGGATAGCAATACGGTGTCCATTCAGGGCAGCGTCCAGTATTCGGACAAGAAGGTTCCGCTTCATCTGTCCATGGATGCCAAGGGAATGGCGATTCAATTGGACGGCGCGAAGCAGCCGTTCTATCTGTCGATGGATACACCCGTTCCGGGAATGCCCGACACCAGCCAGTATGAGCAGGCGATTCAAGATGTCGTGAAGAAGGCGGCAGGACTTGTGCTGAAGCATTTCCCGAACCCGTCCAAAGTTTCGGTGAAGCCGGTCCAGGAGAAGGTGAACGGAGAGAGCTTGAACCTGACGCATCTTCAGATGGAGCTTACGGGCGAAGAGATTTTGAACATGGTTAAGCCTTTCGCCGGAAGCCTGCTTAAAGACGAAGCCGGCTTGAAGCAGGTAATCGGTGATGCTTATGACGCCATTTATCCGATGATAACCAGCATCGGCGAGGCATACGGCGAAGACGTTGAACTCCTGCCGCAGGAATCCAAGGAAGAGGTCGTCGCATCGCTCTACGAGATGGTGCATGGCGCACTGACCGAATTTACGGAGAACTATGATGAACAGAAGGAGCAGTTATTGGAGGAGCTTCCGGGATCCGAAACCGTCTTCGGCAAGGATACGATCCTCAAACTGGACTATTACTTCGACGAGCAGCTGAATACGCGAAAGAATGCGCTGGAGCTGACCGTCGCGCTTCCGGCATCCGAGGACCTGCCATTGAAGGCCTTCAAGGTGTATTCCGAAGGCGAGGTCTGGAATATCGGCGGCGCAGTGAAAGCCAATAAGGTCGACACGTCCAAAGGCGTGCTGGACGTCCTGAATGAATCTGTGACGCCGGGTCAAGTGCTGCGGAACTTCGAGAAGGATTCCCTCATTTATAACGTGCTGAAGGATGACTTGAAGATTACGCAAAAGTCGATGTATTTGAATATCTCGAACGAGGATTTTGGATACGGCGCCATCAAGAAGAACAATCAGAGCTTTGTTCCGCTCCGTTACCTGGCAGATCAGCTGGATGCCGAAGTGAAGTGGACCAAGGGCTCGAATAAAATTATAGTCATCAATGATTTGACGGGAGAAGAAATCGTGGTGACCGTAGGCTCCAAAAAAGCCAGCGTTGGCGGTAAAAGCGTAACGCTGCCGGAAGCGCCATTCGTTCATAGCAACGGATCTACCTACGTTCCGCTCCGGTTTATGGCCGAAGCGCTCGGCGCAACGCTTCATCTCGAGGGCGATGGCTGGATTTCGGTCGAACGCGATTAACGGTTTTTATATCGATAACGGGTCGGCAATGCCGGTGCCTGTTATGAAAAAATGTAAGTTGAAGTATATATAACGGGGCTGTTTCCCGTCATCCTGGGATGACGGGAAACAGCCTTATTGTTGTTACCTCCTTCATCGCGCTAACTGTACCGGTACAGTTAGCGTTATTTCAAATCGTAACGAAGTCCTTCCTGCCGTAAGATAAGTAACAAATGCACCGAAACTCCCGGTTGGACATAAAAAAGAGAAGATGAAGGAGATACACATATCATGAATCTAACGCATACAAGCCGTGCCTATGCCGCCGCTTTGGGATATACGGCCATCATTGGTTTTTCGTTTATGTTCGTAAAGCTGGCGCTGGTCCATGCTAACCCGCTGGATACGCTGGCGCATCGGTTTACCATTTCGTTCTTAGCCGCGTCGCTGGGCCTCCTCATTGCCCGCAGAAGGGTCCCGATGGATCTGAAACGGCTGCTGACCATCGTGCCGCTGGCCATATTCTATCCGTTCCTGTTCTTTACGCTGCAAACCTTCGGGTTAGTCTATACCAGTTCGGCCGAGGCCGGAATTATCCACGCTACCGTACCGATCTTTACGCTGCTCTTGGCGTCGCTGTTCTTGAAGGAGGGCTCCAGCTGGGCACAAAAGCTGTTTACCGTGTTGTCGGTGACAGGGATCATCTCCATCTTTGTGTTGAAAGGCGTGTCCTTCGAGCAATCGAGCACGCTCGGAATTGTGCTGATTCTGCTCTCTGCGCTATCCAATGCCGTTTACAGCGTGATGGCCCGCAGGATGACGCAGAAGCAGTCGGTACTGGATATCACCTTCATCATGTCGATGATCGGATTCGTGCTGTTTAACCTGATGTCGGTCGCTCAGCATGCAGCACAAAGGACGCTCGTCCATTATTTTGACCCGTTTATGCACTCATCCTTCGTATGGGCGGTTCTTTATCTCGGCGTCTTGTCCTCCCTGGGAACATCGCTCCTGTCCAACTATGCCTTGTCCCAGATCGAGGCGTCCCGGATGGGCATCTTTAACAATCTGGCTACCGTGGTCACGATTTTTGGAGGCGTCGCCTTCTTGAATGAAAAGCTGGCTTACTATCATGTCATCGGAGCAGCACTCGTCGTTGTCGGCGTGATCGGGACCAGCCTTGCAGGCAGAGCCGGGAACGCTAAGAAACAGCTGGCCCGGAACGAATCCAAGCCTGCTTAAAATATCTCTTCAGATTAAGTGTAAGCGAAGGGTCATCAGGACCTCTAGAGCACCACTGTTGTCAAACCCCAAAGAAATGGGCTTGAGATATTAGGCACTACCTTATAAAATTAGGTGTGAGCTAATATTTTGATGAACGGGAGGGTGACCCTTTGCTCGAATGGATGTTGCGTAACGTGATGGCAGAGAGAGGGATATGGTCGGGAGCGGCTTTGGCGCGGCTGATGAAAGAGAAGGCGGATTACAGCCTGTCGGCTGCTTCCATTAGCGCATTGCTGACGAACCAGCCCAGGCAGATGAAGGCAGAGACGTTAGATGCCCTTTGCACAACCTTAGAGTGTACTCCAAGTGACTTATGGGTGCATACACCTCCTTCCAAAACTAAGGGGGCTTAAGTGAATGACGGTAAAACCTATTGTGCCATTCGGCGATCCCATCCTGCGCAAGGTGGCCCGGCCGGTCGATTCCGTGAATGCCAGAGTATTAAAGATATTGGATGATATGGTCGAGACGCTGTACGACAGCGATGGGCGCGCCGGCCTTGCCGCACCGCAAATCGGCATTTTGCGAAGGCTTATTGTCATGGACTGCGGAGAAGGGCTGATCGAACTGATTAATCCGGAAATCGTGGAGATGGACGGGGAACAAATGGGCCCTGAAGCGTGCCTCTCCTATCCGGGCTACTACGGATACGTGAAGAGAGCTGACAAAGTAACGATGAAGACATTGAACCGGCAAGGCGAGACGGTAATCCTGAAGGGCGAGGATTATCTGGCCAGATGCATGCAGCATGAGATTGATCACCTGAACGGCATTTTGTTCGTGGACCATGTTCGGGATGGATGGTTGTATCATGAGGAGACGCATCGACGCATCGAGCTGCTGCCCGTCATTGGATTATCCAATACAGGCTCATAGCGTCGCGTCCATGTACATGTAGAGACCAAGGCGAAATGAATAGAACGGCCGGATCTAATGTCCGGCTGTTTTTTATTGGTTTACGACTGAGAATGTTGATGCTTGACGGAATAGGAAAGCCGTGATATTATTATCTTAAATTAAAGATGTTTTAAATCGAAATAATAAACGAAGCAGATTCGACACACACTTTACAATATAAAAGACGGAGGCGTTTAACTATGAACGGATTAAAAGGAATTCACCACGTAACAGCCATTACGAGCAGTGCCGAGAAGAACTACGAGTTCTTCACCTATGTGCTGGGCATGCGGCTCGTGAAGAAGACGGTGAACCAGGACGATATTCAGACATACCACCTGTTCTTTGCGGATGACAAGGGCAGCGCAGGCACGGATATGACCTTCTTCGACTTCCCGGGTATTCCGAAGGGCAGACACGGTACGGACGAGATCTACAAAACCTCGTTCCGTGTTCCTAACGATGCAGCGCTGGAATATTGGGTCAAGCGATTTGATCGGATGGACGTGAAGCATCAAGGCATTCAAGAGTTATTCGGCAAAAAAACACTCGCTTTTGTTGATTTCGACGATCAGCAATATCAACTCATCTCCGACGAGAACAATGAAGGCGTGGCTTCGGGAACGCCTTGGCAGAAGGGGCCGATTCCCTTGGAACATGCGATTACAGGACTTGGCCCGGTCTTTGTGCGGGTGTCCAATTTCGATCACTTCAAAGAAGTGATGGAGAAGGTGCTTCAGTTTAAGGAAATCGGCAAGGAAGGCTCGCTGCATCTGTTTGAGGTTGGTGAAGGCGGCAATGGCGCGCAGGTGGTTGTCGAGTACAACGCCGTGCTCCCGCGGGCCCAGCAGGGCTTCGGTACCGTTCACCACGCGGCCTTCCGGGTAGAGGACCGTTCGGTGCTGGAGCACTGGATCAAGCGTCTGGACGACTTCCAATTCCATACGTCGGGCTTTGTCGACCGCTATTTCTTCCAGTCCCTGTACGCACGCGTCGCGCCGCAAATTCTGTTCGAGTTTGCCACCGACGGTCCGGGCTTCATGGGGGATGAGCCGTATGAAACGCTGGGCGAAAAATTGTCCCTGCCTCCATTCCTGGAGCCGAAGCGCGAGCAGATCGAGAGCATGGTTCGCCCGATCGATACGGTGCGCAGCACGAAGGAATTCGTGAAGGAATGATGCAATGAATCCCAAGAAGCAATCCGCTTGTTCATGACAAGGGCGGATTGCTTTTTTTTGTACCACCGAAATAACGGATCTTACGGTCATTCCCATGTATCCGAACCGAATGGATGGTCCACGATGTACAGCCAGCTTCCATCGGGCTGTTGTCTCACGATCTCGGAGGTATGTCCTTGCAGCACCAGCGGTTGGTCATCCGGGTCGGTCGTTTGCAGGGTGAACCTGGCACGCAGCAAAGCGATATTTTCAAACGGAATACAATATACATTGGTGGAGACCATGGTGCCTTTGAGCCGCAGCAGTTCCTCCAACGTAAGGCGGAAGGAATGGATTCCGATTTCCAGGCTTCCGTTTCGGTGGACATGAACGCCGTTCGGTTCATACAGTGCCAGCAGCTGATCGATATCCCCGCTATTATAAGCGTCCGCAAAGGCTGCATTCATATCTTCCGGCTTCCGGACGGGGTTTGAAGGATTTGATGGTTTCATTGTATTTCCTCTTTCTGTAAGATGATAATCAATAGCCTATCTGAAAAAGAAAGCCATGGTAAGTACGCAGAATATGGTGACCTAGTCATCTATTCATGACCAAGGGAGTTGAGGAATAGCAAAATGCCCTATCAGGATGAGAGTTTGGGGTGTCCGGCTGAAGTCGGCCTGCATATGATTAGCGGAAAGTGGAAGCCTCGAATACTATATGAGCTGTTTCAGGAAACCCGCCGTTTCGGTGAGCTACACCGGAGAATACCTGAAGTATCGCGGCACGTGCTGACCTTGCAATTACGGGAGTTGGAGGAGAAAGGCATTGTGAAGCGGACGGTTTTTCATGAGCTGCCTCCTAAGGTGGAATATTCGATAACCGCGTTTGGTCGACAGTTTGAAGCGGTGCTGGAGCAAATGGTCATGTTGGGCCAGCAGTATATCGGATCTCAACAAGATTCTAACAGGAAATAACGATAACGATAGCTTTGATCGGATAAGTACCTGATGCAGCACACATTCAGCGATTAAGTACATCAATTTTGGTTTAAATACAAATACTGTATGGGACAACGATGACTTATCTGCTGAGGTGGAGCTTGTGAAAGGAAGTTTACTGAAGAATATCGTGTTTTCGGTATCTGCTGTCATTATTGCCGTGTTGTCTATACTGGGAGCCGTCAAACCCGGGGCCTTTGGTGAAGTGGCAGGGTATCTGTACAGATTTACGACGAATACGTTCGGCTGGTTCTATTTGCTCTCGATCTTTGCGATTATCATATTTCTGATCTGGGTTGCGGCCAGCAAATACGGCACCATTCGCCTTGGCGGAGATAAGGAGAAGCCCGAGTATCCGTTCTTCACCTGGATCGGCATGCTGTTCTCCGCAGGATTTGGTGTCGGGCTGGTGTTTTGGGGCGTGGCCGAACCCATGAGCCACTTTTTTAAGACGCCCTTCGGAGGCGTCGAAGCACAAGGCGTCGAAGCGGCACGCGTGGCTATGGGCTATTCCTTTTTTCACTGGGGGATAAGTCAATGGTCCGTGTTTGCCCTAGTCGGGCTTGTGATTGCGTTTCTACAGTTCCGTAAGCAGAAGGATGGGCTGGTATCTACCGCGCTGGAGCCTGTTACCGGTTCAAAGCGCAGCGTCAAGAATGTGATTGATATCCTGGCGGTCATAGCAACGGTCATGGGTATCGCGACTTCGATCGGACTTGGCGTTCTGCAAATGAGCGGCGGGTTGAATACCATTATGGGAATTAACAATGGCGTAGGGCTGCAGTTATTGATGCTGGGGATTATTTTTGTCGCTTACATGATCTCGTCGACGACGGGATTGGACAAGGGGATTAAATACTTAAGCAACCTGAACCTCGGTATGGCGCTAGCTTTTTTATTGTTTGTGTTTATCTGCGGACCCTCCGTATTCATCTTGGAGACGTTCACATTAGCGCTTGGCGACTACATTACGAATTTCGTTTCGTACAGTTTAAGGCTCCAACCCTATGCGGAAGGCACGTGGGTACGGGAATGGACGATATTCTACTGGGCGTGGGCCATTGCTTGGTCGCCGTATGTGGGAGCCTTCGTGGCGAGGGTATCCAAGGGAAGAACGGTTCGCGAATTCATTGTGGGCGTGATGGTTGTACCGCCGGTCATTGCCTGTCTCTGGATCGCCGTGTTCGGCGGAACGGCCATCTGGTTTGACCTGCACGAGAACACCGGGATAGCGGCAGCCGTTAACGCGGATGTCACGTCGGCGCTGTTCCAATTGTTCAACCAATTGCCTTTCGCTTCCGTCATGAACGTGCTGGCGATTATACTTATACTGACGTTCCTGGTAACGTCCGCGGATTCGGCAACGTATATATTAGCCAGCATGACCACTTATGGCAGCTTGAACCCTCCCCAAACGGCAAAAATCGTGTGGGGCACGCTGATGGCAGCCATTGCCGGCGTCCTGCTGTATGCAGGTGGCCTTGAAGCCTTACAGACCGCTTCGCTGATTGCGGCATTGCCGTTCACCGTACTGCTGCTTCTGATGATCGTTGCGGTAGTGAAACTGCTGAGCCGAGAGCCGCTTCCGATTCGTAAAGCCGATCTGAAACGGTTTCGCCGTCTCGAAGAGGCAGCAAACCGTGGGAAGAAGTGAGACGAGCGCGAGGTACAGCAAAGTCGGAAGAATTGGATTCAAGAGGGCACCCATGCGGTGTCCTCTTTATTTTTATGAAAATGAGCCCGGATATGACAGCAGCCATAGCCAAACCCATATAACACAGAATCGAAAAAGCCCCCATCACACCCGCGGGCGTGCAATGAGAGCTTTGGAAGTTCGGCATAAAGTATCCGCGATTTCATGTTGACCCGAGTGCAAGCAGATCGCCCGCGTTGGAGGATAACACAATCTCACGCGCGGCGAATTGGCGGGCACCTCAAGCGGGGCCGTTCTCGGACTCATATGTAATGGTTCCGGGATTGCCGCAGACGCTAAGAGTGAACAGCAGTGCGATAAACGGGGTGAGCAGTTTCTTCGTAGTTGTCGTTATGCTCCGCCGTTTTGAGTATGTCCTCTTTTTCCCCTTTTAATAGATTGTAAGTGATGCAAATCGGCTTCGCCGTGCGCGGATCGCGGCCGATCTCTGCGTCGATATGGAATACTTTCTTTAATACTTCGTGCGAAATGACGGATTCCGGATCGCCGGCCTGAATGATATCTCCATCCTTCATTGCGATAATGTAATCCGCGAATCGGGCAGCCTGGTTCAAATCGTGCAGAACCATGACGATGGTCCGCTCTTGTTCGATATTGAGCCTCTCGAGCAGTTCCAGAATCTCCAGCTGATGCGCCATGTCCAGATACGTGGTCGGCTCGTCGAGGAAGATCATTTCGGTCTCCTGCGCGAGTGCCATCGCAATCCATACCCGCTGGCGCTGTCCTCCGGACAGGGCATCCACCGAACGGTATTTATAATCCTGGGTGCCGGTAACCTCGAGTGCCCAGTCGATGACGTCCATATCCTGCTTGGTCAAGCGGCCAAAACCGCGCTGATGGGGATAGCGCCCGTAGGATACGAGTTCGCCCACCGTTAATCCGCCCGGACCTTCCGGAGTCTGGGGCAGAATGGCCAGCTTCTTCGCCAGAAGCTTGGTGTTCATCTTGGCGATTTCTTCCCCGTCCAGAATGGCAGCCCCGGATTGATAAGGAATGATGCGGGTAACAGCCTTCAAAAGAGTGGATTTGCCGCAGCCGTTAGGCCCAATGATGGTCGTGATTCTTTTATCGGGAATATCTACGTTAAGACGATTCAATATCAGATTCTCGCCATAACCGACGCTTATTCGATCTGTACTTAGGCGAATCATCATTTCACCTCCAGAGTAGTTAGCTATCAAACGATAATGATTCTCAATTTCATCCATAAATATAATGTGAGGCCGCGCCGTTGTCAATAAATATCTTAATGGAAACTTCAAATAATATTCATGTTTCAGCCGAATAATACCCATATATAGTTCAGTGGAATACTACAGGCCTATATCTAGGCGAAATTGTGACAAAATGAATTTTTTCTAAATGTTTGATTGTAAAAAGGGTAAAGGCAACGTATACTAATTGATAATGATAATCATTTACGTTACAAGGTGATCACAAACAGCCTTTTAATTTATAGACCGGGAGTGAAACGCATGAGTGGGAATGAGATATTTGATGTAACGGTTATTGGCGGAGGACCAGCGGGATTGTATTCCGCTTTTTATAGTGGACTGCGTGGCATGAAAACCAAGATAATAGAATATCAGCCCATGCTTGGCGGAAAGGTTCACGTATATCCGGAGAAAATGATATGGGACGTCGGCGGATTGACGCCGATTCCAGGCGCGAAGCTGATCGAGCAAATGGTTCAGCAAGGCCTGACGTTCAATCCCGAAGTGCTGTTAAACGAGAAGGTTGAATCGATCGCCCGCAATGAGGAAGGACTGTTCGAATTACATACGGCGAATTCCGGCGTGCATCTGTCCAAAACGGTCATCGTGGCGGTTGGCGGAGGCATCTTGAATCCGCAGAAGCTGGAGATTGAAGGAGCCGAGCGGTTCGAAGTGTCGAACCTGAACTACACCGTGAAGTCCCTGCAGCATTTCAAGGGCAAAACCGTCATTGTGTCCGGCGGAGGGAATTCAGCCGTAGATTGGGCGAACGAGCTGGAGCCTGTGGCGAAGAAGGTCTACCTGGCGTATCGCAAGGACGAATTGTCAGGCCATGAAGCCCAGGTCCAGCAGCTGATGAACAGCAAGGCGACCTGCCATCTGAATACATCGATCACGAAGCTCATTGCTTCGGATAATCATGAGGTGATTGAGCGGGTAGAATTGACCAATAATGCGACAGGGGAAGTTTCCTATTTAGCCGTAGACGAGGTCATCATTAACCATGGCTATGAACGGGATATGTCGCTGCTGGAGAACAGCAACCTTGATATTCACCGGGTGGATGACTACTATATCGCAGGCAACGCAAGCTGTAATTCTTCCATACCTGGACTGTATGCCGCCGGCGACATCCTGCATTTTGACGGGAAGCTGCACCTGATTGCAGGCGCCTTCCAGGATGCCGCGAACGCGGTGAACAGCGCGAAGCAGTTCATTGAGCCGGATGCCAGGAAGTACGCGATGGTCTCTTCGCATAACGAGGTATTCAAGGAGCGCAATCGCGAATTAGTGAAGCAATTGATCAATTAGAACACGGGCATGCGTATACATGCATGTAACGATAGAAGAGAAGCGAGGGAACCTCCGCTTCTCTTTTTTTGCGTGCCCTTATTGTTTTTGGATAATTCCTGAAGTGATCAACGGGCCGTAATTGATCAGCTGTGTCATCATGATGCCCATCTCTCTTGCGGACTTGTTCATCCCGGACTCGATCCAGTGTATGACCAGGCCGATATTGGCGGAGATCATATAAGCGATCAGGTAATCGCTCGGAATGATCTGATTCCCGCCTGTGGGCATTCTGAACGCATGCTTGGCAAACATATGCTCCTTCATGAACTCCCTGAATTGCCGAACGAAGGAAATGTCCCCATTCGGGCCGACAATAGCCTTGAAGAAGTCGGCATGCCGGATGAGCTCCTCGAATATTTGTTCTGACGCGGGATAAGGCTCTCCCTTTTCCGCATAGTCTCTGGAATCCCTGGGATCGATAAGAACCACGATGTTCTCAATCTTCTGGAGCACCTCTTCTTTGAGCTTATCCAGCATATCCGGCACATCCCGATAATGCAGGTAGAAGGTACCGCGGTTGATATTGGCGCGATTGGCGATATCGGTCACGGTAATGGCATCTATCCGTTTCTCCTGCATAAGTTCAAACAGGGTTTGCCGCAGCAGCTGGTTGGTCCGGATTTGCCGGCGATCCGTCTTTTTTGTCAAGGAATCCCCCCAGTACGAATGTGAAGACTTAATCAACAGAGGGCTCGTACTCTGATGAGTAATGAACACTCCGCTGAAAGCTGATGATTGAACAAATCACTACCTTCATTATAATTAACGCTGTGATTATTAATCAACAGTCTGTTTATTAACGAGGAGTGGTGGATATGGGGTTCTTAAGACAAAAAATGCTGTGGATCGGCGCATTGGCTGTCCTTCTGGTGCTGGCCATCTTCGGCGTAGCCATGATGGGGTCGATCGCGGGAGCGAAGCCGAAGTCGCTTCCCGTTGCGCTTGTTGCCTTGGATCAACCGGTTGAGTTGCCAAGCGGCGAAACCCTCGCTGTCGGTGACATGATGAAAGGAATGCTGCAGGCAAACTCGCAGCTGCCCATTCATTGGGAGACTGTGAATTCGGAAGCGGAAGCGCGGGAAGGACTCGACAGCCAGAAGTATTACGGCGCCCTTGTGCTGCCTGAGGACTTAAGCGCCGGCATCTTGACGCTGCAGTCGCCTGCTCCGAAGCCCGCTGTGGTGCAGGTGCTGGCGAATGAGGGGATGAGCACGCAGGCATCCACTGCGGTGAGACAGATGCTCGGGCAAGCGATGAAGATGGCGGGAGCGGAGCTCTCCAAGCAGGCGTTGACCATGATCGGCTCGCAGACGGATATGCTGCCGGTCACAACCGCGCAGGCTCTGCTCATTCCGTTCGAGGTTCATGAAGAGGTCGTTCATCCTGTAGGTGCGAACCACGCAAGCGGCAATGCGCCGGGAATGCTGATACAGATTCTATGGATCGGCTGCCTGATCCTTAGCGTGTTCCTGTTCCAGGCGCTGCAGAAAGCAGTGAATGCCGGCAGCAGGGGAATCGCAATTGTGCTGCAAGGCGCTGCCGGTTTGCTGCTGACGGGTCTGGCCTCCGGTTTTCTGGTATGGATGGCTTCCTCCTGGTATGGCATGGAGCTTGCGAACGGAGGCAGCGTATGGCTGATGCTGTGGCTGGCCGGGTCCGCATTTTTCCTTCTTCAGTCGACATTGCTGAACTGGATCGGGCTCCCGGCCATGGGCATCTTGGTGCTCCTGATGTTCTTCTCGATGCCGCTTCTCAATATGGCGCCGGAGTTTCTGCCCCAGGCGACGCAGGATTGGCTGTACTCCTGGACTCCGCTGCGTTTTGCCGCTTCCGCTCTCCGGGATGTGATGTATTTTGACGGGTACGCGCCATCTTCTTCGCATTCTGCGGTAATGTGGTTCATAGCCGGAGGTTTTCTTGTTCTGTTGCTGGCCTCGACATTCAAGAAAGGGAGACGTTCAGACAAAGGAAAATCGATTGCCGCTTCTTAATAGAATAGGCTGGCGCCTAAGCAGTGCGGGGTTCATCCCTGCACTGCTTTCTATAGTTTGCTCAAGCTGATCGGTTCATGTGGACGGGATCATGCCAAAGTCGCAGCATCGGGACGTTTCTCCCTTTATTCAAGTGAATAAAATACTATCGTTCTTCAGGATGGCAGCCTGTATAATCCTGAATAAGGGAGCGTGAGCGTAAATTGAAGATTAAAGTGATCATTGCGGATGATAACTCTTTTATCAGGGAAGGCATGAAGATCATTCTGGCGACGTTTGATGAGTTCGACGTGGTGGCGACCGTCGAAGACGGACAAGAAGCGGTCGCCTATTGCGAAGCGCACGAAGTGGATGTGGCGCTGATGGACGTCCGGATGCCGAACCTGAATGGCGTTGAGGCCACGAAACAGCTCACGGAGCGTACCAGGACCAAGACGCTGATCTTAACGACCTTCGACGACGATGAATACATTACCGATGCGATCCTGAATGGGGCCAAGGGTTATCTGCTAAAGAATAACGACCCGGAACGGATTCGCGATGCGATCAAAACCGTGTACCACGGCCATCATGTGCTCCAGGACGTCGTACTGGATAAAATCAAATCCGGGCTGTCTCCCGGAAAGCCTGATAAGACAGACAAGGCAGACAAGTTCGACCGAAGCCTATTCACCGAAAGGGAACTGGATATTATGGCGCTCATCGCCAAAGGTCTGGCCAACAAGGAAATCTCGAAGAAGCTGTTTATTTCCGAAGGCACGATTGCCAATCACATCACTTCGGTTCTCAGCAAGACAGGTCTGGAGCATCGAACCCAGATTGCGATTTTTTATCTGACGGGAGAAGTGAATAAGTGAGCGAACGCCGAAACTATGCCGAACTGTGGGTCATCGGGTTCAAAAGCATGCTGTTCCTGTATGTGATCAGCCAGTCGTATGCCTCTGATCTTGCGATAACGCCATGGTATATACTTGTCGTTCTTCTCTACCTGTCCGTGAATGTATCCGTCTATATTTTCAAGAGCCGAAGCATACAGCCGTACCTCATGCTGCTTGCGATTCTTGTTGTCGCGGCTTCCTCGTTCTACATCCATCCGCTGCTCCTCATACTGCTTCCCGTGAATCTGTACGAGCTGTTGTCGCTTTACGTTCGCAGGAGCTGGATGATTCTGATCCCCCTGCTGGTTCCAGCGCTTATCGTGCCTCAGGGGTTTGTTATGACCTACGTTTCTACATCCGTCCTATCCTATATTTATCTTACGATGCTCAGAACCTTTGTAAACCGGGCCGCATCCTACCAGGAGCAGAACGAGCAGATGCATCGTGAACTCGATCGGTTGACCCAGCGACTGAGCGAAAATAATGAGTACATCCGGCAGTTTGAATATATGTTCAAGCTGGAAGAGCGAAATCGGCTGTCTCAGGAAATTCATGACAAGATCGGGCATTCCATGACGGGAGCGTTGATTCAGATGGAAGCGGCCAAGCGCTTGATGACATCGAATCCGGACAAGTCCGCCGAGCTGCTGCAAAATGCCATATCCATCTCCAAAGAAGGCATTGAGAGCATCAGGCTGGTTCTAAAGAACGTAAAGCCTCCGACGGAGCAGCTCGGCATCAACCGAATGCGTTTATTTCTGGAGGAGTTCTCCGCTCAGCATCCGATCAAAACCGTATTAACGCATGAGGGCAATATGGATGTAATTACGCCGCTTCAGTGGAAAATCATTCAGGATAACACCCAGGAAGCGTTAACCAATACGATGAAGTATGCGAATGCAACAGCAGTCTCGTTGCATATCGAAGTTCTGGGCACCATGATCAAGGCCAAGGTCAGCGACAACGGCAAGGGCATGCAGAAGGTAATCAAGGGCCTTGGGATTTTAGGCATGGAGGAACGCGCTGCGGTCGTGAATGGAACCGTGATCGTGGATGGCTCGAGCGGCTTCTCGGTGACCACTCTAATTCCTTATAGCTAAAGCTGGTAAGCGCATTTGGCGGGTTAGGGATACCGGGTCAAACAAGACATTCCCCACAAGGGTGAGGATTTGGATCGTCAACAACATGAATATTCTCATGGGTAAGGATGAACTTGTGCACTATCGCAAGGGCATCCTTTTTTCGTACGATACATACAGATCAAGTCCACCGGTTGATGCGTGGATGGAATATGGAGGCGAAAAACGTATGAACGTGCTGGAGATCAAAGGGCTCACGAAAAAGTTTGGGGATTTCATAGCGGTAGACCAGCTGTCGTTGAACATACGGGAAGGCGAGATTTTCGGCTTCCTGGGCGCGAACGGAGCAGGCAAGAGCACAACCATCAATATCATATCGTCACTCATGCCCATGACCAAGGGAGAGGTTCATATCCTGGGCAAGAATCTGACGAAGCATCGAAGGTTCGCGAAGCAGCAGATCGGCGTGGTTCCACAAGAGGTCGCGATTTATGAGGATCTGACCGCCTATGAGAATGTTCATTTTTTTGCCGGATTGTATGGACTGAGAGGGTCGGAGCTTAGGAGCAGGGCCGTAGAGGCGCTTGCCTTCGTTGGACTTAGCGACAAACACAAGATGTATCCGAAGAGCTTCTCCGGAGGCATGAAGAGACGACTGAATATCGCTTGCGCGATTGCCCACAGACCGAAGCTGATCATCATGGATGAGCCGACCGTCGGCATCGATCCCCAATCGAGGAACTATATCCTGAACTCGGTCAGGAAGCTGAATGAGATGGGCAGCACGATCCTGTACACGAGCCATTACATGGAGGAAGTGGAGGAGCTCTGCACTCGGATTGCCATTATCGACCACGGCAAGATCATAGCGGAGGGCACGAAGGCACAGCTGAAGGCCATTATTACGGACCAGAAGGATATCGGGATCGAAGTGCAAACGGCCGCCCCTCTTGAAGCGAACAAGTTGAAGGAGATTGCGGGCGTCAAATCGGTTGAAGTGAAGGAGAATATCGTGCACATCAGCTCCGACGCAGGAGTCAATAACCTGAATAAAATCATTCAGCAATTCATGGCGCAAGGCATTGAGATTCGTTCCGTTCAAGCGTCCGAGCCGAATTTGGAAACAGTGTTCCTGACGCTGACCGGTCGGAGCCTTCGGGATTAGCGGACCTAGGAAGAGGGAGGTGGAAGTACATGAACGTACTGAGAATCGCGCTGAAGGAGATGAAGATCGTCCGGGAGCCACAGATGCTGGTATTCATGCTGGCAACCCCGGTGCTGCTCATTCTGATCCTGGGGACGGCGCTTTCGAATGCTTTTAACGGGAGTACCACGATTGGAGACATCCGGGTGTTATACCATAACGACGGAGCAGAACCCGCGCTTACGGAGCAATGGCAGGCATTTATGCTGGAGGCGGAGCGCTCATCGGGCATCGTCTTTGAGCAAGTCAGGGAAGGCATGGACGGAGGGCAGGAAGTGAGAAACAACCGGTACACCGGTTACGTGGAAATAGACGGCCAAGGCATCCGATATGATGGAAACAGCCGCAACAGTATGGAGAACGGGATTGTGCAGGGGATGCTGTCCGCCTTTGCCGACCGGTATCGGCTGTCAGCGGAAGCCGCAAAGATCGATCCGGAATATGAGAGCAAGCCGCTTGTTGATGATGGAGGGAGCTATGTGCTGGAGTCTTCCATTCAGGGAGCGAGGCAGCCGGGTTCGCTTGATTATTTTTCGATTGCGGTGACCACGATGATCATCCTGTACAGCGCCTTGACGGCAGGCGGACTCATCGATAGTGAGCGAAAGCGAAACACCGCACAGCGACTATTGGCTTCACCGGTGACGAAAGCCGAGATTTTTGCCGGAAAAATAACGGGCACGCTCGCAATCAATGCCGTATTTGTCATTATCGTTGTGCTGATCAGTAAATATATGTTCAATGCCTATTGGGGGGAGAACTCCCTCATGGTATTCCTGGTGTTGTTCACCGAGATCCTGTTTGCGCTCAGCCTTGGGCTTGGCATCAGTTATGTGCTGAAGGGAAATGCAGCCGGAGCTGTCATCATGGTCATTATTCAACTGGCTGCATTCTTTGGCGGAGGATATACGCCGGTTGCAAGCACAACGGGAATCATGAGGGAGGCTGCAACGTATTCTCCCTTGCATTGGTCCAATGAAGCTCTGCTGCAGCTCATCTATTCAGGCAGTGGGTCGGCAGCCATGCATGCGATGATGCTGAATATCGTTTTCTCCATCCTGCTGCTGGCCGTAGCCATGATTTCGATGCGAAGAAGGGAGGGGCTGTAATGTTGAAGGATATGCTCTGGCTCATTCGAAAGACGATATTGACCTCGTTGAAGGATTATAAAAATCTGCTGCTCGTTATTGCGCTTCCCATTGTCGGCATTCTGCTATCCACCTTAATCTACAAGGGCTCGGGCGATACCTCCGTTACCCTTGGCATCGTGAATCACGATTTCGAACAGAAAGTCACGCAAGATACGATCGATTTTGTTGCTCAATTGGAGCATACCGAGGCATCGTTCATTAGGGAATCGGAAGCGGATGACTTGGTTGTGTCGGGTGAACTGGATGCGGTGCTGATCTTCCCCGAAGGGTTTGCGAAAGGCGTAATTCAGGGGACGCCCGAGCCGGTCCGGATCGAATCGATCAAGGGAGCCCAGGTTACGGGGTATGTCAAATCGTATCTGAACGCGTACGTCCAGAATATTTCATCCATGGGGGTTATAGCGGGTGGCGACGCCGCCGCATTTAACGAATTATACAGCGGTTATCGCAGTTCTACGTTTCAATTGTCCACGACTATGGTTGCGGATCAATCGGCCAATCATGATATGACCAACCGGACGATCGGTTACTTGGTTGTGTTCATGTTATTCTCCGCCGTGAATCTATCGGCGTTGACGATCCGGGATCGCGAGAACCGTACGTACTATAGACTCTTATCGTCGCCTATTACGGCCCGCAGTTACGTCTTCTCGAATGCCATCGTGAACATCGTTCTGATGATGATTCAGATTGCGGCCACCTTGTTCGTCATGACCCGGTTCTTTCATATCGAGCCAGGCATTCCATTATGGCAGATGTTTCTGATTCTGTCGCTGTTCGCTCTGGTCGCGGTTAGTTTATCGCAGGTCATTGTCGCGTTCTCGGACAGCACCATGATGGCGAACGGAATCCAGACGATGGTGATCATGCCGACATCGCTGCTGGCGGGGTGTGTATTCCCGCTCTCCGTGATGCCCGAAGCGATTCAGCGAATCGCCGATTTCCTGCCGCAGTATTGGCTGCTCGATACGTTCGGCAAGCTTCAGCAAGGAAGCGGCCTGAACGACGTGATTCTGAACGTGGCGATTCTGCTGGCTTTTGCCTTGGCCTTATCACTGATTGCAACCTACAAGTTCGGGCGGAACCGGGATACTCGGAGTTATGTATAAAACATAAGCAAGGCGTCCCTTGTTCTGATTCCCGATAAGGATCAGTAATCAAGGGGACGCCCTCTCGGTTCTTTCAGAACGTGACCAATCCCATCGCTTTCTTGGCGGCAAGCAGTGTTGGGACTGCGGTTTCGGAAGCCCGCTGCGCTCCGTCCATCAAAATGCGATCAAGCTCGGAGGAATTCACGATTTCATGGAACCTCTCCTGGATCGGTTGAAGTTTCTCGATGACCACTTCGGCTAATTCCTTCTTGAACGTACCGTATCCTTGGCCTTCATACCGTTTCTCGATGACGGAGATGGCTTCCTCGGAGAATACGGAATAAATCTCGATCAGATTGCTGACCGCCGGCTTCTGCTCCCAGTCATGCCGGACCTGGCCATCGGAGTCGGTAACGGCCCTGGAGAACTTCTTGCGGATATCCTCCGGCGTATCCATCATGTGGACGCAGCTGTTCTTATTCGGGTTGCTTTTGCTCATCTTCTTGGACGGATCGTCAAGCCCCATGACGCGGGAGCCAATATCCTGAATGATCGGCTCAGGCACCGCAAACGTGCGGCCATACCGGTTGTTGAAGCGCTCGGCCACATCGCGGGTCAGCTCCAGATGCTGCTTCTGGTCGTCGCCGACAGGCACGTGCGTTGCCTGGTAGAGCAGCACATCGGCAGCCATCAGAACCGGATACGTAAACAACGCGGAGCTCACGGTATCCTTTCCGTCCGATTTCTCCTTGAATTGGGTCATGCGCTTTAATTCACCAAAATGCGCCTGCGTCTCCAGCAACCACCCGAGCTCTACATGAGCGGGGACCTGGGATTGCAGAAAGATCGTCGCTTTATCGGGGTCAATGCCCGACGCAATGTACAGCGCGGCAATGTCCCGCGTGCGCTGGTGCAGCTCCATGGGATCCTGATAGACCGTGATCGCATGCAGATCCGGCACGAAGAAATAGGACTCATACTTATGCTGCAGCTTCACATATTGACGGAGGGCACCCCCATATCCGCCAATATTCAAATCTCCGCTCGGCTTGATGCCTGACAATAATCGCTGCATAAAAAACACCTCCTGATTGTTTGCGAACAACACAAAAACACCTCATCCCTCAATGGGACGAAGTGTAACTTTCGCGGTACCACCCAAATTCGACCGTCCGGTCGCTCTTTAGCATGACGTGGAAATGGTGAAATGCACCATTATTCCTGCCATATCTCCCAAAGTAACGGTGGAGAGCCGTCAAGGCCTACTGCTCCGGCACAGCTCGGAGGTTCGGGTTGAAGCGAGAAGATCCATTCACTTATTCCGGAGTACCGGGCCTCGCACCATTCGCCGGTTCGCTTGGACTCAAGAGATAAGCTACTACTTCTTCTCATCGCCGTGTGGTATGTTGTTCTTAAATTCATCTGTGCAGCTCTGTTCGAATGTGAAGAGAGAACAAGATGATTTGATGAGTATCATCACACAAGTGTTAGGTGAATGTCAAGAGGAATCGGGGGGTCAGGATGAGCGATAAGGACAGAGCGATTCTTGGGGACGGATTATCCATACTGTCGCAGTGCAGAATGCTAACAGGGGATATTTGGCAGGCTCATTACGGAGCGGCCGCGATCGCGGGTTATTTTTTTGTCAAGGCAAACCATTTGCCCGGGAAGGTCGAGGAGGCCGTTACGGCGGAGAACCAAAGGATGATCGCCAAGTATTTGCAGTCGGGAACGGTGACAGGGGAAAGCTTGAGTGTGAAAAGTGCCGAATCAAGGATTCTTGCGGCCCTTGACGATACGATTGATGGGCTGCACTGGGTCGGGCACAATGTGATCTATGCCGCAATAAGCCTGGCTGCACTCCACGAGCTTGGAGGCGGTCTACGGCATGAAGCAGCCGATATCGCGGAATTAATAGCCTCCTTCACGAAGACGATTCCG
The DNA here is from genome assembly GCF_900109305.1 of Paenibacillus sp. cl141a. Taxonomy (NCBI): domain Bacteria; kingdom Bacillati; phylum Bacillota; class Bacilli; order Caryophanales; family Paenibacillaceae; genus Paenibacillus; species Paenibacillus sp. cl141a. The sequence continues at coordinate 217,108 of NZ_FNZO01000003.1, forward strand.
GGAAGGTCCTGGATCGGATATTCTGCAGCCGAGGTCAAACGGTTGACCCTGGATGAACTTGACGGAATATATGAAATAACGGACGGCAATCAGCTGTCGGCCTTCATTTTAAACGAGCTGGCCTCTTATTCGGTGATCTACCGCGCAGAAGCCCATCATGACTTGATGGGGCATATGCTGACGTACTCGCATGCCTTAAACATCTTGTACGATCTTGGCCATCATGATTATTTCCACAGAGGCTTGCCGGGTCTGCTCAAAATCGTGAAGGTGCTCCGTGCCAGCAGCCGGCTGGATCCTGCAGAGCCGATCCGAATCGTGTCTCCGGTGGATCGGCTGCCTCTTTTGGAGGCTGCAAGATCTGCCTATTTGCCTCATCAGCCGGAGTACTGGATGGGAATCGACGGGGCTGCGATCGACTGGGACTTCGGTCATCTATTTAAATTCCCATTTAGTTTCTATCATCATTGGAACCGTGTTTCGGAGGCCCCGGCGAAGGCCGTGGAGAATTTTCGATATATTATCCATCCGGTGCAGACGATCATTTCCTGAGGAGGGGTAACCTTTTTCATTTAGATCGGCACTTAAGGGATAGAGACACCGAGAGGGAGGTGAAGTGAGCGTGATCCAGTGGATTGAGGAAGCCCGGAGGGGAAGCACGGAGGCCCAGGAAAGCCTGGTCCGCATTTTACCGGCATGGCGCTGGCCGTGGCCTACGATAAGCTGCAGGATCCTCATTTGGCGGAGGACGCCGTGCAGGAGGCGTTTACGGAGGCCTTTGCGAATCTGCATAAGCTGCAGGATTCCCGGCGTTTTCCCGGATGGTTCAAAGTGATCGTGGAGCGGCAGTGTTACAGAGACTTGCGCCGCAAGCAATTGCAGACGTTACCGCTGCATGAGGTTGAGCTGCCGGCTGGAGAACAGCGTAGCTTGGAGGCGGTTGTGGAAAAGAGAGAGATGGTACGCCAGCTGCATGCCACGGTCGCCGACCTGCCACCCGGCATGCGGATTGCCGTGCAGCTTTATTATTTTCAAGGCTACAGCCTTCGGGAGATCTCGCAATATTTGGACGTTTCCTTGCCGGCTTTGAAGAAGCGACTCTTTGATGCCCGGCGGAAGCTGAAGAACGCGCTGTACGTAGCCGACTTTGTATCGGTGTTCACCGATCTGTATGAGGGAGGAAAACGCATGCTGCATATCGTTAACGGGGATTCGGTAGGGGATAAGCTGAAGCAAGGAAACATTCAAGGAGATATTCTGGTGTGGAGGGAGCTTTATTCGTTTGGTCCGGTCTATACGAAGATGGACGAGCCGGATCATCGGAGAACAAGAGCTCAGTATTTGGAGCAAGCGCTGGGGATTCCGCAGAAGGAATATATCGGGACCTGCGAGTCGCAGGAGAGGAAGCTCCAGGATTTTCGAAAATATGACGAAGTTGTGCTCTGGTTTGAGCATGACCTGTTTGACCAGACCATGCTGGCCTACTTGCTGCATTGGTTTAAGGAACAGTCACTGGGGAATACGAAGCTGAGTCTGCTGTGCATTGGCGCATACCCGGGCATCGAGCTTTTTCGCGGGCTGGGGCAGCTTAGCACAGAGCAGCTCGAGACTTTGTCGGGCACATGGCACGCGATTGGAGACGAAGAGCTTATGCTGGGCAGCATGTTGTGGGAAGCCTATACCTCGGATCTGCCGGAGAAACATCAGCGCATGCTGGAGGTCGATTCCTCGGCACTGCCTTTTGCGAGGGATGCGTTCGAGGCCCATCTGGCACGGCTGCCCTCTGTGAGCCATGGACTCGGGATCATCGAGCAGACGACGTTAGAGGCTGTAGCGGGCGGAATCCATACGCCGTACGAGTTATTCCGCAATGTAGGTGACCGGCTTCATACACTCGGAATGGGAGACCTGGAATTCTGGTATTACCTGGCGAAGATGATTGAGGGGCCGGATTCCTTGCTGGTTATCGATGGTACAGCACTGTTTCCTGACTTCAAACTGGCTGTACCCCATTTTCAAGAGCGGGTGCTGCAAGTGACGAGTTTGGGGCATGAGGTGCTGGCCGGTAAGACCGACTATGCCTGCGCCGCAACGATCGATAAATGGGTAGGAGGCTTGCAGGTAAGGGGGAAGGATCCGTCATGGCGCTGGAACCCGGAGCGGAAGTCGGTTGTGCGGAGTGAATCCGATTAACCGAAGACATAGGAAAAGAGCGATATTGAGCAGAGTGACGAATCCGATTAACAGTAGAATACAGCAAAAGAGCTATCCTTTCTGGCGTTAATGCCAAGCAAGGATAGCTCTTTTCATAGTTACAGATGAGAGCCGCCGGTTGCATCGACCATCTGTCCCGTGACCCAGCGCCCGTCACTTGATGACAGAAACGCTACGACGTCCGCAATATCCGACGGCTGACCGATTCGGCCAAGCGCGGACATCTCTGCGGCATGCTGATGCCCTTCCGGAGTATGAAGCCATGCAGCATTCACGTCCGTATCCACGATGCCCGGAAGAACCGCATTCACCGTGATCCCGCGTGGACCCAGCAGCTTGGCGAGGTGCAAGGTGAACGTATTGATGGCTCCCTTGGTGATGTTGTAAGCCATAATATGCGGATAGGCGATACGCGTCACACCGGAGGAGATGTTGACGATGCGCCCGCCGTCACGTAGGAGCGGCAGAGCCTGTTGGACCAGGAAGAACGGTGCTTTTACATTAACGGCAAACAGCTCGTCGAAGCTCTCCTCGGTCGTCTCTTCAAAGGTCTTTGAGGTTCCGACGCCTGCGTTATTCACCAGAATATCAAAATGCTGGTCCCCCGTTACACGCAGCAGCTCCTCCTTCAGCGAATGAATAAGCCCCGTGGCTCCATCTACCGATCCCAGCCCAGCACCTAAGGCGATAGCTTGCCCGCCTTGAACCTGTATGGTCTGCACAACCTCATCCGCAGCATCCCGGCGGTTTCCGTAATGAACAACGACCAGTGCCCCTTCTTCCGCCAACCGAAGGGCGATTCCTTTACCGATTCCTCGGCTTCCGCCTGTAACCAACGCAACTTTGTTTTCCAATCGTTTCATGAAACTCCACTCCTCTTGTTTGATTTAAAGCTACTGTACACTCTCCAGTTAGGGGGAGAGTCAAGAGGTTGATTTAGAATTTTTCGAGAGTTATTCATGAACAACAAAGACATGGCGATTACTGCTGCTGCAAGTACGGATGGAGGCGATAGAGGCTGGGCAAAGGCCCGCTCCGGCAGCCTATCACGATAAGGATGAGTTACAACGCGTTACCTTGTAAGGGGATAAGCAATTCCGCGGGACGCTTCTTGCCATAGATATCTTTATCCGAGGTGAGATAGATTTCGCGGATCGGCTCCTGGTCCGATTGAACGAGGCCTTGGGACGAAATCCATGCTTTGAGCTCGGGTGCAACAGGACAGCTATAACCGTACGGATCACAACGATGTACAAGAGATGCGGCGGATTGAAGCATCGGCAGGTAGTCCACACGAACACGGCCATTAAAAGGTATGTCCCTGGTTATGGGGATTGCGACTTCGATGTCGGCGATGTCGGCATTCTCGCTGCCGTGATCATGCCAAAGGATGGTTAACTGGCTAGCTTCCTCTTCTCCATAAGAGGTCGCATATTTCGTAATCTCATCAAGCAAGAGACATAGCTGGCTGCGGGGGACTTGGTCGCGAATCGAAGCGGCGAGCTGGGATGGGACTTCCCGGATACGGATGAAGCCTGCCGGATCACCGGCTTCCGATGGCTCCAAGCGCGACATTCTGCTGTTCACCTCATCCAGCTGCAGCTGGAGGGTCTGCATCGCATGTCGCAGCTCCGTCATTTTATCCGCAAGTTTGTTCTTTACGACATCGGTTCCTATATCCTCTGCAAAAAAAGGCTTGAGCTGTTCCAAGGTAAACCCCTGTTCCTTGTAGGCGGCAATCCGCTTGACGGTCAGAAGCTGCTCCTCGGAATAGTAACGGTATCCGCTTTGCTCATCAACATGGGCCGGCCTTAACAGGCCCAGCTCATCATAATAACGCAATGTTTTGATGGAAATGCCGCTGACCTTGGCAAAAACGCTGATCTTCATCATACCGTTTGCTACCTCCTTTATGATTCGGTCTCTCGTGGATAACGATATCATATCCCGCTCTCCTGCCTACGTAAAGAACGCAACTCGCCGGAACTAAGGAACAACTCGGTCCCAAGACCGAGTCTGTTTTCATCCCGGGGCGGGAATTCAGTTCGGCCGGATTATCGTACAATGTGTTCAAAGAAGATTCGTGATCACGCTTAAGAGCAAGAAAGGAGATATTTCGATTCGCTGTCCAAGGCATGGGGAGAAGGGAATGGCCGGGCTTATGCGGAATGCTTTACGGAGGATGCGGATTACGTGACGTTTAGCGGACAGCACCTGAAGGGCCGCCAAGAGATCGATGAGGTACATCAGAAGCTGTGGGACGGGGTGCTCCGGGACTCCACGCTGGTAGCGGGGCCAACCCCGACGCAGCTGCGTTTCGTGACCCCGGAGCTTGCGATAGCCCAGGCTACGGGAGCGGTTCAGCTCAGATTCCATAAGAAGCCGCCCACCGGCCGCTTTTCCATTAATACCAACGTGCTGGTCAAAGTGAACGGCGAATGGAAGATATCGGCGTTTCATAACTGCCGGATTCAGAAGCCAGGCTGGATTCGACGGATGATGATGCGTTCGAATTCAAAATCCAGCTGATTAAAGATATGGAGGAAGGGCTTTTGAAGAAGGGTGCGCTGATTGGAAAAGGCAGGAGTGCAGAGGTCTATGAATGGGGAGAGTCTCAGGCACTAAAGCTGTATTATGAAGGGTATCGCCCGGAATGGGTGACATATGAGGCGGAGATGGGCCGCATCGTTGCGGAAGCGGGGGTTCCCGCCCCTTCCGTCTTTGACATGGTGGATATTGATGGACGTACGGGGCTGGTGTATGAACGGATTACGGGCCCTTCGATGCTGCGTAAGGTGCAATCGACACCGTTTCAGCTAACGAAGTGCGCCCGGGATATGGCGCAACTCCAACATGTGACGCACAGCTGCACGACCAGCCTGCTGCCGCCGCAAAAAGAAAAGCTGGAGCACGCGATTCTCGATGCAAGCGGCATCCTGCAAGAAAAAGCGAAGGCCATATGCAAGGTGCTGGATTCCTTTCCGGAAGGCGATTCCATCTGCCATGGCGACTTTCACCCGGACAATGTGATCGTTGCGGAGAACGGATGCCGGGCAATTGACTGGAATAACGCCCATGTAGGTAACCCGCTATGCGACGTTGCCAGGACATTGCTCATGTTCCAATCGCCGTTTTACCCGGACGATCAGCCGGGCATCTTGGTGCTTCCGCTTCGGATGGCCCGCATGCTATGGCAGAAAGTATACCTGAACGAGTACTGCCGATTATCCCGTGCGAAGCTGGAGGATATCGACCGGTGGATGCTGCCCGTAGCGGCGGCCAGGCTGAGAGAGAATGTTCCCGGGGAAAGAGATTGGCTGCTCGGGTTGATTGATGACCGGCTCCGAGCTTATGCCTAATGAAATCGTGATTCCTGCGAGGGAGAGCGGCTTCCATATATAGGGTAAGTTCCCCAGTCGCCGCATCCGGATTCACATGCCTATCTTCGCATCATATACCGCGGATGAGGTCCCCGTCCGGTAATAGGGGTAGCTCATATCCGTCTGGACCCGTTCAGCCGTCGCTGCATCGGTTAGCCTTTCGAGCACATAAAGGCCGAGATCAATGGACGAAGACACTCCGCTGCCTGTAAAGAGACGGCCGTCCTGTACAATGCGTGCTTGAACAACTTCCTTGCAGTAGGGTGTCAACAGCTCGTAAGCCGAAGCGTTGGTGGTAGCCCGCTTGCCCTCCAGCAAGCCGGCCGCGCCCAGAAGCAGCGATCCGGTGCAGACGGATACGAGATGTTTGGCTTCCCGGGCGGTCTGCAGCCAAGTCAGCACATCGGGGTCGTATCTCAGCTCCCTCGTGGTAAAGCCGCCAGGCACGAAGACGAGATCGTATTCCGAAAGATCCGGTTTGACCCGGGATACGACATACCCCAATCCGCGATCATCGGTGATTTGCGTGATTAGCGCGCAATAATCCCAGGATATATCTGCTTCGGGACGGATGCGGGCAAGCCGGGTCATGACTTCGGTGAAGCCGATCAGGTCCAGGGCCGTCATGCCATGGAATAGAATGAAAGCCATTTTCATCAAGAACACCTGCCTATAGTGATTTTTTAAAGCCGGCGCCGCCCGGCTGACCTGGAACGGAACGCCTTCGAATCGACGCACGATGAATCCGGTAATAGCCCATGGCCGACAGAGCGCTGAAAATCAGGTTGATCCCGATCAGCGCTTGGTAGCTGTTCGTAAGGTCATACAGGAATCCGCCGGAGAAGGAGCCGAGAACGGCGCCAGCCTGATGGAAAATAAGCAGCGTTCCGGCCTGCAATCCAACGGAGCGATGGCCCATGGCCTCGGCGGCTACCAGAATACCGCCCGGAATGGCGCCTAAATAGCTGGCTCCGAAGATGACCGAGAAGAGGATCGGAGAGGCGCTGAAGTGCAGATACAGCACCGTAAAGGCCACGATTCGAAATACGTACAGGAAGGACAAGGCCAAACTCCTCGACATCCGGTCCAGGAGGAAGGCAAACAGCAGCCCGCCTGTCAGCTCAAGCAAACCGAGAATACTCAGTGAGGACGTGAACATTACCGAACTGATCTGATGATGGCGATGGATGGCCATCAGGTGCATTTCAACCGTTCCCATGCTGAATCCGCATGTGAACAAAGCGAAGACCACCAGAAGTACGGTGCGACTGGTTACCATCTCCTTGGCGATCGGGAGGATCCGTGGCCTCCCAGCCGATGGGGGCGATTCAGCAGCGGAGGGGTCGGCTTCGTGCTCTTCGCGCTTTCGTTCTTTCATGATAAGCAAGGTGAGCGGTATGGATACAAGCGTGATCCATAAGGTGAAAGTGAATGCCGTTGTCCAATCGAGCCAGTCTCGGTTGCTGACAAATAGAGGCGTCAGTATGGCCAGGCCGAGCGAGCTCGCGCTGGTCATGATCATGAGTGCCTTCGCTTTATGGCGGCTGAACCAGCTTGTGACCACGACATAACCTGTACTTGCAGCCATGCCGGAGAGGCCGGAGAGCAGCCCGAGCCCCAGGAAGAATCCCGCCGGATGACGAAACGTAAGCACGGTCAGCATGGACATCACGCCAAACAGGGCGTTCAGGAGCATCATTTTTTTGGGACCGTATCGATCGGTCAACCATCCGCCGAGGGGAGAACAGATGGCGGCAACGGCAATGTTAACGGACCAGGTGAAGCTGATAAAGGTGAGGTCGACGCTTAAATCCCTTGCCATTTCTTGCTGGTAATAAGACATGACAAACCGGCTGATGGCCGCAGCAAACCCTAGCATCCATAGAAATATGAGAATGACCCATGCATAACCCCGGTCTCTTTTCATCGCAACCCCGTCAACCCCTCTCCCAAGTCTTTACTTCCGCTACGTCTTGCAATAAGCTAATTTTAATCATGCAGTCGGAAATGAACAGGACAATTTAGAGCAACTGTATCAATACAGGGGGATAAGCGGGATGGACACGAAGCACGAACAAATTGTTGCCCATATGATCCGTGAAGTGGAGAGGGGGCATATCCGATCAGGTCATAAGCTGCCATCGGTCAGAGCCTTGGCCAAAATGTTCTCCTGCAGTCCCAATACGGTCGTTCGTGCGTATCAGACCTTGGAGCGCGATGATGTCATCTACCCGGTGCCCAAGAGCGGTTACTATCTCGTGGAGGGGAGGGGCCCAGCCTCTGCGCGGACGGAAAGCGGGCCGATTGATTTCGCTTCAACGACGCCCCGGGGCGATTTTTTGCCGTTTCAGGAGATGGAGCACTGCCTGCGTAAGGCGATCTCCTTATACAAGGAGGAGTTGTTCGGTTACACCGATCCACAGGGGATCTTTTCGTTAAGGAACGAACTGAGCAGGTATTTTCACGCGCAGCAAATATTTGCAAATCCTGATCAGATCGCCGTGGTGACCGGGGCTCAGCAGGCCTTCTCGATCCTGACGCGCATGCCTTTCCCGGGACAGGGGCGGGCGGTCCTGGTGGAGCAGCCGACGTATTTCGGTTTCTTGGCGGCGGCGCGCGTTGCAGGCTGTCCGGTGATCGGCATCCATCGGGATGAGCATGGGATCGACCTGAAGGTGCTGGAGTCTTATTTTCGCAGCGGCCAGATCAAGCTGTTCTACACGGTGCCGCGATTCCTCAACCCGTTAGGCACCTCGTATTCGCTGGAGCAGAAGAGGCGTATCGCGGATCTCGCCCGGCAGCATGATGTCTATATCGTGGAGGACGATTATCTGGCGGACCTGGAGGAGGATTCGAAGGCAGACCCGTTGTACGCACTGGATCAGTCGGACCATGTCATCTATGTCAAAAGCTTCTCGAAGACGATCCTGCCGGGCATTCGAATGGGCGCCGTCCTTCTTCCGGATCGGCTGTTGGATCCATTTATTAGGCATAAAAACGCCGCAGACATATCGTCGCCGATCCTCTCCCAAGGCGCGCTTGAACTTTATATCAAGAGCGGCATGTACAAGCGCCATGCAGCCCGCATCCGGGAGCATTACCGGGAGAAGATGCGCTATGCCATCGAGGTATGTGCCCGTGTCTTCGGCAGCGGCATTCACTATACATGCCCCTCCTCCGGCGTGTTCATCACCATCCGGCTGCCCCAGTATGTAAAGGCAACCGCACTTCAGGATCGCTTGCTGCGGAGAGGTATCTCGGTTACGAACGTGGATCAACATCTGCTGCCGGAGAATCAGCGCAATGACCGGATTCGGTTATGTATCATCGGGGTGGAGAAACCTCGGATCGAGGCAGGAATGATTGTGATCGAGGAGGAAATACGGCGTTTAGAGCGACGGATGAGGTAGAAGGAATGGCGGATCAAGCTGGGCAGCAGCGTGAGGAGAAGCACGGCTGCTTTCGGAATTATAGATTATCATCGATTCCGTCATCGGGCAAAGACTAACTAACAAACAGGGGACCTATAGGTCTCCTGTTTGTTTGCGAATCGGCACGAGGGTCCAATAGGTACCGCATCGCCACAACCATTCCAAGGTCCGTATTGGAACCAACGCATCGACAGTTGGCTGGTTATGATCTGGAAGAACACAATCCCCAGGGAAACGAGCGAGGACACAACATAAGTCGTCGGTGTGGTGTTCAGCATGAAGCGCTGAATACCTACCGGAAAGACGGTTTGCCCAATGTAGTCGGTAAGCGCCATGCGCCCGTATGCGTATGATAAGTACGGGGCATGAACCCTTGCCCAGGCCCATGCATAAGATGTAGTCACACAAAACCTGCTGCCTGGGAAAGGGCGTGGCTTCATATGGGGATTCATCTAACCGCGATTCACTGGGTTTACCTGGCGTTTATCGTATTGATCATGACGCTGTTGATCCGGCGGCGCGATACGACGCTGGTTTGCATTACCGGAATATTCGCGCTGGGCATCCTGGCAACGGAGACGCTGAGCGGCTCGGTCTCCGGTGTCTTCAATTCATTCATCTACGCGACCAAAGAGCTGATGGGCACGATCATGATTATTTCCATTATCGTGGCGATGAGCCGGGTCTTGATCAAGACGGGGATCAACGAGACGATGGTGGCCCCGTTAACCCGTTTTATCCGTACTCCGGCTATGGCTTACTGGGGCATCGGCATCATCATGATGGTCACCTCCTTTTTCTTCTGGCCGTCACCGGCGGTAGCGTTAATCGGGGCGGTCCTGCTTCCCGTTGCCATCCGGGTCGGCTTGCCTGCCCTGGGAGCAGCCGTGGCGATGAATCTGTTCGGGCACGGCATCGCGCTATCGGGGGATTATATCATTCAAGGCGCGCCTAAATTGACTGCCGATGCAGCCGGATTGCCTGTATCCAGCGTCATGGCCGCGAGTGTGCCGCTCGTGGTCGTGATGGGGCTGGTGACGACCGTGGCGGCATTTTGGATGATGAAGAGAGATCAGCATAATGGCAGCTGGAGGGATGGATTGGTCTCCATCAAAAGCACGGGAGACGCGCTGACCACGCGTACCGATGAGGATGATACCGTTGCAGCCGTTTCTCCCGGCATGAAAAAATGGCTGGCCATTGCGATCCTGCTCCTGTTCGCGGCAGACGTCGCGGCCATGTTCATCTTGAAGCTGCAAGGCGGAGACGCGACGGCCCTGGTAGGCGGCACGGCCGTCCTGATCCTCGGCATCATTGCGCTGGTCGCTCATCGCAACCGCGGCTTGGAGAAGGTCACCTCGTATTTGATCGAGGGCTTCATGTTCGGATTTAAGGTGTTCGGTCCCGTCATTCCCATTGCGGCTTTCTTCTATCTGGGGGATGCTGCGTTCAGCGATCTGTTCGGTAAAGTGCTTCCGGAAGCATCCCATGGGATCGTGAACGACCTGGGGGTTGCTCTTGCGAATGCGGTACCGCTGAACGGTGCCGTGGGTTCGGTGACGTTGACGATCACCGGTGCCATTACGGGTCTGGACGGTTCGGGCTTCTCCGGCATATCGCTCGCCGGCTCGATCGCGCAGCTGTTTGCCACGGCCATCGGCTCAGGGGCTGCTACCCTGACCGCGCTTGGGCAGGTGGCCGCCATTTGGGTAGGCGGCGGGACACTCATTCCATGGGCATTGATCCCGGCCGCCGCCATCTGCGGGGTCAGTCCGTTCGAGCTGGCAAGACGGAATCTGAAGCCGGTGCTGCTGGGCCTTGCCGTTACCACGGTTGTTGCGATGTTTCTGGTGTAAATGTAAGCAGACATAAAGAGCGCTGACTGTATCGTCAGCGCTCGTTTAATCTATTGAGGAGCCAAAGTCTGTGATCTTCATATGGACCTCGTACGTTATAGGAACATGACTAAACGTCTCATCCCAATGATCCTTTACCTTTCTCCATACTCCTGGATGTTTGATACGAAGTTTTTCGCCGAAGCCTCCAACGTCCACGTGATAGACATGCTGCATTTTGTCCAGCGCCTGCCCGATCTGTTTACGAGCCTCTTCTTCAAACTGCTGCTCCAATTCTCTCATATATTGCTCGGTAGTGGGAATCTCCGGAAAACTCCAATCCTCGATGAATCTGCCTTCCGAATGGATTTTAATATGAAAAGAGATGTCGTCTCCATGCACTTTTGGAATAATCGAACTGTGGGAATTTTTGGGCTCATAGGTGATGGAATGCCCATCTCCCGCCGTATAGGTTTTGAGCGCTCCTCCTACCACATCCTCCTTGATCCAGGAAATGCCTTCGACCTCATACTGACTTAATTCACCGATCCATTTTTTCGTGTTGCCGTTAAATATGGCGGCTCCCGAAAATTTATGCTCGCTTTGTGCAGTAACGACATTCTGTAACAGAAAGCTTTTCCCGGACTGCATCGTGCTGTCGAGTTTGATCAGCGACATCGGAGGGAGGATTTTATTGGAACGATATCGATTATCCACGAGCCCTGTTAAGTAGAAAGCCGGGATTTCCCCGGGCTCCGTCGAACTTAATGCTTCCAGCGCACTCCGATGGCTTACCACGATTAGGCAGCTGGGGCGAATATCATTATCGCGGAGTATAAAGTCTAACACTTGTTCAAGACTGTATTTGCGGGCGAGTTCGCTTGAAATCACGATGACCTTAAGATGGTGGCCGATTAGCGGTCGGTCTCTTCGCAGTGAAAATTGGCGAAAGATCTGAATAAGGGAATCTCCCGTTAATTGTTCATTCAGATAGGCCTTGCTTGGCGATGATGGAGCGGAGCCGCTTTGTTTCTCGTTCTTCCCTGCAATGGGGGGCACAATCTGAACCGTAGCCGTCAGCACTTTCCTTTTGGGATAGGAGGCCCCTTGTTGATTGATATTCTGTTCGAACTTCGATTCTTTGGCTACATCCAGCCCTAACCCGACGTAAACGCTGAGATCCTCAATCTCATTGCTGCTCCAGCATCCTGTTGTAAAAAGCAGCAAAACGGTGACTGACAACATTGACATATACCTGATATGCCTGTTCAATTCGGCTTCACCCCCTTCTTACGGGCGATGCTGATCAACAGAAGAATGAGCGGAAGCGCGCCAAATAAATAGATGGATATGTTGCCAACGGTATCTCCCAATTTGAACGTTTCCGTTACATCCTTCGGAATCATCGCGATGAGGAAGATTATAGGCAGCAGAATAAAGAGAATCGGCCGTATGTTTTTCTTCAACAGCTGAGACCAGCCGATTGATGCAGCGTAATGCGTGATCGTAAAGGTTGAAAATATTTGCATAATCCAGATGACAAGCAGAAGGGATTCAAAGCGCTCGAATATCAAGCCCTGCATTTCGAAACTTCGCATTAAGTCCAACGTGGGCCAAGTTCTCTTCTGCACGCCGTGGATAGAGAGTCCGCCTATGACCATGATGACGGTGATCAAATAGATGACCATGGGGACCGTGATACCTACGATCATGGCTTTGGTTCCTTTTTTGGGAGAGTTCATGAATGCCATGGCAACGAACATGATCTCGTAACCCGTAAACGATAGCAGCGACGGTTTAACCCCTTTCAGCACAGGCATAAACCCTGAGCCCAGCACCGGTCTTAAATTGTTGATATCAAATATTTTAATGCTGAGCAAAATCGCAATGACGAAGAACACAAGCGTAATCGGGAGAATAATCTCATACATCCTCGCGATGCAGTTGATCCCCCCCAAGGTTAAATACAGACCGATCCACATAAAGGTCATGATGATCGCCCAAACGGGCGTGCCCTCCAGCAGGTATAACCCGGTTACCTCGGCCATCACCCTGATTTCAAATGCGGAAATGATAACAAAATAACCGATAAATAGCAGACTCAAAACGAAAGCCAGCCCTTTCCCGGTAATTTCGGGTACAAATTGAAACCACGTTTTTCCTTGAAATCGGCGGCATAATGCAATGACGATGAATCCTGCCAGCAAGATAATGAAAGCCGAAATGAGAATGGAGATCCACACGTCCGGCGTTTTGGCGGCCTCTACCGTTGTTCGTGGAAGCGTCAGGACGCCGGCCCCCAGCATGTAGTTGATGATCATGACGGCAGCCTGGGCAGTGGTAATCTGGTCATTTGGGTTGATATTGGAGCTGCTCATGGTCTTGGCCTCGTTTCATGCTTGAATTCATTAATTTCTGCGGTCGGGTTCATTCGGCTTGAGCATATAAGGACGCTTCTTCATCACCTTTAATGGAAATCGGATGAGGAAATCCTTCATGTCGCTAATACTGTACGGAACCATCGGACTTGCATAGGGTACGCCGAAGCTCTTCAGTCGGACTAAGTGGCTGCAGAGGAGAAGGAAGAACATCACGACTCCGAACAGCCCGAGCACGGCTGCAAATAACATCGCGGTAAACCGGAGGACGCGCAATGTGATCCCGGCACTGTAGACTGGGATCGTGAAAGAGGAGATTGCGGTCACGGCCACGACAATGACGAGGAATGGACTGACGATTCCGGCTTTTACGGCAGCGTCTCCGATGATCAAACCGCCTACGATGCCCATCGCGGGTCCGATGGGTTTCGGCAGCCTGATCCCGGCCTCTCGCAATATTTCAATGGCGATCTCCATGATGAGCGCTTCAATGATGGAGGGAAAAGGAACGCCTTGCCTGGTTCCGATGATCGTCAATGCCAGCTTGGTCGGAATAAGCCCGGGATGAAACGAAATGAACGAAATGTACAGTGCCGGGGCTAGAAGCGCTATGATGGCCGAGAGAATGCGCAATAAGCGGACAAAGGATCCCGAAATCCATCTTTCGTAGTAGTCCTCCGGAGATTGCAGCAGCATACTGAACGTGACAGGCACGATAAGGGCATACGGCGTGCCGTCGAGCAGGATGGCTACCCGTCCCTCAAGTAAAGCGCCGATCACCCTATCGGGTCTTTCGGTGTTTTGTATTTGCTGAAAGGGACTCATGACGCTATCTTCGATTAATTGTTCGATATAACCCGATTCTAGAGGGTCGTCGATCTCCATCTTTTGGATTCTCGTAACAACTTCATCGACCAAACGGGGATTCGCGATATCCTTCATATAAGCGATGACCAGATCTTTTTTCACCCGGCTTCCCACCTCAAAACGGGTAAGTTGAAGGCTTTCGTTCTTCCCGTGAAGTCTTAGCAGGCCCGTATTGTCCGCCAATCTCTCGGTAAATCCGATTCGAGGACCCCGCAGGAGAGCTTCGGATAGAGGCTCTTCTACATTCCGGCTCTTTCCCTTGGCAGACCCAACCAGAAAGGCTCCTTGCATTCCATCTATAATCAAGCCGGTTGTGCCTGCTAGAACAGCTTGTACAAGCTCTAATAATCCACGGGTATGCTTAATTTCGCTAACAGGAAGCATCTGACTGCTGATATAGCCTTTAATGGTATCGCTTTGATTAAAGTTATCCAGCTCTGCTTCCGGGACCCCTTCGAACATAAGGGGCCTGATGAGATGGGTGTCGATAAGATCGCTGTCCAGCAATCCGTCCACATATACGATAACTGCCCGGGTCCCCGTGCCCCGAATCGTAAATTCCCTGAACTCCACATCCGCATTGTCACCGATTGCTTTGCGGACTGAAGTTAGATCCTCATCATAAAGCCCGATGATGTGAGCTTGGGGAGAAACGCCATCCTCCCTGACGGGGGGAGCGGGTTTATTCGGCTTCAGGGAAAAACTCGAATTTACAGCCTTTCGGCACCAATTGGAGAACACCATCATCAGAACGGGGACAAGACAGAGCAGAAAGGCCTGGGCCCACATCGTCCACTTCGGAATATAAGATACGATCAATGACCACAACGAACATCACCCCGCGATCCATAACAATAGGTATAATGTGAACCAAGAGTATTGTTACCCGAGTCGCTCTTGAAAATTCCGGTATTTTCAATATTAGAGAAGGGGACCCACGGGTCTGCCTTCCTATGATGACGAATTGTGCTGGTAAACGGGATACGCCAAAAAAGGCATCCCCCAGGCCGCTGACCTGATGGGATGCCCTTATGATGCGAGTTAAGCTGAAGCTCTTACTTCTTCGATATCGAGAACGGCAGTTCCTCCGCACTGTAATGGCGGTAGCTTGGAGCCAATCCAAGACGGAAATCGAGGGTTTTGCCTGCCAGAATATCCTCATGCGTAATGTACAGTTTGGTGTAATCCTGTCCTTCCAATTGCACGTTCGCCACGAAATTGGACTGCGGATTGTTGTTGTCGGTATGAATCAACATCTGTTTGCCGTTTGGCAGCTCAATGCTCACGCTGTCGAACAGCGGGATGCCGAGCACATATTCATTGCTGCCCGGACATACCGGATAGAAGCCCATGGAACTGAACACATACCATCCGGACATGCTGCCGTTATCCTCGTCGCCCGGGAAGCCGTCAAAGCCGCTGTTGAACAGGTTCGACATCAGCTGTTTGAGGATCACCTGGGATGATGCAGGCTGCCCTACATAGTTGAACAGATAAGGAATATGGAAGCTCGGCTGGTTGGAAATCGCCAGCTGACCATAATCGATGGCGGCCATCTCGCTCATCTCATGAATTTCAAAGCCGTAGCCCCTCACGTCGAAGTCTGGCGCTTTGTTGCACAATTCGGTAATTTTGTCGAAAAAGCGTTCTTTCGAACCATATGCTTCGATCAAGCCTTGGAAATCCTGGAATACGGCAAAGCTGGTTTGCCAAGCGCTTCCCTCGGCATAATCAAGCCCCCAGCTCGTGTCGTTGAAATTTGGACGGAACTGACCGTTCTGATCCTTGGCCCGCATGAAGCCGGTCTCCTCATCAAAAATATTCCGATAGTTGAGCGCGCTTTGTCGGTACTGCGCGGCTATGTCCGACCTGCCCAACACATCGGCCACGCGGCTGATGCAGTAGTCGCTGTATGCGTAATCCAGCGTGTGGTTTACGCTCTCATGATAGCTGCTCGGAACGTAACCGTACTTGATGTAGTCCAGCGTTCCTTGACGTCCATAGCAATTCTGTCCGCTCTGCGTGGTGGCTGCGGTCAGCATGGCCTCCAGCAGTTCCGGCAGCAGATGCCGGGCCAGTCCCTTAGCCGCCGCATCCGCGATGACTGCGTCAATAAGCGTGCCTGGCATCAGTCCGCGCTCATCGGGGGACAGCCATTTTGGCAGGAAGCCGGTCTCACGATAAGAATTCAGGAAGCCTTCCAGCATTTCCTCATATTCCTTCGGCGCAATGATGGAATAGAGCGGATATACGGTTTTGTAAGTATCCCAGAAGCCGTTATTGGTATAGAGCACGCCCTTCTTGACGGATCGGGCCGTTGTGTCGTAATGAACTGGCTCCATATTGGCATCAAGCTCATAGAATTTTTGCGGGAACAAGAACATACGGTAAAGGCAGGTATAGAATGTGCGCATATATTCCTCGTTCGGGTGAGTGACCCGGATTTTGTTCAGGTAATGATTCCAGGCTTCCGCCGCCAATTCTTTCTGTTCGTCCAAGGTTGTGTCGAGCTCGCGCGTCAGATTAAGCTCCGCTTGCTCCTGGCTGATAAAAGAAGTCGCCAGCTTAACATCCAAGGTGCCCCTTTCACAGTCTTTGAAGCGAATGACGACATGCTGGTCCGCATTGACGAAAGCGACCTCCGGGAAGAACTGGCCTTCGGCGTCGTAGTAACCGGTCGCAGAGAGATCCATGTCCTTGCTGAAGCTCATGGCCACGTACATGCGGAATTCTTTATCGTGACAGTCTGCGAAGTTGCTGACGTAGCCGGTGATTCGGCGCTGGGCTGCATCCACCTGAAACTCGCTCTGGTTATGGACGTTAAGCACGAGGCCAGCCTGCTGCCCGGAATTGTATTTGATGCGCAGCGACGCTCCATAGCAGCTCGGCACCAGCTCCGTGGTGATGTTGTAGCGCTGCTGCTTCACTTTGAGATAATGAGGCTTGAATATCGCTTCCTCCGGCCGATAGGAGCTTTGGCAGGTGAAGACGGAGCCCCTGATTTTGTCGTCTGCGATCGGAGTCATCAGGAAGTGAGCGAAGTCGCCCATCCACGGACTCGGCTGGTGCGTCAGGCGAATGCCTTGGAAGATACGGTCATTGGGGTTGAAGAACCAGCTTCCTTCGTTTTTGGTCTGCACGACATAGTGGTTCATACCGAACGGCACACCCGTGTAAGGGAGTGCATTCCCGTTGGAAAAGGTATATTGATTGTTGGTGCCCTGTCTGGTATCGACATAGTTCAGCATGTAAAAGTCTCCTTTGTTATTGAGGAATAGGCGGATTATAACTTCTTCACGGTCTGGCGTTCCATGAGCCGAACGGGAATCACCACATTCTCAAGAGGGTGTTCCAGAGGGTGCTCTATGAGGGATATGAGGTTCCGTGCAGCCTGATATCCCATCTGTCCAAAGTCCTGCGATATGGTGGTCAACTTGGGTTCAACGAAGCTCGCGAGATGAATGTCGTCAAAACCGACCACGGAGAAATCGTCCGGAACGGACAAGCCCAACTCCTTGGCGATTTGAATGATCTCGATCGCAATGAGGTCATTCTCTGCCACAATCCCCGTAATTCCTTGGTTCACGACGGACTGAATAAACTGTATATAGTATTCTCTGCCGTTGTCGTTGTCATGGGTTAAGTAACGGTCGGTCAAGTCATTGACGCTGTAATCGATCAGGCTGTTATCATACAGAGCCTTCAAGTAACCGAAGTACCGCTCCCGAATGGAAGAGGAATTCTCTACCTTCAAGGAGGAGATAAAAGCGATTTTTTTGTGATTGTTCTCGATCAGATGTTTGGAGGCTTGGTATCCGCCGCCAAAGTTATCGGAGACGACCGACAGGAAGGGGATGCCTTCAATGCACTTGTCCATCGTCACAAGCGGGTATTTTGCCAGGTAATATTGATACAGAATGCCAAGATCCGAGATGCTGCTTATCGGGTATAGGATCAATCCGGAATGGGCGCTTTGAAGCGCAGACTCCAACAGCTTGCGCTGCCCGACAATCGTGTTGGACTGGATGTTCAAGCTATAGTCGGTCGTTGCGAGATATTCATTGATGCCTTTCTCGTAGTCGCCGAGTCCCGGATTATGGGCGAACGGGAGAATCAGCAGAATCTCTTTGCCAGTCTTGCTCAATGGACGGTGATCAGCCCTAGCGTCGCTCACGAAGCTCCCCTTGCCCTGGATCCGGTAAATCAGCTTGGCATTCTCCAGTTCGTTCAGCGCTCTCTTCGATGTAATCCGGCTGACCTTATATTCCTTCGAAATCTCGGCTTCGGTCGGAAGCTGGTCTCCAGCCTGAAGCTCCCCGGATTCAATCTTGGCTGTTAGAGTGTTGACGATATGTTGATATAGTGGAATTTGTTCCACATGAAATCACCTCGCTAAATTTGATATATCATTTTGTGGGGCGAATGTCAAAGTTTAAAAGATGTATTTGAATAAGAAGATACGGTTGTTATGTTTGGACATACGGAAAGGCTGGAGGGGAGATTTCCGATATATGTCAGATAAATTATTAAAGAAGGGTTGTTATTATAGTGATATCCCCCCTGGTTCTACTTCGGAATGAAACGTCCGCCGATCCGCTAAATAGAGATGATGAGCACTGAAATATCGATCAAATGGTATGTCTTTTGATCGATAATTAGGACTATTTGATATATCAAGTATGAAGCTGTGCGTATTCAGCGGGTTGGACCAGCTCCGGCACATTTATTATTCCCATAATCCTGCTGACCCTTGGCATATCGCATCTTGGCAGCCTTGATGCTGGCTGGTATCAGCTTTATGCACATGATTTGACAGCTTATCAATTGAGTGATAGATTGACTGTGATTACGATAGAGGAGGTCAATGGGATCAATGAAGCAATTGGGATTTCATCAGGAGAACCGGTTAGCCATGCTGTCATGGATTCGGATCACCCGGTTTCAGCAGATCGGCAATCACATCTCGAATGAGTTCTTGCAGCCTTTCTGCATTACCGTTGCCCAATTCGACGTGCTGATCCAGGTCATGGCCCACCAACCTCTATCTCAGCAGGAGCTGGCCGAATATCTGTCCATCAGCGGCGGCGGCGTTTCCCACATGGTGAAGCGGCTGGAGAAGCTGGGCCTGATTGTACGCAAGCAGGATTGGAAGGTGAAGTACATCTCGCTAACCGAGAAGGGACAAGCCTTGCTGGAAGAAATTATCCCGCTGCTGTCGGATTTTCAAACCTCCATGTTTGATGTTCTGGATGACCAAGAACTGCAGCAGCTTTACAAGACCATGAGAAAGCTCCATCAGTATAACTTAAAGAAGTCGGCAAACCCTCGGATTCGCGTCGAAGAAGAGTAGCGGAGAGGAACCATCACTGCTCTTATAGCGATATCCGGATGGGCGATCAGCCATAATAAGGAGTCCCCTTGAGAGCGGATTCCTTTTTTGCGTGGAAGGGTACTCCTTCATAAGAATGAGACACAAATTTTGATATACAAGTCAGGAACAAACGTTCTATAATGGAAAGGGATGATTATGATCTGTACGGGAGGTTGTTATAGTTGAAGAAGAGCGCGCTGTTGGTCATTGATGTGCAGAATGAGATGTTTCAAGTAAATGATCCGGTGTACGAAGGTGAGCGATTGCTTCACAATCTCAAGCAGCTGATCGCAAAAGCCAGAAGTGGCGGCATTCCTGTTATTTACATCCAGCATAATGACGAAGGGTTGAAGGCAGGTTCGGAGGCGTGGAAGATTAATCCTGAGATCACGCCTGCGATGTCGGATACCGTCATTCAGAAGACGAGACCGGATTCCTTTTACCATACGACGCTTGAGGAGGAATTGAAGAAGCAGGGCATCGAGCATGTAATCCTTGCGGGCATGCAGAGCGAATTATGCGTGGATACAACCTGCCGGAGAGCATCCAGTTTGGGCTATGATGTCACGCTGGTGTCCGATGCCCACAGCACCTGGAACAATTCGGCGTTAACGGCGCAGCAGATCATCGATCACGTGAATGCAACGCTAAGATGGTTTGCGGACATCAAGACAACGGAAGAAACACTTTGTACAGAAGAAGCCGGCGCGTAAACGCCGGCTTTTTATTTGAAGTTAGAGTATGCCTTCGGGCACTTTTCCCTCCCAGCAAGCCTGAGCGGGCAGTCCAAGGACTTGACCGATGACAGCGGCCGTGTCCATGATGCTGATCGGTGCTTCGATAAGGCCGGGCTTTACGCCTGGGCCCGTAATTCCCCAAGTAATGGTCATATCCATGGGGTGATCACTTCCGTGATCGTTAGGATGTGCGCCTCCTCCGCCGTGATCCGTGACCGTAAGGATCCAGGTGTCTTCCAGCAGCCGCTGATCCTCGAGTGCTTTGACTATCATGCCTACGTACTGATCGGTTACGGCAATTTGCTCCAGCTGCTGATCCGTAGCGAATCCGTGCTTGTGTCCGGCGCCGTCGGGGTGATCCAGCTGAATGAACATCAGTTTGAAATCGGGCTGTTGATGAATATAATCGACGATGGCCTCCGCCAGCTCGGGGTCCGGTTTGGATTCCATATGAACGTTAATCGTATTCTCAATGATTCCCGTGTTGATCGGTGCCCAGCAGCTGAATGCAGACAAGGGGGCAGCCGGCCATTGCCGGCGAGCCAGCTTGAACAGCGAGGCATAGGGGAAGTCCTCCGGAATCCTGCCGTGGATCGCCCGGTCATTATCAAGACCATGTCGATCCGGTTTTACGCCGTATAACAACGAGCCCCAACATTCGGCACTAATGCTCGGATATACGGTCTGAGCATCGTAAGAGTATGCTCCTGCCTTCAGCAGAGCGTGAATATGCGGAGCATCCGCGTTTTGAATGAACCCGCCTGCTCCATCAATTCCAAGAATAACGACACGGTTAGCCATCGATAGATCCTCCTCGGTATGAACATTTTGATCTTCGTGAATTCATGCTAGCCGGTTCCTACCCCCATAGGGCAATCGTGATGATGCCTATCGTGATAAACGCTGACATGACGATTCGCCGCCAGCCTTGCTGTTCGCGCAGCACGATGATGCCCAGCACGGTGCCGAACACCGTGCTGATTTCACGGACCGGCGCAATGTGCGCAAGCGGGGTGAACCGCATGGCAAACAGGAACAGCAAGTATGAACCCGGTGCCAGAATGGAGCCCAGCAGAATCGTGCGCCAGTTCACCGACCATTCCCGTTTCAGCTGCCTGGACAGCGCCACGGGAATGACCAGGGCGACGAAGTAACTGATGTTGGATAACTGGATCAGCGAGACGGGGGAGACCCCTGCATCCAGAATGGCTTTGTCGGTCAGGGTATATCCCGAAATGCAAAGCCCGACCAGACAAGCATATAGCAAGGCTTGGGGGTTTACGCTGGATTGGCCCCTGAGCCTCAAACCCGATAAAGCAAACAGCGAAAAAATGATAAGACTCAGCCCCATGTAGCCTGCCGTGCTTAATTGTTCATGAAACAACACGAGGCTGCACAGCGAAGTCAACATGGCGCCAAGCCCCCGCATGAACGGATACACTTGTGACATGTCGCCATGGGTATAGGCTTTGGAAAGCAGCGTAATATAGCAGCCTTGAATGGTCATGGACAGCAGCATCAGACCGTAAACGGGCAGTTCCAGCCGCAGCCCCGACATCTCCACGATAAAATAAGGCATCAGAAAGACCAACGTGACGGAGTGGATGCACCATAAAAATACCGATTTATGAATGCTTCGCTTTGTAAACAGATTCCAAAGGGCATGGGTCAGTCCGGAAGACAGCACCAGCAGCAGTGACAGCAGCTCCATCGGCTATTGTCCAATGAGCACTTCGATGCCGCGGGCGGACAGATTATCCATCCATTCCCGTGAACATCCTTGATCCGTGATGACCATGGAGATATCATCCAGCTTGGCGAGCTTCGAGAACGTGGTTACCCCAAGCTTTGTATGGTCCGCGAGAACAATGCCTTCCTCCGCACGCGCAAGCATGTTTCGCGAGATGAATGCTTCGTCCAGATCATAATCGGTAATGCCATCGGTTAACGAGATCCCGCCAACCGAGATAAACGCTTTATTTACCTTGAACTGCTTCAGCAGCATTTCGGTAAGAGGTCCGGTAGACGCCTGTTTGGCCCGGTCCATATCTCCGCCGATAAAAATAATCCTCCCCTGAAACATCTCCATCGCGAGGTTCAATATAGGCAGCGAATGGGTGATGACCGTAACATGAGGCCGGTCCTTAAGATAGCGCATGACCTCAATCGTGGTCGTCCCGTTATCAAGCAGAACGGTTTCGCCATCCTTGACAAGGGAGGCGGCGAGTTTGCCGATCGCGGCTTTTTCTTCCGCGCATGTCTGGGAACGGCTGTTGAAGGACGGCTCGATATGCCCGGAACGCGATTTGACGGCGCCGCCGTAAACCTTGCGCAGCTGGCCCTCTTTCTCTAACCGGTCCAAATCCCTCCGGATCGTTTCGGCGGATACGTCCAGCTGCTCTGCCAAGGCGTGGACTTTCACCTTGCCTTCAAGCTCCAATTGATTCAAAATCTTCCCTCTGCGCTCCTCATAGGTTACGGACATAAATGCATTCGCCTCCATGTGATATATGACTGATGATGACCGAAGTTGTGGATTTTATCTTATATTAGGATGGATAATTGACAATGTCAACAAAAATCATTGACTTCGGGGCATTCCCTCCTCTAATATACACATAAAACCACAACAACCAACATGAAAACCACATGTCCAAGTAAAAGGAGGCAATGTGCGATGAAGCCGATTCTTCGATTCGGAGACGATCATACCTTCAAGATCGTGCAGTTTACAGATATTCATTGGAAGAATGGGGAGCCGGAGGATCTGATGAGCCGGCGCTGCATGGAGACGGTGCTCGACCTGGAGCAGCCCGATCTGGTGGTGTTTACGGGTGATCTTATTTATTCCGGCGAAGCCGACACCGGTTATAGAAAGTGCCAGGATCCGGCGCAGGCCTTCAAGGATGCCGTGTCTGCGGTGGAGTCCCGCGGAATCCGCTGGGCCTTCGTATTCGGGAACCACGATACGGAGGGTGAGATCACGCGCGAAGAGCTAATGGATGTCGCCATGCAGCACGCTTATAATTGCGCAGAGCACGGCTCGCCGGATATTCATGGCGTAGGGAATTATACGCTGCCTTTATACGGAAGTAACGGGGAAGAGACGGCGGCCGTTTTGTACTTCTTCGACTCAGGGAGAGAATCTGAACACCCTGCCGTTCCGGGGTACGATTGGATCCGGCGCGACCAGATCCGGTGGTATGAAATGGCGTCCCGGGCATACAGCGCCAAGCATCAGGGGAGCCCGCTGCCTTCATTGGCTTTTTTCCATATCCCGCTGCCGGAGTATCGCGAGGTGTGGGATCGGAGGACGTGTTATGGCAGCAAGTTTGAGAAGGTGTGTTGTCCGGAGGTGAACACCGGACTGTTCGCGGCGATGCTCGAGCGAGGGGATGTGATGGGCACGTTCGCAGGACATGATCACATCAATGATTATTGGGGCGAACTGCACGGCATCCGCCTTTGTTACGGCAGAGCGACCGGGTATGGCACATATGGCCGCGAAGGCATGCTCCGGGGGGCAAGGGTCATTCGCCTGCATGAAGGACAGCGGCAGTTCGACACCTGGATCACGCTGAGCGACGGCTCGCAGATCCGGGAGCAGGAGAAGCATGAACCCGGGACGTCTGACTGATACACAACACGCCAGCAGTAACAAACACACCTCTTATGAACATGGCGGTTATGAACCCGGCCATCTCGTGAGAGGTGTGTTTGTTTGCATTATTTTCCCTGTCCGTTCGTAAGCATGCGCAGCAGCAGCTCCGCTCTAGGAGGCGCATAGCTCGGATCCTCCTGGGACCTTAGCGTCATTAATCCCGACAGCACGGATAAATAACAGGCCGCCAGTTCTCTCAGATCGCCAGCCGCGATCTCTCCTGCCTGCTGTCCGGCTTCGAACAGCGGCATGAGCTGATCCACGAAGGCATGGATGGAATAGCTCTCGATAATCCGTTTGGCCTCTTCCGGCACACCATCCGAGGTGCGTGCTTGCTGAATCAGCATGAAGTGCGAATTATCGTCCTCTTGAAGAATCATGGAGGTCAGCAATGTAATTTTCTCAAGAGGGGTGCCAGGCACGTCATAGATGTCGGAGAGCGCGTGCCGTGCCTCATCCATTGACCATTGTACGAGCGTAATGAACAACTCGTCTTTGGATTTGAAGTAATGATAAAGCAGGCCGTGACTGACCCCGGCTTCGCCGGCGATCATGCTCATTTTGGTTCCGAAAATACCTCTTTTTGAGAATACTTTGATGGCTGCTCGCATGATTTGTTCTTTTCGTTCGTCGCGTATTTGATGCAGTTGTTCTTCATTTAACGGGGCCATTTCTTGTCAATCCCTCACCATGGTATTCTCTTGCTGATATCCACAATAACGCATTTGGATTATTCGGGCAATCCCATGGTTAAGGGCAGGAATTCCGTATTGAAAGCGGGGATGATCTGCTCCAATAGCTCCTCCAGCGGCACGCCGGCCTCTTCCAGCACTTGATGGAGCCAAGCGTTACCCTGTCCGGAACGATCCGCATTCACGATGGCGGTGATGCTTTCAGCATTAAACAAATCATGGGGCGAAGCGAGCAGGCCCGTGACCATCATGTACTGCTCAAATACGGCCATATCGTGATGGCTGTAAGCCAGTTCCTGGCATATGTCGAACAGCCTCTGGGCAAAAGAAAACCCTTGGGCGGACAAGCGGCCTTCGTATTTCACGCCTGCCCATCTTAGATCAGCCGCTGCACTAAGCCACCATGCAGGTTCTATGGCGGATTGAATCTCCTGAAGGACCGAACGTTCGAATCCCTGTTCAAGCAGGACTCCTTCCTGATTAGACTGCAAGCAGCGGTCCAGCGTATCTGCCTGGATGGCCGCCACCGTCATGCCTTGGCCGAATATCGGATCGAAGCTGCAGAAGGCATCGCCAAGCACTAGAAGACCGGAGGGCCAGTCCTCCATCTCCTCGAAATGCTGTCTCACGCACTCTTCGATCCGGTATCCTCGCGGACTTGAGACAGGCTCCAGCTGCTCGAGCAGGTTTCCGATGCCGGG
The DNA here is from genome assembly GCF_900109305.1 of Paenibacillus sp. cl141a. Classification (NCBI taxonomy): domain Bacteria; kingdom Bacillati; phylum Bacillota; class Bacilli; order Caryophanales; family Paenibacillaceae; genus Paenibacillus; species Paenibacillus sp. cl141a. The sequence continues at coordinate 242,375 of NZ_FNZO01000003.1, forward strand.
TCCGAATAGATCTTGGGCTTCCTGATTGTACAGATCGCTTTCGGTTGTCGGATAAGACGCTCCTCCCGCTCGATACAGCACGATTTCCGCGAGCTGATTCTCGATCGGATTGAAGACGGCCGTGCCGATGCCGAGGGCGGGGTCTCCTTCGTTCACGATGGTGCTCCACGCCGCATGGATTTCCTCAGGCACCTTATAATGCCGCGTGCTGTAGCCAAGAGAGATGTGCAGCTGTTCAGCCTCCGGTATCGCATAACCGAGGTCCTGCAGCCAATCAGCCAGCTTGGACCCGCGACCGCTTGCATCCACGACGATATCCGCATTCATATGAAGGAGTGCCGGCTCCTTGACGTTCCTGTCCCGGAACACAACGCCGGTAACGGCCTTCTTGTCGGCGTCAAACAGCAATTGTTGCGCCGTCAGTTTCGGTAAGAGAGTAACGTTTGGCAGTTTAGCCACTCTGCTGCGCAGGGTCCACTCCAGTAGGGATCGGCTGCATCCCGCATTAGGCTCATCGGGCAGTTCCAGCGTGCCGAAACGGTTGGTCATTTTAACGGACTTTTGCGCTCGGGGGTGAGCACCCTGCTGAAGCAGTTCCTCGGTAATGCCGGGGAACCATCGTTCAACGATCATTTTGCCGCGTTCAAGAAAACGGTGGGGATGATAAGCCTGCGGCGTACCGGCTCGATTCTCCGGACCTGCCGGAAATTCATCCCGATCGGCGATGACCACCTCCTCATAATGCCTCGATAACACGTTGGCAGTGAATAGTCCGGCTATGCCTCCGCCAAGAATCAGCGCTTTTCCTTTGGAATTCATTTGACTACCTCCAATGTAGATTGATTTAGTCAGTCAATCCTAAACGAAAAAAATACCATCTGGTTTTCTGACTTGACGAAGGTGACGGACTGATCGGGAGTGAACCGCCTAAGAATTAACGAGAAGTTGGAGTTCTTTTCGTCTCCCTAAAATATGATTGATTAAATCAGTCAATAATAAGATAAAGGGATTTCCTGGATATGTCAATGACGTTTTATGTCAAAGAAGCGTGAATTGCCTATAACTCCCCTTGTGTTCCCCTCGGAATTTTGGGACAATAAGGAGTGGACTATGAATAGAAAGAGGACCAATCAATGAACAAACCATCCATTTATGGATTAACATTAGATCAGTTGACGGCTTGGCTAGGCGAGCGTGGACATAAGAAATTTCGGGCAACGCAGGTGTGGGAATGGCTGTATCGGAAGCGGGTTACGTCTTTTTCCGATATGACGGATGTGCATCCGGAATGTCTGCAGCTGCTCGAGGAACATTATACGATCCTGACCTTGGAGGAGCATACCAAGCAGGAATCTCTGGACGGCACGGTTAAGTTTCTGTTCAAGCTGGTGGACGGCAACCTGATCGAGACCGTATTGATGCGGCATAAATTCGGATTGTCGGTGTGCGTGACCACACAGGTCGGGTGCAATATCGGCTGCAGCTTCTGTGCCAGCGGGTTGCTGAAGAAGAGCCGGGATTTGTCCGCAGCGGAAATCGTGGAGCAGGTCATGCAGGTTCAGCTTCACTTGGATCAGAGAGGCAGCAGCGAACGGGTCAGCCATCTCGTCGTAATGGGGATCGGGGAGCCGTTTGACAATTATGAGAACATGTCGGATTTCATCCGCGTGATCAAGGATCATAAAGGGCTTGCGATTGGCCCTCGTCATATTACGGTATCGACCAGCGGGCTGGCTAACAAAATCGTCGAGTTCGCGGACAGCGATTTGGGCGTGAACCTCGCCATTTCCCTGCATGCGCCGAACGACGAGATCCGGACCCGCATCATGAAGATCAACAAAGCGATTCCGATCGAGAAGCTGATGGCCGCGATTGATTACTATTTGGAAAAGACAAATCGCCGCATCACCCTGGAGTACATTCTGCTGAAGGATGTGAACGATCAGCGGGAGCATGCGCTCGAGCTGGCCGAGCTCGTGGGCGAGCGCCGCAATCTGGCGAACGTGAACCTCATTCCGTACAACCCGGTGGATGAGCACAGCCAGTACCAGCGCAGCACCAAAGAATCGATCACCGCATTTTACGATACCTTAAAGAAACAGGGCATCAGCTGCAGCGTGCGGCTGGAGCATGGCACGGATATCGACGCAGCCTGCGGACAGCTGCGCAGCAAGCAGATCAAGAAGGCTCAGTAACAAGCAGACAACGGCATCTCTTGGAGGCATTACCAACGCACCATAAGTTGCCGAGAAGTAAGGGCGTGTCCATTCGTATGGGGTATGCTCTTCTTAAATTGGGGCCGGTAGGTGGCCTATACGAATCCATCGCGAGAGGAATGAGCAGAAATGCCGGAGATTCATCCAATCATCAAAAAGCTGCAGTACAAGGACCTCGGCCAGCCGGTTCTGATGCTTAACGCACCGCAGGCCTATCATGAGGTCATCAGTTCCCTGCAGGGAGATGTTCATACGGAGCCTGTGCAAGCACCTTACGACTTCGTGCAGGCCTTCGGGACAAGCAATGAAGAATTGCGGCGGCTGGCCGAGATTGCAGCCGGCTCCGTGGCGGATAACGGCCTGCTCTGGCTGTGTTACCCTAAGAAGACGTCCAAGACGTACAAGAACTCCGATTGCAGCAGGGAGAGCGTTACGGGCATCCTTGCCGACGAAGGCTACGAGCCCGTTCGGCAGATCGCCATCGACGAGGATTGGTCCGCCTTGCGTTACCGCAAAGCGGAGCTGATCAAGACGATGACCCGGTCGTTTGCCGCAACCGCGAAGGGGAAGGAACGGACCGGCCAAGAGGACGGCAAGTGATCGGCTTCAGTGATATTTTATAGCCCAAATCAGATAAAATGACCCCCGCGAGGGTCATTTTGTCTTGTAGGGATGGGCGCCCTCTTGTGTATAATAAGCAGAGTGATAGAAAGGGTGGGAATATGTTAACGATCAAAGAATACAGCGTCGAGCTGGTGAAGGACCCGTTTGGAATCCTGACCGGCAAACGCTTTGAGTTTGTATGCGATTTGGACGTGCCGGAGGATGACGAGCTCTATTCGGAGCATGGCGTCTACTTGCGAGTGATCTACCTGGATGATGAGGACGCTTCGCGTATCGTCAAATACGATTTCTATGAGCGCACAACGGATCAGTATCTGGATTTTGATATGGAGCCCGAGGAAGAGGAAGAACTCACGACTTTTTGCAGAGAGCATTTGCAGGAAGATGCTTAAGACATGATGATGCGGTTAGAAAAGCGCCATGGAGGGCTTCATGGCTCATCCCGTGTGAACGTGCGTGTTATGCGTCACCTTAAAAAGCAGCAAACTGCTCAAGAAGGTCTTGCAAAGATTTCGTGGCTTTGGTAAAGTTATACACAACTTAGGATGAACGGAGGGTTACGTATGTTGGATTATTCCCGATTGAGATCTTTTCGCGGCTAATGAAATAGCGCTAAAGAGACCTGCACAGTTGCAGGGTAATCGGGATGGGTCCGTCATTTTTACGTAACCCATTTTTATGATATGTCTATAGGAGTGCATGTTTTTTCATGTGCGGGATAAGAGGTGTCTTCACCTTCCCGTATTTGAACGTGTATTCGAGTAGGCATTTCCAGGAACGGTGGACGGTAAGGTCCCGTTTCGGTTACCCAGCACAGGCAGCTCGTTGCCTGTGCTTTTTTTGTTGTGATGACGGCCTATTACGATATCAATGAAATATGGAAGGGATGGATTCCTTATGACAATAGCAAAGCCTAATGACGATTATGCGCAAGTGATCCAAGAAATGCTGGAGGTAGCCGGTAAGCACGGGGTGGATTTGAATCCCGAAGGCATTGAGATGAATGAATCCGGGATGGACTTTCTCGTTGGATTTGCGGAGGAGGCCAAGACCGGGGCAAGGTGGGTTCTGCGTAAGCCGAGAAGAACGGATGTGTTGGACAGGGCGGATAATGAGGCGCGGGTCCTGAAGTTGGTCCAGTCCCATCTGCCGGTCGACGTGCCGGATTGGCGCATATATACGCCGGAGCTCATCGCCTACCCGCTGCTCGGCGAGCAGCCTGCCGCTTCCGTTAGCATGGAAGGGTATGCATTTAATATGGATGCCGAGAATCCGGGCGAGACGTTCGTTCACTCCCTGGCTGAGGCACTGGTCGCCCTGCACGGAATCGACCACGATGCAGCCCGAGCCGCAGGCCTTCGGGTAAAAAGCCCCCAAGAAGTTCGCGAGGAGACTGCCCGAAACATGGACGACATCAAGGGCCGCCTAGGCGTTTCCGAAACGCTCTGGGAGAGGTGGCAGAAGTGGCTGGGAGACGACTCCTACTGGCCAACGCATTCCGCGCTGATCCACGGAGATCTTCATCCGCCGCATATTCTGATTGATGAGCGCGTGCGGGTTACCGGGCTCCTGGATTGGACGGAGTCGGAGGTAGCCAGTCCCGCCAAAGATTTCGTGCTGTATTACGCCATATACGGCGAGCCTAATCTTCGTGTCCTGTTGGACCGGTATGAACAAGCGGGAGGAGTGGTATGGCCGCGCATGTTCGACCATATTGTCGAGCAGCACGCGGCTTATCCCGTGCTGATCGCCCAGTTCGCGCTCCTTACGGGTCAGGAGGAATATATGACGATGGCGCGGAATGCGCTGGGCTTGACGGAGCAAGCTGGTTCGAATTAAGAGGACGGGGAGGGGCGAGGTGCTCGATCCGATCCACCCTGATTCCGCAGAAATTAAAGAGCCAACCGACGCATACATTCGGTTGGCTCTTTGCATGATATAAATAACAGAATTCAACATAATTTTGGATGAGCCGTAGGACATATAATGAAATCGTGGTGAAATAAAGAGTAGGTTTAACGTATTTTACTCCATTTCGTAACGCAATTTACATACCTGTAAACCTCTTGGAAGAGTAAATATGTTATCCTAGACATACTAAACTTACATACATCATTCATTAAGGAGGGATTGACCGTGAATATTGAGGTACGTTTATGCCCGAAGGAACAGTCATTTATTCTGCATAACATATATCCGCTGTACTTGCATGACATTGCTGAGATATGGGGGGTCCGTCCTAACCGGTTCGGTGTATTTGAAAAAGAGGATGTGCCGACCTTAAGCGAGCAGAGCAAACAGCTCGATGTGTGGTGGGAGCAGCCGTCGGTTCTTTTTCCTTATCTGATATCCGTAGATGGCATTGCGGCAGGGTTGGCCCTGGTGGCGACCACGCCATACATTCCATCGCCGAATATCCAGTACTATTTGAATGATTTTTTTGTGCTTCGGACTTTTCGAAGACAAGGTGTAGCCCAACGAGCGGCTGAGCTTGTGTTCGATCAGTTCCAAGGCGCATGGGAGCTTCAGACGAATCCGACCGAGCGCAATATGAGCACCCAGATTTTTTGGCGCAAAACGTTAAACACGTACACGGGCGGACGGTATACGGAGCATGAAGGCGTCCATCCGGAGAAGGGGGATATGCTGGTCTTCCGTTTTAATAACAAATAAGACGGGAATCATGCATCCTATTTGGAACAGGGCTTGACAGCTGAATGCTGCCGGGATAAACTGAGTTAAATTTTTCGAAACATGCTAGGATGAGGACGCCAAGATCGCAAAGGAAGCTGAATCAGAGAACTGCTGGGCGGTGCGAAGCAGTCAGCGGCGATGAATTGACCATCACCTCGGAGCAGATCCGCCGATCGTTTAGGTTGAGGCGTATCCGGGTTTACCCAGCCGTTACCATGGGGCATCATTGTTGGATGATGACAAGAGCGCGTGCCCGGCTAGCCGGCACGAATCAGGGTGGTAACGCGGAGACAAGGCTCCGTCCCTATAGGGGACGGGGCTTTTTTGTGTTCTTTGGGCTGCCGGAGACGCTAAAAGGCAGCGGATCCGTGCCGATCGGTCCACCACTTGGGTCGGGTAGGGAAAAGTCATGGGAAGAGAGAGGGATGAATCATGTTAACGAAGCTGATGCCACAGGACGAGGCGCTGTGCCGGGAGGAATTTATTCGGGATGAGGTAACGTATAACCTGATCCATCTCATTGCCGGGTCGCCGCAGCGTATAGGCCTGAAATCGCCGGACGGACGCATGATCTATGCGCAGTCGCCCCGCGGGAACGCCTGGTTATGGATATCCCGGGACGTTACCATGGAACGGCGGCAGCTTCTGCTTCGAGAACTGGTCAGCGAGCTGGGGGAAGCAGCACTGCCGGGCGTAACGGGAGAACCGGGCGTGGCTGAGCAGTTTGCCAGCTGCTACGCAGAGGAGCGCCATGGAGCCTACCGTCATCAGATGACGATGGAGTCTTACCATGCCCCCATCGTCAAGAGCCCTTTAGGCGTAGAGGGGAGGATCAGACGCGCCGCTGTGAAAGATACGCAGCAGGTGGCCCGGTTTCTGGTCGGATTCTCGGAAGATGCTTATGGGGTCCGAGCGAATGCGGCAAGCCAGGTCGAGACCGCCGAACGACTCATTCAGCAGGGCGGGTTATATGTATGGATGGCCGGAAGCCACGCGGTATCGATGGCCAACATTGCGCACCGGTCGCCAAGGCACGGCCGCATCAATGCAGTGTACACGCCCAAGGAGGAACGAAAAAAAGGGTACGCCAGCGCATTGGTTGCAGACCTTGGAGCTATCCTGCTGCAGGAGGGATTGGTTCCCGTGCTGTACGCCGACCAGGCCAACCCGGACTCCAATCGGCTGTATCAACATATCGGGTTTACCCGATGCGGGACGATTAGCGACCTCAAGTTTGTCCACAATGGATAACGAAGCCCCGATCGGCAAGGCCTGGACAAAGCTGGGGAAGACGAGGGGCCTCAACAAGTGTTATTCTATAAAAGTAGCTATAAAATGTCGGGCCCGATTGGACAGGACATGATCCCTGAGCCAAACAATGCCCACGTCCGATTGGAAATCAGCGCTTGTAATGGACAGCGTCCGGATGTTGGGAATCGCGAAGGAGGACATGACCGACTCGGGCAAAATGGTGGCGCCAATGCCTTCGGCTACCAAAGCGACGATAATGGCAACGCTGGAGCATTCGCATATGACGCGCGGTTCAAGTTCGCCGCGTTTGAATTCTTGAATGACCCGCTCATGCATCCCGATCGTCTGATCGGTTTTTAAGGACAGGAACGGATATTCCGCCAGCTCGCGCATCGAGATTTCCGAATGGGAGGCAATGCTCTCCCAGCTGCTTGGAATGACCGCGACGAACGGGTCGGAGGGCAGGGGCTGAACGGCATAACGCTCGGGCCCGAAGCTGGATTCGAACGGAAGCCGGGTCACTGCGAGCTCGATATTGCGCTTGTCGAGCTGATCGGCCAGCAGGGAGTGGTCGCCTTCCCGAATCTTGAAGGTGACCTCGGGATATTGCTGCCGGAAGATTTGGATGCGCTGAGGCAGCAGCGAAATGCAGGAGACGACGGCACCGATGGACAGCATGCCGCGGACTCCCGCGTGGATCTCCTTCACCTCGGTCAGCGTTTCATTGAACTGGTTCAACAGGGAGGCGGCCCTGCTCTGCAGCAGCTCGCCTGCGTGGGTGAGCTGAAGCTGCTTGCCGCTGCGTTCAAACAGCAGCACGCCGAGTTCTTCCTCCATCAGCTTCAGCTGACGGCTTAATGGAGGCTGCTCCATGTTAAGCTGTTTAGCCGCCCGCGTGATCTGTCCTTCCTGGGCGATCGTCAGGAAATATCGCAGCTGCCGAATGTCCATTTTTCATACCCCCTCTCCATACCTTAAAGGTATGATATCCCTATAAATCAGATATTTTTAATATAGGGCATCGATTGATATGATTCAACTAATAACGTTTGCAAAATAAGGAGATGTGTGCACATGACTTACGCGATATCCGTGGAATTAACGACCACCCCGAAGGAAAAGCCGAGCCATCATAAACAGGCTTTCGGCACGGTATTTACGGATCATATGTTTATTCTGGACTATGACGCCGGCAAAGGCTGGCACGACCCGCGCGTCGTCCCATACCAACCGATCGAACTTGACCCTGCAGCCAAAGTATTTCACTATGGCCAGACCGTATTCGAAGGCCTGAAGGCTTACCTGACGGAAGATCAGCGGATCCTCATGTTTCGCCCGAACAAAAATATTCAGCGGCTGAACCTGTCCAACCAGCGCCTGAGCATTCCGACATTGGACGAAGGGCTTGTGATGGAAGCGCTCAAGCAGCTCGTGCTCGTGGATCGCGACTGGATTCCTTCCAAGCCGGGCACATCGCTTTATATCCGTCCGTTTGTCATCGCAACCGAGCCCGTGCTCGGCGTAGCGCCGTCGCTGCAATACAAGTTCATGATCATCCTGTCGGTCGTCGGTTCGTATTATGCGGAAGGCATCAATCCGGTCAGCATTTACGTGGAGCCAAAATACGTGCGTGCCGTTGCCGGGGGCGTGGGCAATGCCAAGACGGCCGGCAACTATGCGGCAGGTTTGAAAGCGCAGGATGAAGCCACCCTCAAGGGATATTCGCAGGTGCTGTGGCTCGATGGCGTGCACCGCAAATATATCGAGGAAGTCGGCAGCATGAACGTGTTCTTCAAGATCGGCGATAAGGTGATAACGCCGGCGCTGAACGGAAGCATCCTGGACGGGGTTACCCGGAACTCGGTCATCCAGCTGTTGCAGCATTGGAACATCCCCGTGGAAGAGCGTGCCCTTTCCATCGATGAAATCGTGGAGGCTCACCGCAGCGGCTTGTTGACCGAGGCTTTCGGCACCGGCACCGCAGCGGTGATATCGCCGATCGGTTCACTGGAATGGCAGGAGGAGCAATTGGTGATTGGCGAGGGAGCAACCGGCGAGCTTTCCAAACGCGTTTATGATGCCATCACGGGCATCCAGCTCGGAACCGTTGAGGATCCGTTCGGCTGGACGGTTGAACTTCCATTATCTTAATGCACCTGTAAGGATCCGCCCCAGGCATACTGGGGGCGGGTCCTTTTTTTTTCACGGGCAAGAATAAAGCTTCCGTGGTTTACCTTCTATCTCGCCGCAGCTTGCGGTTTAATCATCTGAGCGTAAACGTCGATCCATGTTTTTCTTAAGAGAGGCGCTCATGTTACGATGTGAGTACATCGTTGACACGTTATTTACGAGGCATGGAGGTGCAATTGAAGTGAATCGTCCGCAAAGCGTCGTTCCGGACGCCATAGATTTTTCGAACGCTGCTTTTCCGTTTACCGCGTCGACCACGCACGGCATATTCGCCGGAGCCCAGCGCCTGCATTGGCATCATGCGTTGGAGCTTAACTATATTCAAGGCGGAACCGGTTTTATTCTGATCAACGGGATGAAGCTCCCGTTTCGGCAGGGGGATATCATATTCATCAACAGCAATGATCTGCACCGCGCGTATGAGACCGAGAACCTGGTCATGGACGTCATTATGTTCGAGCCTTCCCTGCTGGCCATCGATCTCAAGTTCGATCCGGACCTGATGGCTCCCTTCCGCTCGCTCGGAAACGTAGACAGGCAATCTCCGGTGCACGATGAACTGGCCCGGCTGCTTCGGCGCATGATGGAGGAGTATGAAGCCCGGGGGACTTCTTATATGAGCCTGATCCGTTCGGATCTCATTCGTTTCCTGAGTTTGGCGAACCGCCATCTGTCATCTCCCGCTCAGGAGCACAGGCCGATCAAGGGCAGGGGAATGCACGCGTTAAAAGAAGTCCTGCGCACGATGGAGCTTCATCTGGACTACGGCTGGACGCTGCAGGAGCTGTCGGATTTAACGCATCTGAGCCCTTCCCGGTTCAGCGCCCTGTTCCAGCAGGCCGTCGGAACCTCACCGCATCATTATTTGATCCAGCTGCGCTTGACCCATGCCGTGCACCTGCTGGAGACGACGGACCAGAAGATTATCGAGATCGCGGAAACCTGCGGGTTCCGGAATCTGTCCAATTTCAATCGTCTGTTCAAGCAGCATGTCGGGGCTTCGCCAAGCGAGATCCGGGAGCGAGCTTATGCAGGCAGTCCCATGATCCCCTCCGCCACGAGTTCCAAGAAACAGTAAGATAGTATCACTCCTTGATCGTATAACAGTAGATGGCAACCTGTGGAAGCGGTATCTTAAACATATACCACCACATGACGCCGCCGTTAGGCGGGTAGGAGTGAAGTCCATGAGTTTGTATCTGGGTGTGGATGCCGGCGGCAGCAAAACGCACGCCGTCATCTGCGATGAACAAGGGAATATCCTTGGCAAGGGAGCGTCCGGCAACGGCAATCACCAGATTCACCGTGAGCATGCAGCCCGTAACATTGAGGAGGCCTGCAACCGGGCGCTTCAAGAGGCTGGGGCTGCCAAGGAAGATATCAGTTATGCCTATTTCGGCCTGGCCGGAGCCGATCGGGAAGCCGATTATGAGATCCTGCGCCCGATGATCGGGGCGCTCGGATATCCGAGGCATGCTATCGCATGCGATACGATCATCGGGATGAGGGCAGGAACGAGCCGCCCGTATGGCGCCGCATTGATCTGCGGTACGGGCTTCAACAGCGCCGCCCGTAACCGTGCGGGGGAAGAGCTGCAGTATGGCGGCTTCGGTTTCTTGTACGGAGATGGATATGCGGGCGGATCAGGGTTTGCAACCCTGGCCTTCCGGGCGGTTATTCGAGCCTGGGATGAGCGGGGACCGGCAACCTTGTTGACGTCGCTCGTTCTGGAGCAGATGGGATATACGTCCGTCGAACCGATGTACGAGGATGTCCTCTACGGCAGGACGAAGGTTCCGCCAAGTCTGGTCAAGACGCTGTTTCTGGCGGCTGAAGCGGGCGACGAGGTGGCTACCTGGATTCTCGAGAACGAAGGCGAAGAGCTGGCCAATGCGGTATGCACGCTGATCCGGCGGCTGGACATGGCGGACGAAGCCTTCGACATCGTCTACATCGGCAGCGTGCTGAACAGGCCGAACAGCTCGATCTTGACGGATGCAATCGAACGGATCGTTGCGGTCCGGGCACCCCATGCATCCTGCGTAAGGCTGACATCCGATCCGGTTTCCGGCGCGCTGCTGTGCGCGATGGATGCCGACGGTCATGCCGTTGATGTTGAGACGGAGGCCAAACTGAAAGCATTTACGTTTGAGCAGGCAACCACAGTCTGATCAGCAGATCGTTGTAATAGAGCGTAATAGATCCGGCTCGAAACGGATTGATATCATACCTTGGAGGCGATTAACGTGGCAGCAGGATTGAAGATAGCGGTCATCGGGGGAGGTTCCTCCTATACCCCGGAAATTGTAGAAGGTTTCATTCGCAATTATGAGCAAATGCCGATTCGCGAACTATGGTTCGTTGATATTGAAGAGGGCAAGCATAAGCTGCAGATTGTGGGCAATTTGGCCAAACGCATGGTCAAGGAATCGGGTCTGCCGATTGAGGTTCACCTGACGCTGGATCGGAGGCAGGCCATTGCGGGGGCCGATTTCGTGACGACCCAGATGCGCGTCGGCTTGCTGGCGGCACGCAAGCAGGATGAGCATATTCCGATTAAACACGGCGTCATCGGCCAGGAGACGACGGGTCCGGGAGGCATGCTGAAGGCGCTGCGCACGGTTCCGGTAATTCTGGACATTTGCCGCGATATCGAAGAGCTGGCACCGAATGCGTGGATGCTGAACTTCACGAATCCGGCAGGCATCGTCACCGAGGCGGTTGCGAAGCACAGCAAGGTCAAATCCGTCGGTCTGTGCAACTCCCCGATTAACTTTCAGAAGTTCCTGGCGGCGGAGTACGGCGTGTCGGAGAGGGACGTTCTGGCCGAGTTTGTCGGGATCAACCATCTCCACTGGGTGACGTCGGCGATCGTCAACGGCGAAGAGAAAATGCCGGAGCTGCTGGACGGCGGGAAATCGTATACGGCGAAGAATGTGCCGACCTTCGGCTGGGACGCGGATTTTATCCGTTCGCTTGGGGCGATTCCGACGTATTATCTTAAATATTTCTACATGACCGATACGATGTTTGCGGACATGAAGGCTTCGCTGGAGAAGGACGGAACCCGAGCGGACGTGGTCAGCCGGGTAGAGGAGGAGCTCTTCGAGCTCTACAAGGACGAGAATTTGGCCGTGAAGCCGAAGCAGCTGGAGCAGCGTGGCGGCGCTTACTACTCCGAAGCGGCCGTCAACCTGATGACGTCCATTTATAATGACCGTCATGATATTCAGACGCTGAACGTTTCCAATGGCAATATCTACGAATTCCTGCCTGCGGATGCCAGCATAGAGATCAACTGCGTGGTTACGGGCCAAGGGCCAATACCGCTGGCGCCGCAAAAGGTTCCTTCCCATGTGAAGGGGCTGATGCATGCGGTGAAAGTGTACGAACAATTGACGATCGAAGCCGCCATTACTGGTGATCGCGGCATTGCGCTGCAGGCGCTGGTGCATCATCCGCTGGTGCCGTCCGTGACCGTAGCGAAGCAGCTGCTCGATGAAATGCTGGAGGCGAACAAAAAGTACTTGCCGGCTTTTTTTAAGCCGGAGGCCGTGGTATAACAAGATATCCAGGGCAGCATAAAGTGGAAACTTGAAAAAAACGAGCCTCAGCATGGCGCTGAAGCTCGTTTTTTATGTTTTCCCTGCTTATCCTCTAACTGACGGACAGCAGCGGTATGCCGCGGTCCGAAGATCGGTGCCGCAGACCGATTCACGCGGCTAGCGCTGCCATCCGTTATACGCCGGAATATGCCATGAAGCCGCCGTCCACGGGAATTACCGTTCCCGTGACGAAGCCGGAGGTCTGATCGTCCACGAGCCAGAGCAGGGTGCCCAGCAGATCCTCCGGCACGCCAAACCTTCTCATGGGGGTATGGGAGATGATTTTATGAGAGCGCTCGGTTAATGAACCGTCGCTATGAGTCAGCAGATTGCGGTTTTGCTCGGTCAGGAAGAAGCCCGGCGCAATCGCGTTCACGCGAATGCCCGATTCCGCAAGATGAACGGACAGCCACTGGGTGAAGTTGTTAATGGCCGCTTTGGCTGCGCTGTAAGCCGGCACCTTGGTCATCGGGCTGGGCGCGCTCATGGACGAGACATTCAGCACGACGGCCCCGGGACGTCCCAGCATCCCTTCCGCGAAGATTTGCGTCGGTATCAGCGTACCGATGAAGTTCAAGTCGAACACGCTGCGGAAGCCCGGCACGCTTAACCCGAAGAAGGTTGTCACATCGGGCTGCCCCACATCCTCCGGACGGAAAATCTCGTTGGTTGTATTCGCATCTTTCCGGTTGCCGCCGGCTCCGTTAATCAGGATATCGCAGGGTCCGAAAGACTCGCGCACAGCTTTTTCCGCTTGCCGGACGCTTTCCACATCCGTTACATCGCAGGGAACGGCAATCGCCGTACCGCCGGCAGCCGTAATTTCATCGGCCACCTGCTGCCCTTTCTCGGCCGTACGGTTCAAGACGGCCACCTTGGCACCTTGCCGTCCCAGCTCAAGAGCCATCGCCCGGCACAATACGCCGGAGCCGCCCGTAATGACAACCGTCTTCCCGTTTAATGACGGATGAATGGGAAGGGATGGCGTCGCTTGCGATGCGGACTCAACAGAGGCTCTTCTTGATCCGGGTTCAGATCTACCCGCTGCATGGATATTGGCCTCACTCATTGTACGGCCTCCTTCAGCTCGGCTGGACTTCCCGCGCGCTCCCGGCTGTAAGCGTCCCACAGCCCCCAGAGATACATAATACCCAAGGCGCGGTCATACAGGCCGTAACCCGGACGGCACTGCTCGCCCCAGATATGCCGCCCGTGATCGGGCCTTACGTATCCGGTGAAACCGTTGTCATGATAGGCCTGCACAATGCCGGAAATATCGACGGTGCCGTCCTCGGTACGATGGGACGTTTCGATGAAATCGCCGTTCTCGTAGACGCGTACGTTCCGGATATGCGCGAACGGAATCCGGTCGTGGAACTCATGGATCATGGAGACGATGTCATTGTCCGGATTGGCGCCAAGCGAGCCGCTGCACAGGGTCAGGCTGTTCGCCGGGCTATCGTACAGCTGCAGGAATCTCCGGAGATTTTCCTGGCTGGTGATGACCCGCGGCAGGCCGAAGATCGGCCAAGGCGGATCATCCGGGTGAATGGCCATTCGGATGCCGTTCTTCTCGGCAGCCGGGATGACGGCGCTTAAGAAGTATTCGAGGTTGCGCCACAGGTCTTCCTCGGTAACGCCGCGGTATGCTTCGAACAGGGAGGTCAGATGCGCCAAACGCTCCGGCTCCCAGCCCGGCATGGTAAGCGCGCTGTTCCGGTTGATCGTCTGAACCAGCTCCATTGGATCGATGCCGTGGATTTTGGCCTTCTCGAAGAAGAGGGCCGTCGAACCATCGGGGGTCTGTTTATGAAGATCGGTTCTAGCCCAATCGAACACCGGCATGAAATTGTAGCAGATGACTTTGACGCCGACCTGGCCCAATTTCTCAATCGTCCGGATGTAGTTGGCTATGTATTGATCCCGGGAGGGAAGGCCGAGTTTGATGTCCTCGTGCACATTCACGCTTTCCACGACGTCAATATGAAGCCCGTACGCTTTGGCTTGGTCCGCAATTTCCTCAATTCGCTCCATCGGCCATTCTTCGCCGACAGGAATATCGTGAAGTGCCCATACAATGCCCTCCACGCCGGGGATTTGTCTAATCTGATCCAGCGAGACCGTATCGTTGCCCTCGCCGAACCATCTGAATACCATCCGCATTTCTTCACCGCCTTTTACAAGTTTAAGGAGTTAACGCAAAGCTGCTGGGAATTTTGCAGTTACGAGTGTAACGCCAAGAGGGTAACGGCTTATTTAAAATAATCGGGATGCTTCTCTTTCAGCACGGCCAGATTGGAGATAATCAGGCTCAGATGCTGCTGCATTTCACGTTCGGCATGATCGGCGTCATGACGCGAAATCGCGTCAGCGATCTCCCGATGCTGCTCGTACAGGTTAGTCCAATTCGGATCGGCAGACAGCCATAACATCCGGCTCCGGTTCAGATGAGCGTTCATCTGCTGCAGCACGTTCCATGTGCCGACCTTGCGGCAGCCTTCGAACAGAATACGGTGGAAGGCCTCATCCAGCTCAAACATGTGCTTGCCGTCATGCTTCTCGATGCTCTCGCGCTGCTCGGACAGATTTCGCTCCAGCTCGGCGAATTTCTCCTCGGGAAAGCTTTCGCAGGCAAGCCGGACGACGGCCTTCTCCAGCTGCTCGCGCATGAAGCGCGCTTCCTCGACCAGCTCCGAATCGATGAGCGAGACGCGCGTGCCGCGCTGGGGAAGCACGACGACAAGGTCCTCCTGGGCCAAGCGGACGAAGCTTTCCCGCACCGGCGTCCGGCTGACTTCGAAGGAAAGGGAAACCTCCTTCTCGGACAGAGCCGTTCCCGGGGGCAACTCGAGACTGACAATCTGCTGCTTCAGCCGGGAGTACACGATATGTCCGGCCGATCCTGGCTGTAATCGCAAAGATTCTACCACTGCATCACCTCCTAATGTATTCCATACTACCATACTTGTATGGTAGTATGGAACTGAAAATCGAAATAAGAATCGGAGGGGAACGATATGAGCCGTTTGGACACGGAAAATCTGCTGCTGAACAGCAACAGCGCGAAGAAACTCTTTTATGATTATGCGGAAGGGATGCCGATATTCGATTACCACAACCATCTGAACCCGAAGGATATTGCCATCAACCGGCAGTTCGATAACCTGACGGAGCTATGGCTGGAGGGGGACCATTACAAATGGAGGGCGATGCGCTGGCTTGGCGTCGACGAAGAGCTGATTACAGGCAGCGCCAGTCCTGAAGCGAAGTTCATGGCCTGGGCGGAATGCGTTCCGCGATTGGTCGGCAATCCGCTTTATCACTGGACCCATCTGGAGTTGACCCGCTATTTCGGGATTCAAGAGCGGTTGACCGCGGAGAATGCCAAGGAGATCTGGGACGCTTGCAATGAGCAGCTGAAGGCTCCTGCCTTGCGGGCAGGGGGAATTTTGGAAAAATTCAAGGTCAACGTGGCCTGCACGACGGATGATCCCGTCGATTCGCTGGAGTTTCACCAGGCCATTCGGAATCAGGGGGAATTGTCGACCGTCGTGGCCCCTGCATTCCGGCCGGACCGGGCGCTGGATATCGCGAACGCGGACTTCCCCTCCTATGCACGGACGCTGGGAACAACGGCCGGTATAGCCGTGGATACCTATCAGGGATTGCTGGATGCCCTGCAGGAGCGGATCCAATATTTCCATGACCATGGCTGCCGCCTGTCGGATCACGGCTTTGGCGCTTTTCCTTATGAACAGGCCGACGTTAAAGAAGTTGCGGACATTTATGGCAAAGCCATCGGCGGAGGCAGCTTAACCCCGCTCGAGGAACGGAAATACCGCACCTATACCCTGCTCAAGCTGGGGGAAATGTATCATGCCAAGGGCTGGACCATGCAGCTGCACATTGGGGCGATTCGAAACAATAATGCGCGCATGTTCGCGAAGATCGGCAAGGACAGCGGGTATGACTCGATTCTCGATTTCCATCTGGCGGAAAGCCTGAACGGATTCCTGAGCAGGCTCGACAGGAACGATCAGCTGCCGAAAACCATTGTGTACAGCCTGTATTCCTCGCATTACGAAATGATCGCTACCACGATCGGGAATTTCCAGTCGGCCGGTGTCGAGGGCAAGCTTCAGCTCGGTTCCGCTTGGTGGTTCCACGACCAGAAGGAAGGGATGCTGAAGCAGCTCACCGCGCTGTCTTCCATGGGGCTGATCAGCACCTTTGTGGGCATGCTGACCGATTCCAGGAGCTTTATGTCGTTCCCGCGGCATGAATATTTCCGGAGAGTGCTGTGCCGCCTGTTCGGCGATTGGATCAGGGAAGGGGAACTGCCCGCGGATTATGAATATATCGGTGCCATCATCCAGGATATTTGCTACCACAATGCCGAGCGATATTTTCAAATTCATTGACAATTGCGTGCAGAGCATGAACAATAGATTTACTATATGAAAGCGTTTGCTGATGAACAGATAGAAGATCTGTTACAGGCAGATGTGCGCGAAAAGGCGAGGGGGACATACCGTGCAAGGGAACCGGGCGATATTGGTGGATGACGAGGTGTTTACGCGCAAAGGGCTTCTGAAGCTGATTGATTGGGAAGCCTGCGGCTTTCACATTGTGGATGAGGCGGATAACGGGGAAGACGCGCTGGAACTGATTGAACGGCTTCGGCCGGATGTGGTCATCACCGATATCCGCATGCCGGTGCTGGATGGACTCGAGCTGATCCGACGCGTTGTCACGGACGATATCGTGAAGCCGTATTTCATTATTGTAAGCGGATACGATGACTTCAACTATGCCCAGCAGGCTGTCCGCTACGGGGTGCATGATTTCATTCTGAAACCGATTGACGAGATGGAATTCAGTCAGGCGCTGGTCCGGCTCAGCGAACGGCTGGAGTCGGACCGCGAGGCACGCTCGCGGGAAGAGAAGCTGTTGTCGGGCGCCTTGATGGAATCGCTCATTATAGGGGAGGCGGATGAGCGTCTGCTGCAGGAATGGGAGAGGCGTCTTGAACTCCGGCCGGAAGACCGTCTGTTCTATGTTTTTGTCGAACGGAACGACCATCCGCCGGCTTCGGCTAACGACAACGACGGAGGCGACTTCAAGGACAGGGTGGAAACGGCCCTTCTTGCGATCTCGAATGGAGAACAGCCCTTCTATCTGCATGAGCACCGCAACCGCATCGGCATCATCGTTCCGGGAAGCATCCTGCAATCGTTCCAGGGGTGTCAGCGGGGATTTGCCAGGCGCCTTCAGCAATCGCTCGCCGATTCGAAGCACGAAAGAATTTTCGTCTATTTTGGCCGGCCAGTTTCACGTCTGTCCCTCGTCCAGGATGCCTACGAAACGGCCAAGCAATCGCTAATATACAAGTATATCTATGATGAGAGCGGCATCGTGATCCATGAAGAAGCCGCGGTGCATGATCTGCAATACATCGGGCTGGAGGAGCGTCTTTATCAGCAGCTGCTGGAGCAGATCGAGGAGCTGCATTTCGAGAAGCTGGAGGAGACGATTCGTTCGCTGTTCGAATCCTTCCAGGAGAAGCTGTATGCTCCCGAAGCGGTGAAGACGGCGATCAACCAATGCGTGCTGGGCGTGGTTCGTGTGCTCAGCAGCATGGACGGGGATCAAAGCCGGCTGTCCAGTCTCGAGCCGATGACCGAGTGGCATGACCGCAACTTGTCGCTTCAGGGGCTGAAGCGATTGTTCACGGATTTTGCGATGGAGAGCGCGAACTATATCGGACAGCTGCGCAAGGAACAGCACAAGGGCGGAATCCAGAAGATCCGGGCTTATATCGAGGCCCATTATCATGAGAATATCAGTCTGAAGGGCATCGCCGGGAAGTTTTACATGAACCCGGTTTATCTGGGTCAGCTGTTCAAAAAAGCGTACGGCATGTATTTTAATGATTTTTTGCTCCAGCTGCGCGTGAACGAAGCCAAGCGCTTGCTGCGCCAGACGGATCTGCGCATCTATGAGGTGGCGGAGCGGGTCGGCTTCGGCAATCCGGACTATTTCGTGACGCAATTCGAGAAGATTGAGCGGATGACGCCAAGCGAGTACCGGAACCGCTTGATGAAGGAGGCCGCGTCCGAAGGGACGAATGCATGAAGCCGAGCCTGAATAATGTCCGTCTTCGGGACAAGATGCTGCTGCTTTATTTCCTCGCCGTCTTTTTGCCGATCCTGATTACCAATCTCATCTTCTACAATGTGACGTCCGGCAGCGTAAGGGAGCAGCGGATCCAGGATATCACCGTAGCGCTTGAACAGATGAAGAACGAGTTCCGCCGTGAAGTCGAGGACGCTTTGGAGATCTCCTCGGTCTTCTACACGGACGTTCAATTGAACGAGATCGTGGAAACGGTGTACGATCATCCAGCCGATTATATCGAGGCTTATGATACTTATCTCCGTCGCATATTGAATTCGGGCAGCGCCGTATACAATTCGGTCAGCGAAATTGCGGTGTATGTCGACAATCCGACCCTGCTGTATTCCGGCGGCATCAATTATATCGATGGCCAGGTGAAGGAAGAGGCTTGGTACAAGGCGATCGCGGGCAAGAACGTAACCCAGCCGATCGTGATGCGTACGGGCAAGAACGGCCAATTGGACAGCTTCAGCATCATCCGGAGCATGAATTATTTCAGCTCCCAGGATGACCACACCAAGTATCTCAAGATCGATATGCGGATGCCTTCGATCCGGCAGATCATGAGCAATCTGAATGTGCAGGGCAAAGTGTATCTGCTGAGCGGGGCAGGAAATATCGAATATACTACGGACCCAAAGGTCGATGTCACGCAGGGCGCTGTACCGTACAGCAGCATCGCGCATGGCGACAGGTTTCTGGAGTTTCATACCGATACGTTCACGACCAACAATCTGAACACCTGGACGATCATGGCGGTGACGCCGGAGGATGTGGTGCTGCGCGACGTGCATCAGTCCTTGCGGTTCGTCATTGTGCTGACCTGCCTGAATTTTCTGCTTCCGAGCCTGGTGATTGTTTGGATCAGCCGTTCCCTTAACGTACGACTTGTACGGATTCTCAAACATATGAAGAAGGTCAAGAACCAGAATTACGACACCATCCAAGAGGCTGAGGCACGTGACGAGATCGGTCAGCTGACGGGTGAATTCAACCGGATGACCTTGCAGCTCAAGAGCCTGATCAATGACGTGTACGTGGCGGATATCCAGAAGAAGAATTTGGAGCTGCAGCGGCGGCACGCGCAATTGAATGCGCTGCAGAGCCAGATTAATCCGCACTTCCTCTTTAATGCCCTGGAGACGATCCGCATGCGCAGCCTGATGAAGGATGAGGATGAGACGGCAAGGATCATTCATAATATGGCGAAGATCTTCCGCAATTCGCTCGTTTGGAAAAAAGACATGGTGACGCTCAAGGAGGAAGTGGAGTTCATCCATTGTTTCCTTGAAATCCAGAAATACCGGTTTGGCGACAAAATCGATTATTCGGTTCATGCTCCAGCCGAAGAGGGTCACCTGCAAATACCGAAAATGGCCATCGTCACGTTTGTGGAGAATGCCAGCATTCACGGCATCGAGCCGCTCAAGCACGGGGGGCGCATTGAAGTTCGGGTTGTGCGCGAGGGCCAATCCCTGATCTGTACCATTCAGGATAACGGGGCAGGCATGCCCGCGGAGAAGGTGGAACGCATCTACCGTTATCTCGAGACCGAGGACGAGATGGGAGAGCGGATCGGCATTCAGAATGTGATTTACCGGTTAAAGCTGTACTACGGCAGCCGGTTCCGGTTTGAAATTGACAGCTCGCCTGGACAGGGCACACGGGTCAAACTGTCCATTCCCATTGAAACATAAGGACGGCAAATCCTGCTGCGGCATTCCGAATCGGAGTGACCCTAGCAGGATTTGTTCGTTAGTCGGCGGAAGTGCAGGGGAGAAGGCTGCGGAGCTGCCATTTTTCACGGCTAAGGATACGGTTCTATAGTTTTCAAAGTATCACCTAAAGATTGACGGGTGAAAATCGCTACAGAGCTCTCTTATAATGAAAGTGCTTACAAATTAACGAGACCGAAAGGGGTAGGTCAAGAGCATGAACAAGAAATTTTGGCTGAGCTGTCTGACCGTGGTTATGATGGTATCGCTTCTGGCAGCGTGCGGCGGCAGTAAAGAGGCAGCGGATAATACACCGGCAGCCGGCGGCGAAGGCGAGAAGAAAGAAGAGAAGGTCACCTTCACCTATTTCAACGCGGCAGCCGGTAAAGACAAAAATACGAACGAAACCACTATCGGTAAAATGTTCGAAGACCAAACCGGCGTGAATTTTAAAATGGAGCATTTGGTAGGAGACGAGAACACCAAGGTGGGAACCTTCATTGCCAGTAACGACTATCCCGATGTGATTGTGCCGGGGAGCTCAATCGATAAGCTGGTCGGGGCGGGCGCCTTCATTCCGCTCAATGACCTGATCGATAAGTACGGCCCTAACATCAAGCGAGTGTACGAGCCTTATTACAACCTAATGAAAGCCGAGGACGGCAACATCTACTTCCTGCCGCTGAGCGCGGTTGTTGGAGAGTACACGTCGGCTCCGAATATCGAGCAAGGAGCATTTTGGATTCAACGCCGTGTCCTGAAGGAAGCGGGTTATCCGAAAATCAAGACCTTCGACGAGTACCTGGCCCTGATTCGCGACTACGTGAAGAAACATCCGGAGGAAGGCTTGACCGGCTATCTGGCACTGACGACGCAGGATAAATTTTTTGCTCTGACCAATGCCCCGATGCATTTGGCCGGCTATCCGAACGATGGCGGGATCATCATCGACATGGAGACTCACGTAGCGAATGATTACGCGGACGACGACATTACGAAGCGGTACCTGCAAGAGCTGAACAAGCTGAATGCGGAAGGCCTGTTCGATAAATCCTCTTTCGTGGACAACTATGATCAATACCTTGCCAAACTGACTTCCGGTAAGGTGCTCGGCTTCTTCGATTATCGATGGCAGGTAGGCCAAGCGATGAACAACCTGCGCGAAACAGCCAATAAATCGGGTAACGACGATCTCGAATACATGGCGCTGCCGATCGTATACGATGAGAATACCAAGGATCAGTATCTGGATCCGCCATCCTTTGTAAACAACCGCGGCGTCGGGATCTCCGTCAGCGCGAAGGATCCGGAACGCATTGTGAAGTATTTCAACAACCTGCTGACGGACGAGAACCAGATTCTGTCGAACTGGGGCATCAAGGACGAGACGTATTCCGTCGATGAGAACGGCCGCTTCTACCGTACGGAAGAGCAGATTGCACAGACCAATACGGAAGCCTTCCGCGAGTCGTTCGGCTTCAAGTACTTTGAATACAACTGGCCTCGTTACGGCAACGGATCTACGCTTCCTGACGGTAATTCCGTGGGTGCGGGACGCCAGCCTGAGGTTGCCAAAATGTCCTACTCCGAACCGGACAAGACATTGCTTGAAGCATACGACATCGATTCCTTCTCGCAATTGTTTGCGGCACCGGACGACCGTCCATGGTACCCGGCTTGGAGCATTCCGATCGATCAGGGCTCGCCGGCCCAAATCTTCACGCAGAAGAAAAGCGATTTGCAGCGCAAATACTTCCCGAAACTGGTTCTTGCCAGCCCTGCGGAGTTTGACGGCATCTGGAACGAATACGTGGGCGAGTTCGGCAAGCTGGACGTGAAGGGATACGAGGATCTGATCACCGAGGAAGTAGCCAAGAAAATCGCAAATGCCCAAGGACAATAATAGATGAAGGAGAGGCGAACAAGGGCGGACCGCCGAAATGGCCGAGATCCGTCCCTCCTCTTCTAGGGCCTGGGTAGGAAGGAGAAGAAACCGTGGATAAGGCGAACCCGATTGGACCTGCAGAGACCACGGCGCTAAGTGAAACGCCGGCGGTATCGAAAGGTTTCTTCAATAAACAACGAAAGAACGATACTGGTTTGAATCATAGACGGCCATCAGGCGAAAAGAGCTTCTTCCGGAAGCTGCTGCAGCAGAAGGCGCTTGTCTTCATGTCGATTCCTTTTTTGATATGGTTGTTTGTCTTTAAGTACCTGCCGCTGTGGGGCTGGACCATCGCGTTTCAGGATTTTAAACCGGCGAAGAAAATATTCAATCAGGAATGGGTAGGCCTGCAGCATTTTACCTTCCTGTTTCAGGACGAACACTTCCTCCGGGTCATGCGCAACACGCTCGCCATGAGTTTTATCAACCTTGTCTTAGGTTTTGTCACGGCGATTGTTTTAGCGATCCTGCTCAATGAACTGCGTAATTTGATGTTCAAACGGGTTGTGCAGACGATCAGTTATTTGCCCCATTTTATCTCTTGGGTTGTGGCTGCGAGCATTATTTCGACGGCCTTGTCCGCAGACGGCGGGATTATCAATGAACTCCTCATGTGGATCGGGATTATTAAGGAACCGATCCTATGGCTTGGGGAAGGGGAATATTTTTGGGGAATACTCGGTGTTTCGGAAGTATGGAAGAATGTCGGCTGGAACACCATTATATATTTGGCGGCCATGACGATGATCGATCCCTCGCAGTACGAGGCGGCGGAAATCGATGGCGCCGGGCGATTTCAACGGATCTGGAACATCACCTTGCCGGGTCTGAAACCGGTATTCATCATCCTGCTGATCATGAATATCGGCAACCTGCTCGAATCCGGTTTTGAACCGCAATACTTGCTTGGCAACGGCATGAACGTGGATTATTCCGAGAACCTGGATATTTTCGTGCTGAAATACGGTATTCAGATGGGCAACTTCTCGCTCTCGATTGCAGCTGGCATGTTCAAGACGGTCGTCAGCTTCATACTCTTGTTCACGGCTAACCATATCGCGAAGAGACTGGGCGAAGACCGATTGTTCTAAGCGAAAGCTTGCGAGAACCGTTCTCTATCAGAAAACGTACAGGAGGATTCATATGGCGAAGATTTCAGATGCACCGCGAGCCCATGCCCGGTTCAAGTCTCCCGCGGACCGGTTATTCGATACCTTTAATATAGTCTTCATGATCTGTCTCATGATTGTCACGTTGTACCCGTTCATCAATACGCTCGCGGTTTCCTTCAATAATGCGACGGATTCGGTGAAAGGCGGCATATATTTATGGCCGCGGGATTTCACGTGGGAGAATTATAAATATGTATTTAACGAAGCCACGATATTCCACGCTACCTTCATCTCGGTTCTGCGTACGCTGATCGGTACGATCACTTCCGTATTCTGCTGTGCCATGGTGGCTTACACGATCAGCCGCCCGGAATACGTGCTGCGAAAATTCGTGTCGATCGCCTTCATTTTGACCATGTATTTCAGCGGCGGTTTGATTCCGAATTTCCTACTGATTCGCGAATTGGGCATGCTGGGCACCTTCTCGGTGTACATCATTCCGGGCCTGATCAGCGTATTCAACGTCATTGTCATCCGCTCCTTCATCGAGGGATTGCCTGAGGGGATCCTGGAATCGGCCCGGATCGACGGCGCCGGCGAATTCACGACCTTCCTGAAGATCGTGCTTCCGCTGTGCGTGCCCGTGCTTGCCACGGTATCGCTGTTTACGGCAGTATCCCAATGGAACTCCTGGTTCGACGTGTTCTTGTACAACTCCTCGTACGGCGAGCTTAGCACCCTGCAGTACGAGCTGATGAAAATACTCCAGAATTCGAACTCCTCGCTGAATTCGGGCAATGATTATGCAAGCCAGTTTGCTAGCTCGGAAAGCGGCGCGAATCAGGTCACGCCGACCTCCATTCGGGCGACGATGACCATTGTGGCTAGCGTGCCGATCATTCTGGTGTACCCGTTCCTGCAAAAATATTTCGTGCAAGGGATGACCCTTGGCGGGGTGAAAGGTTAAGCTGCGGGAACCGCTAAGATGTACGTCGTGCGCACTGCTCCATGGTGCACACGGTGCGTGGTCCGCGGCATGTCTGGATGTCCGTCGACCAACGGATGCCGCCGCATCACAATCATCAACGATCAATCTTGCTATTATCTTTAATTCTAAGGAGGGATTGGATATGTCCAACACGCAGCGAAGTGAACCCAGGCTTAAGGAAATGTTCGCGGATGACTTTCTCATCGGAGCGGCCGTGAACCCGAGGACGATCGAAACGCAGGAGGAATTGCTAGCGTACCATTTCAACAGCATTACGGCGGAAAATGAAATGAAGTTTGTCAGCGTGCACCCGGCGGAAGATACGTACACGTTCGAGGACGCGGACCGGCTTGCCGCTTTCGCCCGCAAGCATGGCATGAAGATGCGCGGCCATACGCTGGTATGGCATAACCAAACGACCGACTGGCTGTTCGAGGACAAGAACGGGGGCCTGGTGGATAAAGCCACGCTGTACGAACGGCTAAAGTCGCATACCGACACGGTCGTGAAGCGGTATAAGGACGATATTTACGCCTGGGACGTCGTGAATGAGGTAATCGCCGATGAAGGCGCCGAACTTCTTCGTCCGTCCAAATGGCTTGACATTGCCGGCCCCGACTTTATCTCCAAGGCATTCGAGTATGCGCATGAAGCCGATCCGTCGGCCCTCTTGTTCTATAACGATTACAATGAGTCCCACCCGAATAAACGGGACAAAATCTACACGCTGGTCAAGTCTTTGCTGGATCAAGGAACTCCTGTTCACGGCGTTGGCTTGCAGGCCCACTGGAATCTGTACGATCCGGATCTTGACGATATCCGGGCAGCGATCGAGAAGTACGCGTCGCTCGGCCTGCAGCTTCAACTCACGGAGCTTGATGTGTCGATGTTCCGGTTCGACGACAGGCGGAAGGATCTGACCGAGGCGCCGGAGGAGCTGCTGGAGGCTCAAGCGAAGCGGTATGAGGCGATGTTCGGCATATTGAAGGAATACCGGGATTATATTACGTCCGTGACCTTCTGGGGTGCTGCCGACGATTACACCTGGTTGGACAATTTCCCGGTACGGGGGCGGAAGAATTGGCCTTTCCTGTTCGATGAGCGGCATCAGCCGAAACCGTCGTTTCATCGCTTGGTGGAGCGTATGGTCAAAGTGTAAGGATTTTAGGGGTTGAACCCATCATTTTAGATAACGACAGCGATAATATAGGCGGCTGAAGACGCCATCAGCTTGTCATCTAGCCGGTCCTTGTGACCGGCGTCTGCATGTTAGTCCTTAAGGAAGCAGGAGTCGAAAACAGTGAGATGCTGGGGAGAAACGTTAACCTTGGCCCAAGAAGGGGGAAATTACGTTGAACAGCACTTTATATCAAGCGTGGCTGCAGTATGCGCCCATTAAGGACGAGGAGCTTGCTGCCGCGTACAGCCGACTGTTAGGCACCGTGGTTGCGGATCTGCAGCAGTCGCGGGTGGCAAACGCTGCAATCCAGGAACTGAGGAATGCATGTCGATCCATGCTCGGCATCGTACCGTCCATCACATCCGAGGCTAAAGCTTCATCCTATCTCGAGGTGCGTATTCATGCGGCAGACGCCGAAGAGGGCACGGAAGAGATTGGGGAAGATTCGATGGGCGCGGGGAAAGCCCGGCTGGGCGCAGAGGGTTTTCGGCTGGAGCATACAGGCCATGGGCAGCAGGAGAAGCTGATCCTGACCGGCGGATCCGGGAAAGGCGTGTTATACGGGGTGTTTCATTTATTGAGATTGCTGGCATCCCACCAGCCGTTGAACGGTCTGAACATAACCGAGCAGCCTGTGAACGGAGTGCGGATGATGAATCAATGGGATAATGCCGACGGCTCGGTTGAACGGGGGTACGCGGGCAACTCGATTTTTTACGAAAACGGACGGTTCACCGAAAATCTGGATCGCGTAAGAGACTACGCCCGTCTGTTAGCTTCCGTGGGCCTGAATGCCATCTCCATTAATAACGTCAATGTGCATGAAATCGAGACGAAGTTCATTACCGCGGAATATTTGCCGACGATTGCAAAGATTGCGGATATCTTCAGGGAATATGGCATCACGCTGTACCTGAGCATAAACTTCGCCGCCCCGCTGCATATCGGCGGCGTACCCACGTCGGACCCGCTGAACGAAGAGGTTCGGCTGTGGTGGAAGGATACGGCGGATGAGATCTACGATCATATACCGGACTTCGGCGGCTTTGTGGTCAAGGCGGATTCGGAGCACCGTCCGGGCCCGTTCGCCTATGGCAGAGACCACGCCGATGGCGCCAATATGCTGGCCGAAGCGCTGGAACCGCATGGCGGGCTTGTCATCTGGCGCTGCTTCGTCTACAACTGCATGCAGGATTGGCGGGACCGCAGCACGGACCGCGCGCGGGCGGCCTATGATCATTTTACCCCGCTGGACGGACGGTTTAAGGACAATGTGCTGCTGCAGATCAAGAACGGACCGATGGACTTCCAAGTACGGGAGCCGGTATCTCCGCTGTTCGGCAGCATGAAAGAGACCAATCAGGTGCTGGAGTTCCAGATCGCCCAGGAATATACCGGACAGCAGCGCCACGTATGCTATTTGGTGCCGCAGTGGAAAGAGGTGCTGAATTTCGATACCTACGCGAACGGAACGGGGTCCGAGGTTAAGAAGATCGTGGACGGTTCGCTGCACGGCATGAAATACAGCGGGATCGCCGCCGTTTCCAACATCGGGAATGATGAGAATTGGACGGGTCACACCTTGGCGCAGGCGAATCTGTATGGATTCGGCCGGCTGGTCTGGAATCCGGATATGTCCGCCGAAGGGATCGCGGAGGAATGGACGAGGCTGACCTTCGGCAATGATGAGACGGTGGTCGCCGTGGTGTGCGGCATGCTGATGCAATCGTGGCCGATCTATGAAAGCTACACGTCGCCGCTCGGGGTGGGCTGGATGATTACGCCGCATACGCATTACGGACCGGATGTGGACGGTTATGAATATTCAAGGTGGGGCACCTACCATTTCGCGGATCGGGACGGTATTGGGGTGGACCGCACGGTGGCGACGGGCACGGGGTACACCGCACAGTATTTCGAGCCGAATGCGGCCCGATATGATTCGCTGGAGGATTGCCCTGACGAGCTGCTGCTGTTCTTTCATCATGTGCCGTACTCGCATGTGCTGAAATCCGGCAAAACGGTGATTCAGCATATCTATGACACGCACTTCGAAGGTGCGGAAGCTGCGGCCGGGCTCCTGAAAGCCTGGACATCGCTGGAAGGCAAGGTCGATCTGGAGCGTTTAACCCAAGTCACCGAACGGTTAGCTGACCAGGCCGAGCATGCCAAGCACTGGCGGGACGTGATCAATACGTATTTTTACCGCAAATCCGGCGTGCCGGATGCGCAGGGGCGGACGATTTATTAAGGGAGCTCAGGTTTTTCCGCATGCGGATATATAGGGGGGTGCCCCATCAGGCTGCTGGCCTGATGGGGCACCCTTTTTCATGGGCCGAAAATTATCGCGGGTACAAGCATATACTGTAGATGACATGCCCCCACGGCAAAATGTCCGCAATCTCATTCCATAAGCTGGGCTTTATAGGGTGGGGGGCTATATGATATACTAGGGTTAGAATAAGAAGAAGTAACGTGATCAAGGGGGGAATGGGTATGACAACCGAGAACCATGTACATGATGCATGCGCAGTAACTGGTGAACGGAAGAGCCATCATTCTGACAAAACGAAAAGCAATCTCATCAGCCGGTTGAACCGGATTGAAGGGCAGATCCGCGGCGTGAAGGGCTTAATTGAGAAGGATACGTACTGTGACGATGTGTTAAACCAGATCTCCTCGATCCAGTCGGCCTTGAACGGCGTCAGCAAATTGCTGCTCGAGCATCATATGAAGAGCTGCGTGGTGGAGCGCCTCCAGGAAGGCGACGATGAGGTCATTACCGAGCTGTTAACCACCATGAACAAGCTGATGAAGTAACGAAAGTCCCTGCTGGGACTACCCGATTGCGATGAATATCCATGGAGCTGCCACCTTGGGAAGGTGGCAGCAATTGTTTGTTGAAGTGGAGAAATACCGCACGGTTATGCCGGTTTAATCATAGCGCGGGCATGTATTTCAAAAAAAATGAGAAAACCCATTGACTAATTATAGGGTAGGGGGGTATACTAACATCAAGAAATGAGAATAACGAGTTTGATAACTCATTCGGGCTTGGCTGTTACAGAGCCCTAATAAATCCAATACCTAAAGGAGAGATTGATTATGGAACAGGTAACAATAAAAGTAGAAGGCATGTCCTGCATGCATTGCGTGAATTCCATTGAAGGAGCTTTAAAGAATGAGAACATCGAGGGGCACGTGGATTTGAAGGCAGGCACGGTCTCCGTGAAATATGACACAGGCAAAGTCAATTTGGATCAAATCAAAGAAATTATCGAGGAACAAGGATATAACGTAGTTTAACCAAACGGCACGAGGATGAAGAGGGGTGAGGAGAAGATGGGAGCAGAAGCAACAATGGAACAGAAGAAAACGTCGCTGCAGTTAACGGGTATGACATGTGCCGCCTGTGCGAATCGGATTGAGAAGGGTCTTAGCAAAATGGAGGGCGTCCAGGAAGCGAATGTGAATTTTGCGCTGGAAAAAGCGTCGGTTACATTTGATCCGAATGTGGTTACCGTCCAGCAGATGGAAGAGAAAATCGAAAAGCTGGGCTACGGAACAGCAAAGGAAACGGTGGACCTGCAGCTGATTGGCATGTACTGTGCGGCCTGTGCTACGAAAATCGAGAAAGTGGTTAGCCGGATGCCAGGTGTTAATCAGGCCAACGTCAATTTTGCACTGGAGACGGCCCGGGTGGAATTCAATCCCGCCGAGGTAAGCCTTAGCGATATTCAACAGCGCGTGGAGAAGCTTGGGTATCAGGCGGTTTCCAAACAGGAGACGCTTGATCAGGAAGGTCACCGCAAGGAGGCCATCACCAAGCAAAAGCGGAAGCTGCTCCTGTCGGCGATTCTGTCGCTGCCGCTGCTCTGGGCCATGGTGAGCCATTTCTCCTTCACCTCCTGGATCTGGATGCCGGATCTGTTCATGAACCCTTGGTTCCAGCTGATCCTGGCAACGCCGGTACAGTTTTTTATCGGGAAACAGTTCTATGTGGGAGCCTACAAGGCTCTCCGCAACAAAAGCGCCAATATGGACGTTCTGGTCGCACTCGGTACCGCGGCAGCCTATTTCTACAGTCTGTATTTAACGATCGATTGGGCCGCTGCCGGAGCAAACGCACACCATGGGCCTGAAATGTACTATGAAACGAGTGCGGTGCTGATCACGCTGGTCATTATGGGGAAACTGTTCGAATCCCTGGCCAAAGGCCGTACCTCAGAGGCCATTAAAACCCTGATGGGTCTTCAAGCCAAAACGGCGCTGGTCGTTCGTGACGGTCAGGAGATGACCATCCCGGTGGAACAGGTCCTGGTGGGTGATTTCGTACTGGTAAAGCCGGGTGAGAAAATTCCGGTGGACGGTAAAGTCGTGGAGGGCACGTCGGCGGTAGACGAGTCGATGCTGACCGGTGAGAGCATTCCGGTTGAGAAAAAAGCGGGCGATGCCGTCATCGGCGCCACGATTAACAAGAACGGACGCTTGACGCTTGAAGCAACGAAGGTGGGCAAAGAGACCGCTCTAGCCCAAATTATCAAGGTGGTTGAGGAAGCGCAGGGCTCTAAAGCTCCGATTCAGCGGGTGGCCGATGTCATCTCCGGCATTTTCGTTCCGATCGTGGTCGGCATTGCGGTTGTTGCTTTCCTCGTATGGTACTTCTGGGTAACGCCTGGTAATTTCGCGCAATCGTTAGAAATTGCCATTGCAATCCTGGTTATTGCTTGTCCGTGCGCGCTGGGTCTGGCTACGCCGACCTCGATCATGGCGGGTTCGGGCCGTGCCGCAGAGCTGGGCGTTCTGTTCAAGGGCGGGGAGCATCTGGAGTCCACGCACAAAATCGACGCGATTATTCTGGACAAAACAGGAACGGT
Organism: Paenibacillus sp. cl141a; assembly: GCF_900109305.1. NCBI lineage: Bacteria > Bacillati > Bacillota > Bacilli > Caryophanales > Paenibacillaceae > Paenibacillus > Paenibacillus sp. cl141a. The sequence continues at coordinate 272,949 of NZ_FNZO01000003.1, forward strand.
CACGAAAGGCAAGCCTGAACTGACCGATGTGGAAGTTGATAACATCGATCAGGAGCTGTTCCTGCGTTTGGTCGGAGCTGCCGAGAAGAGCTCCGAGCATCCGCTTGCCGAAGCGATCGTGGCCCGGATTGAGGCGAAAGGGACGAAGCTTCCGACTGCCGAGCATTTTGAGGCGATTCCAGGCTACGGCATCCAGGCCAGCGTGGAAGGACACGAAGTTCTAGTCGGTACTCGCAAGCTGATGGCACTGCATAACGTGCCGGTCGATGCGGTCCTGGCCAGAATGTCGGAGCTGGAAACCGAGGGTAAGACCGCTATGCTTACCGCGGTAGACGGTCGATATGCCGGTCTTGTGGCCGTAGCGGATACCATCAAGGAGACGTCTAAGGCTGCCGTTGCTAGGCTGAAGCAAATGGGTATTGAAGTGATCATGATTACCGGCGACAACGAACGCACGGCTAAGGCCATTGCCAAACAGGTTGGCATTGACCATGTGCTTGCAGAGGTACTGCCGGAGGGCAAAGCGGATGAAGTGAAGAAACTCCAGCAGCAGGGCAAGAAGGTCGCCATGGTCGGCGACGGCATTAACGATGCGCCGGCCCTTGCGGTTGCCGATATCGGCATGGCCATCGGCACAGGTACGGATGTGGCCATGGAAGCCGCCGACGTTACGCTGATGAAGGGCGACCTGAACAGCATTCCGGACGCCATTTACATGAGCCGCAAGACGATGAGCAACATCCGTCAGAACCTGTTCTGGGCCTTGGGCTACAACTCGCTCGGCATTCCGATTGCCGCCATTGGGCTTCTGGCGCCTTGGGTGGCCGGGGCCGCCATGGCACTTAGCTCCGTATCGGTCGTGCTGAATGCCCTTCGTCTGCAGCGGATGAAGGTATAACGGGAGGCAGGCCTTTTATATAGAGTATGTTGGTAACCAAGCAAGAAAACGATATTAGGGTGACTTGATGGGAGTGTAGACATTTGGCCATGCAAAAATTTGCTGTGACCCCCGGCTTTGAAGTGGGCGGAACGCTGTTCCGCCCGGATCAGCTGGCCGTATTGGGGTCCATCGTAGGCGATGATGCCCGCATCGAGATGACAACCTTCAAGCAGCTGTACGTGGAGATGGATGAAGAGCGGGTGGAGGAAGCCAAGGCGAAGCTGGAAGCCGCCGGACTGGAGGTACATCCCGCCGGCTTCGTCTCCAAGAGCCTGATTACCTGCAACTTTTGCCGGGGGGCGGAGGATTCGGGACTGGATGTTGCCAAGATGCTGGATGAAGCTATCGCCGACCATCCCGTACCCAATCCGCTAAAGATCGGGTACGCAGGCTGCGCGCTCGGCACTAGCGAGCCGCTGCTGAAGGATATTGCCGTTATCAAGATGCGAAATACCTACGATATCTATGTAGGCGGGGAGCCGAGAGGCTTGAAGGCTTCGCTGGCGAAGCAGCTGCATGCGGATTTAACGCCGGATCAGCTGGCCCCGATCATCCTGAAGCTGATCGCCATCTATCAGGAGCACGGTAAGAAAAAAGAGAGGTTCTCGCGTTTCGTTGAGCGCATGACACTGGATCATCTCCGCCAATCCACGCTGGAAGCGCGGATGGATACGGCCGGATGAACGAAGGACAATGAAAGGCATCACCTCAGGGTGGTGCTTTTTTTTGTTGGCGGAGGCTGGCACTGGAGTTCTTCCCATCCGTCGGAGTCCAGCTCGGCGCCACCATGACATCTTCTTTATTCTTCAAGGTAACATGTGTAGTTTAGAGGGTTACGCCGAAGCAACGATGGATATACTTTCAAGAGCACCTGCGGGTGCTCTTTTTCTATTTGGCAGATTGGCAGTGCAGCAGCATCTTTGCCCATCTCGGCCAAGTTGAATCATTTTTAATATAGACGGGTTTTCATCGGGCGTGAATGTGGGAATAACCACCAAATCGGGCATTTTATCGTGGTTGACGAGCGATGTGAAAGGGTATACAATTTGAATTGTTAAAAGCTTTTAACTATTTAATTTCGTAATATATAAGTATGGGACTTCGTTAAGCATCGAGGTGATGAAACTGGATAAGCGGGAGCATTTATCTAACATGGTAGCCCGTCAGATGATGACGCTTGTGGCGAACTATGCCAAGATTCTGGACAATGATTTGACCGGCCCCCAGTATTACGTGCTTCAGACCTTGGCGTATGAGGGGCAGCAGACCAGCTCGTATTTTGCCAATGCCCTGAATGTTACGCTGTCGGCTGTCACCAACTTGAGCAACAAGCTGGTGAGCAAGGGTTACATTGAACGGGTAGCGTCGAGCGAGGACAGGCGTCAAGTCTATCTTAGGATCACGGAGCAGGGACGCGAGGTGGAAGCCCGGATGATTGCGAAGTACCGTGAATTGAATGAAGGCTTATGGTCGGATTTCTCGGATCAGGAGATGGATGTCTTGATCGCTTCGTATGAGAAGATGATCGAGCATTTGCAGCTTAAGATCGGGCAGTCCCATATGGACAGCTAATCCAACGACTAACATTAGGAGGTATTTTTATGGGGAGATTAGACAATAAAGTAGCGATTATTACGGGTGCGGCTGGAGGCATGGGTAAAGCTGACGCTCTTTTGTTTGCGCAAGAGGGGGCCAAGGTAGCGATTACGGACCTTCAGGAGGACAAAATCAAAGACGTCGTCGCTGAGATTCAAGCGCTCGGCGGCGAAGCGCTGGGAATCAAGCATAACGTTGCTTCCGAAGAAGATTGGGTCCGCGTCGTGGACGAGACGGTTCAAAAATTCGGCAAAATCGACATTCTGGTCAACAATGCCGGTGTCTCCAATGCAACGCCGTTCATGGATTTGACGGTCGAAGGCTGGGAGAAGACGATGTCGATCAACGTCACGAGCATATTCCTCGGTCAAAAATATGTCATTCCGCACATGATCGAAGCCGGCGGCGGTTCCATCGTCAACATCTCCTCCATTGCCGGCCTGACGGGCGGAAGCGGCGCCGGTCCTTACACGGCAAGCAAAGGTGCGGTACGCATGCTGACCAAAGCCACGGCCGTTGACTTTGCGAAGCATAACATCCGCTGCAACTCGGTTCACCCGGGCTACATCGAAACGCCAATGACCGTGGATCTCTTCAAGGACGAAAAAATGATGCAGTGGTTCCAATCCCAGACGCCGTTGCCAAGACTCGGCAAAGCGGAAGATATCGCGCGCGGCGTGCTGTTCCTGGCATCCGACGAGTCCTCTTATATTACAGGCGTCGAGCTGCCGATCGACGGCGGGTATTTCGCGAAGTAAGCCGGACATTCATTCAGCTTGTTCATAAACTGTCGATGTTTTGAATCATAAGGACACAAGCTCAGTCAGACGTTATATTTATTTTCATCAAGGGGGGTGTTGTTTCATGTCCGATAACCAACAGATTGCTGTCATTACCGGCGCGGCCAGCGGGATCGGCAGAGCCGCCAGCTTGAAATTGGCTGAAAACGGTGCCGCGGTTGTGCTCGTGGATTTCAACAAGGAAGCCGGCGAAGAGACGCTGCGTTTGATTAAGGAGCAAGGCGGAGAGGGAATCTTCGTGCAGGCGGATGTGACAAAAACCGAGGATGTTCAGAACTATGTGAACAAGGCGGTTGAAGCTTACGGCCGAATCGATTTCTTCTTCAATAATGCAGGTATCGTGCAGAAGTTCTCCATGCTAGACGATATCGACGAGAACGAATTTGACCGTCAAATGTCCGTGAATGTGAAGGGCGCTTTCCTTGGCATGAAGTATGTTTTGAAGGTCATGAAGGAACAGGGCAGCGGACATATCGTGAACACGGCTTCCACGGCGGGCATCCGCAGCGAACACAGTGCCGCCGCTTATTCGGCAAGCAAGCATGCGGTTGTGGGCTTGACCAAAGCAGCTGCACTGGAATACGTGAAGCAGGGCATTCGCGTGAACGCCATCTGCCCGGGCGGCGTTCAGACGCCGCTGACCGCAGCGGTGGCCAAGTCCTTCATGGAAGGCGGCTACGTGCCTGAGGAAGTGGGCAACATGCGGATGGGCCGTCCGGCTGAGGCGGACGAAATCGCAAACGTGGTTGCCTTCCTGGCTTCCCCGGGCTCCAGCTACATGACAGGCTCGCTGGTTACGATTGATGGCGGGCTGACGCTGTAATATCCGGATTGAAAAAAAGACCAGTCAGGCACCGGGATTCCGGGCTTGACTGGTCTTTTTGGCATGACGTTTATTTAATGCCGACGACTTCCGCCAGCAACTCATAAGAACGGAGGCGCGCTTGATGATCATAGATCGCGGCCGCGACAATGATTTCGTCCGCGTCCGTCGACTGCTGGAACTGCTCCAGCTGCGCGCGGACGGTTGCGGGACTGCCGATGGCGGAAAAACTGAGCTGGCGCTTCACGATGGCCTGCTCCTGCAGGTTCCACAGATCATCCATGCTGTCCACCGGCGGACTCAGCTGGCCGGTGCGGCCCCGGATGATGTTCAGGAACTGCTGGTACGGCGAGGTAGCCAGGCGCTGCGCTTCCTCATCCGTGTCCGCGCAGATCACGTTCACGCCGATCATGGCATACGGCTTGCTTAGCTCGGATGAAGGGCGGAAGCTGGTCCGGTACAGATCGAGCGCAGCCATTAGATAGTCCGGAGCAAAGTGGCTAGCAAAAGAGAACGGAAGCCCCAGCTGACCCGCAAGCTGCGCACTGAAACCGCTGGAGCCGAGCAGCCAGATCGGAACATGCAGGCCTTCCCCCGGAATCGCCCGGATGCGCATGGACGAGCCGGAGGTAGGCTGGAAGTAATTCCGCAGCTCGCCGAGGCGGTCCGGGAAGTCCTGGCCGTCGCTGCCCGGGCCGCGGCGGAGCGCCCGGGAGGTTAGCTGATCCGAACCCGGCGCACGGCCAAGACCTAGATCGATCCGGCCGGGATACAAGGATTCGAGGGTGCCGAACTGCTCGGCAATGACAAGCGGAGCATGGTTCGGCAGCATAATGCCGCCGGATCCGACGCGGATCTTGCTGGTGCCTCCGGCCACATGGCCTATGACCACCGAAGTGGCCGAGCTGGCGATCCCCGGCATGTTGTGATGTTCGGCAAGCCAGTAGCGGTTATAGCCCCACTTCTCGGCATGCTGAGCCAGATCAAGCGTATTCCGCAGCGACTGTGCAGCTGTGCTGCCCGCTGTAATCGGCGCCAGATCGAGGATGGAAATCGGGATATCGCGAAGCGTTTTGGACGCTGTATGGTCAAGATTTGCTTCTGTCATACGGAATGACCTCCTTATTCGTGCACGGCACGGTAAGTATTCTATATAGAGACGGGCACCCGGTCGAACGGACGCCGGACATGAAATCCATCTATCGAAAAATGGTATCTCTATATAACGAACATTATATACCTACTTAATCCATAAGAAAAATGTACATCGAAGAATCCCCAGAGAAGCCAGACCGCCTTTAGAGGAAATTTTTCTTGCGATGATCGAATGGTCGCTTTGCTGAAAGCTTGTAGATTCGATCATCTAAAGAAAAATGTACATCGATGTACTTTCACAGAAGCCAGACCGCGTTTAGCGGAAATTTTTCTTGCGATGATCGAAAGGTCTAGCTTTGCTGAAAGCTTGTAGATTCGATAATCTAAAGAAAAATGTACATCGATGTACTTTCACGGAAGCCAGACCGCGTTTAGCAGAAATTTTTCTTGCGATGATCGAATGGTCCAGCTTTGCCGAAAGCGTATATATTCGATAATCTAAAGAAAAATGTACATCGAAGAATCCCAGAGAAGCCAGACCGCCTTTAGAGGAAATTTTTCTTGCGATGATCGAATGGTCTAGCTTTGCCGAAAGCTTGCAGATTCGAAATCGGCATGCAGCTCATCCATATAGTATATGCTTTTTAAGCTGGTCTAAGTATCGCTAAAGCTTATTCATGCATTTTTAATGAAGGAGTTTCGATGCACAGCTTCTCCCATAATATGATTCAAAAAAACCAAATAACGCAGCCATCCAATGGCTGCGTTATTGAACGTTAGATAATTAAGTTGATCGTGTCCTTATTCCGTTCCGTTCGGTAGTTCTATCCGCTCCATCCCGTTCATGTAAGGCCTGAGCGCCTTCGGAATGAGGATCGAACCGTCGGGCTGCTGATGGTTCTCCAGCAGCGGGATGAGAATCCGCGGCGAAGCCACAGCCGTATTGTTCAGGGTGTGGCAGTAGCGCAGCTTGCCTTCCGCGTCCCGGTAGCGGATGTTCGAGCGTCGCGCCTGGAAGTCTAGCAGATTCGACGACGAGTGGGTCTCCCCATAAGCTCCGCGGCTTGGCATCCATGTCTCGATGTCGTATTGTTTGTATGTTTTCTGCGACATGTCCCCGGTACAGACGGCAACGACCCGGTAAGGCAGTTCGAGCTTCTGCAGCAGCTCCTCGGCATTGGCCGTAATCTCTTGCAGAAGCAGCTCCGAGGCCTCCGTGCTGGCTTCGCAGAGAACGACCTGCTCCACCTTCGCGAACTGGTGCACCCGATAGAGGCCGTGGACGTCCCGGCCGCCCGAGCCAACCTCGCTCCGGAAGCAGAGCGACGCTGCTGCCAGGCGAATCGGCTCTGCTACATCGACGACTTCACCGCTGTAGAACGATACCAACGGCACCTCCGACGTACCGACGAGCCACTTATCTTGCTCCGTAATTTGAAAGGCCTGATCCTGACCGAGCGGGAAGAAGGCTGTATTCTGCATGGCCTCCGTCCTTACGGTTAACGGCACGTCCATGAGGGTGAAACCCTTGGCGACCAGCATATCCACCGCCAGCTGTTGAACCGCCCGATGGAGCATTGCGCCGATGCCTGTCAGGTAGTAGCTGCGCGTGCCAGCGGTTTTGACGCCGCGGGGAATGTCGATCATGCGGTGCATTTCGCCGAGCGTGACATGGTCCCTGAATTGATAATCAAATACGGGGAGCTCGCCTACTCGTCTGATCTCCACGTTGTCCTCATCCGAGGCTCCCACAGGCGTGTCCGGCGACACGATATTCGGCACGAGTATAAGCAGCTCGCTATAAGCTTCGTTAACCTCCCGGTATAACGTTTCCTGCTGGTCTAGTTCCTCGTTGATGGTTTTGACCTGCTGTTTTTGCCGTTCCGCTTCATCCGGTTTGCCTTGCCGCACCAGGGCACTGATCTCCTGCGTGATCGCATTGCGCTGCTGGCGCAATGCTTCCACGGCCAACAGCAGCGTACGCCGCTGGTCATCCAGCCGGACAAGCTCGGCAACCGAAAGGGCGATGCCTTTCCGGTCAGCCACCTGCTGCAATTCTTCCTGATGATCCGCGCTTTCCCGGATCCATTTCATATCTAACATAATCACCGCGCTCCTTTGCCCTAAAAAATAAAAAAAGCGTCCTAGTCCATATGGGACGAGGGACGCTTATGCGCTCGCGGTGCCACCCAAATTGATTGAACCGTAACCTGACCAAGGAACATGTCGGCCTGCGTTCAATCCACTTTGATTCCGCGGTAACGGGCGGGTCCGGTTAACTTAGGGGGACGGCTGATCGGGTGTAGATCTAATCCCCTTGACGAGAACACCTCAGAGTTGGAAGCTCATCATCGGCCTGATACTGATATTGTTGTTCAGTATACCGCATGAGATGTCTTTTATACAAGGGGTTAACCGGATTTTTGTACCCGGTCACGTCGACGCCGCTTTCTTCGCGGATCCCTGCCTCCAACTGACAGGCTGCTCTACGTCCCAGCGGAAGGTCCACGCAGCCGCACCGAGAATGAGGATCGTAAAGCCGGTCAGGATGAGGAGCGGCATCCATATTCCGGCGATACCTCCCTGTGGATGGACAGCGATCGCCATGGCATCGACCAGATGGTGAAACGGCTGCAGCTGCCCCAGGGTGACGACCCATGTTGGGGCATGTTCCAAGGAATAGAAGGCCTCGCTGGTCAGCAGCATCGGAAAGCTCATCAAGTTCGAGATCATGTTGACATTGCCTTCGTCCCTGGACAGATTGGCGGCCAGAAAACCGAGCGCGGTAAAACACACGGTGCCGATCAGCAGTACGAGCAGCATCAGCGCCAGTCCCGTGAGACTCAGCTTCACCCCAAGCAGAAGCAGGCTCATGAGAATCACGCAGGCGCTGACGAGCAGTGCCAGCACGGTTCGTGCCCCTGTCATTGCGGCAATGAAGGAGACGGTTCGAAAGGGCGTCGCCCGCAGCAGCTTGTAGATGCCCCGGTTGCGCTGGGCCATGACGTTAAAAGCGGTGACCATAGTGGCCCCGAACAGGATGTTGGTCGTCAGCACGCCTGCGAGAAGTCGGTGGGAGTAGGCCGCATCATGGAAGTAAAGACCCAATCCGACCAGCATGGCGATTGGAAAAACGATGTTCCAAACCAGGGTGTGGGTGTCGCGGAGCATGCTCCGCAGCATGGTTGCCATAATCATACGCATATCGATTCCTCCTAAGGTTTCTTTTTACTTGCATTCTCCATTTTCGAGTTCATCGGTCAATTGGATATACAGCTGTTCCAGGCTGTCCGTGCCGTAACGGCTGAGCAGCTCATCCGGCGTGCCGGAGGCCTTCACCTTTCCACCGCAGATAAGAACCAGCCGGGTGGCGAGTTTATGGACCTCCTCCATGTCATGCGAGGTGAATACGATGGAGGTGCCGGTATCCGCTAAGGAACGGATCAGTTTCCGGATATCCCGGCGGGCCCGCGGGTCCAGCGCTGCTGTGGGCTCGTCGAGGAACAGCAGCTTGGGGTCGTGGACCAGCGTCATGGCAATGGCGAGCCGTTTCTGCTGCCCCCCGGAGAGTCTGAGCGCATCGGTCCTGGCAGCCTCCGCAAGTCCGCATCGGTCCAGGTGCCGAATCAGCTCCGCGCCGCTGAGACGTTTGCCGTAGAAAGCCGCGAACATGCACAGATTCTCCATGGCGGTAAATCCGGGAAAGAAGGGTGTGGACTGCAGCTGAAGCCCGATGTGCGGCGAAGGATCGGATGTCCAGTAGGTGACCGTGCCGGCATTAGGGCGGCGCAGACCCAGCACCAGATCCAGCGTCGTCGATTTCCCCGCGCCGTTCGGCCCGATGATCGCCAGCACTTCGCCTTCCCGTATGTTCAGAGTGACATCCTGTACGACCGTCCGTTGCCCATAGGTTTTTCTTAATCCCTTCGCTTGAATGAGTGTAGTTAACGTCATTTTCGTTGCACGCTCCTTATTTTTCCAATATTATATATCCAACGTTGGATATTTGCCGAAAATGAAAGCCGCAGCTGAAGCTGAGGCTTATTCTTGAACGAGTGCAATGATCTTGTGGAGAAAGGCGATGTCCTGTTCCAGGATCGAAATCGCATTATCGAAGGTGGCAAGGGCAATCTTCGATAAGCCGTACTGGCCCTTGATTTCCTTACCCGAACGCCACTGGGCCAGCGATTCCTCCACTTGTTTGAGATTCTGCTCCAGCAATTCCACCGCTTCTTCCTTCGGAATGTTCTCGATCCAGACCAAACCGAGCGAAAAGTCGGATTTGACGGTGTGGGGAGGAAGCGTCAACGTCTCCCGGATCATCTGCTGGAATAGCTTCTCGCCTTCATCCGTGATGCTGTAGATTTTACGGAGTCTCGCGCCAGTCCGCTCTTCGGCAGTGGCTGCAATCAATCCGTCGCTTTCCATCTTGTTCAGCGCGTAATAGATCGAACCGGACAGGATATTCGTCCACAGGTCCATACGGCTGGCCTGAATGAGCTGCTGGATTTCATATCCGTGCATAGGACGCTGGCGCAGGAATGAAAGCAGGATGAGGTTGGTCATATAAGGTCACTTCCTTAGGATGTGTGAGGAATTATGAATTCCATTACTGGATATCCAACGTTGGTTATTTGATGATAGTAATTATAAAGACGATGGAATCATTTGTCAACGATCTCCGATGAAATAGATATATGACATATGGATTGAATGAAAGCGATTTAGCGTTTAGTCTAGTAGTGTGAACTAGTATGGCAGTTGGATGAGGAGGCTATAACGTCGATGAATTACAGACAATTGGGAAATACGGAGCTTCACATTAGCGAGGTCAGCTTCGGCACATGGGCGATCGGAGGCTCATGGGGGCAGACCGATGATCAGGAAGCCTTGAAGGGATTGGGCCGCGCCATCGGCGAGGGCGTAAACTTCTTCGATACGGCCGACGTTTATGGAGACGGGCATGCCGAGGATTTGCTCGCGCGCGCAACCAAAGGGAAAGAAGATACCGTGCATGTGGCCACCAAATTTTGCCGCGCCGGTGATATTCATGATCTTCAGACCTATTCCGAGGCGTCGATCCGCCGTTATTGCGAGGGCAGTCTGAAGCGGCTGCAGCGGGAGCGGATTGATCTCTATCAGGTTCACTGCCCTCCCTTCGAGGTGTTGAAGGACGGACGGGTGTTTGAGGTGCTGGACAAGCTGCAGGCCGAGGGGAAAATCCGGCATTACGGCGTCAGCGTGGAGACGGTGGAGGAAGGATTGTTCTGTCTTGGGGTACCGGGGGTGAGGTCATTGCAGGTGATTTTCAATCTGTTCCGCCAAAAGCCGCTGGCCCAGCTGCTCCCGAAGGCCAAAGCATCGGGCGTCGGCATATTGGTGCGTTTGCCGCTCGCCAGCGGTTTGCTAACCGGAAAATTTACGGAGAGCACTACCTTCAGCGAGGGGGATCATCGGAATTTCAACGCCAACGGCGAGCAGTTTAACGTAGGCGAGACTTTTGCCGGCCTCCGATTTGAAAAGGGTGTCGAGCTCGCCAGAGAGCTCGCCTGGATTGCCGAGGGCCGAGGCGACATGGCTCGTGCATCCATGCGCTGGATTCTGGATTGCCCGGAGGTTACTGCCGTGATTCCCGGCTTCCGCAACGTCCGCCAGATCGAAGACAACCTGGGCACGCTGGACGTGCCTTCGTTCAGCATGGAGGAGAAAGAACGCCTTGCGCTTTTCTATCAGGAGCAGGTAGCCATGCACATCCGCGGCGCCTATTAAGCCGATTTCGAGAATAATAGCAGAGAAGCCTCCCGGTCATCGGGAGGCTTTTTGTTTAGGGCGATGAGATGGAATCAAACGAACGGAAGCTGCTGCAGCGCTGCTTTAAAGCATATCCTATGCTTTATCATGGAAATGATACTATAATATAGGCAAAGATTCTGAATCGGAATGTGTTCAGCAGGAGGATTGTCGATTTGAATGATTTGTTGAAGCGGGAGCATGACATTATCAAGGTCTGCTTGTTAGCAGGCAAAATCATGCTGCAGAGCGGCGCGGAGACCTATCGGGTCGAGGATACGATGATGCGGATCGCCGCGGCTTTCGGCGTGGAGAACAGCCACAGCTATATGACCCCGACGGGCATTATCTTCTCGGTGGAGGAGCCGCAGCATATTACGCGGCTTATTCGTATTTCGGATCGGACAACCAATCTCCATAAGATCGATCAGGTCAACAGCGTGTCCCGGAGCGTCAGCCTCGGCGAGCTGACAATGGAAGAGGCTTACCGGGCCCTGGAGCGAATCGAGCATGAACAGGCCATTTATCCGACATGGGTGCTGATTCTACTGTCAGCGATCGCAAGCGGGTGCTTTCTCATCATGTTTCGCGGCATCTGGCCGGATTTCGTACCGGCGGCCGTTGCGGGCGGCCTGGGCTTCTCCTGCTTCGTGTTCATGCATCGGGTCATTCCCGTCCGGTTCTTCGCCGAATTCTCGGGTGCGCTCGTCATCGGCATAACCTCCGTTTGGATGGTCAGATTCGGATTCGGCCAACAGCTGGATACGATCATCATCAGTTCCGTGATGCCGCTTGTACCGGGCTTGCTGATCACGAATGCCATCCGCGATCTGATGGCAGGGCATCTGATATCCGGCTTGTCCAAAGGGGCGGAGGCTTTTGTTACGTCCTTTGCCATCGGCGCGGGCATTGCGTTTACTTTGTCATTCTAAGAGATGGGAAGGGTGGAGGGATAATGGTGGCAACCTTTTATATACAGCAGCTCATTACGAGTTTCGTTGCTTCGGCGGCCTTCGGGATCATATTTAACGTACCCAAAAAAGCATTGCTGCAGTGCGGGTTTGCCGGCATGGTGGGCTGGCTGCTCTACATCATGTTTCAGGATATGAGGGTTGAGCCGGTGACGGCCACCGTAGTCGCGGCTTTTTGCGTGACGATGATCAGTCATTTTTTCGCCAAAAAATACAAGACTCCCATCATCGTGTTCAGCGTGTCGGGGATTATTCCGCTCGTACCGGGCGGTGTCGCCTATAATGCCCTTCGCCATGTGGCCCAGAATCAATTCGATCAGGCCGTCCAGCTGGGGGCCCAAGCGTTCATGATTTCAGGCGCCATCGCGCTGGGGTTGCTGCTGTCGGAGGTGACCAATCAGGTCATAAGGAAATGGTCGATAACCCGATAGTCTGATAACCCGATAAACCAGTAACCTTGAACATTGAAACCCGGACCCCGGCCACCTGAAACGACCCGGTTTATATGCGAAGCATGCGCTTCGATCCGGCGGGAACATGCCCATGCTCCGATTCGTTGTCATCCGGGGGAGGGGCACCTGCGCGTGTGTAATTGAACTGATGAACCAGCCGTATGTACGCATTTTGCGGGATACGGTTTTTTACGCGCTCGCCAAGGCGTGGATATCCTCCTCTCCTTCGTGCATTTTTTTACATTAGTTTCATGTTATGCCTTTTTATTGTCCAAATCCTCGCCATGCTATATAATCTTTCTTGCAAAAATGAAACCGTATTCAAAGGTGTTCATTCCGTATCTACAGCGTTACCGAACGTCAGATGAAGATTCGATTCGAAGTCCATCAAAAAAAGAGGGATGTCCATGCAGGAGCTGACGCTGCATTTGTTCGAACGGATGGGCATGCTGCTCATCCTGACTTTTATACTGACGAGAATTCCGCTGTTCCGCCAATTGCTGGACCGCAAAGAGATGTCCGGCATGCGGATGTTCATCTATTCCGGCCTGTTCGGGCTCTTCGGCATCCTTGGGACCTATGCGGGCGTTGTCGTGGAGAACGGCGAGTCCAGCTCCTCCTTCTGGCTGATGCGGCTGACCGGAGAGCAGGCCCTGGCCCACTCCGCCCTGGTCGGGGTTGTGATCGGCGGACTGATCGGCGGTCCCCGCGTTGGCATCGGGGGCGGGCTTCTGGCAGGAGCCCACCTCCTGTATATCGGCGGTGCCACGGGGCTGGCAGGCGCAATCGCCGTGCCGTTAACGGGAGTGCTGGCGGGAGGCGTGGCCCGATTCTTCTCGCAGGAGCGGGTCATCTCGCCGGCGAAAGCGTTATTCGTCGGCATGTTCGCTCCGATCCTGCTCATGGGGATGATTTTGATCTGTGCGGATGAGCCGGATCGTGCAGTGGAACTGGTCAACCTGATCGGCCTGCCGATGGTGCTGACGAACAGCATCTCCATTGCAATCTTTACGACGATGCTGCGGGTCGCGCTCACCGAGGAGGAACGTGCAGCCGCGTATGAGACGGAGAAGGCATTCCATATCGCGGAATCGGCGCTCCCGCATCTGAAGCAGGGATTGACGTACCGTACGGCTCAGGCCGTGGCGGCCTTGCTGCTGCGAGAGCTGAAAACAGCGGCCGTCGCCATTACCGATACGGAGCGGTTCCTGGCCCATGCCGGCACAGCAAGCCGTACCCTTGATCCCGGAGAAGCGATCCAATCGGACTTGACCAAGAGCGTCATCGCGACCGGCGAGCTTCGGATCATCGAGAATGCGGAAGAGATCCAGCCCCGGCATCCGGCGCTCGGCGCCGCCATCCTTGTCCCGATCATAGAGGCTGGCCAGGTCGTGGGCGTCATTCAATTCTACTTCAAGCGGCCGGAGGATATCCGGCGCGTCGAGCTGGTAATGGCCCAGGGGCTGGGACAGCTGATTTCCTATCAGCTCGGGGCCACCGCACACGAGAAGATGAGCCATTTAATGAAAGAGGCGGAACTCAAGCTGCTGCAGGCGCAAATCAATCCGCACTTTCTATTCAATACACTCAACGCGATCCATTCGTTGATCCGCACCGATCCGCTGCTGGCACGACATGCCACGATGCAGCTGGGGGCGTTCATGCGCCTGAACGTCAAGGTCATGTCGTCCCGCAGAACGACCATTCGCGAGGAGATGGAGCTGTTGAATGCCTATCTGGATATTATTCAAATCCGGTTCGAGGATCAGTTCACGTTTGAGTGCCAGCTCGATCCCGCGCTTGGCGAGCTTATGATTCCGCCGGCGACGCTGCAAATGCTGGTGGAGAACAGCATCAAGCACGGCCTGCGCGACAAAGCGAGCGGAGGCGTCATTCAGCTGACCCTGAGCCGGGCCGGTGATATGGCGGTTGTTCAACTGCGGGACAACGGGATCGGCATTTCGCCGGAAGTGCTGCACAGCTTAGGCGATCAACCGATCATCGGCAGCGAGGGTACGGGAAACGGCATTTACAATATCAATCAGCGTTTAATCAGCATGTTTGGCAAAGAGGCCAGACTTATCGTGGAGAATCTCGCAGAGGGCGGCTGCAGCATATCCTTCAGCATCCCCTGCAGTTTGTCGGAAGGGAGCCGGTACCGTGAAGCGAATTAAGACGATGATAGCGGAAGACGAACGATTGGCAAGGGAGGAGCTGGCTTACCTGCTGGAACAGGAGCCCGATATCGAGCTGCTTCCGCATGCCGCGAACGGACGGGAGCTGCTGGAGCTTGTCCCCTTGCGGCAGCCGGATGTCGTCTTTCTCGACGTTCATATGCCGGAGCTGGAAGGGTTGCAGGCGGCGCGCATGCTGAAGGCCTCCCCGATCTCGCCCTTGATTGTGTTTACGACGGCCTACGACGAGTATGCCGTTGAAGCGTTTGGCCTGAACGCGATCGATTACCTGCTGAAGCCTTACAGCCATATGCGATTGAAGGAAACCCTGCAGCGAATTCGAAGCAGGATTCAGGAAGGGAACGCCTTCCCGAAACAGGAGGCTCAAGATGCTCTTCAGGTTGCTCCCTATTCATCCATGGAGGCTGCCGCCCGCAGCATGCGCGGCAAACTTCTGTTCGACGATGGGGATAAACATGTGCTGGTTGATCCCGAGACGATCCTGTACGCGGTGCGCGAGGATCGCGTCATTCGCGTATGGACGGCGGAAGGCCAGCGGATTACGAGCAAAAGCACCCTGCAGGAGCTGGAGGAGAAGCTTGCGGGTTACTCATTCTTTCGCCCTCATCGCAGTTACCTGGTTAACGTGAACTGGATCGCGGAGCTCTCCCCTTGGCAGAACGGGGCTTACAACATCGTGCTGAAGGATGAGCAGCGGTCGATGATTCCATTGTCCCGGGAGGCTGCACGGGATTTGTTCCGGTTGCTTAGGGAGGCTTGAGTAAGGACGAAGAATAGCGCTCAAGTATGGCGGCTGCCTCCCGGTTCGGGCGGCATATCCGCCCTTTCGCGCACCCTGTCGGACGTTTCGCGCAGGAGCTGTGGTCGATGGCAATCCTCCCGTATATAATCATTCTAAAGCGCTTTCATTGATGGAAGACGCACTAGATCCTGATCGTTAATGGAGGGAAAGGCAATGGAAGAAAAAAGCTATACCGAAGTATGGCATTCCGAAAAATTCAAAACGCTGCTCTCCCGCAAGAAACGGTTCATTATTCCGATGACCGTCTTTTTTCTTCTGTTTTATTTTGCGCTGCCGATCCTTACTTCGTACACCGACGTGTTGAATCACCCGGCGATCGGCCCGATCACGTGGGCATGGGTATTTGCCTTCGCCCAATTCGTCATGACATGGGTTCTGTGCATTCTCTACTCCCGCAAGGCGGCCCAGTTTGACCGAATGGTAGACGATATCAAAAAGGATATGGGGGCGTAATCGACATGGCTATTGCGTTGTTTTGCGGAATTGTACTGCTTACGCTGATCATTACGTATTACGCTGCCAAGAAAACGACCAACACGAGCGATTTCTATACGGCAGGCGGAGGACTCAAGGGCTGGCAGAACGGGACAGCCATTGCCGGCGACTATATGTCTGCGGCCTCCTTCCTCGGGATTGCAGGCTCTATCGCGTTAGTCGGCTTTGACGGCTTCTTCTACAGCATCGGTTTCCTCGTGGCTTACCTGGTGGTGCTGTACCTTGTCGCCGAGCCGCTGCGGAACCTCGGCAAGTATACGGTGGCGGACATGATTGCCGCCCGTTTCTCCGACAAGAAGGTGCGGGGCGTGGCAGCGTTGAACACGATTTCCATCTCCATCTTCTACATGATTGCGCAGCTGGTTGGAGCGGGCGCGCTGATTAAGCTGTTGTTAGGCCTGGACTATGTCACGTCCGTATTGATTGTAGGCGTGCTCATGACCATCTACGTTGTTTTCGGGGGCATGCATGCGACAAGCTGGGTTCAAATCTCGAAAGCCGTGCTGCTCATGGCCGGCACGTTCATCATCTCGCTGATCGTATTCGCCAAATTCGATTTCAGCCTGATCCAGATGTTCCACCATATGAAGACGGCTACCCCGCTGCAGGAGGCCTTCCTGAACCCGGGGAATAAATACAAAATCCCGCTCGAGACGCTGTCCCTCAACCTTGCCCTGGTACTCGGCACGGCAGGTCTGCCGCATATTTTGACCCGCTTCTTTACCGTTAAGGATGCGAAGACGGCGCGCAGCTCCGTGGTGTACGCCACCTGGATTATCGGCATCTTCTATGTGATGACGATCTTTCTCGGGTTCGGGGCAGCCGCTTTCGTAGGCGCGGCCGATATTACCGAGGTCGATAAAGCGGGCAACATGGCTGCGCCGCTCCTGGCCAAAGCGATCGGCGGCGACTTCTTGTTCGCACTCATCTCGGCGGTTGCCTTCGCGACGATCCTTGCGGTAGTGACGGGGCTTGTGCTGTCCGCCGCATCGGCCTTCGCCCATGATTTCTACGGCCAAATTGTGCGCCGCGGCGAATCGTCCGAGAAGGAGCAGCTGAAGATGGCACGGTACGCTTCAATCGGCGTATCCGTCATCTCGATCCTGCTAGCGTTGTTCGCGCAGAAGATGAACGTGGCGTTTCTGGTCTCGTTAGCCTTCGCCGTTGCAGCCAGCGCGAATTTGCCGGTCATTCTGTTCACCGTGTTCTGGAAGAGATTCAATACGACGGGCGCGGTGACAGGGATGCTGACGGGTTTGATCAGCACGGTGATTCTCGTGGCCCTTAGCCCGAATATATGGGATCCGGCCGGCAAAGCGATTTTGGTAGGCGATCCGATCTTCCCGATGAGCAACCCGGGCATCGTCTCCATTCCGCTTGGTTTCCTGGCAGCCTATGTCGGCACGCTGCTCTCCTCTTCCAAGGATGAGGCGAAGTATGCCGAAGTGCTGGTTAAAGCGAATACGGGCGCGTAAATCCAACAACGGTTTCTTATGAAAAAAGGGTGAACTCCGCTGGTTAACAGCGAAGGAAGTCGCCCTTTTTTTGCCATTTTATCGTAAAATAAAAAGCAACAACATTTTGGGGCCATGGCGGAAGGAGGCAGGCAAGTGAACATATCCGGCATCGTTTTTTTTCTGGCGATTGTGGTCGGCACGTTAATGATTACGTATTATGCCGCCAGGCGGACAACAAGCACGAACGATTTCTATGCCGCAGGCAACCGTCTCAGCGGGCTGCAGAACGGCCTAGCCATTTCCGGCGACTATATGAGCGCGGCGTCCTTCCTTGGCATCGCGGGCTCCATTGCGGTGTACGGCTTCGACGGCTTCTTCTATTCGATAGGCTTCCTTGCCTCCTATGTGATCGTGCAGTACATCATAGCCGAGCCCCTTCATAACCTGGGCAGGTATACGATGGCGGATGCGGTGGCGGTCCGGTTCGGCGAGAAACGGCTGCGCGGATGCATCGCGGTCAATAACATGATGATCACCGTCTTCTATATGATCGCCCAGCTCGTCGGCGCCGGGTGGCTCGTCCATTTGCTGTTCGGGCTGGAGACGTCGCTCGCCATCGTGCTGGTCGGCGGCTTAATGACCGTCTACGTCACGTTTGGCGGCATGCTCGCGACTTCCTGGGTGCAGATCGTTAAATCCATTTTGCTGGTGAGCAGCACCTTTATCGTGAGCCTCATCGTGCTGGCAAGGTTCGATTGGGATCTGCTCGGTTTATTCGAATCCATGAAGAGGGCTACCCCATTGCAGGAGCGGTTTCTGATGGCGGGCAACATGTTTGACCACCCGCTGGACATGCTGTCGTTTAATATGGCGCTGGTGTTAGGGACTGCGGGACTGCCGCATATTATTGCGCGCTTTTACACGGTAAGGGACCCGCGTACGGTCCGTGCTTCGGTCAGAACGGCGACGTTTACGATCGGCGTCTTTTACGCCATGACGATTTTTCTTGGCTTTGGAGCGGCTGCCTTCGTTGATTGGTCCATATTGTCCGACCGGGTGGAGCTGGCGGCCCCGCTGCTCGCAAGCGAGCTGGGCGGCGAATTCTTAATGGCCTTTGTATCCGCTGTTGCCTTCGCAACGATACTGGCCGTGATCTCCGGGCTTGTGCTCACGGCCTCCTCGGCGTTTGCCCATGACGTCTACAGCAGCATCTTCCGCAGCGGACGGGCGACCGAGGCGCAGCAGATGAGGGTGGCCAAGCTTTCGGCCATCGTCGTTGGCGCGGCTTCGATCGTGCTTGCGCTCGGGGCGCAGACGCTAAACGTGGCGTTCCTTGTGTCGTTTGCTTTCGCGGTTGCCGCCTCGGCTAACCTGCCGGTGCTGCTGTTCACGCTATTTTGGCGAAAATTTAATACGCTAGGCGCCATATCGAGCATTACGGCCGGCCTCTCGTCTTCTTTGCTGCTCATGGCTGTCGGGCCCAATGTAATGGATCCAGTGGCAGGCTGGATTCGAGCGGAAGCGATCTTCCCGCTTAAGCATCCGGGCATCGTCTCCATTCCGATTGGGTTCGCCGGCGGCATCGTCGGCACCCTGCTATCGCGTAAACGGGGTTCGAGCGGCCATTTCGAGCATATGCAGGCCGTTGCCCATGTCGCGCCGGGTGAAAACCGTTCCCGCGAATGGGGATAACTGCTAATTACCTATGAATTTTAGTTTGGGCCACGATCGTTTCCCTGTACCGTTCATTGTGCAAGTGCACAATAAATACCGTTATGGCGTCAATAGGATTGAATGCGACATTCCGGTTATACTGTATCCTGTAAGCGCAATCATAGCTTCATAAGACCTGATTACATCATTGTTCACAAGCTATATTGCTTAAGGAGGCATTCACAACATGGATGGGACAGTTATACATTGGGGCGGAGCCGTTGTCGGACTGATTATCGCTATTGTCTTGATTTTTAGAAAGGTGAACCCGGTCTATGCCTTGTTTGGAGGCGCTGTCATTGGAGGTCTGCTGGGCGGAGCTACCATTGATCTGACCGTGCAGTATATTATCGAGGGCACTAACAGTGTCATGGGGGCTGTCGTTCGGGTCTTGGCCGCAGGCGTGCTGGCCGGGATCTTGATCGAATCGGGGGCCGCCGAACGCATTGCCGAGACGATTGTTGCCAAGCTGGGCGAGAAGAAAGCGCTTCTATCCATCGCTCTGGCAACGATGATCATTACGGCGGTCGGGGTATTCATAACCGTTGCCATTATTATCGTGGCACCGATTGCCTTGTCCGTCGGCAAGAAGATCGGCATTTCCAAAACCGCCCTGCTGCTCGCGCTTGTCGGGGGAGGCAAAGCGGGAAACATCATCTCCCCGAACCCGAATACGATTGCAGTAGCCAAGGGATTCGACGTCGACCTTGCCCAAGTCATGATTAACGGTTTTTTGCCGGCCGTTGCCGGATTGATCGTCACGATCATCGTGGCCCAGATGCTGACGAACAAAGGGGTCATGGTGTCGGATAGCGACCAAGTGACGGAGGAAACGGGCAGGAAGGACAAGCCGAGCTTCGGGCGGGCAATGGTTGCCCCTGTCGTAGCCATTGTCTTGCTCGCACTGAACCCGGTGGGCAGCATACTGGGCATCGAAGCACTTCAGGCCATCAAGATTGACTCCATGATCATTCTGCCGGTTGCCGGCATCATCGGTTTGATTGCCATGCGGCAGACGAAGAACATCATTGCCTATACCACCTCCGGTCTGAATAAAATGACGGGTACGGCGATTATCCTGATCGGTGCCGGCGCCATTGCCGGAATTATCTCCAAATCCGATCTGAGTGCCGTTGTGGTGCAGGGCATTGAGGTCATGGGCGTATCGGGTACGTTCCTGGCGCCTCTCGCCGGTATTCTGATGGGAGCGGCAACCGCATCCACATCGACGGCGTCCATTGTGGCCGCAGGTTCGTTTGGTGAAGCCATCCTGTCCATGGGAACGGCACCGCTCGCCGCAGCCGTTATGGTCCACACCGGGGCAACGGTCATTGACCATTTGCCGCACGGAAACTTCTTCCACGTCACCGCGGAATCGGTGAAGATGAGCATTAAAGAACGGATGAAGCTGATTCCTTACGAAAGCATTGTCGGATTGACCATGGCCATTGTCGCTACGATATTGTACGGATTTATATTTTAAGAGATCGTACCATGGAGTGAAATATATAAGAATAGGCAGGGGATAACCATGAAGCAGGATTATGTTATAGTACTCGCGCCCGATTCATTTAAAGAGAGCATGACCGCCAAGGAAGTCTGCGAAGCGATGGAACGCGGCATCAAGAAGGGAAACCCGAATGTGACGTGTATCCATGTGCCCATGGCTGACGGCGGTGAAGGTACGATGCAATCCCTTGTGGATGCTACGGGCGGTACGGTCCATACCGTCACCGTGACGGGTCCGTTGGGCGATCAGGTGGACGCATCCTACGGCATTTCAGGCGATGGCAGCACCGGGGTACTGGAAATGGCCAGCGCCAGCGGAATTCATCTGGTCCCGATCGCACAGCGGAATCCGCTGGTGACCACCACCTACGGGACGGGCGAGCTGATCAAGGCTTGCCTTGACCACGGCGTATGCCGGCTGCTGATCGGGATCGGCGGCAGCGCGACGAATGACGGCGGTGCCGGGGTGGTTCAGGCGCTCGGCGGCAAGCTGCTGGATGCGGAAGGGAAGGAGCTTGCTTTTGGCGGAGGGGAGCTGGGTCGTCTTGCGCGCTTGGACTTAAGTGGCTTTGATCCGCGGCTTCAAGATGTCGAGGTCGAAGTGGCCTGCGACGTGACGAACCCGCTCTGCGGCGAAACGGGAGCCTCTCATGTATTCGGACCGCAGAAGGGCGCTACGCCGGAGATGATCGAGCAGCTGGACAGAAATCTCCGGAATTACGCCGGGGTAATGAAGCAAGAGCTGGGCAAGGATATCATAGACTATCCAGGCGCCGGCGCGGCCGGTGGTCTTGGCGGCGGGCTGATGGTCTTCCTGAACGGGACACTGAAGAAAGGGATCGATATGGTCGTTGACTATACGGGACTTGAAGAGAAAGTACGTCAGGCGGATATGGTGTGGACCGGCGAAGGTGGAATGGACTTCCAGACGCAGTATGGCAAAACTCCGCTGGGTGTCGCGAGGGTGGCGAAGAAGCATGGCAAGCCTGTCGTTGCTCTGGCCGGCCGGGTTGGTGACGGGATCGATGTGCTGTATGATCAAGGAATGGACGCGATTTTCGGCATCATGCCGGGTGCTGCCACGCTGTCGGAGGCGCTGGCGAACGGCGTGCAGAACGTGGAGAGAACATCCGAGAATATCGTCCGTCTCATGGCTTCTTTGAACAAGTAATCATACCCTTCTTAAAGAGGATGCAAGGGAGCTGGCCTGCCGGGGCGGCTTCTTTTTTCTCTGCGGGCGGGATATGGATCGGCAGCCGGATGTGCACACTATAGGAAAAGATATTTTTCCTATGGAGTCTTCCATGTCATCATATTGGTAACACATGACAGACATGTTAGGAGGGGCATCATGCATGAAACTATCACGACCTTTGGCGGAAAATATCGCAAGAGAAATGATGCGCGTCATTCCTTACAACATTAACGTGATGGATGAGAACGGAATTATTATGGGCAGCGGGGACCCCGCGCGGATCGGCACGCTGCACACAGGTGCACAGAAAGCCATACAAACCGGACGGATCTATGAGGTTTATGAAGCCGGGGGCGGCATGAAGCCCGGTGTGAACGAACCCATTGTGGTGGATGATGAGGTGATCGGCGTTGTTGGCATTACAGGTCATCCGGATGAGGTGAGACCGCTCAGCAATTTGCTCCAGGTGACCGTTGTGTTATTGATCGAGCAGGAGCGGCAGAACAAAGCGATGTTAAACCAACGTCAAAACCGGGAGAAGTTCTATCATGAGTTATCCTATCGCAAGACTCCTTATGATGAGCCTTTTATGGAGCGTGCTGAAGCCTATGGGCTTGACCTGACGCGCAAATGCCGGGTGCTGTTAGTGCAGAGCTCGATGGGCGAGAAGGCGTTCCGCCATTTGCAGCAAGCGTACCCCCAAAGCTGGAACTTGGAGAATGACAAAACCGTATTTTTCATGACGGATGTCTTAAGATTCGGGAATCTTCTGGACAAGCTGATCGACCTGGACGAAGTCCTTCGCATGGGGATCGGGGAGCAGGAGGAACTTGCATCTACATCGCTGGAGCAGGCGGTATCCGCCCTGGAGCTGGGAATGAACATCGATCCCCATCGCAAAGTGAATTTTTATAAGGATTTAAAGTTTCTGATCGGCCTGTCCCATACTTCGGATGATGCTCATGCCTCGCTGTATTCGTTGCTGGAGCAGGGCGGAGACAAGCTGGATCTGATAGAGACGCTTCAGGTCTACATTGCCGAGAACGGTGATCATAACAACACGGTCAAAAGACTCAACATTCACCGGAACACCTTGAACTACCGCTTAAACCGGATCAAGCAGCTGACCGGCAAAAATCCGCGCCATGTGCTGGATCTGTTCGAATTGCTGTGCGGGTTGATGTGGAGAAGGTGATGGCTGCTCAAGCATGGGCGGCTTTTATCTCCACAATCTTTTGTGGATGATTACCACCCCGTATTCTTCGCTCTTCACGTTCAAAAGGGCAGTTCCAAGTGTCGATAGACCTTGGGCTGCCCCTTCTGTTTATTTAATGCCAAGCCGCATGCGGTAGCTGAGCATCACGGGAAGCGTCCGCCCCTGGAAATGCTCCTCGACCAGCGCATGGAACTGCGCGATGTTGTCGTTCAATTCGTTTGGTTTTAGCTTGAATACGGTTTGGATGCCGCCTTGGCTGACGGCAAGGCCGGTATACCGGTCGGCGGTGAACGGCTCCATATGGTGGAACACGATCTCTTTGGAGAACCGGAACAGCCCGCTTTCCCGGATATGCTTCAGATGCTCGTTCTTATTTCCTTTATAGGCCTGGTCCTGAGACTCCACATGGTCGTCGATGATGGCCTCTGCCCGTTCAATCAGCTCATGATAGGCTTGCTCCACCTTCCAGGTCAGGCTCGGCGGCCAATCGCAATCATATACCGCGAATATCCCTTCGTCACGCAGAACGCGGGAAACCTCCTTCAATGTGCTGGCCGGGTCCATCCAGTGAAAGGATTGGGAACAGGTGATGATGTCGGCGGACTGATCCTTCAGCGCCAATTGGTTGGAATAGCCGGAGACGAACTTGATGTCGGCGATATCCGCGCCGCTGCTGCGTGCTTCCTGTTCCAGCGTTTGCAATTTGGCGACGGCTTTGCCCCGCATATCATCATTCGGCTCAACCCCGATGACTTGATCCGCCGCGTCTTTCCATGCAAAGGAGGAAAGCCCCGTTCCGCATCCCAAGTCGACGACGACAGAGGGCTTGCGTTCCAAATACCCTGTCAGCAGGGCGACAACCTCCTGGGGGGCTTCGGGGCGATGCTGGTCGTAGGTATCCTCAAAGCCGGTAAAACGATCCACGTTGCTGGCACGGTTTCCCTCCGGAACAAAATCCTTGCTCCACACTTCGGTCATATCCTTGGTCATCGTTACTCATCTCCTTATCCGGGTAAATGAATCAGGCATCAGGCATAACAAAAGGTGCTTTCTTGGCTTGCGCAATTACGGAGGAAGGCTCCAATCGCCGTTTTCTGCCGCTGTAATGCCATCATATCATAGGAAAGGAACTTATTGACAGACGGGCTTGACCCGGGTAGTGCCGATGCGGGTACAATAGAGGAATCGAATGAGGAAGAGGGATGAACATGAAGACACCAACAGCACCGAAGGGGATCTTCTTCGATGTGGATGATACATTGTATGACCATCTGGCGCCTTTTCGCGAGGCCGTGCAGGAGAGTGCCAGTCCCGATGAGGCGTTTCCTTATGAAGCCGCCTACCATCGGATGCGCTATTACAGCGACAAGCTGTCCGTCGAGCTGGGAGGAGCAGGAACGGCAGCTTACGGGGATGCGGTCGAGGATATGCGCAGACGCCGGTTCCAGTTAGCATTGGCCGAATTCGGCGTGCGACTGACTCTTGAGGAGGCCGAAGCGGTACAGCAGACTTACCTGGACCTGCAGTATAACATCACGATGTTTGAGGGCGCCCGGGAGCTTCTGATGAAACTGGCGGATGCCGGGCATGTCGTAGGCCTGATTACCAATGGCCCGGCCGAACACCAGATGAACAAAATCGCGGCGATGAAGCTGGGGGGCCTGATACCGGAGGATCGGCTGTTCGTATCCGGTGCCGTCGGCTGGGACAAGCCCGATCCGCGGATCTTCCACCATGTGAACAGGCAGACCGGGACGAAGCCGGAGAACTCTTATTACGTCGGGGATTCATGGCGCAATGACGTGGTCGGAGCCCTGGCTGCAGGCTGGCATGTAATTTGGTTCAATCACCGGAGCGTCGGGCCGGAATCGGAGCATCGGCCGCAGCATACCGTTGCGAGTTACGAAGAGCTCAAGCGGCTGTTGGAAGAGATTATCGGATAAAAAAATGGGCGGTCCCCCTGATCTGCTGCCCAAGCGGACTGCTGCAGCATTATTTGAAAGGCTATGGTCAAGCTCTTTAAACGAAGGGCTTGGCTTTTTTTGTTCTATATTCAACCGGATGGTTGACTTTGTGTGATTCGCCTATTATAGTTAACCATATGGTTGAACAAAATAATGAAGAACAACTGGATCACATCTTCCATGCTCTGGCTGACCCGACCCGAAGAGAGATGGTGCGCATGATCGCATCGCAGGAACGGACGGTATCTGAGCTGGCTGAACCGTTTGACATGTCGCTTGCGGCAGCCTCCAAGCATATCAAGGTACTGGAGCGCTCCGGCCTGCTCGAACGGTCCATCCATGGACGGACGCATACCTGTCGTCTGAATCCGAACGTCATGTCAAGAGCGATGGAATGGCTGCAATTCTACGAACGATTCTGGAACCGGCAATTTGATGCGCTTGAACGCGAGCTGAACAAAGCGAAGAGGGAGGAGCACTAGAAGAATCCTTAGGAATACCGCTGAACATCCTGGACAACGATGAGTAACGTAGGGAAATAGACGCAATACCACTTTTGATAAGAGAAGGATGATTAACATTGGATAACGCCTTCACTACCACGCTGATCATGAAACGCCAATTTGAGGCAGCACCGGAAAGAGTATTTGATGCCTGGTTAAATCCCGACATGATGAGGAAATGGTTGTTTACGATGGAAACAACGAACAAAATCGCCCGCAACGATCCGCGCGTGGGCGGAAGCTGGGAGATTGTTGACGTGAGGGAAGGCAAGGAGTACCGGGCCATTGGAGAGTATCTGGTCATAGACCGGCCGCGCAAGCTGGTGCTCACCTTCAAGATGCCCCAGTTCAGCGACACCGTGGACCGCATTACGGTGGAGTTCAAAGCAGTGGAAGCGGGATGCGAAATGACGTTCTCCCAGGAGATCGTTGTCCCGCATGAGGAAGACTGGACCGCAGAGGATATTGAAAAAGCGCTGACCGAATACCATGACCAAACCGAGCATGGTTGGGGTTATATGTTTGAGGGGCTGAAGCAGCTGTTAGAGACAGGAACGATAAACTACCCATCTTAAAGCGATGAATAAGGGAGCGTGCGTTATCGATGAAGAGTGTGACCCCGTTTTTAATGTTTCAGGGCAACGCAGAAGAAGCCATGAACCATTACATTTCCATTATTGAGGATTCCGAAATCATCAGCATTACCCGTTATGGACCCAATCAGCCGGAAGCCGAGGGAAGCGTCATGCATGCGGCCTTTTCGTTGAAGGGACAAACGTTCATGTGCATCGACAGCAACGTGAAGCATGAGTTTACGTTCACGCCTTCCTTCTCCATCTATCTGACTTGCGAATCCGAAGCCGAGATCGAGAAGGTGTACGGTGCTTTGATCGATGGCGGAGGTGCGATGATGCCGCTGGATAACTATGGATTCAGCCAAAAGTTCGGCTGGATCGCGGACAAGTTCGGCGTATCCTGGCAGCTTAATCTGCCAAGCGAAGCGTAGCCTTGAGCAGTTGATTAATCTAGGGACGGGCCCGGAAGGGGCCTGTCCCTTTTTGCGCTGCGCTGTAAGGAAGGCATTGCGCAGCTCGATGCTCTCGATCAATAGCCGTGCTGTCCCTCACCGTCAACCCAGACGGAAAAATATAGCGATACACAGTCCCCAAACCCATGTCGCTGCTTATGCTGCTTATTCCGTATACTGCTTTCGGAATTGCAGCGGCGACAGGCCGAAACGGGCGGAGAAGCGGCGGGAGAAATAGGGCGGGTATTGAAATCCCACATGCTCCGCAATCCGAGCCATGGACCACTGGGTGGTCAGGAGCAGCCGCTTCGCCTGGTCCAGGCGGTACTGCAGCAGGTATTCCGTTGGCGTCAAGCCGTGCGATGCCTTCATGCAGCGCGTCAGGTAGTTGTAGTGGAAATGCAGGTCAGACGATAAACGTGCGTTGCTGATGGGTTCGCGGTAATGCATTTTGATATAGGATTCCACTTGCTCCGCGACTTTGCGCACCCGTGATTGCTCCTGATCGGACCGCGACGGATCCAGCAGCTCCAGCAGCTCGATAAACAGGGTCTGTTCGCGCCAAAATGCCGCAGATCTCGGCTCCGTGGCCTGAAGGTGCAAGGAATCGAACAGCTGATAGGCTTGCTCCGGATAAGGGATATGGCCTTGCCTGGGCAGCTTGATATTGTGTGAGATCGACGCATGATCGGTTGTGCTCGTTGCCGCCGATTGAAAATGCAGCCAATAAAAGGAGGTTTCCTCCCGGCATCCTTGTACAGCGTAGTGGTGCGCGTCCGGCATCAATACGGCCATATCCCCGGCACGCAGTGCCCACTGCAGGTCCTCCTCGCCCAGAAACAAGCAGCCGCGTTGAACGAGGATGAGGTCGAAGACGCCAAGGTTTCTCCGGTTCGGATGCGATTCGCCGGGCATGTAGTGCGTTTTACCGGATTCAAGGAAGTAGGGCAGCGGCAGCGAAGGGAAGGAAAGCACGCTTTGTTCCGACATGGTAACACCTCCAAGGAAGTGTGAAATCGTATAAGAAATTAGGTCGATTCTGTTATCGTTTTCATCCTATCATAGAACGTAGAATGGGAAGTGTCGAGGCTTTATCCTATTCGAACCCCAAAAGGAGTGTATATCCGAGATGATGACTCTTACTACGCGTTCAGCTGCCGTACCTCTTAAGCAAGTGAAACTGACCGACCCTTTCTGGTCGAGTTACATAGAACGGGTAAGGGAAGTGGTGATTCCCTACCAATACGAGGCCCTGCATGATCGAATTCCGGGCATTGAGCCGAGCCATGGCGTATCCAATTTTCGCATTGCTGCCGGCAGGGACGAGGGTGAATACGGGGGCATGGTGTTTCAGGACAGCGATGTCGCCAAATGGCTTGAGGCCGCGGCTTATTCGCTGGCCACTCATCGGGATCCGAAGCTGGAAGAACAGGTGGATGAGCTGATTGATCTGGTTGCCGACGCCCAGCAGCCGGATGGCTATCTGAATACGTATTTTACGGTGAAGGAGCCGGAGAAACGCTGGACCAATCTGACGGACTGCCATGAGCTGTACTGTGCCGGTCATATGATTGAAGCCGGAGTTGCTCACTACAGGGCGACGGGCAAGCGGAAGCTGCTGGACGTGGTGTGCCGCTTGGCGGATCATATCGATACCGTTTTTGGACCCGAAGATGGGAAAATCCATGGGTTTGACGGCCATCAGGAGATTGAGCTGGCCCTGGTGAAATTGTATGAGGTGACTCAAGAGCCGAGATATTTGAGCCTGAGCCAATATTTCATCGATGAGCGCGGGACGGAACCCCACTTCTTCCTCCAGGAGTGGGAACAGCGCGGGAAGAAATCCTTCTATCGCTCGGTGCTGCACGCCCCGCATTTGGCTTATCATCAGAGCCATCTGCCCGTTAGGGAGCAGAAGGAGGCTGTCGGGCACTCGGTCCGGGCCGTATATATGTACACGGCGATGGCGGATCTGGCCGCCAGAACGAAGGACCCGGCCCTGCTTGAGGCTTGCGATACTTTGTGGCGCAACATGGTCCATAAACAGATGTACATTACCGGAGGGATCGGGTCCACTCATCACGGCGAGGCGTTTACGACGGATTATGATCTGCCGAACGATACCGTATACTCGGAAACCTGCGCATCCATTGGGCTGATCTTTTTTGCCCAGCGCATGCTGCAGCTGTCGCCCAAATCGGAGTATGCGGACGTGATGGAGCGCGCGCTGTTTAACACGGTCATTGGCAGCATGGCTCAGGACGGGCGGCATTTCTTCTATGTAAACCCGCTTGAGGTATGGCCTGCGGCCTGCCGCCATAATCCGGGCAAGGCCCATGTGAAGCCGGTTCGGCCGGGGTGGTTCGCCTGCGCCTGCTGCCCGCCGAACGTGGCAAGGCTGCTGTCATCGCTGGGCGAATACGTGTATACGATGAATGACGATACGCTGTATGCCCATCTGTACATCGGCGGCGAAGCGGAGGTGCGGTTCGGGGACGTGCCTGTGAAGGTAATGCAGAACAGCGCGCTGCCATGGGACGGGGAGGTTACGTTTACGCTTCAGCCTGAGCAGGCTGTCGAGTGGACGGTGGCGCTTCGCATTCCGGATTGGTCGCGCGGCAAAGCCGGCTTGCGCGTGAACGGGCAAGAAATGAACGTGGAGGATATTACTCAAGACGGCTATGCCTGCGTGAAGAGAGTATGGGCGCCGGGAGACATCGTGGAGTTGGCATTCTCCATGGAGATCCATCAGGTCAGAGCCAATCCGAATATACGGGGGAATGCCGGCAAGGCCGCGATTCAGCGCGGGCCGCTCGTATACTGCCTGGAAAGCGTCGATCATGGAGTGCCTGTATCCTCGCTATCGCTCGCGGGCGATCCGGAGCTTCGTTCGCGATTTGATCCGAATCTTCTCGGCGGAGCGGTTGTCATTGAAGGGGCCGGGTGGCTTGAAGAGTCTGACGATTGGGGCGATGAGCAGTTGTATCGTTCTTCTCCCAAAAAGATGCTTCCCGCCTTATTAAAGGCTATTCCCTATTATTTATGGGGCAACCGCGGCGAGAATGAAATGGCCGTCTGGGTGCGCGAGCAGCCGCACATGGTATAAAGATCGTACAGACGGCCTATCCGGATAGCGATTGGATGCACAGCCGGATAATGCTGCATACCATAACCATGACGATGCCAAGCATCATAACATAAAGGGCTTGCCCAAAGGTCGATGGACCTCGGGCAAGCCCTTTTTTAGGTGACAAGCAAACGGAGAATGGATCCTGTCCTGCATCGGTTTACAACAGCTTCTTGATATCCTCTTCCATCTTCTCTGGGGTATCCGTCGGGGCAAAGCGCTTGATCACCTTGCCGCTGCGGTCCACCAGAAATTTGGTGAAGTTCCATTTGATCGCCTTGATGCCCAGTGCGCCGGGGGCTTCGCTGGTCAGATATTTGTAAAGCGGATGAGCGTTCGTGCCGTTCACATCGATCTTGGAAAACAGCGGGAAGGTGACGCCGTGATTGAGCTTGCAGGCCTCTTCGATCGCAGCATCCTCCTCCAGCTCTTGATTCATGAATTGGCTGCTGGGGAAGCCGAGAACGGCCAATCCCTGGTCGCGGTAGGTTTGGTGCAGCTTCTCCAGACCGTCGAATTGAGGGGCAAAGCCGCATTTGGTCGCCGTATTGACGATCAGCATGACGTCGCCTTTATAAGATTCCAGCGTTTGGGATTCGCCGCGTATCGTTTTTACTTCATATTCATAGATCGACATCGCCGTAGAAACCTCCTCCAATGAGATGTATTAAGTTCAGAGTATATCCTTTTACGGCGGATTGCAATTTGATAGGGCGACATCCAGTTTATGCGTGCGGGTACATGGCCATATATGAATTTCAATACCTGATGCGGAAATATCAAAAGTAAAATTTTGTATTTTCATCTGGACTTATTTAGGAGATGTATGATAGTAGTAGAATAAGTGCTTAATCGAATGAACCAAGAGGGGTACTACTGAAATCATGTGTGGGAGGACGGTATGAGATTAAAAACGCAAATGCTCAAAACGACGGTGACCAGCCTGCTGGCTTTTATGTTCATCGTCCTCATCGTCCTGGTGCCAAGGGATCTGAATCTGTCGCTGGACAGCAATTTATGGGTGACAAATTATTCCTTTGATCTGGGTGAGTATGTAACGCATATCCGGGATTATTTTGCAGCGGCGATTCAGAACGGGACGCTGGGGGAATCGCGATATAACGGCCAGTCTTCGGAAGCGGCTGCTTTCGGAGCTGTCGGCAAAAGCCTGCTCGTTATTGTATCCGCTTTATTCATAGGATTCGTGTTCGGCATTCTGAAGGGAGTCCTGGACTACAAATTATCCAAGACCAAATTTAGCGCGCTGGGGCACTGGACGACATGGCTGTTCCAGTCCATTCCGGATTTTTTCCTGATGCTGATCGCCCAATGGGTGCTCATTAAGCATGTTCCGGCCATCCGTTATTTTGCGGTAGACGGCTGGGAGGCCTTCGTGCTGCCTTCGCTGCTTGTCTCGATTTACCCGATTTTCTTCATTGCCCGAATCACGTCGGCCTCGCTGCTCGCACAGGAAGGCAAGATGTACATACTGCTGGCTAAAGCCAAAGGTCTCAGCGACCGTAAGGTTGTCTACAAACATATGCTGCGCAACGGCATCGCGACCATCCTGACCCATCTTCCGGGCCTGCTTGTCTTCATCTTGTCCAACCTGCTCGTGGTGGAATATTACCGCAACTATCCAGGGGCGGCGTGGAGATTGTTTCTGGCACTGGATTTCAATACGTTCAGCGGCACCGGCGGCAATTATGAACCGGGTGTCATTATTTATATCGCATTTTCCTTCATGGTGCTGTTCATGATCGTCCAATGGATCAGTCATTCGGCACGCAAGTACTTTGATCCACGATAAAGATACGAGGTGAGCCGTCTTGAAGAATTTCCCTTTATGGATAGGCAGTATTTTGCTTGCTTTCTTTGTTTTCGTTATGCTGGCGGGGCCTTATATGCCCTTCATTGATAAGGATTTGAAGAAGGAACCCTCCAGATGGGTCATGAAGGACGGGAAGCAGAAGCTGACCCTTCCGCCCTATAAGCCTTCCTCGAAGAATTGGCTTGGATCGGACAAGCGAGGGGTCGATAACCTGAGCAAGCTGGTTGTGACCGCCAAGGATACGATCCTGCTGGTGCTCGCCATTACGGCTGTCCGATATGCGATCGGGGTGCCCCTGGGATTGATTGCCCGCAAGAAAAAGGGGTTCACCCACCGGCTCATCACCTTTTGGAACCAGTTGTGCTCCTATTTGCCGCCGGTCTTCGCATCCGCGCTGCTGCTTGCGCTTCCGTTCTTTCTCTTCTCCCAGCAGCGGATGGGCTGGGCCATTCTGATTCTGGCTAGCGTCGAAGCCGGGCGGGTGGCCATCACGATTCAGCAGCAGGCCCATAAGATGGCAAGCGAGCCCTATATGGAGGCTGGAACCGCTTTAGGTCTTCGCACGAGGACCTTGACGAAGAATTACTATATCCCGGTCATGTTCCCCGAAGTGATCGTCAACTTCTGTTTGGATATGGGAAAGGTCATGCTCCTGCTCGGCCAGCTTGCGATCGTGAACATCTTCCTTGGTCATGAGTGGAAGGAAGTTAATTATTACGTCATGGAATTCGTGGAGACCGGGTATAACTGGGCAACGATTCTGTCCAAGCATCGGGCAGACATCTGGCTTGGGAAGTTCCAATTCGTGGTCTATCCGGCGTTTGCCATGATGCTGCTGATCATCACGTTCAACCTGTTAGGCGAGGGTTTGCGCCGCCGTTTTCAGGTTAAGGGCTGATTGAAGGGCTCTGGCTGTTAACGCCAAAAAACCGGAAGAATGAAAGCTTATGCAGCTGCTTCCCATAAGGAGGCAAGCTTCTGCGGAAGCCGATTTCTTCCGGTCTTTTTATGTCCATGCCTGATGCGGTTTGTCACGCTTCTACGGGGATATCCGGGTGAGCCCAGACGGACACGCTGCCGCCGTTCACCGGGAATAGCCCGAAGCCGTCCTCGCCGATCGTTACGCGATCCTTCCGGGTGCGGGTCAGATCCACCCATACCTCTCCGGCGCGATGCTCGCCGACAAACATTCGCTTATCCCCGGCTTCCCCGTTGGCGATGACCACCGCGCAGCCGGAACATTCGATTTCCGGAATGCCGCGGCGGACCCAGCCTATCGTATTCGGGTGGTCAAAATAATCATCCTGCTCGCCGTACGCCCGATTCGCCCTGGCATAGAGCAGCGGATCAATCGCTTCCCGTTTGCCGGGAATGGGGTTCTCGCCGCCGATTCCGTAATAATCGCCGTAGAAGACCGAAGGATAACCGTCCTTCCGCAGCAGGATCAACGCATAAGCGCTCTGCTTGAACCAATCCTCGACCCAGGATTCCAGCGATTCCTGCGGCTGCGAATCGTGATTGTCCACAAACGTAACGGCATTCATCGGATGCGATTGCACGAGCGTATCGTCGAAAATCGTCCGTAGATCGAAGGAGCGGCCGGCTTTCGAAGCCGCTTGGAGTTTATAGTGAAGAGACACGTCGAACAGATCGATTTTATAATCCACGGTATCCAGGAAATTCCGGCAGTCCTGAAGCTCGGGGTTCCAGAACTCCCCCACGATGTAAAAATCATCGCCGCGCTTTTTTTTCATGGCTGCCGCAAATTCTTTGATGAAGTCATGATTGATGTGCTTGATCGCATCCAGCCGGAATCCGCTGCATTGCAGCGTATCCACCAGCCATTTTCCCCATGCAATCATTTCCTTGCGCACATCCGGATGGCTGTAATCAATGTTGGCAAACATCAGGTAGTCGTAATTGCCGAACTCATTGTCCACCTTGTCGCTCCACGATTTATTCTCGCCGACGATGCGGTAGATGCCGGAACGTTTGTTGATTTCGTCGTAATCGGTCCCGTTGAAATGAGTGAAGTTCCATTGGAAGGCAGAGTATTGGTCCCCCCGGCCGGGGAACGTGAATTTGGTCCATCCTTCAATCTCGAACGGCTTCGATATATCCTTGGTCCGATCCATCTCGTCGACCTGTACCACCCGGAAACGCTCGGTCTCATCGGCGCCCGCCTTATGGTTCATCACCAGATCCACATAAACCGCGATTCCGTTCTTCTGACAGGCCGCGATGGCATCGGTCAATTCCTGCTTGGTTCCGTACTTCGTGCGAACCGTTCCCTTCTGATCGAATTCTCCCAGATCATACAGGTCGTAAACGCCGTAACCATTGTCCTCGGCGGACGATGCCTTTGTCGCCGGAGGAATCCAAACCGCGTCGATCCCTGCCTTGCTCAGCTCCGGCGCTGCGTTCTTGAGCCGGTTCCAGTGGGAGCCGTCGGCTGCCACATGCCATTCGAAGAATTGCATAATCGTATGATTTCGCTGCATTACTTCCATCTCCTCTATCCTGATCGCTCTGCAAGATGACTGCATACTAAGCTCAAATACCCAAGAAAGCGGGGGAGCTAAACTCTCCCCTCGGATCGGGCAGATCCCGCCCTTTTAGTTTTGCCCAAAAATGGAAAGAAAAAGACGGGGCTGGCCATGCTGAAAAACCTGAGTCGGTCTGAATCCAAAGCCCGAAGGATGGAAAGGGATTGGAGGCATTCACCGCCAAAAAGCCATCCCCGCGAGCAGGGAATGGCTTTTCGTTTCGTGCGCTGGGCCGTCACCTGATTGCTTATGCCATGGCATAAGTCAGCAGGATCAGCAGCACGGTGGTAATGGCCATGGCCAGCAGCGGCCGCCAGGCGCCGCGTATGTCCTTCAAGTGGACATTCAGGCCAAGTCCCACCATCGCCATGGCAAGGATGAAGGAGGCTGCCTGGGATATCGTATCCTTGATCGGCAGGGGAATGATCGGTTGTCCGGTAAATTCCCAGCTTCCCAGCAAGCTCGCTGCGATGAAGCCAAGCAGGAACCAGGGAAACTCCATCCGCGTTTGGCTCTGCAAACGTCCGGTCCGCTTCATCCAGACCATTAGCACGATGCTGAGCGGCACGAGCAGAAATACGCGGCCAAGCTTGGCAAGCAGACTGATCGCAAGGGCTTCTTCGCCTGCCGGCGCGGCTGCGAGTGCCACATGGGCGATTTCGTGAAGACTTACGCCCGACCAAACGCCATATTGGGTGTCGGTTAAAGGAAGCAGCGGCTGGACGAGGGTGTAACCGATCGCGACGATGGTTCCAAGAAAGGCGATAAGCCCTGCTCCAAGCGCGGTGTCCTTTTCCTTGGCTTTCACGATCGGAGACACGGCGGCGATGGCCGCCGCGCCGCATACACCGGTTCCAATACCGAGCAGAAGGGACAGGGACATATCGGCCTTCAGCCATTTGGCAATCAGCAGCGTAAGCCCGATCGCAAACACGACGCTGATGACATCTCTCAGCATTAACCCCAAGCCTTGCTGGAATACGACGCCGATATTCAGCTTTAAGCCATATAGAATGATCGCTAGGCGCAGCAGACGCTTGGCCGTGAATTGGATCCCGGTGCGCAGTCTCTCCGGGTAACCGCGCAGCTGCCGGTATACAGCGGCGATCAGAATTGCCCAGGCAAGCTGGCCAAGATAGCCAAGGCCCGGCACGCTGGCTAATCCGTAACCGATAAGGGCGATGACAAAGGTAAAGGCTACGCCGCCAGCAGTGGCGGGCAGCGAATGCTGCGTCCATCGAACCAGACGATGGACATGCTCTTGAGATTTGGAATATGCGGGTTCAGCCATAAGACATAACCTCCGATTCGTTCGGTTGGTCTGAACCCATCGTATCCCATTGCTTAGAATAAGAAAAATAAATCATTATGATAATCATCATAAGTAATTAATTATGGTAATATAACGCATAACCATTTGTGGATCTAGAATTGAAGGGGGCTAAAAGCGTGGATCAAGCACTGGAAGTATTCGTAGCCGTCGTAGACAAGGGGAATTTTACCCGCGCGGCCGAGGAACTGCTTATGACACAGCCGGCGGTAAGCCAGTATATCCAGGCGTTGGAGCGTTCCGTTGGCACCAAGCTGCTGGAGAGAACCAATAAATACGTCCGGCTTACGAAAGCGGGAGAGATCGTATACCATCATGCGAAGGACATTTTGGGCCTGTACACCCGCATGAACGCCCTTGTGGACGATTTGATGCATCGGGCAAGCGGCCATCTGTCCATCGGCTCCAGCTATACCTTCGGGGAGTACATGCTGCCGCATTTGATCGCTTATATGAGGGAGCGTTATCCCTTGATCCGCCCGTCGATTACGATCGGGAACACCAAGGAGGTGGCGGAGATGATATTGCGACATGAGGCGGATATCGGGATCGTCGAGGGCGACTATCAGGATGAGAAGCTGCTTATCGAGGCTTTCGCGGAGGATGAAATGGTGGTGATGGTCCCCCGTGACGGGCGGTACGACCATCTGCAGGAGGTACCGCTGTCCGAGCTGGCGGATGAGACCTGGATTGTCAGGGAAGCCGGTTCGGGCACCCGCGAGGCAACGGAGCGGATGTTCTCCCGGTATCATGTTCATCCTAAGCATATCGTGGAGTTCGGAAGCACCCAGCTGATCAAGGAATCCGTGGAGGCAGGCCTTGGCGTCACGCTGTTGTCGAGGTGGGCGGTGCGCAAGGAGATTCGACTTGGAACGCTGCATATGCTGGTACCGGATGGCAAGCCGGTGGCGCGCCAGTTCTCATGGGTTACGCAGAAGACGCCTTATCATACCAAGGCCGTTGAGATCTTTCTGGAGCTTCTGCGTCAACAGCGCGGGTTTCCTAAGGAAGTGTAGGGGAAGGAGGCAATTTCGAATCGAGTATCAAGGACATCCCGCTTAGGGATGTTTTTTTGTCCGGTTATGATTATAAATGCAATTGTTTGTTAAAAATAGTTACCAGAATCTTTTTGAATAAACCATATAAGAAATGACATGAAAAAAAGGGCGTAAGGAGGGTTAAACGATGAGAACATTTAATACCATCGCATTGCTGTTATTGATTATCGGAGGCATCAACTGGCTGCTCGTGGGTCTGTTTCAATACGACCTGGTCGCTGCATTGTTTGGTGGGCAGAGCTCTGCAGGCTCCCGCATCATCTATACGATTGTCGGTCTGTGTGCACTGTACTCGATCCGCTTCTTCGGTGATGTTACGAATGACGATCGTTCAACAGCTAAGTAGGTTATATTTAGTGACATGAACATAACGTAAAAGATCGTGTCTGCATAAGCCAAAAAGCCGGTTCCTATTGGGGACCGGCTTTTTTTGATGTCCAAAACTCGAAACTGTCCATGTGGCGGCATGCTTATGTGAGGTGCAAAATCAACATATGCAGTATGAATTTCCCAGTATAAATAAGGGTTTTCGTACTCTATAGTTATAGATAAAAACGACATATTTACGGGATCCGGAAGGAACCCATAGAATGAAGCCAAGTCATTACAGCGCAAGAAGATGAAGTCAACTGCATGTTATATAAAATAACGTGAGTCTCGTCTATCATCAGCTATTCTAAGACATGATGAAGGGAGTGAATCTGCTGCAGCTCGTGCTAGCTCAGCCTCGCTTAAGAGCGCAATGCTTTGTACAAGGCATCCACCAGGCTATGCGTCGCATCGCAGCTGTATTCCCAGAACATGATGCCGGCCAGCCCCTGCTCCTGTATGTATTTGCATTTATGGGTCAGGGATTCGGCGTCGTCGTAAGTGATGAAGCTGCTGCCGTCGAACAAATAAGGCGCTTTGGCTTCATCGTCCCAGTACCGCTTATAGGAAGGATTGCTAAAATACTCGGCAGCGAGCTGGGTATAGGTCGGGCCGTAACCTCCGGGGGAGGGGGCGACCTGGAGGTATCCGTTGTTCACGTCCGGCACATCGTTCCACTTCCTGGAGTAGAATGCAGCCCCGATCACGATTTTTTCGCGCGGCACACCGGCTAGGGTAAACAGACGGACCGATGCGTCGACGCTGATTCGGAACAGATCGCCGGTGGAGGTGTACAGGTTGGTGTGGTGGCCCGTCAGCGTCTGGAATCCGCCGCGCATGTCGTACGTCATCAGCTGAATGAAGTCGAGATAGGGGTGGATGTCATTGATTTCGGTGCCGTCGATATAATATTGATCGGCTCCGGCCGCGATGGTCAACAGGTAGTGTGTCTCGCCCCTCCCGTACTGATCCAGCGTTTCCCGGAGCTCCTTCAGCAGCAGCGTAAAGTTTTCCTTGTCGTTTGGCGATGCCGCCGTTCCGGCGATCGAGTAGCATGGATACTCCCAGTCCAGGTCAATGCCGTCGAAGGGAAACTCTTGCAGCAGCTTGATCGCCGATTCGCACACGCTGTGTCTACCTTCTGACGTGGCTGCCGCTCTCGAGAATCCGTCGGAGCCCCAGCCGCCAACGGACAACAGGATGGTTAATTCGGGATTGACGGCTTTCAAGCGTTGGATCTCGTGAATGGTGTTCGTGTCGGTATACGTAATCTTGTCTTCTTGGATATGGGCAAAAGCGATGTTCAAGTGAGTGAGCCGCCGGGCATCTTCGGCCGTGATCTCGGATAAGACTTTGCGCCCTGCGTAGCCGGCTAAAATCCAGGATGATGGCTGCATGCGTAATACCTCATTTCTTTTAGAATATGTCAGTTTTGCTTTTACGGTTTATTTTTCCAACTTACGGTCAGATATGACATCTGTCAAGGATCATCCCGTTAGCGAAGATGACAATTTACCGTAGGGGAAGGGGTCAAAAACCACATGTTTTCCTGCCCGAAAACGACAATGACAAGACTCGGAAGGACGTGAAAAGCCCGTCATACCAATGGATGGTGCCGTTGCAACCGGACAATTGAAAATGACATATTTACGGATGATGCCGCGATCCATACACTTGGGATGTAAGCGTTAACATTTGTGGAGCAGGCGAAAGCCGCACGCTAAGGAGTGGTCAGGAAGGCTCTTTCTTATACATTGAACAGGGGTGCTTTTCCGAAAAAATGGCCGGATTTTTCATTAGAGAAGGAGGGAGAAACCGATGCAGCAAAGTGGTAAGTCCGCCCTGTCGCCAAACTTATCGGTGAATACGATTCCGAATCGTAAAAAAAATACATTATGGAGGAGGATGATTCGAAACTGGGAGCTGTATCTGTTTATAGCTCCGGCATTTCTGTATTTTGTCATTTTCCATTATGGCCCGATGTACGGGATCCAGATCGCCTTCAAAAACTTCATCCCGACATTGGGAATAACGGGAAGTCCGTGGGTCGGATTCGACCATTTTGAACGCTTCTTTAACTCGTATTACTTCTGGGACTTGCTCTGGAATACCCTCAGCATCAGCTTGTATGAGCTGGCGATCGGCTTCCCGCTTCCCATCATTCTGGCATTAGCCTTCAATGAAGTGAAGGATTCATTCTTCAAGCGTACGGTACAGACCGTCACGTATGCGCCGCATTTTATATCCGTCGTCGTTATGTCCGGCATGATCATTACCTTCTTGTCCCCTTCGTCGGGCATGATCGTTAATTTTGTGGAAATGCTCGGGTTCCAGCCGCCGCAATTCTTGACGGACCCTGCGTGGTTTAAGACCGTATACGTGCTGTCCGGCGTGTGGCAGAGTGCGGGCTGGGGTACCATCATCTATCTAGCCGCATTGTCGGGCGTCGATCCGCAGCTGCACGAGGCAGCCGTCGTGGACGGTGCGAGCCGTTTCAAGCGCATTCTGCACATCAATATTCCGGCGATCGTACCTACGATCACCATCCTGTTGATTCTGAATATGGGCAGCATTTTAGGGGTTGGATTCGAGAAAATCCTGCTGCTGCAAAATCCGCTGAACATGAGTTCTTCCGATGTCATCTCGACCTTCGTCTACCGGTCCGGTCTGGTCGATGCCCAGTACAGCTTCTCCACGGCCGTCGGATTGTTCAACTCGGTAATTAATGCGATACTGCTGATCGCGGTGAACCAAATTGCACGCCGCACCAGTGAAAACAGCCTGTGGTAGAAGGAGGGGAAACACATGTCATCCGCAGTTAAGGAAAGCAAAGGGGATAAAATATTCCTGCTATGCAACTACATTTATCTGACGATTGCACTGATCATCGTACTGTACCCGCTGCTGTACATTGTCAGTGCCTCCATCAGCGATCCGAAGTACGTAAGCTCAGGCGAAATGTGGCTGATCCCGAAAGGGATCACCTTCGACGGATATGCCCGCGTCTTTGAGAACGCCAATATATGGATCGGCTACAAGAACACGATTATTTATACGGTGATCGGCACGATTGTGAACCTCATTGTCACGCTGCCGGCAGCCTATGCGCTCAGCCGGTCGGACTTTGTGGGCAGAGGATTCTTCATGGCGATATTCCTGGTTACGATGTTCTTTGGCGGCGGGCTGGTTCCGAGCTACCTGCTTGTGAAGGATCTCGGCATGGTGAACAGCATGTGGGCGCTGATTCTTCCCGGAGCAGCATCGATCTGGAATATTATCGTGTCTCGGACATTCTTTCAATCCACCATTCCGAAGGAGCTGCAGGAAGCGGCCCATATCGACGGGTGTACCAACTTCCGGCTGTTCATCAAAATCGTTCTGCCGCTTTCGATGCCGATTATTGCGGTCATGGCCCTCTTCTACGGAGTCGGTCACTGGAACAGCTATTTCAGCGCGATGATTTATCTGAACGATGCGGCGAAGTATCCGCTGCAGCTCTTCCTGCGTCAAATCCTGGTGCTTCAGGAAATGGCGGCGCAGGGAGGCGGGGCGATCGACGCCTCCTCGGCAGCGGCGATGAATACCAAGGCGGAAATTGCCGCACTGGTCAAATATGCCGTCATTATCGTTGCAACACTGCCAGTTATTGCTATCTATCCGTTTCTTCAGCGTTACTTTGTGCAGGGTGTTATGATTGGTTCCGTTAAGGGCTGATCTTAAACCATACAATCCACACCAAAAAAGGGGAGTTGTTGTCATGAAAAAGCTTCGTAAAGCATCATCCATTTTACTCTGCCTCACCCTCTCGGCATCACTGTTGGCTGCTTGCGGTTCCTCCAAAGGAGAAGGAGGGACGGCGTCTCCCGGGACGCCGAACGCGGAAGGTGTCAAAAAAGAAGGATTTCCGATTGTGGATGAACCGATCACGCTGAAGGTCATGTCACAGGACGCAGGTGTGGCGGACTGGAACACGATGCCGGTCCTGCAAGAAATGGAGAAATTATCGGGCATCAAGCTGGAGTATCAGCTTTCGCCGATCGACAGCTTTGAAACGAAAAAGAATCTGGTGTTCGCGAGCGGTGATTTGCCTGATATGTTTTACGCGGCTGATCTGAAGCCTGCTGAGCAGGTAACCTACGGCAGCCAAGGCATCCTCATTCCGCTGGAGAAGTACATTGACGAAGGCTATGCACCAAACATCAAAAAGATATTGGATGAGAATCCGGATGTCCGCAAGTCCTTTACGACCCCGGACGGGCATATGTATGCGCTGCCGTTCGTCGACAAGGCCGCCGTATGGTACAGAGGCCCGATGTGGTACAACGGCAAGTTCCTAAAAGCGTTAAACATGTCCGAACCTAAGACTACCGAGGAATTATATACGTTCTTGAAGCGCGTCAAGGAAGAAGATCCTAACGGAAACGGTAAGCAGGACGAGATTCCGCTGACTTCGGTGAAGCTGGATGACCTGCGCATGTACTTCTTCGGCTTCTGGGGCATGTACAACGAAGGCATCTACTCCGACAAGGACGGGAAAGTACACTATCCTTACCAAGAAGAAGGCTACAAGGGCTACCTGACGTTCATGAACCGTCTGTGGAAGGAAGAATTGCTGGATCATGAAACTTTCTCGCAAACGGGCGATCAGAAAAAAGCCAAGGGAGAAAACAACCAGCTGGCCTTGTTTAACGATTATCATGCGTACTTCACCCTGGGCGGCGAGCCTAGCAGCGAGCATCCGCTCATGACGCCGGTGAAGAGTGAAATCGCCGATTCTCCGGTATATGGCATGCATCCTGGCATGTCGGCAAGAGGCACATTCGCCATTTCAAGCAGCAACCCGAATCCGGAAGCCACCATGCGCTGGATCGATTACCTATACAGCTATGAAGGCGCAACGCTGTTTAACCAAGGACCTGAAGGCACCCTGTGGAAATTCAAGGATGAGGCAAACCGCGTGAAGGAATGGCTCCCAGTACCAGGCGGCGGCGACCGTGAGGAATATCGCGGCAAAATCACGCCGAACTTCGGCATTCTGACGCCTGGCGTCAATGATCCGGAAGTTACGAAAGGTCTTCGCACCGAATTCGATGAGTGGATCGACCAGCAGAACCAAGAAAAGCTTGTGCCGATCGGTAAATCGCCGTTCCCTAACGTCTACTTGACGAATGAAGAGCAAAGCGAAGCTACCGCGCTGTTGTCCGATTTGGAAACCTACGTGAAACAGATGGAAGCCAAATTCGTGACAGGCCAAGAGCCGCTTGAGAACTGGGATAAGTATGTTGCACAAGTCAAGAAAATGGGCAGCGACCGTCTCGTCGAGCTGTATCAAGGCGCATACGACCGCTGGAACGCCGAGCAATAATCAGATGCATAGTTGAACAACAAAGTGCCAACGTATCCCGGTCGATTCTTGACCGGGGGTTGGCTATTGTTTTTAAGGGGCAGGCAAGTCTATTCAAACGGTCTTCCTAGTACCGTTATCACAAATGAAATATGGAGGTGCACCATGTCGGAGAACAAGCTGGTAGAGGAAGAGCAAGCGGTAGTGGAGCAGGGCGTACATAATTTCAGCAGCGAGGACAAGTGGGTCAAGCCGGAGGATCCGCTGCTCCTGGAGCGCCTGGAATGGTTCAAGGACCAGAAGCTGGGCCTGATGATGCATTGGGGGCCGTATTCGCAGTTGGGCCTGGTCGAATCATGGGCGCTGAGCGATAAGGACGCGGACTGGTCGCGCGATGGCATTGATTGGGATATCGATGCGGAGGAGCTTAAACGGCAGTATTTCGATCTGAACAAGACGTTCAACCCGCTTCGGTTTCAGCCTGATCTGTGGGCTGACCTGGCAGCGGAGAACGGCTTCAAATATTTGAATTTTACGACCAAGCACCATGACGGGTTCTGCATGTGGGATACGCATACCACCGACTACCGCGTCACGGGGCCGGACTGTCCGTTCCATACGCACAAATACGCCGATATTACGAAGGAGCTGTTTGATGCCTTCCGTGCCAAGGGGCTCGGCATTTCCGCCTATTTCTCCAAGGCCGATTGGCATACGCCGTACTACTGGGCACCGGGAATGGAAGCGGGGAGCTTTACGTCTCGCGGACCCAGCTACGATCCGAAGAAATATCCGTGGCTGTGGGAACAGTTCGTCCAGTTTACCCATGAGCAGATCATGGAATTGATGACCCGTTACGGCCGGATTGATGTGCTGTGGCTCGATGCAGGCTGGGTGAACGATTACCGGGACCAGAATATCCGATTGGGCGAAGCGGTGGAGAAGGCGCGCAAAATCCAGCCTTGGCTCCTCTCGGCGGACCGGACGGTCGGCGGGCCTTACGAGAATCTGATCACGCCGGAGCAGACCCTTCCTGAACGTGCTCTTCACGTGCCTTGGGAAAGCTGCATCACGATGGGAACCTCCTTCTCTTTCCGTTACGAAGATCGTTACAAATCGGTTCGGCAGCTCATCCATCTGCTGGTCGAGATCGTGGCCAAAGGCGGAAATCTCGCGCTGAACATAGGCCCGCAGCCGGACGGAAGACTGTCCGAGACGGCCATTTCAAGAATGAAGGGCATGGGCGCGTGGCTGAAGGTCTACGGAGAGGCCATCTATGGAACGCGTGTCTGCGAGCCGTATTCCTCCGGTGCGGTCCAGTTTACCCAAAAAGACGATACGACCTATGCGCTCTATCTGTATCGAAATGAGCAAGAAGCCGTCCCTGAGGAGCTGTTCATTCCGATTCAGAAGGCGTTCGGCCGCGTTGATCTGGTCGGGGGTCAGGAGGCACTGGATTATCGCCGCACGGACGATGGTGTCGCGGTCCGTCTTCCGGATCAGGAGCGTCAGGGAACGGCACCGATCGCGCATGTATTGCGGTTTCGGTAAGAGGCGGACTGCATAAACGATTTCTCTCACGTATAACGACTTCAAGAAGAGGTGTGGACAGATATGCAGAAATGGTTCGAAGAAGCCAAGCTGGGGATCTTCATTCACTACGGCATCTATGCCGTGGACGGGGTCTCGGAATCCTGGTCCTTCTATAACGGGAGGATTACGTACGACGAGTACATGAAGCAGCTGGACGGTTTTACGGCATCGAAATTCAATGCGGAGAAGTGGGCGGACTTGATCGAGAAATCCGGCGCCCGTTATGCCGTGCTGACAACGAAGCACCATGACGGCGTCGCCCTGTGGGATACGCAGTACAGCGATCTCAATGTGGTCAAGCGGACGCCGGCCAATCGGGACATCGTGCGGGAGTATGCGGAAGCGATCAGGGAGAAGGGGATTCACCTGGGCATGTATTTCTCCCTGATCGACTGGTCGCATCCGGATTATCCGAGCGTGTTCGAAGGAGGCAGGGTGCCGGAGGATCTCAGCGGCGTCAATCCGCACACCAGTCCCGTGGACGGCGTTCAGGATCAGGAGAAGTGGAAGAAATTCCTGGAGTTCAACAACAATCAGCTGCGGGAAATCCT
The DNA here is from genome assembly GCF_900109305.1 of Paenibacillus sp. cl141a. Classification (NCBI taxonomy): domain Bacteria; kingdom Bacillati; phylum Bacillota; class Bacilli; order Caryophanales; family Paenibacillaceae; genus Paenibacillus; species Paenibacillus sp. cl141a. Next base: position 317,241 of record NZ_FNZO01000003.1, read on the forward strand.
GACGAATTACGGGAAGGTGGATCTGCTGTGGTTCGACGGCGATTGGGAACGCAGCGCCGAGCAGTGGAATCTGCCGGAGTTCAAGCATTATCTGCAATCCTTCAATCCGGATATCATCATCAACTCGCGGCTTCAGGGCCACGGCGATTATAAAACGCCGGAACAGGGCATTCCGATCACGAGACCGGAGGGACCGTGGGAATTCTGCACCACGATCAACACCTCATGGGGCTACGTGCCGACAGACCATAAATACAAATCATTAAACCAGATCATTCGGATGTTCTGCGACTGCATCTCCATGGGCGGCAACATGCTCTTGGATATCGGTCCCCGCGAGGACGGCACCATCGATCCAAGGCAGGAGGACATTCTGTTTGGGCTGGGAGCTTGGATCCGAACTCATGAGGAGGCCGTATTCGGAACGGGCGAAGGCATTATGACCCGCTATTATCTGGGAGGAAGCACGATCTCCGAGGATCGAAAGACATTGTATTTATTTGTTTATGACGACCCGAAGGAGAATGTGTGCATCAAGGGACTGTGCAATCCGATCAAGAAAATCACCGTGCTGCATTCAGGCAAAGAGCTTGAACATGAAATCCATGGAGGCGTGCCTTGGTTCAACATCCCGGGGACGACGTGGATCAAGATGACGCCGGAAGATACGCATGAGCAGGTGACGGTCCTTAAGCTGGAGTTTGACGAAGAGCTGGAGATGTACGGCGGCTCGGGAGCCGTCGTCACCCATAACTAACCATATCACGGGGAGATAAACGCTTGATAGGCGCTTAGCCTCCCTCACGAAGCGGAGAGAATGACATGAACAGAAGTGGAGTGCCGGAGCCGAGGATTGAGTATGCTCCCAAGCATTACATATGCAGGCGTGCGGGGCAGCCGCTCGTGCTGGACGGTCGCGTGGATAAGGCATTCTGGGATGCGGCGGAATGGACCGACGATTTCGTTGATATCGAAGGGGATCTACGCCCGAAGCCGGCCAAACGGACCCGGGTTAAAATGCTGTGGGATGACGACTATTTTTATTTTGCCGCCGAGCTGATCGAGGATCAGATTTGGGCGACCTTGACGGAACGCGATTCGGTTATTTTCTATGATAATGACTTTGAAATATTCATTGATCCGGACGGGGACAGCCATCAATATTACGAATTCGAGATCAATGCACTGAATACGGTATGGGACCTGCTGCTGGTGAAACCGTACCGGGATGGCGGGCCGCCGGTTAACGGCTGGGATATCAGCGGTCTCAAGACAGCGGTGTTTATCGATGGGGAGTTGAATCGACCTGGCGCCGATAACCGGAAATGGAGCGTGGAGGTCGCGATTCCTTGGACCAGTCTGAAGGAATGCGCCGAAGGCGGCCGCCCGCCGTTGCCGGGCGAGTTCTGGCGCGTCAACTTCTCGCGCGTCGAATGGCAGACCGAAGTGCAAGGCGGGGAGTATCGCAAGGTGGTGAATCCGGAGACGGGCAAGCCTTTTCCGGAGGACAACTGGGTGTGGTCGCCCATGGGCATCATCAATATGCATTACCCGGAGCTGTGGGGTTATGTCGTATTCGCCGACGGCGAGGAGGGGCATCAAGCATTCACGCTCCCGGAAGACGAGCGGATCAAATGGGAGCTGCGCAGGCTCTATTACCGGCAGCGTAATCACTATGAAGCCCACGGTGAATTTGCGCGGGAAATGAAGGAGCTCATGGGCGAGGATTCGTGGAGCATCCAACCCGTGATTGAAACGACCCGCAGCCTGTTCCAGATGAGCGCGCCTTCTTCCGACGGCACGGCTCTGATCTGCATTCGGGAAGACGGAAAGCTATGGAGGGAGTGAGTGGAGGATGACCAGCCAAACCATGGTGTTCTCGCTGGATTCGCAAACGCTGGAGCGGATCGAGCAGAAGTTTCAGGAGAAGATCGTTTTTGCGGAGGCCCGCAAGGATCAGCTGTTTCACGTATTTGAGCAGGAACTGACGGAAGAAGAGACTTGGGCCTTGAAATATTTGTTTGCTTACATGCCGGTGAACGACTTGGCCGACTACGATGGTGCATTGTTCTTAAGCCATGTGCGCCAAGCCTTGGACATCCGTAAGCGCGTGCCTTGGGGCGAGCGTGTGCCGGATCATCTGTTCCTGCATTTTGTGCTTCCATATCGGGTCAATACGGAAAATATTGAGGATTTCCGCGGTATCCTTTACAACGAGCTGGCCGAACGGACCGCGCGGTTATCGATGGCAGACGCCATTCTGGAGGCCAATTACTGGTGTCATGAGAAGGCTACCTACATCGGCAGCGATCTGCGAACGATTTCGCCGCTGACGATGATCCGGAATGCGCGCGGACGCTGCGGCGAGGAGTCTACGCTGGCGGTGGCCGCGCTGCGAAGCATCGGGATTCCCGCGCGTCAGGTGTATACGCCGCGCTGGGCCCATTGCGACAGCAATCATGCCTGGGTGGAAGCATGGGCGGACGGCCAGTGGTATTACATCGGGGCATGCGAACCGGAAGTCCGGTTGAACCAAGGGTGGTTCAGTCCGCCGGCGCGCAGGGCCATGCTGATCAATACGCGAATTTTTGCCGATTACCCGGGGCCGGAGGATATTACCCTGAATGAGAAGGGATTTACGGAAATCAATTTGCTGGAGAACTATGCGCCGGCCCGAACCCTTGACGTGATCGTGAGGAACGAGCAGGGAGAGCCCGTATCCGGTGCAAGCGTCCGGTTTGAGCTGTACAATATGGCTGAATTTTATCCCATTGCCGAGATCAGGACGGATGAACGGGGAGCGGCCTCCTTCAAGACGGGTTATGGCGATCTCTTGATTCGAGCGGTCAGCGAAGGCAAGTGGAGCGAAACCTTATATAAGGCCCACGATAACGAACGTATTGAGCTTGTGCTTGCTTCATCCGAACAGCCGGCAGGAATCGTGGATTTCGATATGGTTCCTCCGCCCGAAGGAGAAGGAGATGCCGCGTCGGCGCTGTCAGAAGAGATGATCCGGGCTCATAACCGCCGTCTGGAGGAAGGGTCAAAGATCCGGACCGACTACGAGGGGACATTCCTGAGCGAGGAAAAGGCATTCGCGGTGGCCAAGACGCTAGGGCTGCCACCCGCACGGGTGTGGGACGTTCTGCAAAAGGCCAGGGGCAACAGCCGCGAAATCGCCGCTTTCCTGGAGGAGCGATCGGGCGAATATGGCGAGTGGCCGCTGCGGCTGCTGGAGTCGCTGAACGAAAAGGATTTGATTGATACCTTCCGCCAAACGCTGGATGATCATCTGATAGGCGCGATCTCCCGGCGCGGATCGTGGGATGAGGATACCTTCGTGAAGTACATCCTGTGCCCGCGGGTCTCTTATGAAATGCTGGTTCCGTATCGACGCGTATTCGACCATGCCTTTACGGCCGCGGAGGCAGAAGCGTTCAGGAAAAATCCATCGAAGCTTGCCGGCCATTTGGAGCAAGGCTATGCGTATCATGAAGATCTTCCCAACTTGAAGGGCAAGGGGAATCCGGCCGGCACGTACAGCCTGATGAAAGGAGACCAGCAGTCGCTGGATATCCTGTTCGTGGCGGTATGCCGCAGTCTGGGAATTCCTGCCCGGCTGCATCCGAGCGAGCAGAAGCCGCAGTTCCTAGGTGATGGCGGTTGGGAAGATGCCGTATTCCGTCTGGCTTCCCATCCGAACCAGGAGGGATCGAGCTGGGGGATGCTGCAGCTCCTCAGGGATACGGAGGTTTCGAAGGACGCGCCGGCCGCATCCTATGCCGAGAATTTTACCTTCGCCCGCTTGGAAGATGGCGTGTACAAGACGCTGGTATACCCTTATGGCATGACCGATGTTTACGATGGGCCGTATGAGGTGGAGCCGGGTTCTTACCGCTTGACTTCGGGCGTCCGGCTGAAGGACGGAACGGTAAGCGTGCGCTTCACGTACTTTACCGTGCGAGCGGATGATACCGTGGAGGTAGCGCTGACTTATCGGGAAACGGCGGTCGACATTCCCGTGCTGGGCAAGCTCGAGACGGGCGGCGTTTTGACCCGGCTGGATGGAACCGGGGCCGTTCTGAAGGGGCTGTTGGGATCAGAGGGAGCCATCGCTGCCTGGATCGAACCGGAGCGGGAGCCGACCAAGCATCTGCTTCGCGAGCTGAGCGAGCTGGCTGAGCCGCTCGACAAGCTGGGATTGCCGATCGTGCTGGCAATCGGAGATGCGGAATGGACGGCTTCCTTTGATCCGGCTGGCTATCCCAAGCTGCCGGCGCGCACGGTATTCGTGCGGGATTCCGGTTATGCTTCCTTATCGGGCTTCATCCCGGATCCTGCCGCGCATGAAGCCGGTTACCCTCATTTGTTCGTCCTGGACGGCCAGGACCAGATCCGTTATGCGGCTTCGGGATACAAGATCGGCACCGGGAAAGAAGCGCTGCAGATTGCAGCCGCGATATCACACCCTAGAATGGATCGGAGTGAAGTGTAATGACGAAGTACATTGCGGCGGGATACGCCGTCGATTCGGCTCTTCCCGACATGACGCATGAGGATTTGGCGAAATTGACGCATCTGAACGTGGCCTTCGGCCATGTCAAGAACGATGAGATCACGAGCGAGCATCTGAAGAATGGCGAGGTTGTCCGGAACATCAAACGGGATCACCCGGATCTTACGGTGCTGCTGTCCGTTGGCGGCTGGAGTGCGGGCGGTTTCTCGGAAGCCGCCTCAACTGAAGGGGGAAGGGCTTGCATGGCCGCATCCGCCATACGGGTGCTGGAGGAATACCCTTTTGACGGGATCGATCTGGACTGGGAATATCCTTGCTACGGGGAGGCCGGCATAGCGTCAAGTAAGGACGATAAACGGAACTTTACCCTGCTGCTCAAGACGATCCGGGAGGCTCTTGATGCCAAGGGCTCGCAAGACGGGCGTCACTACCTCCTTACGATAGCTGCAGGGGCCGACCAGTACTATGTGGACGGCACGGAGATGGCGGAGGTTCAGCAGTACCTGGATTTTGTCCAGTTGATGACCTATGACATGCGCGGCGGGTTTCAGATCCTGACCGGACATCATACGAATCTGTACACGCCTACCGGCGATCTGTTCCGAATCAGCACGGACGCTTCCGTGAACCTGTTCGTCCAAGCCGGCGTCCCGAAGGAGAAGATCGTCATCGGTGCCGCATTCTATTCCCGCGTATGGAATGAAGTGCCGGACCGGAACAACGGCCTTCACCAAATGGCCGGCAGCACGGGCGGTTATGGTCCGGCGTTCGCGGAGCTGGCTGCCGAGTACATCAACAAGAACGGCTACATCCGTTATTGGGATGAGGAGGCTTGTGCGCCGTATCTGTTTAACGGCTCCAGCCTGATTTCTTATGACGATGAGGAATCGATTCGGTGCAAATGCCAATACGTGAAGGAGCAAGGTTTGGCCGGGATCATGTTCTGGGAATACGGATGCGACCCGACCCGTCGCCTGCTGACAGCCATGCATCAAGGACTTCAGAGCATCCCGGCCGGGAAATAGAAGATGCCGGCGCTGCGCGATGGCTGGCTGGCTGATAACGCCTTAAAACATATGAAAACCTCCCTTGGACCCTAGGGCCCAAGGGAGGTTTTCATTTATCCGGCGAAACCGTTACTCGACGCATTCCTTGATACAATCGTCTGAACCCGTTCTCCGATGCACATCTCGACGCCGACATCCGAAACCGTTACCCGATGCACTCCTCGTCGTCGTCGTCCGTGGAATCGGCGGCGTTGGGACTGTGCATTTTGCGGTATTGACCCGGCGTGTAACCCGTCTCTTTCTTGAATTTGCGGATGAAGTTCGGTGTATCCAGGTAACCGACCCGCGTAATGATATCCTTTAACGGGTCGGATGTGTGCAGCAGCTGCCGGATGACCTCGTCCATCCGCTTCTGCCAGATGTACTGCGTAAAGTTCATGCCGATCTTCTCTTTGAAGGAGCGGCTGAAATACGAGGAGGAGATGGAGAACTTGGACGAAATCGTGCCGAGACTCAGGTCATAATCCGTGAAATTGGCATCGATGTAAGCGACGATTTCGTCCATCAGGGAGCTTTCTTCCGTCTCGCTCTTCGCCTCGACATGGGCGCAGATTTCGGCGGCAAGGCCTGCCAGCTTCTTCTCCAAATCCTCCAGCGAGTCATAGGAAGTAACGCGCGGCAACTGGTTGACCACATGATGGATGCCCAGCTCCGAAGCCGTCTTCAGCATCGTGTTCAGAATATCAAAGCATATGCAGCGCAGCAGCGGTACGGACGGCATTTCCGCCTTCAGGTTATTCAATGCGGTGGAAACCATCTGAACCGCCACGTCGTAGCTGCCCTGTTTCAAGCTTTGTACCAGTTTCAGCAGCACATCCTTAGGGACCCAGAAGGAGGAATCCTGCGCACCGGAGCCTGAAAGAGCGTTAAAGAAGGTGCTGCTCCCCTGTCCATGCAGCATGGATGCTTCCAGTGCAGTCGTTGCCTCGATGAAGGACTGATTCAGCTGTTCCGGATAGCTGTAGCGGTTGCCTACCCCGATCGCCGGAGAGACGCCCGTGTGCTCGGCCGCGATCGATTGCAGCGCCAGGGCAATGGGCTCCATGCGAGCGTTAAGGCTCGCTTCATGGCCGGTTTCCGCATCGAATCCGACGATGAGGGCCAGCTGATCGGGCTGCGGCAGCTCCACGCCATAAGCATAGGCGGAAAAAGCGGTCAGCTCCACATCATTCATCAGCTGCATGACAGGCCGCCGTTCCGGATTGTCGCCGATGGGAAGGGCATGCGACTCCCAGCCCATGGTCACGACAAAATAGTGGGATCGGCTGAAGCGGATGCCCAGCTTCTCCGTATACTCGGCGGGGAACTCCCCGGTATGTCCGTGCTTCAGCAGCATGAGCAGTATATGATTTCGGGCATAGGGCTCTTGAAGGTCGACGCGCTGGCTGTAATCATGCAGCGTCTTCTTGATCCATTCCAGCTCGTTGCTGGGGGTGGACGGTTCGGGATCATTCTTCAAGCGAATGAACTCCATCAAATCCGAAATCGGATGGTATTGCCTGCGGGCCAGCATGATCGCCAGAATGGTGCCCATCATCACCACGAAGGAGAATACCAGGACGATAAAAGTGCGAATATGCACGATGCGGCCGAAAAATTGGTTGCTTGGCATCGCGGTGACATAAGTCCAGCCCGTGTCGGATTTGACGGACACAACCGAATGGGGCTCTTGGTTCAACGAAAGGCTGTGCGTTCCCGGCTCAAGCGAGAACAGCGCGTTGACCTCCTGCTCGGTAATGGTCTCGCCTTTGTAATTGGCAGCCAGCACTTGTCCGTAATTATCGAAAATATAAGTCATCCCATGATAATCGCTGAGGATGGAGTCGATCAATCCCGTCAGATTGGATTCGTGGATGAAGTACATGACGGTGCCGTGAGCCGGCGTATTGTTGGGTGCAATCGGCACAAGGTATGCCAGCATGGAATTCTGGGTTTTGGTCCCTTGCACGACCTGTTCCGCCGGACGCATGGTCGGGATCTGGACGGAGTTTAAATCCCGGACCATCTCTGTTTCGTTCCAGCTGTTGAATTTGTAGCGGTCGGTAAAGACGTTCAGGTTCTCAAAGCCTTGAGACGAGTAAATGCTGTTATCTCCGCGGAAGAAGAGGAATAGTTCATCGATGATGGAGCTAGTGGCTTTGTATTTGACCAAGGCCCCGATGGATTCCCGGCTGTAGTACGGATGGTGGGTCCAATAGCGGGTCAGCTGCTCGTCGTAGGCAATTCGAAATGCGATGTCCTGCAATTCCTTCATGCGTTCGTCGATGACGGTTTTGGCTTGGGTCAGTTGATTGACGTTGGTCTGCTCGATCTCGGAACGGAGCGTATCCACGGCATTGTGGTAAATGATGATGGTTAATATAACAAGAGGTATCAGGAAAATGGATATGTAGGACAGTGTGTATTTAAGCAGAAGCTTGGACTTGAAGTGATTCCATTTCATATCTGCACCTCCCGGTATTTTAAGATTATGGAATGATAAAATTACAGCGAAGCCGAACCATTCGATAATCGCAAGAAAAACGCCTCTGGGCATAAGTCTATCATCTGCAAAGGTACGTCGATAGACGTTTGATCTTTTCTATTGTCTGATAGCGCTATCATAAATAAAGGCAAGGCTGTAGCTTTCACGATTAGCCGCCGGATGTTCCTAATGAAAATACTAGGAGAACTTGACTAATAAATCAATGGATCATGACTAAAATTAATTGGAAACATGCCAAAAATTCGAAATCGCAATGTAATTAACGAAGATATTGGATGTTTATAGGCCGTTGCCGGGCTTCTATGGACGCGCATGTCTTATCATTGCCTAAGTTGCTTGAAAAAACCGGAGCCGCTGTGGCTCCGGTTGATTTGGGCTATGCTGATCAGGCAGGTATTAAGGCTTGGCGACAAGCGTTGGGGCGACGCGATGCTTCGTTGCCTGCTCGTAGTCGTAGGCCATGCCGAGCAAGTCGGCTTCGCTCCACATTTTGCCGACAAAGGCGATGGAGAACGGAGAACCGCTCTTGTAATATCCAGCCGGCACCGTGACGAGAGGAACGCCCGCGATGTTGATCTCGGGAACGGTAGTGTCGGCGATTTTGTCTTCGCTGTGAAGCAGCGGCGTTTCCTTATACATCTGAGGGAAGACGAGTGCATCCAGCTTGTGTTGATCCAGCACGTCGTTAAAAATATGGAGATACTTCGTTCGGATTTCCGTGAATTTTGAGAGATCAGGGACGACACTAGGATTTTTCAAGGCTTCCGGGTACCTGGCGAGCGCCGATGGGGTCTCGCCCGTCTTCTCGATCAGTTCATCCACCGACTGAATGGCGGCATTCGGACCCAGGCGCTTCAGATACTGCTCCATATCGTACACGATCGATTCAATGCCGATGGAGCCTGACGATTTGGCGAATTCGGCGAATTCCGTATCGGCGAACGGATCGGTAACCACGATGGCTCCCTGACTCTCCAGTTCCTTCACGGCCCGGTCATATAGTTTCTGGGTCTCCGCCGTCAGCTCTTCGCCAAGCCACCCCGGGCCATAGAGACCGATGCGTTTGTTCTTGAGGGCCAACGGATTCAGCTTGGAGGTGTAGCCTTTCTTGGGAATGTTGCCGATCGATGCAACAGTCTTGGCATCTTCGGCTGTATAGCCTGCGATGATGTCCAGCATGACGGCGGCGTCGTGAACCGTACGGGCATGCGGGCCGACAACGTCCCTGGTGCTTCCGGCGAGAGGCACGACCCCGGCATTCGGCACCAATCCGAAGGTTGGCTTGATGCCGACCAGCGCTTGGGCCGCCGCCGGATTCTGGATCGATCCGCCGGTTTCTTCGGCAATGCCGAGCACGGCAAAGTTGCCCGATATGGACATCGCCGTGCCGGAGCTGCTGGCGCCCGGGACCAGCTTCCGGTCGATGGCGTTATAGGTGTCGCCAGCCCAGCTGGAGCTGGCGCGCGTACCGTCGGAGCTGAATGCCGGGATATTGGTCTTGCCCAATATAATGGCGCCTGCCGCCTTCAAGCGGGCAACGACGGGGGCGTCCTTCTCCGGAATCAGCTCGATTCCGCCGAGTTCTTTGCTAAGCGGGGCCCAGCCGAAGGTGGACGGGAAGCCGGCGACGTCGACGGCTTCCTTGATGACAATCGGCACACCTGCAAGGGGGCCGAGCTTCTCGCCGGCCGCCCGGCGCCGGTCAACCTCGCGGGCTTCCTGAAGCGCGCCCGCATTCATCATGGTGAACGCATTGTAATTGGATTCATAGACGCCGATCCGGTCGAGGTAGGCCTTCACAACCTCTTCGGTCTTGAACGTTCCTTCCGCGTAACCCTTTTCAAGCTCCTTCAATGTAATTTCCTCATAGGCAAACCGTTCAGCTGCCGCAGCGGTTATGCTGTTCATGGCCAATCCAAGCAGGAGCGCCATGGACAACACGCGTTTGAATATCTTGGTTTGTCTTTTCATCATTCATCATTTCCCCCATCCGTCGTTTTTTCGCATCTCCCATGCGATCTTAGAGAATATCAAGGAACTGAATTGCTATAATGTAAGTATTGATAACATAAATATGACAATCTCTAAGTGGTTTAGAACATTTCACCTCCTGATCCATAACATTTTAATGACAAAGTAGTGTTGAATTCTTTGTTAATTAGTAAAGTTAATGGTTTTTTTTGAAGGAGTCAATCATTTTATGAGATTTCGATAAAAAATAATGTAAGATAATCTTACACAAAATAGAACCCGTGGTCACGACAACCTGCTTGCTTAGGCTGTCTAGTCACGGGTTCTTGAAGGTTCCGTCCAACTTCGGGGGAAACGGACGTGGATTAGGTTGCGCTGCCCTCCGCTTGAGCGAGCTGCAGCTGCTTGCGATAGATGAATCTGGAGATCGAAACGCTGATTTCGTACAGCAGGAACAGCGGGACGATCACGATCAGATCGGACATGATATCCGGCGGCGTAATGGTCACGGCCACGATGCAGAGCAGGAAGTAGGCTGATTTGCGCATCTTGGCCAGCCGGTGGGGATTCACGATGCCGAGCTTCGTCAGAAAAACGACGATGGCGGGCATTTCGAACAGAAATCCGAACGGTACGGTCATATGAATCATGAACGTGAAGTATTTTTGCGCGGTATACATCGTTTGGAATATCCCTTCGGCCATGCGCTGCATGAACTGCAGCACCATCGGGAACAGCACGAAGTATCCGAAGCAGATGCCGGTAATGAATAACACGCTGATGACGGGAATGAGCAGCATGGCGGAGCGGTGGGTTCCGTCCGGCAGCGCCGGCTGCACGAAACGCCATATTTGGTAAGCGGCAATGGGAAGCGTGACGGTGACGGCCACCACGCCCGCAATGATCATATACACCCACATCACTTCGGAGGGACCGAGCAGAACGAGCTGCTCATCCATCCCGCGTACCAGCCAGTGATAGATCTTCTCGACGTAGATGAAGGCGGCCACCATTGCGACCAGAAACGCAATCAGCGTGCGGATCAGGCGCTTCCGCATTTCCTCCAGATGCTCGATCGCGCTTTGGTCGTTCGGATTAGCCGTGCTGCTTATCGACCGCTGCAGCAGTCTGCGGAGCATCGTCTTTTTTCCCATTCTCGTCGTCTCCGTTCATCAAGCCGCGGGTTGCGCCCTTAAATTCGCTTAAAGTTCGCCCGAAAGCGCGACCGAGCTCGGGAAGCTTGGAGGGACCGAATATGATGAGTGCGATAATCAAAATAAGAATTAAACCACCGATTCCAATGTTGCCAAACGGCATGATCCTCGCTCCTTTCGATTGGTATTATTCCAGTTTGAAGCCGCTAATCGCCACGACCGCGCAGCGTGCCATCTTTTCGCCGGAGCGGTGAGGCCATGTACTGGTTGGTTTGCTGAGGTCTTCCGTATTCTCGCCCGGGTGTTGAACGGACAGGAAGAGCGTCTGCTCGTCGGGAGTGAAGAAAGGGCCTGTTAGCTCGGACTCTACCGGCCCGGAAGCGAATTGCAGCGCAACTCCTTGTTCCGGCCCGCTTGTCGGAATCACGAACAGTCCGTTGTTCATAAAGGATTTATGAACGCCTTTGTTCTGACTGCTGCTGGAGATGTCCGTCACGACCCACAGGTCGCCGTTCGAGTCGAACGCCAGGTTGTCAGGTGAGCTGAATCCGGATTGGCGTCCGCCGGCAGCAAAAATCTCGAAATCGAACTCCATGGCGGCCAGATCGTTGCCTGCTTCAAAGATACGAGTAATATGACCATGGATGTTGCCGTGATTGTCGTTGTTCGTATGGCAGACAAACACGGTGTTATCGAACGGCGAGATTTCGATGTCTTCCGGACGGTCCGTCGGCGTCCCGCCGACAAGACGCGCAGCTTCCTGGCAATAAGTGACCACGTCGCCTTGGGACTTGAATTTGGCTTGGAGCTCTTTATCCTCTGTAGTGGCCTTGTTTACAGCTTCAAGGGTGACCGGCTGCCACTTACCCGATTTCAGGTTGGCAACGTACAGGGTTCCGTCTTCCAGAAGCGCAGAGTTAGCGCGCCCTTTGCTTTTATCGTATTTGTGCTTGCTGATGAATTTATAGACGCAGGCATCCTTCTTGTCGTCGCCCATATAGACAACGATCCTGCCGTCTGCGGCAAGGCCCATGGCGGTGTTCTCATGATTGAATCTGCCGAGGGCGGTATGCTTTTTCAAGAAGGATTTATCGAACGGGTCCACCTCGACGACCCAGCCGTAATGCGTATCCGGCAGGTTCGAGACTGCCGCCGTGTCTTCGAAATTCTCTTCGCAGGACAAAACCGTGTTCCACAGCGTTACGCCGCCGGAGCAGTTGGCAAACGTGCCGGTCGCCGTCGTGGCGCCCTTCAGGGCAGGGATGCCCTTGGCCGGGCCGGTGATATCGAATTTGCTGAAGCCGTTGATGCGGCGGGCATGGGTGGAGGTGGTGTCCATTTTCCAAACGCCCTTCTCGTCGCGGTATACCTCAATGACCGACATGCCTTGGTAATACAGGTTTTTATGGATTTGATCCGCCGTCATTTTCCCGTCCTTCACAGGTCCGATCGAGAAGATGGTGGAATACTCATGATTGTTGACCAGGAGCCCGCGGACATTGGAGCCCTTGAGCGGGAAAAATGCGTTGTAATCGCACCCGGAGCCGAATTTTTCGCCAGCCGGATTGATTACGTCATCGAATGCCGCAATGACATCATATTTAAAATTTTTAGGCAGGACGAGCTGGTCTGCTTTGGTTGGTTCGATTGGCTCGAAGTAGCCGCTGACCCGATTCGTTTTGAATCCGAACAGATGATTTGCGGTTCCGGACATGGCGGAAGCCTTTCCTTCCAGCACGCCTAAGCCTGCGGAAGCAGCTGCCAATGCGGTTGCGCCCGTACCCAGATAAGACAGAAACGTTTTGCGGTCCATCGTTTTACTCAAGCTTATCCACCCCTAATGTATAAATTGCCATCAGGACAAGTTTATAGGGGAAATGTTATGGGAATATCATCGGTGAATGGTGGAAATGTAAAAATAAAGTAATCTAGGTATGGTACACGATTCTAGTTTTAAGAACTTGGCCTAGCTGCCAATTGATGGTGCCAAAATGAACAGATTCAGTTATTTGGGCTTTAGGGTGAATTCGATTAACCTACTGTGTCGAACGGATAGAGTGAATCGAAGGACGCGAATGGATGGACGTATTGTATCGATAGGGTGAGGTTTGTTTGTCCGCAGAATACCAGGCGCTGAATGAGCTTGTTGACTGTTGTAATGATTTGAGGACAGAGGTTCCGCTATTACATCTCGATTGGTTGGTTTGGGGTTAAATGAGGACACCAGATCCGTTATTGCATAGAACATGGCTGTTAATCATGGTATTTCATGGTATTTATAGTAGATAGCGGATTCTGAGTCCGGAAGTACGGGGAAAGTTGCTGTTTTTTCGAAATAACGGATCTAGTGTCCATTAGGTTTGCTTATTCGTCTCTTGGATATCTGCAAGAACTGTTGCATGCTCCCGGCAGTACTGTAATAATACAAACGGAGTTTATAGGTACGGGATCATATTGAACTGGTGCAACATTTTGAGGACGTAGGATCCACGCTAAGTGCGGATCAAGATATAATAAGAAGGGGATTCCCCTTTCAGTATAAAGAACTATATAGACTGATTAATCAGCCTATATAGTTCTTTATTATGATTAATTAAGGTTATACCGCTGATGCATCTGTTCAGCCATAATGCGGATATCTTCAGCCCCAGGCATCGTAAACCTGGAAGCCGCTTCGGCCAAATCCTTGCCTGCCTGCCATCCTCGAATGACCCCTTTAACGGCTGCCGTGAATTGATGCACCGCGTCGAAGCCGATGCCGATGTTGGTCAGTTCCTCAAGGCTCGCCGTGCTGTCAGCTTCTACTAAAGGATATTGCTTGGGATCTGCTCCTACGGCGGCGATATCATAGAAGGAACGAACCAGCCGGGCGCGTTCGCTGCCCGAACCTTCGGCAATGATAAAAGCCTGGATAATGAAGGCTTTCCGCTGCCGCCGCTGGGCAATGCCGCAAAATTTGAGGCCGCCGATGCTGAGATCAAACGTACCGGGGCAGAAGGCGCCGGCAATTTCGCCGGTATCGACGTTTTGGCCCGTACCGCGGAGGGCTTCCCGGATCAGCTCCACCATAACTTCAAAGTCTTGATGGAAATCAGGCGCCGGTCCGGCGGAGGAAAACGGAAGGATGAGGGAGAGGTTCACCACGCCCGCGTCCAAGGGCACTGCGGCACCGCCCGAATGGCGAACGGCGGTGTCATAGCCGAGGTAACGAAGGTGGGCCTCTCCTTGCAGCGCCTGGGGCAGGCGGCTGTCGCGCACGCCCATGACAAAGGCGCGCGGATGCCGCCACAGATGGCAGATGGCGGGCCCGCCCTCTCCGGTCAGCCTGCATAAAAGCTCGTCCAGCGCAAAATGATACAGCACGTCCTGGTGCGATAAATTATCGGTCCGGTCGAGCAGCAGGACGGGTTGGTCTTCAGGTAGTATCAGCGGAATGTTCACGCTTGTTGCGCCTCCTTAATAGGGATAGGGTAAATAAAGCCCGATCAAATCTTTTTCCATGAACAGCATACCACAAATTCAGGTTCTTCCTGATATCGCAAGAAAAACTTCCTCTAA